>NZ_JAUCZG010000010.1 GCF_030373225.1 Hydrogenophaga sp. | reverse complement strand
TGCATCTGCTGACCTTACTCGGTGGCAGGTGTTGCACTTCACTTTTGAATCCGCCGTGTGTAAGGAGCAACGTCAGGGGCTGGTCGCGGCAGTGTTGATCTTGTTGCGCGGTTTCATAACGGCGGGAAGCCCAAAGGTGAGTTCAGCTTCCGTCGGTAGTTTCACCGAATGGGATGCGAGCGTACGTCAGGCCGTGCTTTGGATTGGACAGAATGTGGCGCCCGTGGGTATGTTGGGCGATCCGCTGGACAGCGTCTTGACCAGGGCTGAAGCCGACCCGATGGACGAAGCCCTAAGCGTGCTCATGATTTCGTGGAGATCAGTCTTTGGTGATCGTTTTATATCGGCTCGCGACTTGATCGACGTGCACCGTCGAAGACATTCTCATTTGCTTGACGATGAACGACGTTTGTCCGATGCGCTGGAGGAGTTCTTTAGCGTAGGTGATCCAACTGCGAAGGGCGTGGGCAAGATGTTGGCTTACAGGCGTGACCGAATCGTTGGGGGGCTACAAATAGTTCGCGGGCCGGTTGACCGTGATGGCGTTTTGCGTTGGATGGTCCGAGAAATGCCGGCCTGACGTTCATTTTGCGGGGTTTGCGGGGTTTTGCGGGGTTTCTCCAAGTTAGTCCAACGTAAAATTGGAATCCTCACATAGCACAGGCGGAAATCAACCCCGCCAAACCCCGTTAACCCCGCAACGCCTAACGTCAAAGTTCGATCCCACTGAGGCGCAAACGTCTCATATTTCATGATGTGAAAGAGTCGGGTGGTCCTTTTTTCCACCACCTGTTTACCAAGGAGTCCGAAATGCCTGCCAAAGGATACGTAGCCCAGCCGGGCCGACCCCCCGGCATGCCTGAGCGCTCACATGCCAAAAACTTTAATCGCAAGCTCGATCCAGCAGAGGCGAAAATCTTGGCCGCTGCTGGTAACGGGTCAAAGACTGAAGGATTCAGAAACCTCTTGGGGCTTTACCAAGAGTTGTACAGCCTTGGTTACCGATTCGATATGTCTATAACTAGTTTTATAAACGGAGAGGTGAGTGAATAAATTAAAATTTATTCTCAGTTTGTTTTGTGCAAAATAAAGAGCCGCTTATGATGACCATGCCGCCCGTTATTTCAACAATGAAATAGTTGGTTTTCATTTCACCTGTCTTGCGATTAATGTGCCCGTAGAATGTCCCGTTTCCGAAAATGGCATCTGTAGAGGTTTTCCAGTGAATTGAATCATCGAAAAAATTCATCTCTTTGTATGGTTTGATCGCTCCTCTTTCTAGATTGCCTGTATCAGTTATATTAAAATAATTATTTTGCTCGTTAAATTCAACTGTTGTTTTTATATCTCCCGAGCGATGTTGGTTAAATGAATTTTTTGCAGATACTTGCCCTGAGCACAGCAAAGTAATTATATTCGCTTGGCAATTATTGAAAAACATGAGGGCGAAAAAATACAGTGCGTGTTTGTATTTATTCATAATTCAATTGCCAATTTTTATTGGCATCTGGTTTCATAAGCTCGCATCAAAGAGTTGTAAGTGGTGAAGCAATTCGTAGGCATAGGTGCAATCGGTTGCATGTAAATGTTGTTTGGACGATTGTTTTCTTGCATGCTACGTCGAAGCTCTTCGTTTGATTTATTCACGCCATCTGCTGCGCTGTTCAAAACTTCAGCCCATAGTTTTTGGTTCTCAGGGCTCATACCGCAACCCGCCAACAGAAGGGTAAGCAGTAGCGTGTTGAATTTTTTCATACATCTCCTTTTTTTGGCACTTTTGTGCTAATGAATATAAAAATCATTTTATTGTGGCTTTTTGAGCCGTGGCCTGTCAAGCCGTGGCTTTTCGGGTCGTGAGAATGAACACTATCGGCGTATGCCGACAAACCAATCTATGGAGAAGCTCAAGGGGGATCTCGCCGCGAACCTCAAGCTGGCAAGAAGATCGCAGGGCGTGGCACAAGAACGTCTGGCGCTTGATGCAGACGTTGACAGGACAGTCGTGTCCAAAATTGAGCGCTGCGTGGGCAACCCAAGCCTTGACACTCTGCTCAAGCTGGCAAACAGGCTTGACACCACGGTTTCTGAGTTGCTTGCCCCGCTCCCCTGATGGACAAGTCGAAACAGGATTTTTTGTCAGACGTTTTAAGTGCGTTACAAAAAAACCTTGTCGATCTCTTCAGAGGCTTGAAGGGTGCCGCCGTTCAATCAAGCAGTACAGAGACCTACCCCCCCCCCCCCTTTGACGCGTCTGACGGCTTACGTACTGGTCGGCGGTCATTGGCTTACACCAGGGGCTAGCGTATGAGTGGAAAAATAATACGGGGGAATAAAAGGGGGAACAAAAGAGGATGACGCTGCCGAAAACACAGCGTTGGTGAGGCTTGTGGCAGATCATTCAAAGTCCCCCAGCTCCACCAAACGCGATCAAGCTGCCCGGTTCATCCGGGCAGCTTTTCTTCGTTCTTGCCGGCCTGCTTCAAGACCCGTTGCCCGCCCCCGGCATTCTTGCGCGCAGTCGCTTGCTGCGCATCCATCGGGTTCTCAGCACCCAGATTCCGCTCGCCAGGAAGTAGACGGCTATGCCGCTGAGGCTGGCGACGATGGCCAGTCCCACCACAAGGGGTTTGCCCACGGTGCCCAGTTGTTGGAGACCATGGCTGAGTCGTTCGCCCCAGCCTTGCGCGACGGGGGGGGACTCCTGAACGGTCTGCAGCTGCGACTCGATTTCGCGATCTGTGGGGGCCTCCTGACCCAGCACGGCTTTGCCCAGGCGGTACGCGCCGTAGTAGACCGGACCAAAAGTCACCGGATTGGTGACGAGGGTGCTGGCCACTGCCATCGGAACGTTCGCTCGAAGCACCACCGCAAGGGCGGCTGCAAACGGGATTTGCGCCACAGGAATGAGGAGCCCGAAAAAGATGCCCAGCGCCAGGCCCAGGGCGATGCCTTTGCGACTGAAGTGCCACAGCCTCGGATGGTTCAGCACGGGGCCCATCCAGCGCAGCCAGCGGTTGCTCTGGAGGGTTTCCGGCTTCGGCAGCCATGTCTTGAGTCTGTTCTTCATTCGACCTGACTGAGGTATGAGGATGGGCGTGCGCAGATTGTCCCCGAATGCGCCGGTGTGCGACGAACGAGCAGCGACAATCCACCCACCATGATGCAGTTGCAGGACATTCTTTTTTCACAGGGCTTCGGCACCCGCCGGATCTGTTGCGGGCTGATCCAGCAAGGGCTGGTGAAGGTGAGGATCGACGAGGCTTGGGCGGTGTGCCTGGACCCGTCCGCCTCGTTTTCCGAGGAAGGGTTGGCTTTTCAGGTGCAGGGGGAGCCCTGGGCCTACCACGAGCGGGCCTACCTCATGGTCCACAAGCCCGCGGGCTTCGAATGCTCTCAGAAACCCAGCACCTATCCCAGCGTCTATACCCTGCTGCCTGGTCCGCTGCGCGCCCGCGGTGGGGGTGCGGCGGCGGGTGTGCAAGCGGTGGGCCGTCTGGATCAGGACACCACGGGCCTGTTGCTGATGTCGGATGACGGAAAGTTCATCCATCGATTGACCTCGCCTCGCCATCACGTGCCCAAGGTCTACGAAGTGCGGGTCAAGCACCCGCTGGACACCACGCAGGTGGGTCGGTTGCTGGAAGGCGTGGTCCTCGACGATGACCCCAAGCCGGTGAGGGCGCAGGCTTGTTCGGCCGAAGATGAGCACCACCTCCGGTTGACCCTGACCGAGGGCAAGTACCACCAGGTCAAACGCATGGTGGCTGCGGTGGGCAACCGTGTTGAAGGCTTGCACCGGTCTTCGGTGGGGCCGCTGTCGCTGACGCCGGAACTGGGACCGGGCCGGTGGCGTTGGTTGACCGCGGAAGAGGTGAGGCTGCTGACGCAAAAAACGCCGGGGTGAATCGGCAGGCGCGTCGGCTCAGAGCAGGTCGCCCTTGCGGCTGTCCAGGGGCATGAGGAAGGAGTTCTCTTGCCACTGCGAATTGAAGTCGCTGCGCGGTTCGCTGTTCGTGCTGTTTGGCCAGGTCGACAGCGGTGAAAAATCGCTTGAACGCGTGCTGCGTTGGCGGGTGAGCACGGTGCGCAGGTTGGCCTGCGCTGCAATGATGGCCCGTTCTTCCAGTTCACGCTCGCGCATGGACTGGTTCAGTGCGGACTCGCCCAGAAACTCCGCTCGAATTTCCGCGACCGTCGGCAGGCTGTTGGATCGCACGACCCAATAGGGCAATCCGCATTGGGTCAGCAGCGAATGCTTGAGCGCTCGGGTGCTGCGGGGAAGGCCTGCGCTGCCAGGCACATCCAGGCAGCCAAGGACCCGCCCGTCGGATCGGCAAACCGTGAACGTGCAATACACGCTGCCAAGGAGTTTGTACCACTCCATACCTTGCTCTCTGTCTCGGGGCAGGGTGAAGCGGGTCACCGGCAACTTGATCATCACGTGGTGATCGTAGAAGGCCCTGGCCAGCCAGTGCCAGACCCGGGCTTCCTCGCTGTTCGCCAGCGGACGGGTGCTCAGGGGCCAGTGCTTGGGGATGCGCCTGCGCTCACGGGCCTGACGGTCGGCCCACATGCGGTGCAGCAGGGCACCCAGCGCCAGCAAGGCGGGCACCAGCACTGCAAGCAGCCATGGGTTGGTCCAGTCGTTCATGAGCATTTGGGGCAATTCGTCAATCTGTATCAAAGTGTATGCAGTTCACGCGAGACTGGGTGATTTGCGTGCTCAACACACGAAGAAGATGTGAACTTCTTGGGGTTTGCGGGCCGTTTGATGGGACATTTGGGCCACAACCCCGTCGAGATCCTTGAGGCTATGGTGGCGTTCGGTGCCCATTTGAAGCCGCTGCGAAGCCCGGTCGCCCCTTGAACTGGCAGCGTGCGAACCGTGCTGCTCGTCTGACGGAGTGTCTTGATGGCGACGGTGTTCAACCTCGCGGTTCGCCGGACCGAAGGGCATTGTGATCCCGTGCTGGACGTTCGTACATCCTACAAAGAAGGTAGGGCTGAAGGAGTGTCATTTCACATTGACGAGAAAGCTTTGCACCACGCCCAGGAGTTGATCGGGTTGATCCCGGTGGGGACTGTGCCCGCAACGCTCCATGGCCACGCGTTTCGCATGGGGGACTTCCTTCTGGATGGCGCCGAGCTGTTCCATGGATCCATATTCATCGTTGACGCCCTGGATCAGAAGCAAGGGCGCCTTGATGGACCCGAGCTCTTCGCGGATGTCGAATGACCGGAATGCCGCGCTCAGCCAGACGTCGTTCCATTGCCAGAACGCGTTGTCCACGTCGCGGTGGTGGCGGGCGAGTCGTTGCCGCAGACCGTCGGGCGACTCCGGCGCAGCCTCGTAGAGTTGCCTTGCCTGGTCGATCGCGTGCAGTGACATCTTCTCGACGAAAACATGGGGGGCGATGGCGACACAGGCGGCAAGCTCGTGGCGGGCGGCATGAAGCAGCGCGATCGTGGCTCCGTCGGAATGACCCACCAGAACGGGTCGCGCAATGTGCAGCGCTTCAAGCAATGCGGGGAGAACCTCGTGTGCTTCGAGATGCATGTAATCGGGCTCATGCCGTCCAATGTGCCACTGCCCACTGCGCCGGGGTTCTCCGCGCACATCCTCCACCGGGTCGGATTGCCCGTAGCCACGCCTCGAAAACAACCAGCCAGCGCGGCCTGTGGCTGCGCAGAGTTCGGCGGGCCACATCCTGCCCCGCTGCCTCCACATCGATACGCTGCCCAGCCCTTCGTGAAGGAAGACCAAGGGCGCGCGATCGGCAGGACCCGGCACATGCAGCAGTTCAATTCCCACGCCAGCGATGTCGATGCGATTCATCGACGCCATGCTAGCGGCAGACCGGCCTTGAGCCTGATGCCCGCCATGGATTCACGGTATTCTCGTGCGATGTCGCTGCTATTCGATTCTTTCTGGCGTGCCGTCGCGTACTGTGTCCACCCACGGGTGATCGCGCTGTCCTTTCTTCCGTTGATCCTGATGGTCGTGCTGTCGTTCGGGCTGGGTTACTTCTTCTGGGAAGGCGCGGTGGCCTCGGTCGGCACCTGGCTGGCGTCGTTCGAATTGGTGGAAACCTTGCTGGCCTGGATGGACCAGGTCGGCATGGGAGCACTCACCGGCGTGTTTGCGCCGTTGCTGGTGTTGGTCATGGCCACGCCGGTCATTGTTCTGCTGTGCCTCCTGCTGGTGGCGATGTTCATGACGCCGGCCATGGTGGATCTGGTGGGGCAGCGTCGCTTTGCCGGTCTGGAGCGCAAGCATGGAGGCTCGCTGGTGGTGAGCGTGTTCTGGTCACTGGGGTCGACCTTGCTGGCCATCGTCGCGCTGGTGATCTCCATGCCGCTGTGGCTGGTTCCTCCGCTGGTGCTGATCCTGCCCCCATTGATATGGGGTTGGCTGACCTACCGGGTCTTTGCGTTCGATGCATTGGCCACGCACGCCAGCGTGGATGAGCGGCAATCGATCCTGAAGGAACATCGCGGCAACCTGTTGCTGATGGGCGTGCTCAGCGGCTATCTGGGCGCGGCTCCCAGCCTTTTGTGGGCATCGGGTGCCATGTTCATTGCGATGGCGCCGCTGCTGGTGCCGCTGGCCATCTGGATCTACACACTGGTGTTCGCCTTCGCCTCGCTCTGGTTTGCGCACTACGCGCTGGCAGCGCTGCAGCGCCTGCGCGCGGTTGTGCCGCTGGAAGTGCTCGATGCCGATCCCGAGCGTGTCCGTGCGTCCGGAGAGAGCCCGGACGCTCCTTTGCTGCGCGGCCCGGACCACAACTGAACCACCCGGCCTTTTCTCTGCCTGAACCAAGAGCCTTCGAGCACCTCATGACGCCCCCCATCGGTCTGATCATCATTGGCGATGAAATCCTCTCCGGAAAACGCACGGACAAACACCTTCCCAAAGTCATCGAGCTGCTGGGCGCCCGCGGCATGTCGCTTTCGTGGGCCCGCTTCGTGGGCGACGATCGCCAGAGCATCACCTCTCATTTGCGCGATGCCTTCGAACAGCCCGGCATTGTGTTTTCGTGCGGCGGCATCGGCGCCACACCCGACGATCACACGCGGCAGTGTGCGGCGGCAGCGCTCGGTGTTGAGCTGGTCTTGCACCCCGAAGCGCGACTGTTGATCGAGTCCCGAATGCGCGAGGTCGCCGTCGAGCAGGGACAGGTGTTCGATCCCCTGCGACCGGACAACGTGCACCGCTACAACATGGGTGTGTTCCCGTTGGGTGCGACCATCATCCAGAACCCCTACAACAAGATTCCCGGCTTCAGCTGCACCGGTGTTGGTGGCGGGCAGGTGCACTTTCTGCCGGGATTCCCCGTCATGGCCTGGCCCATGATCGAGTGGGTGCTGGACCATGCCTGCGCCCATCTGCACCGGCGGGGCTCGTGGCTGGAGCGCTCGGTGATCGTGATGGGCGCGATGGAAGCGGCGTTGACTCCGCTGATGGAGCAGCTCGAGCGCGATTTCCCTGTCAAGGTGTTCAGCCTGCCCAGCGTCGACCATCCGGAGTTCGGGCGCCACATCGAGTTGGGGGTCAAGGGCAGCGCGGGGGAGGTGGGCGAAGCGTTTGCGAGCCTGCTGGCCGGGCTGAACCAGCGAGGCGCGCAGTTGGGCCCCGAGATGGTGCGCTGAGTTTGCGCACAGTCATGGTGCGCAACAATGGTTGCACCAAACATGTGCGTTTCGCCCGTTTGTCGGTGCGCGGTGAACGTCCGGGCTCGAAAACCCTCGTGCGATGCGGCGCCGTGAACCTTTGTGGAGCATGGGCTGCGCCATAATCCCCGGGCGTTTGAAGGCAGATGCCCCGTTCAGGTGAACCTGGGTGATGTTTGGCACAAATACTGCTTCATTCCCATGTCGATTCTCATTTTTCACTCACCCAGCTACAGGAGTATTTGATGGCCAAGACCGTCGCAGACGTGATGCAGATGGTGAAGGACAACGACGTCAAGTTCGTTGACTTCCGTTTCACCGACACCCGGGGCAAAGAGCAGCACGTGACCGTGCCCGTGTCCCACTTCGACGAAGACAAATTCACATCGGGCCATGCGTTCGACGGCTCTTCGGTGGCAGGCTGGAAAGGCATTGAAGCCTCGGACATGCAACTCATGCCCGACGCGAACACCGCCAACATCGATCCGTTTTTCGAAGAGACCACGCTGTTCATCCAGTGCGACGTGATCGAGCCCGGTGACGGCAAGGCCTACGATCGCGATCCGCGCTCGATCGCCAAGCGCGCCGAGGCCTTCCTCAAGGCGTCCGGCCTGGGTGACACCGCCTACTTTGGCCCCGAGCCCGAGTTCTTCATTTTCGACGGCGTTCGCTGGAGCAACGAACCCGGTCGCGTGATGTACGAGATCGAAGAGTACGAAGCACCGTGGAACAGTGGTGCCAAGCTCGAAGGCGGCAACCGTGGCCACCGCCCCACCGTCAAGGGCGGCTATTTCCCTGTGCCACCGGTCGACAGCACGCAGGACATGCGAGCCGAGATGTCCCTCATTCTGGAGTCCCTGGGCATCCCGGTGGAAGTGTTCCACCACGAAGTGGCGGGCGCTGGCCAGAACGAAATCGGCACCAAGTTCAGCACGCTGGTCGAGCGCGCCGACTGGACGCAGGTGCTCAAGTACGTGGTGTGGAACGTGGCCAATGCCTACGGCAAGACAGCCACCTTCATGCCCAAGCCCTATGCCGGCGACAACGGCTCCGGCATGCATGTGCACCAGTCGATCTGGAAAGACGGCAAGAACCTGTTTGCCGGTGACGGCTATGCCGGCCTGAGCGATTTCGCGCTGTACTACGTGGGCGGCATCATCAAGCACGCGCGTGCACTCAATGCCATCACCAACCCCGGCACCAACTCGTACAAGCGACTGGTGCCCGGTTTTGAAGCCCCGGTGAAGCTGGCCTATTCGGCGCGCAACCGGTCGGCCTCCATCCGCATTCCCTATGTGGCCAACCCCAAGGGTCGCCGCATCGAGGCGCGCTTCCCCGATCCATCGGCCAACCCCTACCTGTGCTTCTCGGCGCTGATGATGGCTGGTCTCGATGGCGTGGAAAACAAGATCCACCCCGGCGAAGCCGCCACCAAGGACCTGTACCACCTGCCGCCGGAAGAGGACAAGCTGGTGCCGACCGTGTGCCACAGCCTCGACCAGGCGCTGGAGTATCTCGACAAGGACCGCGGCTTCCTGACCAAGGGCGGCGTGTTCACCGACTCCATGCTCGACGCCTACATCGAACTGAAGATGGGCGAAGTCACGCGTTTTCGCATGGCGCCTCACCCGGTCGAATTCGACATGTACTACAGCCTGTGAGTGGGCGCCCGGCGCAGCCGGGCCCCTGCAGACAAAAGGACGGCGCAGGCCGTCCTTTTTTTTGTGCTGAAGCGACGTCTGGCCCCGCCCGTGGTGCCGGCGGCGGCACTTTTCAAGGGGTTTTCCGTCATACTGATTCGCGATCAACGGCGCCGGGCCTTACCGGGCCGCCCCCATGGAGACCTTGCGATCATGTTCCCCCAGAATCTTTCCATTGCCCGCCTGCTGGTGGCCGCTGCGCTGATGTCGAGCGGCGTGCACGCGTTTGGCCAGGAGCGCATCTTTCGCTGCGGCAACGAATACACCAACAACGCCCAGGTGGCCAAGAGCCGCAACTGCACGCCCATGGAGGGCGGCAACATCACCATTGTCGAAGGCACCAAGCCGGCGCCTGCCGCCCGCAGCACACCGGCGGCAAGCACACGCAGCGGCTCCGACCGGGTTGACCCCGCTGCCCAGCGCGCTCGCGACAGCGATGCCAAAGCGATTCTCGAAACCGAATTGCGAAAGGCCGAGGAGCGACTGGCCCAGGCGCGCAAGGCATACGCCAACGGCGAACCCGAAAAGCAGGGCATCGAGTCGCGCAACTACCAGCGCTACCTGGATCGAGTGGCCGAACTCAAGGCCGCGGTGACGCGCGCCGAGAGCGACGTCGCCGGTCTGCAGCGCGAACTCGGCCGGCTGCCCGCTGCGTCGGGAAATGCCGCAAGATGAGCGGCTTGAAGAAGTCGTCCTCCTCCCCTCCGATCCCACGCCGCGCGCCGTCCAGGTCCCAGGGCACCGACGGTGCCGGCAGGCCATCGGCTGTGCCGGGGCGTTTCCAGTCGCTCGACATGCTGGCCACCCTGGTCGCCGTTGTCGATGCCGATGGCCATGTGCTGTATGCGAACGCGGCGCTCGAGGACGCGCTGGGCACCTCGCGGCGCAGCATCGCCGGAACCTTGTTCCAGGACTGCTTCACCGAGCCGGCCTTGCTGGAAAGCGCGCTCAGTGGTGCGCGCGGCAACGAATTCGCAGCGTTGCGCTACGACGCCTGGCTCAAGCGGGTGAGCCATGACGCCCTGCCGGTGCACGTGGTGGTGGCGCAAACCGAGAGCAAGGGCGAGGTGGTGGTGGAGCTGCTGCCGCTGGAGCAGCAGGCACGGCAAGAGCGCGAGGAACGCCTGATCGACCAGGCCCAGGCCAACAAGGAGCTCATCCGCAACCTGGCGCACGAGATCAAGAACCCGCTCGGCGGCATTCGCGGCGCGGCGCAGTTGCTGCAGATGGAGCTCGATTCGCGCGAGCTCATCGAATACACGCAAGTCATCATTCACGAGGCCGACCGGCTGCAATCGCTGGTCGATCGTCTGCTGGCGCCGCACCGGCGTCCTCACGTGGTGGGCGATGTGAACATTCATGAGGTCTGCGAGCGCGTGCGCTCGCTGATCCTGGCCGAGTTCCCGAAAGGGCTGCGCGTGGTGCGCGATTACGACGCCTCCATTCCCGAGTTTCGCGGCGACCGCGAGCAGCTTATACAGGCCGTGCTCAACATCGCTCACAACGCGGCACAGGCGCTGGCCGAGCGCATCGCAGCGGGCGACGCGCAGATCGTGTTCAAGACCCGGGTGGGACGGCAGGTGACCTTTGGCAAGCAGCGCTATCGCCTGGCATTGGAATTGCATGTCATCGACAACGGGCCTGGCGTTCCAGACTCGATCAAGGACCGCATTTTTTTCCCGCTGGTGTCGGGACGCGAAGGCGGCTCCGGCCTTGGGCTCACGCTGGCACAGACCTTTGTCCAGCAGCACCATGGATTGATCGAGTGCGAGAGCGAGTCGGGATACACAGACTTCAAAATCTTGATCCCGCTGCCCTAGAACCGACAACCATTGCCGAGCGCTGCGGCACAAGAAGGGACGACAAACACATGAAGCCGATCTGGATAGTGGATGACGATCAATCGATCCGCTTCGTGCTCGAAAAAGCGCTGCTGCGCGAGAACCTGCCGACCCGCAGCTTCACCAACCCGCAAGACGTCCTCAAGGCCCTGATCGACACGCCCGAGAGCGAGGGTCCGCAGATCCTGGTGAGCGACATCCGCATGCCGGGTGGCTCCGGCCTTGAACTGCTGGAGAAGGTCAAGGAGATGCTGCCCGGCCTGCCGGTCATCATCATGACGGCGTTCTCCGATCTCGACAGCGCGGTGTCTGCCTTCCAGGGCGGTGCCTTCGAGTACCTGCCCAAGCCGTTCGACCTGCCCAAGGCGGTGGAACTGATCCGCCGTGCCGTGGAGGAGAGTCAGCGCGAGGAGGTCGCCGAAGAACGCATGACGGCGGCGCCCGAGATGCTCGGCCAGGCGCCGGCCATGCAGGATGTGTTTCGTGCCATTGGCCGTTTGAGCCAGAGCCAGGTGACGGTGTTGATCACCGGTGAGTCGGGCTCGGGCAAGGAGCTGGTGGCGCGCGCGCTGCACAAACATTCGCCGCGTGCGGCCGGTCCGTTCGTGGCCATCAACACCGCTGCCATTCCGAAGGACCTGCTGGAGTCCGAGCTGTTCGGTCATGAGCGCGGCGCCTTCACCGGCGCCCAGACCATGCGTCGGGGACGCTTTGAACAGGCCGATGGGGGCACGCTGTTTCTCGACGAAATCGGCGACATGCCGTTCGACCTCCAGACGCGTTTGCTGCGAGTCCTGTCCGACGGCAACTTCTACCGCGTGGGGGGCCACAGCGCCGTGCGGGCCAACGTGCGCGTGATCGCGGCCACCCACCAGAACCTGGAGCAGCGCGTCAAGGAAGGGGTGTTTCGCGAGGACCTGTTCCACCGCCTCAACGTGATCCGGCTGCGCCTGCCTGCGCTGCGCGAACGCCGCGAAGACGTTCCCATGCTCACGCGTTTTTTCCTGCAGCAAAGCGCCAAACAGCTCGGTGTGGAGCCCAAGCGCATCTCCGAGCCGGCGATCCGCCTGCTCGGCACCTTCGACTTCCCGGGCAACGTGCGCCAGCTCGAGAACGTGTGCCATTGGCTGACCGTGATGGCGCCCGCGCAGGTGATCGAGCTCAAGGATCTGCCCCCCGAGGTGCTGGCGATGGCAGCCGCGCCGGGTGCGGCACAGGCGGCATGGCCGGATGCGGTGGTTGCAACCCCCGCGCCCGGCCCGATGGCGGCCGTGGCGGCGTCTGCAGCGCTGCCGGAGCCGGTGCACGCGGGAGTGCCTGCGCATGCTGCGGCCGAGTTCGTTCCGGCGTTCGAAGCGGCGCCGGCATCGGCCGTGGCCGGCTGGGAGACCGGTTTGCAGGCCGAGGCGCTGGCCCTGCTGGAAGAGGGTCGCACCGATGTGTGGGACGTGCTCACCCGCCGTTTCGAGACCAGGCTGATTCAGACCGCCCTGGTGAACACGCGGGGTCGCCGCATCGAGGCCGCCCACAAGCTGGGCATTGGCCGCAACACGATCACCCGCAAGATCCAGGAACTGAACCTGGAGTGACCCTCCGCGGCGCCCCCGGGTACCTGCCTGTTCAGGCGAGCGTCACCACCACCGGCGCGTGGTCGCTGGGTTGCGGGTTCTTGCGCGGTGCCCGGTCGATGGTGCAAGCCTTGATGCTGTCGCGCAGCGCCTCGCTCACCAGAATGTGGTCGATGCGCAGGCCGCGGTTTTTCTGGAATCCGAGCATGCGGTAGTCCCACCACGAGTAGCTCTTCTCGGGCTGCTCGAACACGCGGTAGGCGTCGGTGAGACCCAGTTGCAGCAAGGCCTGGAAGTGCGCGCGTTCTTCCACCGTGTGGTGGATGCTGTCCTTGAGGCCAACCGGGTCGAACGAGTCGCGGTCTTCCGGCGCCACGTTGAAGTCGCCCATCAGCACCAGCCGTGGGTGCGCCCGCAGTTCCTCGCTCACCCAGCGATGCAGCGCAGCCAGCCATTGCAACTTGTAGGCGAACTTCTCGGAGCCGGGCTCCTGCCCGTTGACGAAATAGCAGTTCACCAGCCGCAGCGCTCCCTCGGGTGTGTCCAGCGTTGCAGCGATCACGCGCGCCTGTTCGTCGGCATGCCCCGGGATGTTGCGCACCACCTCGCGCAGCGGCGTGCGGCTCAGGATCGCCACGCCGTTGTAGGTTTTCTGGCCAAACGCGGCGGCGTGATAGCCGATCTCCCGCAGTGCGTCGAACGGGAATTTTTCGTCCACCAGCTTGAGCTCTTGCAGGCCGAGTGCGTCGACCGGGTTGGCGGCGAGCCAGTCCAGCACCTGGGGCAGGCGCACGTTGAGCGAGTTGATGTTCCAGGTGGCAAGTTGCATGGCTTCAGCGGGTCCGGGTGTGGGTGACAAAGGCGAACGGCAGGCCGTTGGCCGCGGTGTGGGCTTCCCGCGAGGTCTCGCGCCAGCCGGGCCCGAAGACCGGCGCGAAGGCGTCGCCCTCGAAGTCCTGTGCGATCTCGGTGACCACGGCGGTGTCGGCGCGGTCCAGCGCGGCGGCGTAGATCTGCGCGCCACCGATGACCCAGGCGTCTGCGCCGGGCGGGCAAAGCGTGACCGCATCGTCGACCGAGCCGGCACGCACGGCGCCTTCGGCCTGCCACTGTGGGTCGCGCGTGACGACGATGTTGAGGCGGCCCGGCAGTGGCCTGAACTTCGGTGGCAGGGAATCCCAGGTCTTGCGCCCCATGATCACCGGGCAGCCCAGTGTGGTGCGCTTGAAGTGCGCCAGGTCTTCCGGCAGATGCCAGGGCAGGGTGTTGTTCCTGCCGATCACGCCGTTGGCGGCGCGCGCGAAGATGAGGTGCAGTCGAGGGCTGGGCAGTGCGGTGTCGGGCATGCCGCTATTGTGCCGCCGGGTCCGGGGCCGGCCGGGTCGGGCGCGATGGCAGCAACACGCTGGCGATGGCCATCATCACGAAGCCGATGGCCACCCAGTCCTGCCAATGCGGCACCTCACCCACGATGAAGGTCGCGCTCAGCGTGCCCACCAGCGGAATCGCCATGACGCTCATGGCGCTGGTGGCCGGTGGCAGCTCGCGCGCCATGCCGAACCAGATCAGTTGTGCGATGCCGTAGTTGACGAACACGCCGTACAACAGGCTGATCCACATGGGAACGGAGAAGGTCGATGGCCTGGGCAGCGGCTCCAGCGTCAGTGCCAGCAGCCAGACCACCGCGCTGCCCAGCAGCAGCATCCAGACCGTGACCACCATGGGCGACAAGGTGAAATGCGCCCGACGGAACATCAGGGTGCCCAGTCCCCAGCAAAAGGCCGCGCCCAGCATCCAGGCGATGCCCACAGGTCGCCCGCTGAGGCTCTGCAGTTCATGCCACAGCAGCAGGCCGATGGCGATGCCGGCACACACCACCGCCACCCGCACGCGTGAAGTGATGCGTTCGCCGAAGAAGGCCGCCCCGATCAGCACGGTGAAGATCGGCATGGTGAAGCCGAGGATGGCCGCGCGTCCCGAGGCCAGTTCCTGCACGCCGAAGATGGACAGCGTGTGCCAGCCCAGCACGTTGGGAACGCCCAGCCAGGCGATGGTTGACCACTCGGCGCGCACCGGCCACATGCGTTCTCCGCGCCGCGCCACATAGACGAACAGCCAGAGCGCACCCAGCAGCATGGTGGTCGCCCGGAAATACAGCGGCGAGAGCTCCTGCAGCGAGAGCTTCATCATGGGCCAGTTCACGCCCCACATGAGCGTGAGCGCAAGCAACGCCCACAGCTGGCGGCGGTTGATCACAGCGGGTTCACGGCGCTGTCAGACCGCCACGGGCGCCTTGATCGCCGCGTGGTGTTCGTAGCCCTGCACCTCGAAGTCCTCGAATTCGTAGTCGAAGATGCTGGCCGGGCGGCGCTTGATGTGCAGGCTCGGGTAGGCCATGGGCTGGCGTGTGAGCTGCAAAGCAACCTGCTCGTGGTGGTTGCTGTAGATGTGGCAGTCGCCGCCGGTCCAGATGAAGTCGCCGACGTCCAGGTCGCACTGCTGCGCCACCATGTGGGTGAGCAGGGCGTAGCTGGCGATGTTGAACGGCACGCCAAGGAAGATGTCGGCACTGCGCTGGTAGAGCTGGCAGCTGAGCTTGCCGCGGCCGCCGGGTTCGGACGCGGGCGCCACGTAGAACTGGAAAAAGGCGTGACAGGGCATGAGCGCCATCTTCGAGAGCTCGGCCACGTTCCAGGCGCTCACGATGATGCGACGCGAATCGGGGTTGCTTCTGAGCGTGTTCATCACCTCGCTGATCTGGTCGATGTGACCCCCGTCGGGCGTCGGCCAGCTGCGCCACTGGACGCCATACACCGGACCGAGGTCGCCGTCTTCGCGGGCCCATTCGTCCCAGATGGTGCAGCCCCGCTCCTGCAACCACTTCACGTTGCTGTCGCCACGCAGGAACCACAGCAGCTCCACGATGATGGCGCGCAGGAACACCTTCTTGGTGGTCACCAGCGGAAACCCCTCGCTCAGGTCGAAACGCATCTGGTGACCGAACACGCTGGTGGTGCCGGTGCCGGTGCGGTCTGTTTTCTGCACGCCCGTGGTGAACACGTGGCGCATGAAGTCTTCGTACTGGGAACGGATCGGACGGGTCATGGGTTGCGCGCAGGCAGGGCCCGCGAAGGCGAGGTGATGCGGGCGTCGAAAGGGTGGTGCTGCAAGGCGAACACCTGCTGGATGCGCTTGATGTAGCCCTGGGTTTCGGGGTAGGGCGGCACCCCCCGGAAGCGGTCGACCGTGCCTTCGCCGGCGTTGTAGGCAGCCAGCACGAGCGGCACATCACCCTTGAAATAGGCCAGCAGCCATTGCAGGTACGACAGGCCACCGCGGATGTTCTGCTCGGCGTCGAACGGCTTGCGCACGCGAAAGCGTTCGGCGGTTTCCGGGATGAGCTGCATCAGGCCCTGTGCGTTCTTGTTCGACAGGGCGTTGACGTTGAAATTGGACTCGGCACGGATCACTGCAAACGCCAGGCCCGGTTCGATGCCGAACTGCGGCGCCAGCCGGTAGACAATTTTCATGATGCGCTGCTTCTCGGGCGTGTCCACCAGATCCCGGTAGCGGGTGGTGAGCGCGCTGGCCTCGGCCGCCTTGCGGGCTTCGTCCACTTGCTGCAGGTCGGTGCGCTCGGCCTGCAGCACGCAGTCGGGTTTCTCGGCTGGTGTGGACAGCAGGTTGAACATCGCCTCGGCATGGGCGTCGCCCAGCAAGGCGCCGCGCGCGAACCAGTAGGCGGCAAGACCGTCGTTGCGGGGCACACCGCGCGCATTGGCGTACATCCAGCCCAGGCTGTAGGCGGAGCGTCCGTCACCGGCCAACGCGGCCTGGCAGTACAGGCGCAGTGCCGCCTCGGTGTCGCGCGCCACGCCCTCGCCGTGCTCGAAGGCCTTCGCCTGCTGGCGCCACGCCAGACGCTGCGCAGCATCCGTCGCGTGCACCTGCCCGGTGGCGGTGAGCGCAAGCGCCAGCAGAAAGCGCAGCAGCTGTCGGGCTGTCATGGTGTGAGGATTCGGCCGGGGTTCATGAGGTTGCTCGGGTCCAGCGCCAGCTTGACGGACCGCATCAGACCCAGTGCGACCGGGTCTTTGTAGTGGGGAAGGTGGTCGGCCTTGAGGCTGCCCACGCCGTGCTCGGCGCTGATCGAGCCATGGTAGCGCGCCACCGCGTCGAACACCAGCGTGTTGACACGCGCCTCCTGCCCGGCCAGAAAGGCCCTCGCGTCGCCACCGTCGGGCGCCTGCACGTTGTAGTGCAGGTTGCCGTCCCCCAGATGGCCGAAGTTCACCAGCCGCACGCCGGGAATCTCCCGCTGCAGCAGGGCATCGGTCTCGGCACAGAAGGCCGGAATGCGCGAGACCGGGATGCTGATGTCGTGCTTGATGTTCAGGCCTTCCTCGGCCTGCGCCAGAGGGATGCTCTCGCGGATGTGCCACAGTGCGCGGGCCTGCGCCAGGCTCTCGGCCACCACGGCGTCGCTCACCAGGCCCTGCTCGAAGGCGGTCTCGAGCAGGCGTTCGAACTGGGCGCGGGCATGCTGCTCCGATTCGCTGTCGCTGTTTTCCACCAGAACGCAATAGGCTGGCGCCGATGCGGCGGTGCCTGCGATGAAGGGCACACGCAGTTGCGGCATGTGTTTGTCCACCAGGCTCAGCGCGAACTGCCCCATGACCTCGAAGCCGGTGAGGCCCGCCCCCAGGTGCTGGTGCGCCAGGCCGAGCAGGGCCACGGCGGCATCGAGTGTGGGCATGGCCGCCCAGGCGGTGAGTCGCGCCGCGGGCAGCGGGTAGAGCTTGAGCGTGGCGGCGGTGATGATGCCCAGCGTGCCTTCGCTGCCGATGAACAGGTCGCGCAGGTCGTAGCCGGTGTTGTCCTTGCGCAGCCCGCTCAGACCGTGCCACGTCTCGCCCTGCGCGGTCACCACCTCCAGGCCCAGGCAGAGATCGCGTGCATTGCCGTAGCGCACCACCTGCGTGCCTCCGGCGTTGGTCGCCAGGTTGCCGCCGATGCTGCAGCTGCCTTCGGCTGCCAGGCTCAGCGGGAAGAGGAAGCCGGCCTGTTCGGCCACGTCCTGCAGGGTCTGCAGCACGCAGCCGGCCTCCACCGTCATGGTCAGGTTGGCGGCGTCGACATCGCGCACGGCGTTCATGCGCATCAGGCTCAGCACCACCTGCGAACCCGAGGCATCGGGCACCGAGCCCACCACCAGGCCGGTGTTGCCGCCTTGCGGAACGATCGACACCGCCGCGCCGGCGCAGGCCTTGACGACGGCGGCGACTTCGGTGGTGTTGCCCGGGCGGACCACCGCGAGGGCAACGCCTTGCGCGCGCTTGCGCCAGTCGTGTTCCCATGCCGAGAGGTCGGTCGCCGGGTCTTCGTGGGTGAGCACGTTCGGTGCGCCAACGATCCGGCGCAGTTGCGCCAACAGCTCGGTGTGGACAGGGGTCATGGCTGTGCCGGGGCAGGCGCCGTGCCTTGAGCGGCAGCGGTGGCGCTGGCCACGTCGGCCGCCACCGCCTCCTTGCCCGCCGCTCGCAGGCGGATGCGCACGTGCAGCGCGCAGGCCACGAACAGCGCCACGCACAGCAGCGTCTGGATCACGGCCAGCCAGACCGAGAGACCGGTGTCGCTGGTGGCGCGCACCACGCCCTCGGTGAAGTAGAGCCACACGATGAGGCTGACCCAACGGTAGGTGTACATGCGGTTTTTCAGCAGACCGGCCAGCGGAATCGCCAGTGGCAGCACCTTGAGCACCAGCCACGAACCCCCTTCACGCAGCGGAGCCAGCCACATTTCCCAGAGAAAACCGAGCACGATGAGGCCGAGCAGGCTGCCCACGGCCAGCCAGCGCGTGGCGTTGACGGCACGCGCCGAATCGGCGTGGTCGGGAAGGTGGGCGTCGGCGCCAGGGGGGGTGGGGAGGTCGGACATGGCGGGTGAAGAAGAGCAGGTGGCATGATACCGGGATGACCTTGAACGAGCGCCTTCGTGCCCTGGAGACCCTCGCTCGCGAACTGTGGCGCGACGCCTTGAGCTTTCCCTGGGCCAACACCGCGATCACCCTGCGCGAGCGCTTTCGTGAAGACCGTCTGGGCATCACCGCCAGCAGCCTGACCTTCACCACCACGATTTCGCTGGTGCCGCTGTTCACGGTGGCGTTGGCCATCTTCAGTGCGTTTCCCATGTTCGACCGGCTGCAGGTCACGCTGCAGCGCTGGCTGGTGCAGAGCCTGGTGCCCCCCGACATCGCCAAGCAGGTCTTCAGCTACCTCAACCAGTTTGCCGGCAAGGCCGGGCAGATCGGCTGGGCCGGCGCGATCGTGCTGCTGGTCACGGCGCTGGCGCTGATCCTCACCATCGACCGCAAGCTCAACGACATCTGGCGCGTGCGCCAGCCCCGCCCGTTCACCCAGCGGGTGCTGGTGTACTGGGCGGTGCTCACGCTGGGGCCGCTGCTGCTGGCTGTGAGCCTGACCGTGACCACCTACGCGGTGACCGCTTCACGGGGCGTGGTGTCGGGCCTGCCTGGCGGCGTGCGGCTCCTGCTGGATGCGGTGCAGTTCGCGCTGCTGACCGGCGGCATTGCCGCGCTCTACCGTTATGTGCCCAACACGCGGGTGCGCTGGAGCCATGCGCTCGTTGGCGGCGTGTTCGTGGCTGCGGGCCTGGAGTTGGCGAAGAAATTGCTGGCCTGGTACCTGGCCCAGGTGCCCACCTACTCGGTGGTCTACGGCACCTTTGCCACCGTGCCGATCCTGCTGGTGTGGTTCTACGTGGCCTGGGTCATCGTGCTGCTCGGGGCGGTGGTGTCGGCCTACCTGCCCAGCCTGCTGTCGGGCATCGCGCGGCGGGGCGATTCGCCGGGCTGGAGTTTTCAGCTCGCGCTGGAAGTCCTGGATCAGCTGCACAAGGCACGTGAGTCGGCCCCCAAGGGCCTGAGTCTGGAAGCGCTGGCCCAGGTGTTGAGGGTGGAGGCGCTGCAACTCGAAGAGCCGGTGGCCGCGCTGGTGTCGCTCGACTGGCTGGGCCGTCTGGACGAAGACGGTGAGCGTTATGTGCTGCTGGTCGATCCGGCCAGAACGCCCATGGCGCCGATGGTGGAGCGGCTGCTGCTCGCGCACCAGCCGAACACCGAACGGTTCTGGTCGGAGAGCCGCTGGGCTCGTCTCACGCTGGCCCAGGCGCTGGTGGCCACACCGTGCGCAACAGCCGTCCACGAGATGACCGAAGGGCCATCGGTCGCCTCGGGTTGACGGGCCTTCACGCCACGCTGAAGGGCGCGCGCAGGAAGCCGCGAAAGCGCGCGCGACCGCCGCGCACGGGTGCCTCGGTCAGCCGGAAGCCGGGAAAACGCTGCACAAAGCGCCCGATGGCGATGCGCCCTTCGAGCCGGGCCAGGCTCAGGCCGGCGCACTGGTGGATGCCGAAACCGAAGGCCAGGTGCTTGTTGCCCTCGCGCGCAAGGTTGAGCAGTTCGGGATCGGAGAACTGCGCCGGATCGCGGTTGGCCGCGCCGATGCACAGCGTCACCAGGGTGCCGGCGGGCAGGTCGACTCCACCCACCTGCGTGTCCTGCAGCGCGCGCCGGTTGCCCAGCTGGTTGGACGATTCAAAACGCAGGAACTCGTCCACCGCCCGGTTGAGCAGTGCCTCTTGCGCCGGTGCGTCGCCCGCCGTGTGCTGCAGCCCGACCCGCAGATACCGGAGGGCCTGCGGGTGTTCCTGCAACGCGATCAGGCCATTGCCGATCAGGTTGGTGGTGGTTTCGTGCCCCGCATTGAGCAGGAAGATGCAGTTCTGCAGCAACTCGACCTCGCCGAGTTGCTCGCCGTTCGCCTCGCCCTGGATCAGGCGCGTGAGCACGTCGCGCTCCGGGTCACCGGGGTGTTGCCGGCGCTGCGCCACCAGCGTGCGCAGATAGTCCAGCATGTCGGTCACGGCCCGGTTGCCCAGGGTCTGCTGCCGAGGCGTGAGGGTGGGCTCCAGCGCGCCCAGGATGGCGAGCGACCAGTTACGCAGCGGGCCCCGGTCGGCGTGCGGCACATCCAGCAGGTTGCCGATGATTTCCACCGGAATGGCCGAGGCGAAGTCTTCGATGAGGTCACCACCGCCTTGTTCGGCGAGGTCGTCCAGCAACTGGTCGACCAGCGCGGTCAGGCCGGGTTCCATGTCGGCAATGGCACGGCGGGTCAGCGCCCCCATGATGAGCCGGCGCACGCGGGTGTGCAGCGGCGGGTCGTTGAACACCAGGCTGGTGGTGTGGTGCTCGTACAGCGCCGAGTCGGTGCCGTATTTCGGCGCGAACTCGACCCGCTTGTCCGAGCTGAAGACCGCCGCGTCGCGGTACACCGACGTCAGATCGGCGTGGCGCGTCAGGAAGCAGGAGCCGTCGGGCATGCGCCGCACGGGCTCGGTCTCGCGCAGCGCGGCATAGACCGGGTAGGGGTTGGCCAGGAAGTCGGCGGGCAGGGCGCGCAGGTCGAAGTTGGTGGCGATCTCGCGCACACGCTCCGCGCTCAAGGGCGGGGTGATGGCGGCCGCTGGGACAGCGTTCATGTGCGCAGGAAATCGCGGATCGCAAACAGAACCGGGTCCGGCATTTCGGTCATCTGGTAGTGGCCAACCGGCAGGGTGATCACCTGCAAGGTCTTGCCTGCTGCCGTGGCCGCCTGGATCAGGCCTTGGGCTGCCCTGGGCTGTGTCATCTGGTCCTGCCCGCCGAGCAGGAACAGCACCGGGCAGGTCAACGCCGCCATCGCCGCTTCGCCCCCGGCATAGCTGTCGCAGGCGAGAAAGCCGCGGTGGAACACGTTGACCCCGGGGTTGCTTCGCAGCACGCGCCGGTTGAGGGCGATGCTGCTGCCGAAGACCCAGGTGCCGGGGCCGTGCGCCGAAGGAGGCCCGGCCAGGGTGCTGCGGCTGAAGGTGTTGATCATCTGGATGCCCTTCTCGGGCGCGTTCAAGGCGGCATCGAGCAGCACCGCCGAGACTTTCATCGGGAAGGCCGTACCGACCAGCACCGCGTGGGTCACGCGGTCTTTCAGGCGGGCTGCAGCTTCCATGGCGATGAGCGAACCCCAGCTGTGGCCGACGAGTGCCGCCCGCTGCACGCCAGCGGCGTCCATCAGTGCGCCGATGAAGTCCGCCCCCTCTTCGACCGATGACGGCGCATCACCTGCGCTTCTGCAGTGTCCCGGCAGGTCCACCGCAAGCACGTTCCAGCCGTGGTGGGCCATGTAGCGGCTTTGCAGGATCCAGACGCTGTGGTCGAACAGCACGCCGTGGATGAAGATCACGGTGGGTTTGGCGGCATCGAAAGCCTTGCCGCCGGTGTAGCAGTAGGTTTTTTGGCGGTTGACTGTGAGGTACATGGTCAGGCCTTTGCTTTCTCGGCCGCTTTGAGCGCGCGCTTCAAATCGTCGATCAGGTCGTCTGCGTCCTCCAGGCCGATCGACAGGCGGATCGTGCCCGGACCGATGCCGCCTGCGGCCAGCGCCTCGTCGCTCATGCGGAAATGCGTGGTGCTGGCCGGGTGGATCACCAGCGAGCGGCAGTCGCCCACGTTGGCCAGGTGGCTGAAGATCTTGAGCGCTTCAATGAAGGCCTTGCCCTGTTCGCGGCTGCCCTTGATGTCGAAGCTGAACACCGAGCCCGCGCCCCGGGCGCCAAAGCGCAACAGCTTGTCGGCCAGTGCGTGGCTCGGGTGGTTCTCCAGCAGCGGGTGACCCACGCGGCTCACCAGCGGGTGGCTGGCCAGAAACTGCACGATCTTTTCGGTGTTGCCCATGTGGCGGTCCATGCGCAGCGAGAGCGTCTCGATGCCTTGCAGGATCAGCCAGGCGCTGTGCGGCGAGAGGCAGGCGCCGAAATCGCGCAGGCCTTCGCGGCGCGCGCGCAGCAGGAAGGCGCCGACGGTGCTTTCTTCGCTGAAGGTCATGCCGTGAAAGCCGTCGTAGGGCTCGGTCAGCTCGGGAAAACGGCCCGACGCGTCCCAGTCGAAACTGCCGGCGTCCACCACCACGCCACCGATCACGGTGCCGTGGCCGCTGAGGAACTTGGTGGCCGAGTGGTAGACCAGGTCGGCGCCGAGCTCGAACGGTTTGATCAGGTAGGGCGTGGTGAGCGTCGAGTCCACCAGCAGCGGCACGCGGGCTTCGTGCGCAATCGCCGAGACGGTGGGGATGTCCAGCACATCCAGGCCGGGGTTGCCCACGGTCTCGCCAAAGAAGAGCCTGGTGTTGGGTCGCACGGCGGCGCGCCAGCCGTCGATGTCGCCCGGTTTGACAAAGGTCGTCTCGATGCCGAAGCGGCGCATGGTGTAGTGCAGCAGGTTCTGGCTGCCGCCGTAGAGCGCGGTGCTGGCCACGATGTGCGAGCCCGCGCCCATCAGCGTGGCCACGCTCAGGTGAAGAGCGGCCTGGCCACTCGCGGTGGCGATGGCGCCGATGCCGCCCTCGAGGGCGGCCATGCGCTGCTCGAACACGGCGTTGGTCGGGTTGCTGATGCGGCTGTACACATGGCCCGCGCGCTCCAGGTTGAAGAGGGCCGCGGCGTGGTCGCTCGACTCGAAGACGAAGGAGGTGGTGAGGTGGATCGGCACGGCGCGCGCGCCGGTGGCCGGGTCGGGCGCAGCGCCCGCGTGCAGCGCGAGCGTGTCGAAACCGGGGTCTGAGTAACCGGACATGGGGTCTCCTGGGTGTTTGTTTGGCTCGCCTGCGAAGCCGGCGTGCACTGGTTTTGAGCGGTATTGTGGGGGTATATTGCGGGCATGCCAGCCGTGCTGGAGACACCCCCCACAACAGGAGACCGGTCATGAAAGTCAGCGACATCCTTCGCGTCAAGGGCGGCACGCTCTACACCACCCATCCGCAGGAAACCCTGCACCGCGCGGTCGAGACCATGTCGCAGTTCGACATCGGCTCGCTGGCGGTGATGGACCACGGCGAACTGGTGGGCATGCTGACCTTCCGCGAGATCATCCACACGCTGGCCCGCAACGGGGGCTCGCTGGGCGACAAGACCGTGCGCACGGTGATGGACGACCATCCCATGAGCTGCACGCCCGAGACCGAGCTGGAACAGGTGCGCCCCATGATGCTGGAGCGGCACACCCGCTACATGCCGGTGATGGACAACAAGATGCTCATGGGCGTGATCAGCTTCTACGACGTGGCCAAGGCCGTCGTGGACAGCCAGAACTTCGAGAACCAGATGCTCAAGGCCTACATCCGCGACTGGCCGGCCGAAGACGAGCCACAACCCGCCGCCCGCGCGCGCTGAACCCCGCCCGCCTCACAGAACGCCCCGCCAGCCGGGGCGTTTTGCATGGCTGCGCGGGGTGTTACTGGGTGGAGTGGATCATGTCGCGCACAAGGGGATAGATCTGCTGGTTCCAGCGCCGGCCGCTGAACACGCCGTAGTGGCCCACGCCGGTCTGCACATGGTGCGTCTTGAGGTAAGGGCGCACGCTGGTGCACAGGTCCTGCGCGGCCACCGTCTGGCCGACGGCGCAGATGTCGTCGCGCTCGCCTTCCACCGTCATGAGGGCGGTGCGACGGATCGCAGCCGGGTTGACCTTGCGCCCCTGCCAGGTGAGTTCACCGCGCGCCAGGTCCCAGGTCTGGAACACCTTGGCCACCGTCTCCAGGTAGAACTCGGCCGGCAGGTCGTTCACGGCGAGGTATTCCTCGTAGAAATCCTGGATCACCTGGGCCTCTTCGGTGCGGCCGTGCTGCAGGTGGTCGTAGATGTTGCGAAACGACTGCTTGTGGCGCTGCGGGTTCATCGCCATGAAGGCCGAGAGCTGGATGAAGCCGGGATAGACGCGGCGCATGAAGCCGGCGTGCGGCAGCGGCACGTGGTTGATGAGGTTTTTCTCGAACCATTCGATGGGCTTGCTGGTGGCCAGCACGTTCACCTCGGTCGGGTTCACCCGGCAATCCACCGGCCCGGCCATCAGCGTGAGGCTGCGCGGCTGGGCCGGGTTGTCGTCTTCGGCCATGAGGGCCGTGGCGGCGAGTGCGGCCACGCAGGGCTGGCACACCGCCACCATGTGGCTGCCCGGGCCCACGGCCTCGGTGAAACGGATCAGGTAGGCGATGTAGTCGTCGAGCGAGAAGCCGCCGTGGCGCAGCGCCACGTCGCGCGCGTTGTGCCAGTCGGTGATGAAGACGTCGTGGTCCTGCAGCAGGGTGCGCGCGGTCTCGCGCAGCAGGGTGGCGAAGTGACCCGAGAGCGGCGCCACCAGCAGAACCGGGGGCTGCGGCTCCACACCTTGCTTGCGAAAATGCAGCAGCGTGCCGAAGGGCAGTGTGAGCACCGCCTCTTCGGTCACCGGCACCGGTTCGCCGCCCACCATCACCTGCCCGATGTTGTAGGGCGGTCGTGAGTGCGTCAGGCGCAGGCGCGAAATCACGTCGCAGGCGGACGCCACCTTGCGCACCACGCTGCGTTCGGTGTCCTGCAGCCACAGCGAGGCGCTCAGGTGCTGGGCCATGAGTCGCAACGGCGAAAGCAGATCGGACTGGGTCTGGTAGGCCTGGTACAGCATGGTGGGATCCTGAAACAACGTGAATGCCTGCAGGCAAGTACCGCGCCAGCCAGTTGCGCACCGGCCCGGTGCGTGGTGTGTCACTTTTGTGGCACAGCCCTTGCTGAGACCCGGGTCAACCCCAAGGGTCAACGAGGAGCATGTCATGACCACCACGGTACTCACGATCAGCAGCAAGAACTACGGCGCCTGGGCCTTGCGCGGCTGGCTGATGGCCCGCCTGGCCCGGCTGGAGTTCACCGAGAAGGTGATCTCGCCGGACGATCCGGCGATGAAGGCCGAGATGCTGCTGCTGTCGGCCTCCATGCGGGTGCCCGCGCTGGAGCACAACGGCATCCATGTGTGGGACACGCTGGCGATTGGCGAATACCTCAACGAAATCAGGCCCAAGGCCGGCCTGCTGCCCGCCGATCGCGCGGCGCGGGCCCATTGCCGCGCCATTTGCGGCGAGATGCACTCGGGCTTCAGCGCCATGCGTTCGTCGTTGCCGATGAACATCAAGGCGCATTTCCCGAACTTCAAGCTCTGGTCGCGCGCCCGCACCGACATCGACCGCATCGAGGCGATCTGGACCGAATGCCTGCAGACCTACGGCGGGCCCTACCTGTTCGGTGCCAGGCCCTGCATGGCCGACGCGATGTTCGCGCCGGTGGTCACCCGCTTCATCACCTACGGGGTGGAAATCGACGAGGTCTGCGTGGCCTACTGCGACACCATCATGGCCTTGCCGGCCATGCAGGAGTGGGTGGCGGCGGCCGAGGCCGAGCCGGACGACATCGATGAGCTGGACGCCGAGTTCTGAGGCTTGGTCTGTCGTTGCGTTTCCCGGCAGTCCCTCGCCGGATCGGGCACCTGGGCGCCCTGCTTCCCACTCAGACCCAGGGCGCCGGTTTGGGAATCTCACAGACCGGTTCCACATCGATGGTCTTGAAGTCCGCCGGCGACACGATCTCCAGGTACTCCATGTCGGGCGAATAGTCGAACAGGTAGTGGCGAATGCCCGGGCGCTGGTGCACGCAGTCGCCGGCCTCCACCAGCGTCACCTGGTCCTCGTACATGAACCTGGCCCAGCCCTTGAGCATGATCACGATCTGGAAGTCGGCCTCGTGCCGGTGCCAGCCGGTGCCTTGCTCGGGTGGCTGGTTGGCCTTGACCAGGTGCGCAATCACCTGGCCGTGGGTGGCGGCGGCAATGCCGAGGTCGCGGTAGAGGAAAAAATCGCGCAGGCCACCACCGACCCAGGGGGTGTCGGTGCCCTTGACGTGCGAGAACAGGGTGCTGGTGCGGTCAAGCATGGAACGCTCCTTTTCGGGGCTGCACAGCCAGGATTTGCTGCACTGCAGCGCAAAGCACGAATTGTTCCTGTGGGCCGGGGTGCCCCGGGCAGGCGTTTTCCGGCGTTTCACGCACCACGGCGGCCCGCCGGTGCACCAGCGTGCCTCAGGGATAATCCAGCGCATGAGCGGCAACACCTTCGGCACCCTGTTTTGCGTCACCAACTTCGGTGAGTCCCACGGCCCGGCCATCGGCTGCGTGATCGACGGCTGTCCGCCGGGCATGGAATTGTGCGAGGCCGACATCCAGGCCGATCTGGACCGCCGCCGCCCGGGCACCAGCAAGTTCGTCACCCAGCGCAACGAGCCCGATGCGGTGGAGATCCTCAGCGGCGTGTACGAAGGCAAAACCACCGGCACACCGATCGCCCTGCTGATCCGCAACACCGACCAGCGCAGCAAGGACTACGGCAACATCGCCCAGACCTTTCGCCCCGGCCACGCCGACTACACCTACTGGCAGAAATTCGGCATCCGCGACCCGCGCGGTGGCGGCCGCAGTTCGGCCCGCCTCACCGCGCCCACCGTGGCGGCCGGCGCGGTGGCCAAAAAGTGGCTGAAGGAGAAGTTCGGCACCACCTTCCTGGGCTGCATGACGCAGATCGGCGATGTGGTCATTCCGTTCGAGAGCTGGGCGCACGTGCCCGACAACCCGTTCTTCGCGCCCGTGGCCGACGTCTCGGCGCTCGAGGACTACATGAATGCGCTGCGCAAGAGCGGCGACTCGTGCGGCGCGCGCATCCGCGTGACCGCGCAAGGCATGCCGGTGGGTCTGGGCCAGCCGCTCTACGACCGACTGGACGCCGACATCGGGCACGCCATGCTCGGTCTCAACGCCGTCAAGGGCGTGGAGATCGGCGCCGGTTTCGCCAGCGTGGCCGACAAGGGCAGCACCCACGGGGACAGCCTCACGCCCGGCGGCTTTGCCGCCAACAAGGCCGGCGGCGTGCTGGGCGGCATCAGCACCGGGCAGGACCTGGAGGTCTCGATCGCGATCAAGCCCACCAGCTCGATCCTGATCCCGCGCGAGACCATCGACGTGGCCGGCGAGAGCACCGAAATCATCACCAAGGGCCGGCACGACCCCTGCGTGGGCATCCGCGCCACGCCGATCGCCGAAGCCTTGCTGGCGCTGGTGGTGATGGACCACGCCTTGCGCCACCGCGCGCAATGCGGCGACGTGCAGTTGCCCACGCCCGACATCGCGGCTGCGGGTCGGCGTTGATCCGACCCATCCTTTTGTGCGCCACCGTTTTCCGTTCGGGCTGAGCCTGTCGAAGCCCTTGCGAGCCCTTCGACAGCCCCAGGGCGAACGGAAAGTCCTGTGAGCCGCAAGAAAAATCTCTTCGCTTTTTCAGCCCTGAGCGCGAGCTACTTCGCGCACATCGGCTTCTTCAACCCCTACCTGCCCTTGTGGCTCAAGGAGCTCGGGTTCAGCCTGCTGGCCATCAGCGTGCTGACCTCGGTGCAGTCGGCCTCGCGCCTGTTTGCACCCTACCTCTGGGGGTCGCTGAGCGACCGCACCGGGGAGCGCGTTCGGCTGCTGCGCTTCGGGGCCACGGTGGCGCTGCTGCTGTCGCTGGGGCTGTGGTTCGACCTCGGCGGTGTGGGCCTGTTCGTGGTGTTGCTGCTGATGTTCACCCACACCAGCGGCATGATGCCCATGAGCGAGGCGGCGCTGGCGCACCTGGTGAGCCACGGCGGCGCGTTTGACGCGAAGCGCTATGGGCGCATCCGCTTGTGGGGATCGCTCGGGTTTCTGGTGACGGTGGTGGCCGCGGGCTTCTGGTTCGAGCGCTTTGGCCTGGTGCACTTTCCGGGCTGGACGCTGGCCACGCTGGCGGCCGTGACGCTCAGCGTCTGGCTGCTGCCCGACTTTCGCGAGCCGGGTCACGCCGACGAGGTGCAGCCTGCCGTGTGGCCGGTGCTGCGCCAGCCGCCGGTGCGCTGGTTCTTCGCGGCGGTGTTCTTCCATGTGCTCGCGCACATCTTCATCTACGTCTTCTTCTCGCTCTACCTGGACTCGCTGGGTTACAGCAAGACGGTGATCGGCCTGCTGTGGGCCCTGTCGGTGGTGATCGAGATCGGCTGGTTCTTCACCCAGGGCCGCTGGCTGCCGCGCCTGTCGCTCACGGCCTGGCTCGTGCTGTGTGCCGCCACCATGGCGTTGCGCATGGGCCTGACCGCCGGTTTCCCGCTGGTGTGGCCGCTGTTGCTGCTGGCGCAGGCACTGCATGCCATCACCTTCGCCGCGCACCACACGGTGTGCATCGCCCTGATCTCCCACCACTTCCCCGGCCGATTGCGCGGGCGCGGGCAGGCGCTCTACACCGTGGTGGGTTACGGCCTGCCCGGCGTGGTGGGGGGTGTGGCCGGGGGCTTCCTCAGCTCGGCCTTCGGGCTGGCGAGCGTGTTCTGGCTCTCGTCGGCCTGCGCGGCAGTGGCCTGCGCGTGTGCGATCAAGGCGTGGGCGTTGCAGCGAACCAGCGCCTGAGCGGGTTGAAGCCGGTCACCAGGGCGGTGGCCAGCAGCACCAGTGCGCCGCCGGCAAAGATGCCGGGCGACAAGGCCTCGCCCAGGAACAGGTGGCCCCAGGTCACGCCGAACACCGGAATCAGGAAGGCCGGGCTCATGGCCGCCACCGGCGTCACGTGGCGGATGATGCGCAGGTGCGCCCAGTAGGCCAGGCCCGAGGTGACCACGCCCATGATGAACAGCGCGGCGAGTGCGGCCGGCGTGAACCTGGCCTCTGGCCAGGCCCACACCGCGCCCGGAAACACCAGCACCATGGCCGCGAGGTGGATGCCGGCGGCGATGGCCAGCGGCTGCATGCGGGTGGTGGCACGCTTCATGAGCGGGGTGGAGCAGCCGTAGCAGGCCGCCGCCAGGATGCAGGCCAGTGCCGCGGCGATGGTGCCCGCGTCGGGTTGCACCGGGCCCAGCCGCACGATCAGGCCCACGCCGATGAAGCCGCACAGGCAGCCCAGCAGCTTGCGCACGGTCAGCGTGTCTTCCTTGAACCAGGCGGACGCCAGCGTGCCGAACAGCACCGCCGTGGTGTTGAGCAGCGCGCTGTAGCCGGCCGGCAGGCGCAGCGCAGCCCAGGCGTACAGCAGGAAGGGAGCGGCCACCGAGAGTGCGCCCAGCAGCAGCAGCTCGCGCCAGTGCTCCCACGGCCAGCCTTGCTTGAGCGCCCGCATGATGAAGGCCAGCGTGAGGCCGGCCAGCGCCACGCGGCAGCCCGCCAGCACCATCGGCCCGATCACGGGGCTGGCGATGCGGATGAACAGGAAGGACGCGCCCCAGAGCGCGGACAGGCCCACGAGCTGGGCGAAGTGGCGGGTTTTCACCGACCGATTGTGCGGCGCAGACCGGCGCGCAGCGCTGCGCGTGCTGTCGCACGCAGGACTCGCGCGCGGCTCAGGCGCCCGCCTGGATCTTTTGCGCCAGGCCTTCGATGGCCAGCCGGTAGCCATCGGTGCCGAAGCCGACCACGATGCCGGCGGCGGCGGGCGACACATAGGAATGGTGGCGGAAAGCCTCTCGCGCATGCACGTTGGAGATGTGCACCTCGATCACCGGCATCGGATGCACCGCGCTGATGGCATCGAACAAGGCCACCGAGGTGTGGGTGAAGGCACCGGGGTTGAACACCACGCCTGCCAGTTCGCCGGCCTTGAAGCGACGGCCCGCGTCCTGGATCCGGTCGATCAGGGCACCCTCGTGGTTGCTCTGAAAGCATTCAACAGCCAGGCCCAGGCGCTGCCCATGCGCCGTGCAGCCGGCTTCCACATCGGCCAGTGTGCTGGCGCCGTACACCGCGGGCTCGCGCGTGCCCAGCAGATTGAGGTTGGGACCGTTGAGGATGAGGATGGTGGGCATGGCAGTGGCGGGTGTGGAGAAATCAGCCGCCAGCTTAAACCAGCGGCACGGTGAGCCGGTCGATCACGGCCCGGGTGTCGGGCCGCACACCGCGCCACCAGACGAAGGCCTCTGCCGCCTGCTCGACCAGCATGCCCACGCCGTCGGCCACGCGCTGCACGCCGGCGGCCCGGGCCTGTTGCAGGAACGGCGTGAGGCCCTTGCCATAGACCATCTCGTAGGCGAGGGCACCCGGTGCGAACACGCCCGCAGGCAGTGGCAGCGCTTCTTGGGTGAGGCCGGTGGAGGTGGCGTTGATCACGACGTCGAAGCTGTGCCCGGCCAGCGCCTCGAAGCCACCGCTGTGCAGCGCGGCGTGGGCCGCGAAGTCCTGCCGCAGCGCATGCGCCTTGTCGGCCGTGCGGTTCGCGATCCAGAGCCCGGCGGCTTGTTCTGCCGCGATGGGCAGCAGCACACCGCGGGTGGCGCCGCCGGCGCCCAGCAGCAACACGCGCTTGCCGGCCAGCGGGCAGTCGAGGTTGCGCTGCAGGTCGTTGACCAGGCCCACGCCGTCGAAGTTGTCGGCCCGGATGCGCTCGCCCTCGAACTTCAGGCAATTGGCCGCACCGGCCAGCCGGGCGCGGTCGCTCGGGTCGGTGGCGATCTCGAAGGCCTGCAGTTTGAACGGCAGCGTGACGTTGACACCGCGACCCCCTTCGGCCCGGAACCCCAGCACAGTCTGTTTGAAGCCGTCCAGCGGCGCCTCGATGGCGGTGTAGTCGATGTCCTGTGCAGTGGCCTGCGCAAACAGGCGGTGGATCAGCGGTGACTTGCTGTGGCCAATGGGGTGGCCGAGAACGGCGTAGCGGTCGGTCATGGAAGAACGGGAAAGTGGTGTGCGGCGATTGTCGCGCAAGGCCCTGCCAGGTTTGCGGTCAAGGCCGGGGGGCCTACCATCGGGGCCATGACCACATCCCTCAAGATCGATTTTGTGTCCGACGTGTCCTGCCCCTGGTGCGCTGTCGGGCTGGGCGCGCTCGAAGAAGCGCTGGGCAAGCTGCAGGGCGAGGTGTCGGCCGAGCTGCATTTCCAGCCGTTCGAGCTCAACCCGAAGATGGGCGCGCAAGGCCAGGACATCGGTGAGCACCTGACCCAGAAGTACGGCTCCACCGCCGACCAGCAGGTGCAGATCCGCGAGACCATCCGCGCGCGCGGCGCCGAGGTGGGTTTTGAATTCAACCGCAACGGACGTGGCCGCATCTGGAACACCTTCGACGCGCACCGCCTGTTGCACTGGGCTGCCATCGAAGGCGCAGCGGGCCGGCAGCACGCGCTGAAGAAGGCACTGCTGGCGGCCTGCCACACGCGCTCGGAGGCCATGGGTGACCACGGCGTGCTGCTGGCCTGTGTGCAGGAGGCGGGGCTGGACGAAGCGCGGGCGCAAGCCATTCTCGCGAGCGACGAGTTTGCGCAGGCAGTGCGCGAACGCGAGGCCTTCTACACCAGCGTCGGCATCCATTCGGTGCCGGCGGTGATCATCAACGACCAGCACCTGATCTCGGGCGGGCAGCCGGCGGCGGTGTTCGAGCAGGCGTTGCGGCAGATCGCTTCTGAAATGGCTTGACGATCAGGCCGGCTGGGCCAGCGCTTTCGCGATGCGGTGCCGGCCCACCGTCGGCTTGGGCACCTTGCCTGGCAAGTGGCTGAACCAGGCGCGCACGTCTTCATCGAGCCCGATGCCGTGCATGTAGTTGTAGATCGCCTTGCGCAGGCCCACGCCCAGGGCCTCGTGGTCCACGCCGCTGGGGTCGATGAAGCCGATGTCGTTCCTGGCAAACGTGACCGGGGGCAGCGGAATCAGTTCGATGCCGTAGGCGGCCGGGTCCAGCCCCACCGGTGAGTGCACCGTGCACGAGAAACGGTGAAAAAAGCCGCTCTGGATGCAGCCGTTTTCAAACAGCTGGCGCACGTATTCGAGCGCGTCCACCGTGTCCTGCACGGTCTGTGTGGGAAAGCCGTACATGAGGTAGGCGTGCACCAGGATCCCGGCGTCTGAAAAGGCCTTGGTCACGCGCGCCACCTGCTCGACCGTCACGCCTTTTTTCATCAGCGTGAGCAGCCGGTCGGACGCCACCTCGAGCCCGCCACTCATGGCGATGCAGCCGCTGTCGGCCAGCAGCTGGCACAGCTCGGGCGTGAAGGTCTTCTCGAAGCGGATGTTGCCCCACCATGAGATCGGCAGCTGGCGGGCGATCAGCTCGTCGGCCAGTGCCTTCAAGGCCTTGGGCGGTGCGGCCTCGTCGACGAAATGAAAGCCGGTCTGCCCGGTCTCGCCGACGATGGTCTCGATCCGGTTGGCCAGTGTGGCGGCGGATGCGGTTTCGTAGCGGCTGATGTAGTCCAGGCTCACGTCGCAGAAGCTGCACTTCTTCCAGTAGCAACCGTGCGCCACGGTGAGCTTGTTCCAGCGCCCGTCGCTCCAGAGGCGGTGCATCGGGTTGAGCATGTCGAGCAGGCTCAGGTAGCGGTCCAGCGGCAGGCCGTCCCAGGTGGGGGTGCCGACTTCCTCGAACGGTACTTCGGGCTCGACAAAGTTGATGTAGCGCACGCGCTGCTCTTCGCGCACAAAGGTCCGCACGAGCCGTTGTTTGGATCGCTTTCGCTGCAGGTACTCCATCAAGGCCAGCAGCGGCCGCTCGCCCGAATCGAGCGTCACGAAGTCCACCAGGTCGAACACGCGCGGCTCGGCCAGCTCGCGCAGCTCGGTGTTGACGAAGCCGCCACCGAGCGCAATGGTGATGTGCGGGTTCTGTGCCTTGATGGTCTGCGCCATGCGCAGGGCGGCGTAGAGCGCTCCCGGGAAAGGAACCGAGAGCAGCACCAGGTCGGGCTTGTGCTGCGACAGGGTGGCCAGGGTGAGCGTGTGCAGGATCTCGTCGATCAGCGTGAAGGGCGCGGCGAGTGCGGCGGCCATGGGCTCGAAGGTGGGCTGGCTGCTGGCCAGCGACTCGGCGTAGCGCACGAAGGCAAATCGCTCGTCCACCGCGTCGCGCAGGACATCGGCCAGGTCGTTGAGGTAGAGCGTGGCGATGTGGCGCGCCTTGTCCTGCACGCCCAGCGCGCCGAACGCCCAGGCCAGCGGGTCGCCGCCTTCTTCGCCCAGCGCCGCGTCCACATACACCTCCAGCGCGGCAAAGCGCGGGCCCTCGGGCAACAGTTCGCGCGCGGCGATGCGGTGCGCCAGGGTCGAGTCGCGTCCCTGCAGGAAGGCGATCACCAGGCCGATGGTGGAGCGGTAGCGGGCGAACTGGTCGAGGAAGGCGTGCACGCTGGCACTGCGCCTTGCCTCGGCCTGGGCCAGCGCGTGGCTGCGCACGGACTCCAGACCCGCCGGCGAAAACAGCTTGAGCACCAGCGCCAGCGCCAGGTCCGCCTGCACCGCATCGACCCCGCGCGAGCGCAGGAAGCCGGTGATGTAGGCGGTGGAGGGGTAGGGCGTGTTGAGCTGCGTCATCGGCGGGATGAGGCTGAGCACGCGCAGGGCTGGGGTGGTCATGGAGGCGCTTTTTTGGGTCCTTGATTGTGAGGCTTGGGGTTGTTGTTCTGTTTTGTGGGGTTGGTGCCTTCAGGTTTCGCTCGTGGACCTCGCCTCAGGCCGGCGTGCGAATGACCGGACCGCCCGACCTCACCCGCCACGCAGGCGGGAAACCCAGGAAATCAAGCCGAGTCATCGGACAAGGGAACACAACTGCAGAACAGGTTGCGGTCCCCGTACACGTTGTCCACCCTCCCCACCGGTGGCCAGTACTTGGCGTGCGCCCGGGTCGAGGTGCTGGCTGCGCCCACGTCGCGTGGGTAGGGGTGAGACCAGTCGGCGGTCATGAGGCTCGCGGCCGTGTGCGGTGCGTTCTTCAGCGGGTTGTCGTCCTGCGGCCAGGTGCCGGTTTCGACCAGACGGATCTCTTCGCGGATCGCGATCATCGCGTCGATGAAACGGTCCAGCTCCTGCAGCGTCTCGCTCTCGGTGGGCTCCACCATCAAGGTGTTGGCCACCGGGAAGGACAGTGTGGGCGCGTGAAAACCATGGTCCATCAGGCGCTTGGCCACGTCCTCGGCCATCACGCCGCTGGTGTCCTTGAAATGGCGCAGGTCCAGGATGCACTCGTGCGCCACATGCCCGTTGGCGCTCGCGTAGAGCGTGGGGTAGTGGGGTGCGAGGCGCTTGCTGATGTAGTTGGCCGCCAGGATGGCCGCTTCGGTCGCGTGCTTCAAGCCGTCGGCACCCATCATGCGGATGTACATCCAGCTGATCGGCAACACCGCCGCGTTCCCGAGCGGTGCAGCGGAGATGGCCCCCACGCCGTTCACCGGCAGACCACCCGTGGCGTGCCCGGGCAGGAAGGGAACCAGGTCTTCGACCACACACACCGGACCCACACCCGGTCCTCCGCCGCCGTGCGGGATGCAGAAGGTCTTGTGCAGGTTGAGGTGGCTCACGTCGCCGCCGAACTCGCCCGGTGCGGCCACGCCGACCAGCGCGTTCATGTTGGCGCCGTCCACGTACACACGCCCGCCGTGCCGGTGCACCAGCGCGCAGAGTTCCTTGACCGTGGTCTCGAACACACCGTGCGTGCTGGGGTAGGTGATCATCACGGCGGCCAGGTTGGCGCTGTGCTGTTCGCACTTCGCCTGCAGGTCGGCCATGTCCACGTTGCCGTTCTCGTCGCATCGGGTCACCACCACCTGCATGCCCACCATCTGCGCCGATGCGGGGTTGGTGCCATGCGCGCTGCTGGGGATCAGGCAGATGTTGCGGTGGCTCTCGCCGCGCGAGGCGTGCCAGGCCTGGATCACCAGCAGGCCGGCGTATTCGCCCTGCGACCCGGCGTTGGGCTGCAGGCTGATGCCCGCGTAGCCCGTGGCCTGGCAGAGCCAGGCGCGCAACTGTTCGTCGAGCAACCGGTAGCCGATCAATTGCTCGGCGGGTGCGAACGGGTGCACGTTGGCAAAGCCCGGCCAGGTGATCGGAATCATCTCGCTGGTGGCATTGAGTTTCATGGTGCACGAGCCCAGCGGGATCATGCTGCGGTCCAGCGCCAGGTCCTTGTCGGACAGCGCGCGGATGTAGCGCAGCATGCCGGTCTCGGAGTGGTGGTTGTGGAACACCGGGTGCGTGAGGTAGGTGCTGGTGCGGCGCAGTTCGGTGGGAATGCGCGGCTCGATGCCTTTCTCGAATTCGGCAAAGCCGGGCAGGCTCTGGCCTTGCAGCGCGAACACCGCCCACAGCTTTTCGATGTCTTCGCGCGTCGTGGTCTCGTCCAGCGTGATGCCCACGTATTCGCCCCACGAGAGGCGCAGGTTCATGCCGGCGTCCACCGCGCGCTGGAGCAGCGTGGCGGCGCGGTCACCGGCCTTGAAGCTGAGGGTGTCGAAGGCGGTCTCGCTGGTGGGCGTCCAGCCGAGTTGCTCCAGGCCTTGCGCGAGCACGGCGGTGTAGGCCGCCACGCGCTGCGCGATGCGCTTCAAGCCCGCCGGGCCGTGGTACACGGCGTACATGCTGGCCACCACGGCCGGCAGCACCTGCGCGGTGCAGATGTTGGAGGTGGCCTTTTCGCGGCGGATGTGCTGCTCGCGCGTCTGCAGCGCGAGGCGGTAGGTGGGGTTGCCGTGGGCGTCCACGCTCACCCCGACCAGACGGCCGGGCAGCGAGCGCTTGAATTCGTCGCGGCAGGCCATGAAGGCGGCGTGGGGTCCGCCGGCGCCCATGGGCATGCCGAAGCGCTGCGTGGTGCCGACCACGATGTCGGCACCCCATTCACCGGGGGGCGTGATGAGCGTGAGCGCGAGCAGATCGGCAGCGGCGATGAAGGCCGCGCCTTTGCCCTGCACGGTCTTCACGTCGGCGCCCAGGTCTTCGATGCGACCGCTGGTGCTGGGGTACTGCGCGAGCACGGCGAAGTACTGGTCGCCCGCCAGTGCCGCGTCCCACTCGGCGGCGGAGTTCGCCACCAGCACGGTGATACCCAGTGGCGTGGCACGCGTCTGCACCACCTCGATGGTCTGCGGGTGGCAGTCACCGGCCACCACGAAGGTGTTGCCCTTGCTCTTGACCGAACGCCTGGCCAGCGTCATGGCTTCGGCGGCGGCGGTGGCTTCGTCGAGCATGGAGGCATTGGCAATCGCCATGCCGGTGAGGTCGCACACCATGGTCTGGAAGTTGATCAGCGCTTCCATGCGGCCTTGCGAAATCTCGGCCTGGTAGGGCGTGTAGGCCGTGTACCAGGCGGGGTTCTCCAACACGTTGCGCAGGATCACGCCGGGCGTGTGGGTGCCGTGGTAGCCCTGGCCGATGAAGCTCTTGAGCAACCGGTTCTGGTCTGCAATCGCCTTGAGCTCGGCCAGCGCGGCGGCCTCGGTGATGGCGGGTGGCAGCTGCATGCCCTGGCTGCGCGCGATGCTGCGCGGCACGATGCCGTCGATCAGCGCACGGCGCGAGGCCTCACCGATGACCGACAGCATCAGCGTCTCGTCGGCTTCGCTGATGCCGATGTGGCGGGCAATGAACTCGGACGGGTTCTCGAGTTCGTCCAGGGGTTTGACAGACGGCATCAGCATGGCGAGTGACCTGTTTCCCGTTCGCCCTGAGCCTGTCGAAGGGCAGCAAACGTGGCATGGTGTGAGGGCTTCGACAGGCTCAGCCCGAACGGTGGTGTGGGTATTCCGATCAGGTCGGGCTTGTCCAAAGGCAAGCTCGGCCTGAGGAGATGTCAGGCGTTTGCAGAGAAGGCGTTGTAGGCCGTCTCGTCCAGCAAGGCATCGACCTGTGCGGGGTCGGACAGCTTGACCTTGAAGAACCAGCCGCTCTTGAGCGGGTCGCTGTTGGCCAGCGAGGGGTCGGCGCGAAGGGCTTCGTTGACTTCGGTCACTTCGCCGCTCACGGGCATGTACACGTCGGCCGCGGCCTTCACCGACTCGACCACGCCGGCCACGTCTTTCTGGGCAAAGCTTTTGCCGACCTCGGGCAGGTCGACGAACACCACGTCGCCCAGCGCGTCCTGCGCATGCACGGTGATGCCGACGGTGGCGATGCCGCCATCAACGCTGATCCATTCGTGGTCTTCGGTGTACTTGGTGGTCATGTGGTTTCCTTGGTGTGTCAATCTGAACCGTTCGCCCTGAGCCTGTCGAAGGGCAGCAAACGTGGCATGGTGTGAGGGCTTCGACAGGCTCAGCCCGAACGGATGGAATTCATCCCCGGAAATAGCGGTTGGGCACAAAAGGCATCGCGCTCACTTCCATCGGCACCGGTTTGCCGCGCACGATGGCGTGCAGGCGCGTGCCGATGGCGGCGTGCCCCGGGCTCACATAGCCCATGGCCACCGGCTTGTCGGCGCTCGGTCCGAGCAGGCCGCTGGTGACTTCGCCGACGGTCTCGCCGCCGGGGGTTTGCAGCTCGGTGTGGTCGCGCACGGGAATGCGCTCGAGAGCGACCAGGCCCACGCGCTTGCGGGGCAACGGTTCGGCGCCGTCGAGCTGCGCGAGCACGCGGTGCGCACCCGGAAAACCGCCGGCGCGCGCGCCACCGGTCCGACGCACCTTCGGCATCGCCCAGTTGAGTGCAGCCTCCACCGGCGTGGTGGTGGTGTCGATGTCGTTGCCATACAGGCACAGGCCGGCCTCCAGGCGCAGCGAGTTGCGTGCGCCCAGGCCCACGGGTTTGACCTCCGGCCCGGCCAGCAGTGCGCGAGCGAAGGCCTCGGCCTGGTGGCCCGGCACCGAGATCTCGAAACCGTCTTCGCCGGTGTAGCCGCTGCGGGTGATGAAGAGGTCGGCGCCTTGCCAGTCGAAGGCACCACCGGTCATGAAGACCAGCTTTTCCACGCCGGGGACAAGTCGCTGAAGCGCCGTCACGGCCTGCGGGCCCTGCAGAGCGAGCAGGCCGCGATCGAATTGCGGCTCGACGCTGCAGCGGCTGCCGATGCGCCCAATGATGTGGGCCAGGTCGCCGTGTTTGCAGGCGCCGTTGACGATCACGAACAGGTCGCTGCCCCGGTTCACGAACATCAGGTCGTCGATGATGCCGCCCTCGTCGGTGAGCAACAGCCCGTAGCGCTGCTTGCCCACGGCCAGGTCGATCACGTCCACCGGCATCAGGGTTTCGAAAGCCGCCGCCGCCTCGGCCCCGACCAGCCTGAGCTGACCCATGTGCGAGACGTCGAAGAGGCCGGCAGCGGCGCGGGTGTGGTGGTGCTCGGCCATCAGGCCGGCGGGGTATTGCACCGGCATGCTGTAACCGGCAAACGGCACCATGCGGGCGCCGAGTTCGGTGTGCAGGGCGTGCAGCGGGGTTTTCAGGAGTTCGGTGTCGGACAAGGCAGCGCTCGCAGGCAAAAGGGGCAGGCCCCGATGGGGCGGAACACGGTTCATCCGTGCGCTGCCCCGCTGTCCGCTTTACCTGAGAGATTCACGCGGGCGATGCCGCGTTTGCTCCTTCGGTGGATCGCCTCGTTGGACGACCTCTCTCCAGGGGGGTACACCGGCCTCGCAGCCCGTGTTTGTCAGTCCTTTTGCCTGAGCGTTCAGGGCCACGTGGGTGGCCTCCTGCGCCTTCGGCGGCCACCTCGGGGTGGCGCTCTCCTGACGGAATGGATTCTAGTTCACTGAAGGGGTACCCGGTGGCGTGTTGCGCTCTCCGTTCGTGCCGAGCCTCTCGAAGCCAGGCAAGCCCACATCGCGTGGAGGCTTCGACAAGCTCAGCCCGACCAGGTGGATCGGAGCACGCGCTCACATGCCCGCGTAGTTCGGCCCGCCGCCGCCCTCGGGCGTGACCCACACGATGTTCTGCGTCGGGTCCTTGATGTCGCAGGTCTTGCAGTGCACGCAGTTCTGCGCGTTGATCTGCAGCCGGTCGGTGTTGTCGTCGTTCTTCACGTACTCGTACACGCCCGCCGGGCAGTAGCGACTCTCGGGGCCGGCGTATTTCGCCAGGTTGATCTGCACCGGCACGGTGTTGTTGCGCAGCGTGAGGTGGGCCGGCTGGTTCTCTTCGTGGTTGGTGTTGGACACGAAGACGCTGGAGAGCTTGTCGAAGGTGATCTTGTTGTCCGGCTTGGGATACGTGATCTTCGGCATCTCGTCGACCGGACGCAGCTTCAGGTGGTCGGGCGTGCTGTTGTGCAGCGTCCAGGGCGGCGTCTTCACGCCCACCTTGGGCAGGAACCAGTGCTCCACGCCGGTCATGAGCTTGCCCAGCAGCGGGCTCTTCTTGAACCAGTTCTTGAAGTTGCGGTAGGTCCAGAGCTCATCAAACAGCCAGCTCTTTTCGAAACCCTCGGTGAACGCCGTCAGCTCGTCGCTCTGGCGCCCGGCGCTGACCGCTTCAAAAGCGGCTTCGGCGCAGAGCATGCCGCTCTTGATGGCGGCATGGCTGCCCTTGATGCGCGCGGCGTTCAAAAAGCCGGCGTTGCAGCCCACCATGGCGCCGCCCGGAAAGCTCAGTTTCGGCAGGGCCTGCGGCGTGCCGTTGTTCAGCGCACGCGCGCCGTAACCCAGCCGCTTGCCGCCTTCGATGTGGGCCAGGATGCTGGGGTGCGTTTTCCATCGCTGCATCTCTTCAAACGGCGACATCCAGGGGTTCTGGTAGTCCAGACCCACCACCAGGCCCAGCGTGACCTTGTTGCCTTCGAGGTGGTAGAGGAAGCCGCCACCGAAGGTGTCGGCGTCCATCGGCCAGCCGGCGGTGTGCACCACCAGACCGGGCCTGGCTTTGTCGGCCGGCACTTCCCACAGTTCCTTGATGCCGATGGCAAAGGTCTGGGCGTCCTTGCCTTCGGCGAGCTGGAATTTGCTGATCAGCTGTTTGCCCAGATGGCCGCGCGCGCCTTCGGCGAACACGGTGTATTTGGCGTGCAGTTCCATGCCGAGCTGGAAGTGGCCCGTGGGCTCGCCGTCCTTGCCCAGGCCCAGGTGGCCAGTGGCCACGCCCTTGACCGAGCCGTCGTCGTTGTAGAGCACTTCGGCGGCGGTGAAGCCGGGGAAGATTTCCACGCCGAGCGCCTCGGCCTGTTCGCCCAGCCATTTGGTGACCGCGCCCAGGCTGATCACATAGCAGCCGTCGTTGTGGAAATTGCGCGGCATCAGCCAGTCGGGCGTGCGGGTGGCGCCGGTCTCGGTGAGCACCAGCAGGTCGTCACCGGTCACGGGCTGGTTCAGTGGTGCGCCGCGTTCTTTCCAGTCGGGAAAGAGCTCGGTGATCGCGATCGGGTCCATGACCGCGCCGCTGAGGATGTGTGCACCAGGCTCGGAGCCTTTCTCCAGCACGCACACATTGATCTCGCTGCCCTTGCTGGTGGCCAGTTGTTTCAGGCGAATGGCGGTGGCCAGGCCAGCCGGGCCGCCACCGACCACGACCACGTCGTATTCCATGGCTTCGCGGGGGCCGAACTGGGCCAGCAATTCTTCGTGGGTCATCGGGGGTCTCGCTGATAATGATTTTTGAAGAAGGCGCAGCCTGCGCCTTGCGTGTCACTCGACAGACAGCATTTTATGCGGCAGCCGCACAAAATCGAACGGTCGTTCTAATCTTCACTCGGGAGTTTGCATCGTGGCATACAGCATGGACTTGTCGGGCCGCGTGGCCCTGATCACCGGTGCATCGGGCGGGCTGGGCGAACAGTTCGCCAAGACCCTGGCCAGGGCCGGTGCCGCCGTCGTGCTGGCCAGCCGGCGCACCGACCGCCTCATGGCCCTGCGGGCCCACATCGAAGCCGAGGGGGGCGATGCCCACGTGGTGGCCATGGACGTGACCGATCAGGCCTCCATCAAGGCGGCGGTGGCACATGCCGAGACCGAGGTCGGCGCCATCGACATCCTGGTCAACAACTCGGGCGTGAGCACCACGCAGCGCCTGCAGGACGTGACCGAGGAAGACTACGACTTCATCTTCAACACCAACACCAAGGGCGCGTTCTTCGTGGCACAGGAAGTGGGCAAGCGCATGCTGGCCCGCGCCAAGGGCGCAGCACCGGGTACCTACGTGGGTGGCCGCATCGTCAACATCGCCTCCATGGCGGGCCTCAAGGTGCTGCCGCAGATCGGCGTGTACTGCATGAGCAAGGCCGCGGTGGTGCAGATGACCAAGGCGATGGCGGTGGAGTGGGGCAAGTACGGCATCAACGTGAACGCCATCTGCCCGGGCTACATCGACACCGAGATCAACCACCACCACTGGCAGACCGAACAGGGCCGGAAGCTCATCGGCATGCTGCCGCGCAAGCGTGTCGGGGTGCCGACCGACCTGGACGCGCTGCTGGTGATGCTGTGTTCGAACGAAAGCCATTTCATCAATGGCGCGGTGATCGCTGCCGACGACGGCTTTGGTGCCTAGTCAATGAATCCCCCCCGCGCCGCCTGCGGCGTCACCCCCCAGGGGACAACACCTGCAGCCCGGCAAAGCCGGTTCTGCGGTGTTTCCGGATTGGACCCTGGCCCGCGCGAGAGGGGTTGTCAGTGAACGTTGCGGTGCTGGGCCGGCCGTCGGGCTGGCCGCCGGGCATGGTGACCGGCATCCTGGCCGGCGTGGGCGCCGGCGCGTTCTGGGGCACGACCTTCGTTGCGCCGCTGATCGCGCCGGGCTTCAGCTCGATCGACCTCACCGTGGGGCGATACCTGTCCTGCGGCTTGCTTTCAGTGGTGCTGCTGCTGTGGGCCGCCGCGCGCGGCGATGCGCAGCGCCCCACGCTGGCCCAGGCCGGGGCGGCGCTGTGGCTCAGCCTGCTGGGCTACACCGGCTACTACCTGTTGCTGGTGCTGGCCATCCAGGCGGCCGGCGCGGCGCTGCCGGTGCTCATCATCGGCACCATTCCGCTGTGGATCATGTTGCTGGGCAAACCTTCGGGCCTGCGCTGGCGCTCGCTCGCGCCGGGCCTGTTGCTCACGGTGGCGGGCATGCTGCTGATGATGCAGGCCACCGCGCAGGAGCGGGGCGAGGGTTCGGGCACAGACCTGTGGCTGGGCATCTTCTATGCGGTGCTGGCGATGCTGTCGTGGACCGCGTTCGGCCTGCTCAACGCGCGCTGGCTCACCCGCCACCCCGAGGTGAACTCCACCGTGTGGGCCAACTGGCTCGGCGTGGCCGCGGGTGCGGGCGCACTGCTCATCTGGGCCGTGGCGGGCACCGATCTGTCCACCCTGGCCTCGCGACCCGGCTTCGGCACCTTTGTCGCGGTGTGTGTGGTCACCGGCATCGGCGCGGCCTGGGTGGCGTCGGTGCTCTGGAACATGGCCAGCCGGCGCCTGAGCGCCAGCCTCGCCGGCCAGCTCATCGTGAGCGAGACCGTGTTCGGTCTGCTCTACAGCTTCGCCTGGGACGGCGCCTGGCCCGTGCCGGTGCAGTGGGCCGCCTGCCTGCTGTTCGTCCTGGGCATCCTCGCATCCATCAAGGCCCACCGATGAAGTTCGAATTGCCCGACAGCAAGAAGCAGGTGTTTCGCATGAGCATTCCCATCCGCTGGGGCGACATGGATGCGATGGGGCATGTGAACAACACCACCTACTTCCGTTATCTCGAGACCATCCGCATCGAGTGGATGCACAGCATCGGCTGCGCGCCCGACCCGCAGGGCGAGGGCCCGGTGATCGTCAACGCCTTCTGCACGTTTCACAAACAGCTGGAATTTCCAGGCGACGTGATCGCCACCATGTACGCGAGCGATGTCGGGCGCAGCAGCTTCGAGACCTGGTGCACCCTGACGCGCAGCGACGACCCCGGGACGGTGTACGCCTCGGGCGGTGCCACCACCGTGTGGGTGGATTTCCCGAAGCAGAAATCGGCGCCCATTCCGCAGAAGCTGCGCAGCCACCTCGGCGACTGAGCGCCGCCGGGCCGGTGGTGCAGCGCTGCGCGTTCTTCAGGACGCCTTGACCTTGGGCACACGTCCCATCAAATAGAACTCCGGGTTCGGCAGCATGTTGCTGAAGCTGGCCATGCGGTTGGACAGGCCGAAGAACGCGGTGATGGCGGCGATGTCCCAGATGTCTTCGTCGGAGAAGCCGTGGGCGTGCAGCGGGGCGAAGTCGTCTTCGTTGATCTCGTGGGAGGCCAGGCAGACCTTCAGCGCGAAGTCGAGCATGGCCTTCTGGCGCGGTGTGATGTCGGCCTTGTGGTGGTTCACGGCCACCTGGTCGGCCACCATGGGCTTTTTCTCGTGGATGCGCAGGATCGCGCCGTGGGCCACCACGCAGTAGAGGCAGTGGTTCGCCGCGCTGGTGGCGGTGACGATCATCTCTCGATCGCCCTTGGTCAGCGAGCCTTCTTCCTTGAGCATGAGCGCGTCGTGGTAGGCAAAGAAGGCGCGCCACTCGGCCGGGCGGCGGGCGAAAGCGAGGAACACGTTGGGCACGAAACCGGCCTTGGCCTGCACTTCCAGCACCTTGGCCTTGATGTCCTCGGGCAGGTCGTTGATGTCGGGGGCGGGGTAGCGGTTCATGGTGGTCTCCAGGGTTTGGGTGGCAAAGCGTGTTTCACCGATCGTAGCGACCCCGGGGGCTGCGGTATCGTTGGTGAGACGTTTTCTCTTTTCCAAGGATCACACCATGCAGAACACCAGCGACCCCGAGTTCGAGCGCGGCCTGGCCATGCGCAAGCGGGTCATGGGCGAGGCCTTCGTGGCCAACGCGCTGGACAACATGACGCCTTTCACCGAACCGATACAGCAGCACATCACGCGCAAGGCCTGGGGCGACGTGTGGCAGCGCGGCACGCTCGACCTGAAGACGCGCAGCCTGATCACCGTGACCATGCTCGCCGCGCTGGGCAAGCAGCACGAGCTCAAGGGCCACGTGCGCGGCGCGCTCAACAACGGGGCCACGCCGGCCGAGCTGCAGGAAGTGCTGTTGCAGGTGGCGGTGTACTGTGGCGTGCCCACCGCGGTGGAGGCGTTCCGCACCGCTGCGTCTGTCGTCGAAGCCGATCGCACCTGATTTTTTCAGACCGGAGTTCCCATGACCTTTCCCTTCACCCTCACCCGCCGCACCGCCGTGGCGGCCTGCCTCGCTCTCGGCTTCGGCCTGGCGCAAGCCCAGACCACCACCCGCATCCTGGTCGGGTTCCCGCCCGGCGGCGGCACCGATGCCATCGCCCGCATCCTGGGCGAGCGGCTCAAGGACGAGCTGGGCCACGCGGTCATCGTCGAGAACAAGCCGGGTGCCGGCGGCCAGATCGCGGCCCAGACCCTCAAGGCCTCGGCAGCCGACGGCAACACCCTGTTCCTGAGCCACGACCACAGCATCACCATCCTGCCCATGGTCATGAAGTCGCCGGGCTACGAGCCCGCCAGAGACTTCGTGCCGGTGGCTGGTTTTGCCACCTTCGTCAACGCCTTCGCGGTGTCGGGCGGCACACCCGCCAACGGTTTCAAGGCCTGGGTCGACGGCGTGAAGGCCTCCGGCGGCAAGGGCACGGTGGGCATTCCCGCGCCGGCCTCGGTGCCGCAGTTCCTGGTGCAGGTGATCGCGAAACAGAATGGCCTGGACCTGGTTGCCGCCCCCTACCGCGGCAGCGCACCCATGATGTCCGACATGCTGGGCAACCAGATCCCGGCCGGCGTGGCCTCCATTCCCGACTTCATCGAGAACCACAAGGCCGGCAAGCTGCGGGTGGTGGCTGTCATGGGCTCGCAGCGTCAGGCCGCCATGCCCGAGGTGCCCACCTTCGCCGAGCTCGGCCTCAAGGGATTTGAAGACGTGCCGTATTACGGCCTGTTCGCGCCTGCCGTCACGCCCAAGGCGACGCTGGACCGCATCGCCCAGGCGGTGCAGAAGGCCATTGCCCAGCCCGATGTGCGCGACAAGCTCACCGCCATGGGACTGAGCGTGGGCTTCATGACCGGCGAACAACTGGGCGCGCGTGAGCAGGCCTACGGCAAGGTGTGGGGGAAGATCGTTCAGGACAGCGGCTTCGTGCCTCAGTGAATGTGGCCCCCACGCTGCCCCGCTGCGCGAGGTCCGCTGCCCCCCGGGGGGGCTGGGCCTGCCTTGGGGCGGCCCGGCGGCTGGCCCGGTCTTTTGCCCCCACGCTCCCCCGCTGCGCGAGGTCCGCTGCCCCCCGGGGGGGCTGATCCGGCTTGGGGCGGCCCCGTTCGCCCTGAGCTTGTCGAAGGGCTCAACAGGGCTGTTGGCGGGACTTCGACAGGTTCAGTCCGAACGGAGGCAGGCTCAGTCCGAACGGCAAACACCTCCGTTCGCCCTGAGCCTGTCGAAGGGCATCCTCACGCGGTGGTGTGAAGACTTCGACCCTTTCGGCAGACTCGGAATGAACGGACCTCGGCCCGAACGGGGAATCAACCCGCCAGCAAACGGTGCACCAGGTCCGGCGTGCTGTGCGCCCCGTACTTGCGCATGAGCCTTGCGCGGTAGATCTCCACGGTGCGGTGGCTGATCGCCAGGGCCTTGCCGATCTCCTTGCTGGTCAGGCCGCTCATGAGGTGGGCGGCCACCTCGCGCTCTCGCGGCGTGAGGTCGGCGTGCGCGGTGCGGCGCGAGCTCAGGTCTTCGAAGCTCCAGATGCCGGCGGCGTGCGGCGTCTCGCGGTTGAGCGCGCGACCGGTCACATGGCACCAGAAGGTTTCGTCCTGCAGCCGCCCGCCCACCCGCTTCATGATGCGGTCGTCGGCATAGGTGCCCCCTTTGCCCAGCAAGGTGGCCATGCGTGCGCCCAGCCGTTCGTATTCGTCGACGCTCGGATACAGGATCTGGAAGCTCTGGCCCACCAGCTGCTCGCGCGGGGCGCCGAACATGTCGCACAGCGCCTGGTTGCAATCGACCATGGTGCGCTGGCGCGACAGCGCCAGGCCCACAGGGGCCAGATCGAAGGCCAGGCGGTAGTCGATGTCCATGCCGGTGAGGGTTTTGCTTTACGAGTTACTACGTATGTGGTTACGTAGTATCGTACCGGCTTCCTTGCCTCAACCCAGGAGTCAGCAACGTGAACAAGATCCACCCGAGCGCCGCCGACGCGCTCAAAGACATCGTGGCCGACGGCCAGTTGTTTGCCGTGGGCGGCTTTGGCCTCTGCGGCATCCCCGAAGCCCTGATCGATGCCCTGCGCGACAGTGGCAAAAAGAACCTCACCGTGATCTCGAACAACGCGGGCGTGGACGGTTTCGGCCTCGGAAAACTGCTCGAGACGCGCCAGATCACCAAGATGATCTCGAGCTACGTCGGCGAGAACAAGGAGTTCGAGCGCCAGTACCTGGCCGGAGAACTGCAACTCGAATTCACGCCCCAGGGCACGCTGGCCGAGAAGCTGCGCGCCGGTGGCGCCGGCATCCCGGCGTTCTTCACCAGGACCGGTGTGGGCACCATCGTGGCCGAAGGCAAGGAACTGCGCGAGTTCGACGGCGAGACCTACGTGATGGAGCGCGCGCTGGTGCCCGACGTCTCGCTGGTGAAGGCCTGGCGTGCCGACACCTCGGGCAACCTGCAGTTCCGCTTCACGGCGCGCAACTTCAATCCGGCCGTGGCCATGGCCGGCAAGATCTGCGTGGTCGAGGTCGAGGAAATCGTGGAGAAGGGCGCCATGGAACCCGACCACATCCACCTGCCCGGCATCTACGTGCACCGCCTGGTGCTCAACGCCACGCCCGAAAAGCGCATCGAGAAGCGCACGATCACCCCCAAGGAAGGAGTCTGAGATGCCCTGGAACCAAGACCAGATGGCTGCACGCGCAGCCCACGAACTCGAAGACGGCTTCTATGTGAACCTGGGCATCGGCATTCCCACGCTGGTGGCCAACTTCGTGCCCGCCGACAAGGAGGTGTGGCTGCAGAGCGAGAACGGCATGCTCGGCATCGGCCCGTTCCCCACGGAAGACGAGGTCGATGCCGACCTCATCAATGCCGGCAAGCAGACCGTGACCACCATTGCAGGCTCCAGCATCTTCGGCAGCCACGACAGCTTCGCCATGATCCGCGGCGGCAAGATCAACCTGAGCATCCTGGGCGCCATGCAGGTCAGCGAAAAGGGCGATCTGGCGAACTGGATGATCCCCGGCAAGATGGTCAAGGGCATGGGCGGCGCGATGGACCTGGTGGCCGGTGTCAAGCGCGTGATCGTCCTGATGGAGCACGTGGCCAAAAAGAAGGATGGTACCGAAGACCTGAAGATCCTCAAGCAGTGTTCGCTGCCCCTGACCGGCGTGGGCGTGGTGGACCGCATCATCACCGACCTGGGTGTGATGGACGTGACGCCGCAAGGCCTGAAGCTGGTGGAGCTCGCCCCTGGCGTGACGCGCGAATTCATCCAGTCCAGGACCGAGCCGCAGCTGATCTGAGCAGCTAAACTCGCGCCAGTTTCACGCCCGCCCCGTGCGGGCGTTTCCATTTCCTGTCAGGTCCGCCTTGGAAGCCTTTCTTCTGTCCACCGGCATCGTCACGCTCGCTGAAATGGGCGACAAGACGCAACTGCTGGCCCTCGTGCTGGCCGCGCGCTTCAAGCGCCCCTGGCCCATCGTCTGGGGCATCCTGGTGGCCACCTTGCTCAACCACGCCATCGCGGGCGCCGCCGGTGCCTGGGTCATGGCGGCCATGGGGCCGGACGTCATGCGCTGGGTGCTCGGCGTGTCTTTCATCGCCATGGCGCTGTGGATGTTGATCCCCGACAAACTCGACGACGAGGACGCGGTGCCCCGGCGGCAGATGGGCGTCTTCTTCGTCACCGTGTGGGCCTTCTTTCTGGCCGAGATGGGCGACAAGACCCAGATCGCCACCGTGGCACTCGGCGCTCAATACGAGCCGCTGTACGCCGTGGTGCTCGGCACCACGTTCGGCATGATGCTGGCCAATGCGCCGGTCGTCTTCTTTGGCGACAAGCTCACCCGGCGGGTGCCCATCAAGCTGGTCCACACCATCGCCGCGCTGATCTTCGCCGCGCTGGGTGTGCTGACCCTGCTGGGCGTCGGGAAATCCTTCATCGGCTGACCCGCGCCGGCAACGCCGGAACAACAAAAAAGGCCCCGGGAGGGGCCTTTTGCACGAGTGGAGCGGGTGAAGGGAATCGAACCCTCGTATGAAGCTTGGGAAGCTGCCGTTCTGCCATTGAACTACACCCGCAGAGCGAGAGAGTTTACTTGAGGATGTCGCCCACGCAGAGGTACTTGATCTCCACATAGTCGTCCATGCCGTGGTGCGAACCTTCGCGGCCCAGGCCCGACTGCTTCACGCCGCCGAACGGCACGTGTTCGGTGGCCAGGATGCCGACGTTGATGCCGACCATGCCGTATTCGAGCGCTTCGCTCACTCGGAAAATGCGGCCCACGTCGCGGCTGTAGAAGTAGCTGGCCAGACCAAATTCGGTGTTGTTGGCCGCGTCGATGGCCTCCTGCTCGGTGTGGAACTTGAACACCGGGGCAAACGGGCCGAAGGTTTCTTCCCTGGCGCAGAGCATGTCGGCCGTGGCGTCGGCCACCACGGTGGCCTCGAAGAACTGGCCGCTGCCGATGTTCGTCAGCCGCTTGCCGCCGGTCATCACGCGCGCGCCCTTGGCCACCGCATCGTCCACGTGGCGCTGCACCTTCACCAGCGCGGCCTCTTCGATCAGCGGGCCCTGGTTCACCCCGTCCTCAAAGCCGTTGCCGACCTTGGTGGTCTTGACCTTGGCAGAGAACTTCTCCACAAAGCTGTCGTACACACCGGCCTGCACGTAGATGCGGTTGGAGCAGACGCAGGTCTGGCCGGCGTTGCGGTACTTGCTGGCGAAGGCGCCCTCGACCGCGCTGTCGACGTCGGCGTCGTCGAACACGATGAAGGGCGCGTTGCCGCCGAGTTCGAGCGACATCTTCTTGACCGTGGGCGCGCACTGCGCCATGAGGATGCGGCCGACTTCGGTCGAGCCGGTGAAGCTGATGTGGCGCACCACGTCGCTCTCGCACAGCACCTTGCCCACGGCGATGCTGTTGTCGGCATCGGCGCACAGCATGTTGAGCACACCGGCCGGAATGCCGGCCCGGATGGCCAGCTCGGCCGCGGCCAGCGCGGTCAGCGGGGTGAGTTCGGCGGGTTTGATGATCACCGGGCAGCCAGCAGCCAGGGCCGGTGCGACCTTGCGGGTGATCATGGCCAGCGGGAAGTTCCACGGCGTGATGGCCGCGCACACGCCGATGGGCTGCTTGAGCACGATCAGGCGGCGGTTGTTGTCGAAGGTGGGCAGGGTCTCGCCGTTGACGCGTTTGGCCTCTTCGGCAAACCACTCCACGAAGCTCGCGCCGTAGGCGATCTCGCCCTTGGCCTCGGCAAAGGGCTTGCCTTGTTCGGCGGTGAGGATGCGGCCCAGGTCCTCCTGGTTGGCCATGAGCAGGTCGAACCACTTGCGCAGGATGATGCTGCGTTCCTTGGCGGTTTTGGCCTTCCAGGCGGGCCAGGCGGCGTTGGCCGCGGCAATGGCTGCTTCGGCGTCCTTCGGGCCGAGGTTGGCCACGTCGGCGAGCTTGTGGCCGGTGGCCGGGTCGAGCACGTCGAAGCGGCTGGCACCCGCGACCCACTGGCCGTTGACCAGGCCGTCGGTCTTGAGCAGGGTGGGGTCCTTGAGCAGGGCGAGGGGGGATGTCTTCATGTCCATGGGGTGTCTCCGGGGTACGGCGCGCCAGCGTGGCGGGGCAGCCGCAAAGCATAGCCTTTTGGCTCCCGGCGTGCAGTACCGCTGGCGACCTCGGCCCCCGGTCCACCCGCGCGGCAACGCGGTGAAAGCCCGCCGGGAAGCAACCGGCCCGCCATGTTGGAAAATACGGGGTTTCGCGCGCCCGCGCGGCAGTCGCCTCCTTTGACCGAAAACCACAAGGCCCCCATGACCCGCCCTGTCACCGCAGTTGTTTCCGTTGCCGACATCCGCAAGAGCTTTCTGGACTTCTTCGCCTCCAAGGGCCACACCGTGGTCGCCTCCAGCCCGCTGGTGCCCGGCAACGACCCCACGCTCATGTTCACCAATTCGGGCATGGTCCAGTTCAAGGACGTGTTCCTCGGCACCGACAAGCGCCCCTATGTGCGCGCAGCGTCGGTGCAGGCCTGCCTGCGCGCCGGCGGCAAGCACAACGACCTGGAGAACGTGGGCTACACCGCACGCCACCACACCTTCTTCGAGATGCTGGGCAACTGGTCGTTCGGCGACTACTTCAAGCGCGAGAGCCTGACATGGGCCTGGGAGCTGCTGACCGAGGTCTACCGGCTGCCCAAGGAACGCCTGCTGGCCACGGTGTACGAAGAGGACGACGAGGCCTACGACATCTGGACGAAAGAGATCGGCCTGCCGCCCGAGCGCGTGATCCGCATCGGCGACAACAAGGGCGGACGCTACAAGAGCGACAACTTCTGGATGATGGCCGACACCGGACCGTGTGGCCCCTGCTCGGAGATCTTCTACGACCACGGCGACCACATCCCCGGCGGCCCACCCGGCAGCCCCGATGAAGACGGCGACCGCTTCATCGAGATCTGGAACAACGTGTTCATGCAGTTCAACATGGACGAGACCGGGGCCGTGACGCCGCTGCCCGCGCCCTGCGTGGACACCGGCATGGGCCTGGAGCGCCTGGCTGCGATCCTGCAGCATGTGCACAGCAACTACGAGATCGACATCTTCGAGGCGCTGATCAAGGCCGCGGGCCGCGAGACCCACACCGACGACCTCTCCAACCCGTCGCTCAAGGTGATCGCCGACCACATCCGCGCCACGGCATTCCTCATCAGCGACGGCGTGATCCCGAGCAACGAAGGCCGTGGTTACGTGCAGCGCCGCATCGTGCGCCGCGCCATACGCCACGGTTACAAGCTGGGCCAGAAGACGCCGTTCTTTCACAAGATGGTGCCCGACCTGGTTCGCCTGATGGGCCAGGCGTATCCGAACCTCGCGAGCCAGGCGCAGCGCATCACCGAGGTGTTGCGGGTGGAGGAAGAGCGCTTTTACGAGACGCTGGCCAACGGCATGGAGATCCTGGACGCGGCCTTGGCCGATGGATCGAAGGTGCTGCCCGGCGACGTGGCCTTCAAGCTGCACGACACCTACGGCTTTCCGCTCGACCTCTCTGCCGACGTGTGCCGCGAGCGCGGTCTGACGGTGGACGAGGCCGGCTTTCATGCCGCCATGGAAGCGCAAAAGGCCAAGGGCCGCGCGGCCGGCAAGTTCAAGATGGACAAGGCGCTGGAGTACGCCGGAGCGGGCAATGCCTTCGTGGGCTACGAACAGCTCGACGCCACCGGCAAGATCGTGGCGCTCTACCTCGACGGCACGCCCGTGGCCGAACTCAAGACCGGCCAGAGCGGTGTGGTCGTGCTCGACAGCACCCCGTTTTACGCCGAGAGCGGCGGCCAGGTGGGCGACGAGGGTGTGATCACCAGCGGCTCGGCGCGCTTCGACGTGGCCGACACGCAGAAGATCAAGGCCGACGTGTTCGGTCACCACGGCACCGTGGTGCAGGGCACCATCAGCGTGGGCGACAGCGCGGCGGCCCAGGTCAACACGGCGGTGCGCGCCGCCACCGTGCGCAACCATTCGGTCACCCACCTGATGCACAAGGCGCTGCGCGAAGTGCTCGGTGATCACGTGCAGCAGAAAGGCAGCCTGGTCGATGCCGACAAGACGCGTTTCGACTTCACGCACAACGCGCCCGTGACCGACGCACAGATCCGCGAGATCGAAAGACAGGTGAACGCCGAGATCGTGTCCAACGCCCCCACGCAGGCGCGTGTGATGGACATCGAGTCGGCACAGAAGACCGGCGCGATGATGCTGTTCGGCGAGAAATACGGCGAGTCGGTGCGGGTGCTCGACATCGGCTCCAGCCGCGAACTGTGTGGCGGCACCCACGTCAAGGCCACGGGCGACATCGGCTTCTTCACCATCACCGCCGAGGGCGGTGTGGCCGCCGGCGTGCGGCGGGTGGAGGCGGTCACCGGTCTCAATGCGCTGGCCTATGTGCAGGGCATGGAAGAGACGCTCGGTGGCGTGGCCGGCACGCTCAAGGTCACACCCGGCGAAGTGCCCGCGCGGGTGGGCGCGCTGCTCGAGCAGATGCGTGAGCTGGAAAAGGACATGAACGCGCTCAAGAGCCGCCTGGCCTCGGCGCAGGGCGACGAGCTGGTGAACCAGGCGATCGAGGTCAAGGGCATCCAGGTGCTGGCAGCGGTGCTGGCCGGCGCCGACGCCAAGGCCCTGCGCGAGACCATGGACAAGCTCAAGGACAAGCTCAAGACCGCGGCCATCGTGCTGGCGTCGGTGGACGGCAACAAGGTGCAGATCGCGGCGGGCATCACCGCCGACAGCGTGGGCCGGCTCAAGGCCGGCGAGCTGGTGAATTTCGTGGCGCAACAGGTGGGCGGCAAGGGCGGCGGCAAGGCCGACATGGCCATGGCCGGCGGCACCGATGCCTCCAACCTGGGCACTGCGCTGAAGTCGGTGCAGGCCTGGGTGGCCGAGCGGGCCTGAGGCCGCCAACCCAACTCCGTTCGCCCCGCGCCAACCCTTCCCCGTTCGCCCTGAGCTTGTCGAAGGGCTCACCAGCACCTGGGCGAGGCTTCGACAGGCTCAGCCCGAACGGGGGTGGCCTCAGCCCGTGCGAGGAAGTGGCTCGCTGACCACGCCTTCGGCCAGCAGGGCGTCAATCTCGGCTTCCGCGAGGTCAAACTCGCGCAGCACCTCGCGCGTGTGCTGGCCCAGCAGCGGCGCAGGCGTGCTGCTGCGATCGGCCGTGGCTGAAAAGTGGATCGGGCAGCCCACGGCCTGCGTGCGGCCGGCCTGGGGATGCTCGATGTCCACCACCATGCCGCGCGCCAGCGTCTGCGGGTGGCTCAGCGCTTCGCCGATGGTGTGCACCGGGCCGGCCGGCACACCCGCGGCGTCGAACGCCGCCTGCCACCGGGCGCGCGTGCCGGTGCGCAGCACCGCGTTCATCAGGTCCACCAGCGCACCGAGGTTGGCCATGCGGTCGCTGTTGGTGGCAAAGCGCGGGTCGTCGCGCCACTGCGGGTGCTCCAGCACGTCGCAGATGCGTTCCCAGTTGGTCTGGTTGGCGCCGCCGATGTTGATCCAGCCGTCGCTGGCCTCGAACGCCTGGTAGGGCGCGGTCAGGATGTGGGCCGAACCGGTGGGCTCGGGCGATCGCCGGGTGGCGAACCACACGGCTGCGTGCCAGTAGGTCTGCTGCAGGGCCGCGTCGCTGAGCGAGGTGTCCACCACCTGGCCTACGCCGGTCTTGAGCTTGTGGATGTAGGCCGCCAGGATGCCCAACGCGCCCAGGATGCCGGCGTTCATGTCCGACACCGCGCTGCCGCTCTTGGCCGGCGGGCGACCCGCCTCGCCGGTGATGGACATCAGGCCGGCGAAGCCCTGCGCGATCAGATCAAAACCACCCTTGTCGGCATACGGCCCGGTGCGCCCGTAGCCGGTGATGGCGCAGTAGATCAGGCCCGGGTTCCCGGCCTTCAGAGCCTCGTACCCCAGGCCCAGCTTGTCCATGGTGCCGCCGCGAAAGTTCTCCACCAGCACGTCGGCGCTCTTCACCATCTTCAGCAGCAGTGCGCGGCCCTTCGGGCTCTTGAGGTCGAGGGCCAGCCCGCGCTTGTTGCGGTTCATCATCATGAACGGGGCCGAGACGCCACCGACCTGCGGGTCGCGGTAGCCGCGCGCATCGTCGCCGCCGGGGATTTTCTCGATCTTGATCACGTCGGCGCCCATGTCGGCCAGCAGCAGGCCGCAGGTCGGGCCCGACATGATCTGGGTGATCTCGAGCACGCGCAGACCCGCGAGCGGTCCGTTGGAGGTTTTCACTGGCCGCTCCAGACGGGGGGTCGTTTGGCCACGAAGGCCGCCACGCCCTCGTGGAAGTCCTGGCTGCCGTACGCGGCGCGGATCAGGTCGTCGGCCTCGGCCAGACCCTGCGTGACCAACCGCTCCAGGGCGGCCTTGCTCACGCGCTGGGTCACCGGCGCCAGCGCTGCGAGACGCTGCGTGAGCGAGGCGATGGCGCTGTCCATGGCCTCGGTGGTCTCGATGGCGTGCAGGTAGCCACAGGCCAGCGCCTCGTCGTCGCCGATGAACTCGGCGAGCATCAGCATGCGCCGCACGCGCTGCGGCCCGAAGGCCGCACTCAGCCTGGCCACGTTCTGGATCGACAGGCAGTTGCCCAGCGTCTTGGCAATCGGCACGCCGAACCGGGCGCCCGGCGTGGCCAGGCGAAAGTCGCAACTGGTGGCGATCGCCAGACCGCCGCCCACGCACCAGCCATCGATCACGGCCACCGTGGGCATGGGCAGGCTGCACAGCAGATCGATGCAGGCCTCGATCTGCCGCTCGTAAGCCACGCCGTCCTCACCGCTGCTGAAGGCAGTGAACTGTTCGATGTCGGTGCCCGCCACGAAGGCCTGTCCGCCTGCGCCGCGAAACACCACGCAGCGCACCCGGGTGTCGGCCTTGAGCGAGCGGCCAATGGTGCCGAGCTGTTCGTACATGGCCCAGGTCATCGCGTTGCGTGCCTGGGGCCGGTTGAACACCACCGAAGCCAGGTCGGCCTCGATGTGCAGCGTCACCTCACCGTTGTCGGCCGTCATGCTCAACGATAAAAGTATTCAACAAGGAACATCGGGATCGCCGGGACGTAGGTCACCATGAGCAGCAGTGCCACCAGCACCCCGATGAAGGGCAGGTTCACGCGCGTCACCTTCCACATGTCGGCCTTGGCGATCGAGCAGGCCGTCATGAGCACGCTGGCCACCGGCGGTGTCTGCTGGCCGATGCCCAGGTTGAGCGTGACGATCAGGCCGAAGTGCACCGGGTCGATGCCCACGGCGAGCACCAGGGGCATCACGATCGGCACCACCAGGATGATGGCTGCGGCCGAGTGCAGGAACAGGCCCACCACCAGGAAGAAGATGTTGAGGATGCCGAGCACCGCGTAGCGGTTGTCGGTGAGCGCCGAGATCCAGGATGCGAGCTGTTGCGGAATCTGCTGCTCGGTCAGCAGGTGGCCGAGCAGGGCGGAGGCGGCCACCAGCAGCATCACCACCGCGGTCTGGATGCCGCCTTCGAGCATGGACTCGTACAGGTGCTTGAAGTTGAGTTCGCGGTAGATGACCCCACCGATGAACAGCGCGGCCAGCACGGCCAGCGCCGCGCCTTCGGTGGCGGTGACCACGCCGCCGAAGATGCCGCCCAGGATGATCATCGGCAGCATGAAGGCCCAGGCTGCGTCCTTGAAGGTCGAGCGGAACTTGGCCCAACTGAACACTTCTTCCACGGGGTAGTTGTAGCGCTTGGCATACCAGTAGGCCAGCGCCATCATGCCGCCGCCGCCCAGAATGCCGGGCACGATACCGGCCACGAAGATCTGCACCACCGACGCCTCGGCCATCACCGCGTACAGGATCATCGGGATCGAGGGCGGAATGATGATGGCCAGCGTGGCCGACGACGAGGTGACCGCGGCTGCGAATTCTTTCGGATACCCCTTCTTCTTCATCGCCGGTATCAGGATGGAGCCCATGGCGGCCACGTCGGCCACGGCGGAGCCGGAGATCTCGGCAAAGAACAGCGAGGTGCCGATGTTGACCATGGCCAGGCCGCCCTTGATGAAGCCGAAGCAGGCCGAGGCGAAAGCGATGAGCCGGCGCGACAGGCTCGACGAGTTCATGATGGCGCCGGCCAGGATGAACAGCGGGATCGACAGCAGCGGGAAGCTGGTGGCGCCGGTGAACATGGTGATGGCCGCGCTCAGCAGCGAGTCCGTGCCGCCATGGAACACCATGGCGATCATGGCGACCACACCGAGCGAGACACCGATGGGCACGTTGATCAGGATCAGGGCGATCAGGCCCAGGAACAGAAAGAGGGCGGTCATGACTGCATCGCCTTCTGGATTTCTTTTTCCATTTCCTGCTTCTCGGCGTCGATCACGCCGGCGCCTCGCGCCTGCGCCAGCAGCTCGGGCAGGCTCAGGAGTTGCGCCAGGATGAACATCACCGAACCCACCGGAATGACCGACTGCGTGAGTTGCGTGGGCACCCAGGGCAGGCTCACCATGGTGTCGCCCTGCAGGATGTCGAGCACCTGGTAGCCGTACCAGGCCAGCAGTGCAAAGAAGGTGATCACCACCGCTTCACCGAACAGCACGACCGGCACGCGCAGGGCCGGCGGCATGGCGTTGACCAGGCCCGGAAACCCGATGTGCGCGCGCTTGAGGGCCGCCAGTGCCGCACCGTAGTAGGTGAGCCAGGCCAGCGCAATCGAGGCCACCTCGTCGTACCAGACCATGGCGATGCCCAGCTTGCGGTAGGTCACGCCCATCAGGACGATGACCGCCAGCGAGGCCAGCAGGAAAATGACGAACGCGGTCAGCGTGCGGTCGAACGCGGTGCGCAGTGTGTAGAACACAGGGGAGATCCTTGAGGGAGAGAGGGTTGTGCACACGCCCCGGGCGCTGGTCGAGGCCAGGCCCGGGACGTGTGCAGTGCGGGCTCAGAACGCCGCGCCCAGGGCCACGGCCTTGCTCACCAGGTCGGCACCGCCCGGCACTTCCTTGCCGAACTCTTCGTAGACCGCCTTGCTCGCGGCAATGAAGGCGTTCTTGTCGGCTTCATTGACCTTGGTGCCGGCGGCCTTGATCTTGTCGACCAGTTCACCGTCGAGTTGGGCCGCGGTCTTGTAGACGAAGGGTTGCACGTCCTGCGCGGTCTTCTCCAGGATCTCGCGCACTTCGGCCGGCAACGAGGCGAACTTGCGCGTGCCTGCCGTCAGAAAGGCCGGCGTGTACACGTGGCCGGTCATCGACATGAACTTCTGCACTTCCTGGAACTTGGACGAGAAGATCTGCGTGAGCGGGTTCTCCTGCCCGTCCATCACGCCGGTCTGCAGCGCCACGAACACCTCGGACAGCGCCATGGGAGACGGGTTCGCCCCGTAGGCCTGGAACATCTTCACGCGCCACACGCCCGGTGGCACCCGCAGGCGCATGCCTTTGAGGTCTTCGGGTTTGACGATGGGCTTGGTGTTGCTGGTGATGTGGCGAAAGCCGTTCTCCCACACGCCCAGGATCTTGTAGCCCTTTTCCTCGGCCATGGGCAGCATGGTCGGGCGCAGGATGTCCGACTCGATCTTCTTCATGTGATCGCGGTTCTTCACCAGATAGGGCATCTCGAACATGCCGAAGGCCGGCACGTTGGACGACATGATGGTCGACGGAATGGACAGCTCCAGCGTGCCCAGGCGCAGCTTCTGCATCATTTCCGAATCGCCGCCGAGCTGACTGGAGCCGAACACCACGACCTTGGCCTTGTTGCCCAGGCGCTCGTTGGCCAGGCGCGCGAATTCGTTGGCCGAGCGCTCGAACAGCGAGCCCGGGCCTCCGACGTGACCGAGCTTGATCTCTGTTTGCGCTTGTGCTGCGCCCGTGGCCAGCAACAGGGCGCAGGCGCCCATGGCGGTGGCGAGGGTCCGCCGGGTGAAGGCTGCCAGGGTGTTGTGGCGTGTCTGCATGCTTGTCTCCTGTGGTTGTTGTCCGCTCGAAAAACAGGTGCCCCGCCCACGGACGCTGCGGCGCACGGTGAAAACGCTCAGGCCTTGGCGATACCGCCCGGGTGTGCGGCGAAGTGGTCCATGATGGCCTGCACGCCCGAGCCGGCAAGCGTCACGCCCGCGAGCTTGAGGCCCATCTCGCAGCCGGCCACGGTGGCCACCAGCGTGAGATCGTTGCTGTCGCCAAGATGGCCGATGCGGAACATGCGGCCCTTGACCTTGCCCAGACCGGTGCCCAGCGAGCAGTCGAAGCGTTCGTAGATCAGCTTGCGCACCGCGTCGGCGTCCACGCCTTCGGGTGTCATCACGCCGGTGAGGATGGGCGAATACACGGCCGGGTCGGCGCACTGGATCGGCAGGCCCCAGGCGTTCACGGCGGCGCGCACCCCGGCTGCCCAGCGCTGGTGGCGCGCATACACATGGGCCATGCCTTCGGCCTGCAGCATGTCGCAGGCCTCGCTCAGGCCGTAGAGCAGGTTGGTGTTGGGGGTCGAGGGCCAGTAGCCGCCCTTGTTCATCTCGATCATTTCGCCCCAGGCCCAGTAGCTGCGCGGGGTCTTGCAGGCCTTGCTGGCCTCGATGGCCCTGGGCGACAAGGCGTTGAAGCTGATGCCCGGTGGCAGCATCAGGCCCTTTTGCGAGCCGCTGATGGACACGTCGATGCCCCAGGCGTCGTGTTCGTACTCGGCGCCGGCCAGGCCGGAAATGGTGTCGACCAGCAGCAGGGCCGGGTGGCGGGCCGCGTCCATGGCGCGGCGCACCGCCGCGATGTCGCTGGTCACGCCGGTGGAGGTTTCGTTGTGCACCACGCAGACCGCCTTGATGCTGTGGCCGCTGTCGGCCTTCAGGCGTTGTTCGATCAGGTCGGCCTGCACGCCGTTGCGCCAGCCTTCCAGGCCGGGCAGGCTCAGCACCTCGGTCTTCAGGCCGAGCTGCGTGGCCAGGCGGTTCCACAGAAAGGCGAAGTGGCCGGTCTCGTACATCAGCACGTGGTCGCCCGCCTGCAGGGTGTTGACCAGCGCCGCTTCCCAGGCGCCCGTGCCCGAGGCCGGGTAGATCATCACCGGGTGCTGTGTCTTGAAGACCGCCTGCATGTCGGCCAGCACCTTCAGGCCCAGCCGCCCGAACTCCGGGCCGCGGTGGTCGATGGTGGGCAGGCTCATCGCCCGCAGGATGCGGTCGGGCACCGGAGAGGGGCCGGGGATCTGCAGGAAATGGCGCCCGGTCGGGTGGGAGTTCGTCGTCAGCATGCGAAAAAGGCCTTTCTTGAAGCAGTCCATTTTTTGTATTCAAAATACAAGTGTCAAGGGTAATCACCCCTAAAATCGCCTTTTCTTCCCGAAAAAATGAATACAAAATTGCCGACATGACCGCAGACATCGTCTCCATCCAGCGCCCCGTGTTGCACGAACAGGTCGCGAGCCGGCTGCGCCAGATGCTGGTCGAAGGCCGCATCGCACCCGGCGCCAAGCTCAACGAGCGCACGCTGTGCGAGGAACTGCGCATCTCCCGCACGCCGTTGCGCGAGGCGATCAAGATGCTGGCCGCCGAGGGTCTGGTCGAGTTGCTGCCCAACCGCGGGTCGGTCGCCGTGCAGCTCAGCGAGGCCGACGTGCACAACACCTTTGAAGTGATGGCGGGCCTGGAGGCGCTGTCGGGCGAACTGGCCGCACAACGCATCACCGAAGCCGAACTCGCCGAGATCAAGGCCTTGCACTACGAGATGCTGGCGGCCTTCACCCGGCGCGACCTCTCCACCTACTACCGGCTCAACGCCGCCATCCACCGCTGCATCAACGCCGCGGCCAAGAACCCGGTGCTCACCTCCACCTACAACCAGGTCAATGCGCGCCTGCAGGCGCTGCGCTTCCGCTCCAACCAGGACGGTGACAAATGGAGCCATGCGGTGCAGGAGCACGAAGCCATGGTCAGGGCGCTGGAAGCCCGCGATGCGCACGCGCTCAGCCGCGTGCTCACCAGCCACCTCGACAACAAGCGCGCGGTGGTGATGGAGCAGCTGCGCTCGCAGGAGGCCCAGACGATGCAACGCCAAGGAAACGCCGAATGAATGCCCCCTTGCCTCTGGCGGTGACCCGCGACAAGCCGGACGATGTGTTTGACCGCGTGGCGCGTGCCACCAACGAAGTGGCCGGCCTGCTGGCCAGGCGCCTGACGGTGCAGACGCGCGGCGAGGTGCTGTTCGGCCCGGCCGACCGTGGCCGCTACGCGACCGACGCCTCGATCTACCAGCAGATGCCGGTGGGCGTGTTCGTGCCGCGCGATGTGACCGACACCCGGCTGGCGCTCGACATCTGCCGCGACATGGCCGTGCCGGTCGTGCCGCGCGGCGGCGGCACCAGCCAGTGCGGCCAGACCGTGGGTGCGGGGCTGGTGATCGACCACAGCAAACACATGCGCCGCGTGCTCGACCTGGATCTGCAGGCCCGCACCGCCACGGTGGAGCCCGGCCTGGTGCTCGACCACCTCAATGCGCAACTCAAGCCCCATGGCCTGTGGTATCCGGTGGATGTGTCCACCAGCGCCCAGGCCACGCTCGGCGGCATGGCCGGCAACAACTCGTGCGGCAGCCGCTCGATCGCCTACGGCAACATGGTGCACAACGTGCTGGGTGCGCAGGCCTGGCTGGCCGACGGCAGCCTGGTCGACTTCGGGGACCATGCCACGGGCAGCCCGCAAGCCCGTGCCATCGGCGACTTCGTGCGCGAACTGGCGCTGGAGCACGCCGACGAGATCGATGCGCGCTGGCCCAAGGTGCTGCGCCGTGTCGCCGGCTACAACCTCGACATCTTCCGCAACCAGAACGAGAAGCCCTACACCGCCGACAGGTCGGTGAACCTGTCGCACCTGCTGATCGGCAGCGAGGGCACGCTGGCGCTCACCCGATCCCTCACGCTGCGCCTGGGCGAACTGCCGCGCGCCAAGGTGCTCGGCGTGGTGAACTTCCCCACGTTCTTCCAGGCGATGGACAGCGCGCAGCACATCGTCAAACTGGGCGAGGGCATGGCCGTGGGCCAGCTCACCGCGGTGGAGCTGGTCGACCGCACGATGATCGAGCTCTCGCTGAAGAACCCGGCGTTCGCTCCCACCATCCGCACCGCGCTCTCGCCGCACATCAACGGCGGCAAACCCGAGGCCGTGTTGCTGGTGGAGTTCAGCGGCCCGAGCAAGGCCGACATCGCCCACAAGATCCGCGAACTGGTGGAGCTGATGGGGGACCTCGGCCTGCCCGGCAGCGTGGTGGAGATGGTGGACGACGCACCGCAGAAAAACCTGTGGGAGGTGCGCAAGGCCGGGCTGAACATCATGATGAGCCTGCGCGGCGACGGCAAACCGGTGAGCTTCATCGAAGACTGCGCCGTGCCGCTGGTTCACCTGGCCGAGTACACCGACGCGCTCACGCAGGTGTTCCACAAGCACGGCAGCCGCGGCACCTGGTACGCCCACGCCTCGGTGGGCACGCTGCACGTGCGGCCGATCCTGGACATGCGCCGCGGCGGCGCCGCCAAGATGCGCGCGATCGCCGAAGAGGCCAGCGAGCTCGTGCGCAAGTACAAGGGCGCCTTCAGCGGCGAACACGGTGACGGCCTGTGCCGCGGTGAGTGGATCGAGTGGCAGTTCGGCCCGCGCATCAACGAAGCGTTTGCCCGCATCAAGGCACACCTCGACCCGGGCGGCCTGTTCTCGCCCAACCGCATCATCGACCCGCCGAAGATGGACGACACGCGGCTCATGCGGTTCCCGCCGAGCTACAAGGTGGTGCCCATCACGCCCGTGCTCGACTGGAGTGCGTGGGACGTGCAGGCCGATCCCGTGACCGAAGTGACCAGCGCACCGGGCACCGGCGAAGACCCGTCGCGTGGACTGGCCAAGGCGGTCGAGATGTGCAACAACAACGGCCACTGCCGCAAGTTCGACGCCGGCACCATGTGCCCGAGCTACCGCGTGACGCGCGACGAAAAGCACCTCACGCGCGGTCGCGCCAACACCCTGCGGCTGGCGCTCAGCGGGCAGATCCCGGGGCTCTCGGGCAAGGAGGCGCTCACCAGCGAGGTGGTGCGCGATGCCATGGACCTGTGCGTGGGTTGCAAGGGCTGCAAGCGCGACTGCCCGACCGGTGTGGACATGGCGAAGATGAAGGTCGAGTTCCTGCAGCACTACAAGGCGAAGCACGGCCACACGCTCAAGGACCGTCTGGTGGCCCAGCTGCCCGAGTACGCCGCGTGGGCCGCGCGGCTGGCGCCGCTGCTCAACCTGCGCAACCGCGTGCCCTTGCTGGCCTCGCTGACCGAGAAGATGCTGGGCCTGTCGGCCCGGCGCAGCCTGCCGCGCTGGCGCATGCGGCACTTTTTCAACACCCCCTTGCAGACGGCCACGCGCGACGAGGTGCTGGCGGCCGAGCGCGGCGTGGTGCTGTTCGTCGACACCTTCAACGGCTACTTCGAGTCGGAGAATGCCCATGCCGCGGTCAAGGTGCTGCAGGCAGCGGGCTACACCGTGCACGTGGCCACCAAGGCCCTGGACGACGGCACACACCTGTGTTGTGGGCGCACCTATCTCGCCAGCGGCATGGTCGAGCAGGCGCGCGAGAAGGCGCGCGAGGTGGTGCAAAGCCTGCTGCCTTTCGCGCACAAGGGCATCGCCATCGTGGGCCTGGAGCCGTCGTGCCTGCTCACGCTGCGCGACGAAATGCTGGTCATGGGTCTGGGCAAGGCGCCCGGCGAGATCGCCGAACACGCGCTGCTGTTCGAGGAGTTCCTCGCGCGCGAGGCCAGGGCCGGGCGGCTCGATGCCCTGAAGGCCCGGCTCGGGTCGGTGGACAAACCGGTGCTGCTGCATGGCCATTGCCACCAGAAGGCGTTCGACGCGGTCTCACCGATCCTCGAGGTGCTGCGCTGGATCCCGGGTGCCAACCCCCGGTTGATCGAGAGCAGTTGCTGCGGCATGGCCGGCAGCTTCGGCTACGAGGCCACCCACCACGAGGTGTCGATGCAAATGGCCGAACTCAGCCTGCTGCCGGCCGTGCGCGCCGAGCCCGATGCCATCGTGGTGGCCGACGGCACCAGCTGCCGCCACCAGATCGCCGACGGTGCGCAGCGGGAGGCGGTGCATGTGAGCCGCCTGCTGGCGGACTTGCTGGTGCCGTGACGGATCCTCAGAACGGCTTGAAGACCGCCTGAAAGATCGTGCCCATCAGCAGCAGCCACCAGGCCACCAGCGTCCAGCCGATCCACCGCCGGGGCACCCAGACCACCAGCGGCAGCAGGGCCAGGCAGAGGATGACCAGCCCCATCGAGACCGCCTGATCGCCCAGCAGCGTCACCTGGCCCTTGAAGCGCGCGTATCCGCTGTGGGTTTCGGTGACGATGGCCAGCAGGCCCAGGGCCGCGAGGAAGGCGGCGCACAGGGTGCACAGCAGTCTGGCCAGGGCAGAGGGCTCTCTGGTGGGGTGGGTCGGGCGACGCATGTCGGAGATTCGCGGGTGGGCCCAGCTTGATTGCGCCCGGACATCGAGCGCATCAGCCCATTCTCGCGGATGGTCTCGCGCAGGGCTTGCCACCACCGGTTGCCCAGCCGTCGGGCGCTCGGTCATGCCACCTGCACCCACGTCCCCGGGCTTCTGAGGGTGCAGACCGCAACAAGAGCAGGCGCCATGAAAAAGGCCCCGGAGCCGAAGCGCCGGGGCCTTTGTGATTTTTTCAGCGCTGGGCTGAAAGGGCTCAGTAGCCGCCGCGACCACCGCCGCCGCCGCCGTAGCCGCCACCGCCGGAGCGATCGCCACCACCGTAGCCGCCACCACCACCGCCGCCGCCGTAGCCGCCGGTGCGGGGAGGACGTGCCTCCATCGGACGGGCTTCGTTCACGGTGATGCTGCGGCCGCCGAGCGACTGGCCGTTCATGCCGGAGATGGCGGCTTGCGCTTCCGCGTCATTGCCCATCTCGACGAAACCGAAGCCTTTGGAGCGGCCGGTGTCGCGCTCCATCATGACCTTGGCGCTGTTGACAGAGCCGAATTCGCTGAAAGACTGTTGCAGGTCTTCATCGCGCACGGTGTACGGCAGGTTGCCGACGTAAAGTTTGTTGCCCATGTGGACTCCTCAAAATAACTGAAAACAAAAGCGATGGGGTCCCGAAAGCACAACTAACTCTAAAAGTACCGCCGTAGCGCGCGAAACTGACCGATCACCTGAACTGTGTGCGCGCGTTTTCACGCGCACCGCCCGATTATGCGCTACCGAACCGCCTTTCATCGGCGAAGGCGTTGCGAAAGGGCGATTCTTCGTTCTCAGGGCGCCGGCCAGTCCAGCGATCGCTCGCTGTCGAACCGCCTGGAGAGCCCGGTCACGGGATCCTCGAACGCGATGCTGCGCGCCAGCAGGCGCAGCGGTTCGGAGAAATCCTCGGCCTCCTGCGGGCCGCGCAGGACCTGCGGATAGAACTGGTCGCCCACGATCGGCGCGCCCAGGGCATTCATGTGGACACGCAGCTGGTGCCGCTTGCCGGTCAGCGGTGTGAGCCGGTAGCGCGCCCAGGCACCCCGCACCTCGCACCGTTCGATCCGTGTTTCGCTGTTGGCGGCTCCGTCGGGTTCGACCATGCGAAAGAACCGTTCGCCGTCTTCTTCGATGCGGCTGCGTCGCGTGGTCGGCAGCACCAGTTCGGGACGGTGGGCGGCGATGGCTTCGTAGGTCTTGTGGACCACGCGTTCTCGAAACAGCGCCTGGTAGGCGTTGCGGTCCCGCGCCTGCACGCTGAACAGGACGAGTCCGGCGGTCTCGCGGTCGATGCGATGGATCGGGCTCAGGCTGTCGATGCCGGTCTGGCGTTTGAGTCGCACCAGCAGGCTTTGCTGCACATAGCGCCCGCCCGGCGTGACCGGCAGGAAATGCGGCTTGTCCGCCACCAGCAGGTGTTCGTCCTGGAACAGCACGGACGCTTCGAAAGGGATCGCCGGCTCGTCGTCGAGGTGGCGGTAGTAGTGGACCCGCGCGCCGGGCTCGAAGGGCGCGTCGGGGGTCAGCGGCTGGCCGGTGTCGTCGAGCACTTCGCCGCGTGCCAGGCGCTCGGCCCAGGCCGCCCGGTCCACCACGCTCAGGCGCTCGGTGAGGAAGTCGAGCAGCAGCGACCAGGGGGCACTGCGGCTGTGGGGCAGCACCACGCAGCTGGGCGACACACCCTCGCGTGCGGGAATCTGCGGATGTTTCGGGGGACGGGCCACGGCAGGGGACGGTGCCTCGGGCGCTCGGCGACGTCAGACCCGGCGGAACACCAGATCCCACACGCCGTGGCCGAGCTTGAGGCCGCGGTTCTCGAACTTGGTGAGGGGCCTGTAGCCGGGCTGGGGAACGAAGCCGTGTGAGCCCGCTTCGGCGGTGTTGTGCAACAGCGGCTCGGCGCCCAGCACATCGAGCATCTGCTGCGCATAGGGCTCCCAGTCGGTCGCCAGGTGCAGGTAGCCGCCGGGCTTGAGGTGGCGCGCCAGCCGGTTCACGAACGGGCCCTGGATCAGGCGGCGCTTGTGGTGGCGGCTCTTGTGCCAGGGGTCGGGGAAAAAGATGTGCACGCCGTCCAGGCTGGACTCGCCCAGCATGTGGTCGAGCACCTCGACCGCATCGTGGCGCAGGATGCGGATGTTCTCGAGACCCTGTTCTCCCACCAGCTTGAGCAGGGCACCCACGCCCGGCTCGTGCACCTCGCAGCACAGGAAGTTGTCGCCCGGGCGCACCGCTGCGATGTGCGCAGTGGCACCACCCATGCCGAAGCCGATTTCCAGGATCAGCGGGGCGCTGCGGCCGAAGGCGGCGCTGGCGTCGAACGGCACGGGCGCATAGCTCAGCAGGAAGCGGGGGCCGTGTTGCTCATAGGCCCGTGCCTGGCCGGGCCCCATGCGCCCGGCGCGCAGCACATAGCTCTTCACCTCGCGCAGGTGGGGCACGTCGCTGGGCGGTATGCGCGGTTGCGCGTGGCGGGGATCGGTCATGGGGGGGCGTCGCAGGGCAAAGCGGTGGATTTTAGGCCGGCCAGGCTTGCCGCCAGGCGATCACCCAGGCGGCCAGGGCCTGCGCCAGGCCCCCGGTCTGGCGCATCAGGCCCAGTGCCTGTGCCGCGCTGTTGAGCGCCTGCAAGGGGTCGGTGAGGTCCAGTGGCGAAGCGCCGTTCTGCTTGCTGAGCTTTTCACCGTTTGCACCGAGCACCAGCGGGGTGTGCAGCCAGGCCGGCGCGGGCAGGCCCAGCGCACGCTGGAGCAGGATCTGGCGCGCGGTGTTGTCGGCCAGGTCGGCGCCGCGCACCACGTGGGTGATGCCCTGCGCGGCATCGTCGACCACCACGGCCAGCTGGTAGGCCCAGAGACCGTCGGCGCGATGCAGGATGAAGTCGCCAACCTCGGTGGCCACGTTCTGGGCCTGTGGCCCGAGACGGCGGTCGGTCCAGCGCACTGCAGCGTCGTCGGGCAGCTGGAACCGCCAGGCGCGTGCAGGCTTGCCCTGCAGGCCACCGTTGGCCGGACGGCAGGTGCCCGGGTAGACGGCGATGTGGTGGCGCTCGCGCGCGCTGCCTTGCGCCTGCAGGCTGGCTTCGATGTCCTTGCGCGAGCAGCCGCAGGGATAGGCATTCCCTTGGTCGATGAGCCTGTCCAGCGCCTGCCGGTAGGCCTCACCGCGCTGCGATTGCCGCAGCACCGGCTCGTCACTCACCAGCCCGCAGCGGGCCAGTTGCTGCAGGATGATCTCGTCCATGCCGGGCAGGCAGCGCGGTGTGTCCACATCTTCGATGCGCACCAGCCAGGCGCCGCCCTGGGCGCGGGCGTCCAGCCAGCTGGCCAGCGCGGCCACGAGCGAGCCCGCGTGCAGCGGGCCGGTGGGGGAGGGGGCGAAGCGGCCGCGGTATGTCGCCCCCACGCTCCACCGCTTGCGCGGGTCGCTGCCCCCCGAGGGGGCTGTTTCGCCTTGGGGCGGCCCGGCGGCGAAACGCTTGGCCTCCATCATCGCGCGGGAAGGCAGGAGTCAGGCGAGTTCGAGCGCCATCTCCAGGCCAGAGACAAACGCGTCTTCGACGCGGTGCCCCAGGCACCAGTCGCCGCAGGCACCGATACCCAGCGCCTTGTCGAACAGGTGGCTCTTGCCCAGCGGGGTTTGTGTCTGCGCAAAACGCCAGCGGTGCGCCACCGCGAAGGTGGGCGTGGCGCGGATGCCGGTGATCTCGGCGAAACCCTTGAGCAGCTTGGCCTTCACACGCTCGGCGTCGTCTTCGAGGTGTTTCGTGGACCAGGCCGGGCTGGCCTGGATGGTCCAGCGTTCGATGGGGTCGCGCCCGGGCTTGCTCGATTCGCGCGCCAGCCAGCTGATGCGGTGGTGGGTGCTGCGCGCGGCGTTCCACTGCGGGCCCAGGTGCGGCAGGCCTGGCTGCATGGCCTGGGGGAAGGCCACCATCAGTGTCCAGCAGGGCGCCACGTGAACGGGGGCCAGCGCCTGGCGCAGCTCGGGAGCCAGGCCGGAAGCGCGCAGCAGGTCGTGCACCTGTGGGTGCGGTATGGCCAGGACCACCCGGTCAAAGCCGCCCAGGACCTGCTGTCCACCGGCGCTGTCTTCGGTGCGCAACTGCCATTGTTCCGGGTGCAGGGCGTCGCGCTCGATCTGCGCCACGCGGGTGTCGGTCAGGGTGTCGGCCGCGAGCGGTTGCGCCCACAGGCCCACCAGGGCGTTCATGCCGGGCGAGGCCACGAAGTGCGGCTCGGTGGGGGGCGGTGCGCTGGCCAGCACGTGACCGAATTCGTCGAGCACACGCACGGTGCTGGCGCTCCAGGGGCGCACGACCGAGGTGGCGTTGCTGCGCAGCGCGGTCTCGAAGCGCGCGTCGCGCACGGTGAAGTACTGCGAACCGTGGTCGAAGCCGCCGAACTCGGTGTGGCGTGTCGACATGCGGCCACCCAGGCCCCGGCTCTTTTCGAGCAGCGTGACGCGGTGACCGGCCTGCACCAGCGTGCGCGCGCAGACCACACCCGCCATGCCGGCACCCACCACCGCGACATGCAGGCCCGCCGGGCGGGTGGCCCTGGCGGTCGGGGCCGTGACTTTGGGGGTGCGGGTCTTGGGCTGGGTGCTCATGGGGTGGGCGCTTTCTTGGTGACGCTTGATCGGTCTGGGTGGGGTTTCGGCGACTGTAGCAGTTGCCACCCCGGGTTCATTGCTTTCCCTCGAACCGCAGGCATTGCCCGCCGGCGCTGCGCGAGGGTCACGTCTGGTGGTGATTGCTCAGCAGCGCCGCGCGCGTCTGCGGGCTCTTCAGTCGAGCCAGCCACCAGCCCAAGGCCCGGCCGGTATCGGCCTGTTTGCGCGGCAGGCGCCAGGCGTAGGCCACGCGCAGGGTGCGATCGGGGCGTTGCACCTGTTTGACCACCAGCCGGCCGGCGGTGATGAAGGGCTGGGCCAGCGGCAGGGGCAGGAAACCACTGCCCAGGCCGCGCAGCTGGGCTTCCAGCTTGTGCTGCATGGTGGGCACGGTGAGCACGTCCTGCCCGGGCAGCAGGTTGTGCGTGACGCCGCGCCCGCGCTGCGTGCTGTCGGCCACGGCCACGGCGCGGTGCTCACGCAGTTCTTCGTCGCACAGGCTGTGGCCGACAGCCGCGAGGGCGTGGTGCGGCGCCACCGCAAACACAAAGGTGATCGAGCCCAGCGGCGCCGACTGGATCTCGGGCAGGGCAAGGTCTGTGGGCACACCCAGTGCCAGGTCGGCCTGGCCGGTTTGCAGGGCTTCCACGGTGCCGGACAAGGTTTCCTCGCGCAGCTTGAGGCGGGTGGGTGCGCCCTCGGCATAGAAGGCCTCGCAGAGCTCGAACAGCGTGGCGCGAGCGACGATGGCGTCGACCGCAAGCGTGAGTTGCGGCTCCCAGCCGGTGGCCACGCGCTTGACCCGCTGCGCCACCGCGTCGAGTTCGTTCAGCAGGTACTCGCCCGAGCGCAACAGCTCGGCGCCGGCCGGCGTGAGCACCGCGCGCCGGGCGCTGCGGTCGAACAGCAGCACGTCCAGCGCATCTTCGACCTGGCGGATGCGGTAGGTCAGGGCGCTGGGCACCATGCCCACCTCGCGCGCGGCGGCGGCCATGCTGCCCAGCCGGGCCACCGCCTCCAGAAGGCCCAGGTTTTCAGGCGACAAGGCGGCGCGCGGGTGGGAAGTGGCCATGGCGGTTGGGGCAGGACTGTTCAAATGATTTGAATGATGCCATCAAAAACGTGCAGTCCCAAAGGCCATGCGCCCGCCCACAATTCAAGCCTTGCCCCGCCAGACCCACCCGGTTCCATCGAGGCCCCACCCAGACGGAAAGGACCACACCATGCTCCAGATTCGACGCTCCGACGCCCGCGGCCAGGCCGACCACGGCTGGCTCAAAAGCTTTCACTCGTTTTCGTTCGCCGACTATGTCGACCCCGCCTGGATGGGCTGGGGCAACCTGCGTGTGATCAACGAAGACCGCATCGCCCCGGGCACCGGCTTTGGCACGCACGGCCACCGCGACATGGAAATCATCAGCTACGTGCTGCAGGGGAACCTTGCGCACAAGGACAGCATGGGCAACGTCAAGGGCATTCCGCCCGGCGACGTGCAGCGCATGAGCGCGGGCAGCGGCGTGCGCCACAGCGAGTTCAACCACGCGCCGGCCAGCACCACGCACTTTCTGCAGATCTGGATCGAGCCCAATGTGCGGGGCATCGAGCCGGGCTACGAGCAGAAGAGTTTTGACGACGCGCAAAAGCGCGGCCAGTTGCGTCTGGTGGCCTCCAACGGCGGCTTGCAGGGCTCGGTGCACATCAATGCCGACGCATCGATGTACGCCGGCCTGTTCGACGGCGACGAGACCGCCGAGCTGGCCCTGAACCCGCAGCGCAAGGCTTATGTGCACCTGGTGCGGGGCTCGCTGGAGGTGAACGGCGAGACCCTCCAGGGCGGCGACGCTGCGGTGCTGTCGGCCGAGAGCCGGCTGCGTCTGGCCAAGGGCACCGACGCCGAGGTGCTGGTGTTCGACCTCGCTGCCTGACCTTTTCCGAACCGCTTTTTTTCAATCAAGGACTTTCCATGAACGCTCTGCAAAACCCCCTCGCCCTGCTGGCACGCCTGCTGCTGGCCGCCCTGTTCCTGCCCGCCGGCATCAGCAAGATCAGCGGCTTCGCCGGCACCGCCGGCTACATCGGGTCGGTGGGCCTGCCCATGCCCGAACTGGGTGCGGCCATCGCGATTGCGGTCGAGGTGCTGGGAGGCATCGCGCTGATCCTGGGCCTGGGCACCCGCTGGGCAGCGCTGGCGCTGGCCGGTTTCACCCTGGTGGCTTCCTGGTTCTTCCACGCTTACTGGGCGATGCCCGCCGAGCAACAAATGATGCAGCAGCTGATGTTCATGAAGAACATGGGCGTGGTCGGTGGCCTGTTGGCGCTGGCCGCTTTTGGTGCCGGCGCGTTCAGCCTGGACGCCCGCCGCAAGGCCTGAATTCGCCCGTTTCCGTTTTTCCTTCAACCCGCGACCGACCCGACGTCGGCGCACCCCACGAAAGCCATCTCATGACCAAAGTTGTTGTTGTGTACCACTCCGGCTACGGCCACACCCAGCGCATGGCGCAATCGGTGGCGGACGGCGCCGGTGCCGAATTGCTCGCCATCGACGCCGACGGCAACCTGCCCGACGGTGGCTGGGAAACCCTGGCCGCGGCCGACGCGATCATCATGGGCTCGCCCACCTACATGGGCACCGTGAGCTGGCAGTTCAAGAAGTTCGCCGACGCCACCAGCAAGCCCTGGTTCAGCCAGCAGTGGAAGGACAAGGTGTTCGCCGGCTTCACCAACAGCGCCACCATGAACGGCGACAAGCTGTCCACGCTGCACTACCTGTTCACCCTGGCCATGCAGCACAGCGGCATCTGGGTCGGCACCGGCCTGATGCCCGCCAACAGCAAGGCCGCGCAACGCAACGACGTGAACTACGTCGGCTCGTTCAGTGGTGCGATGGCACAGAGCCCCTCGGACGCCGGTGCGAACGAAATGCTGCCGGGTGACCTGGAGACCGCCCGCCTGTTCGGTGAGCGCGTGGCGGCGACCGCGGCGAAATTCAAGGCATGAAGGCTTGATGCCGTTCACCCTGAGCCTGTCGAAGGGCCTGCACACCCAGTGGCCTGGATGGGCTTCGACAAGCTCAGCCCGAACGGGGGTTTGGGGTGGAGGGCGTCGTACCATTGGCGAATGAAATTCCTGAGCCTCATTCCCTGGGCAGACTGGCTGGCGCTGGTCTGCTTTTTTGTTTTGTGGACCGGCTACGCCTGGTTTGCGCGTGTGTGGGGGCGCAAGGTGGGCTCCTTGATTCAGACCACCAACCGCTATCGCGGCTACTGGATGACGCAGGCGACAGCGCGAGACCCGCGCATGGTCGACGGCGTGATCACCCAGACGCTGTCTGCCACGCCGGCGTTTTTTTCCTCCACCTCCATCCTGGTGATCGGTGGTCTGTTTGCTCTGCTGGGCACCACCGACAAAGCCACCGAACTGATGAGCGAGATCCCGTTTGCGCAGGCCACCACGCTGATCGTTTTCGAGTTCAAGGTGCTGGTCATGGTCGCGATCTTTGTCTATGCCTTCTTCCGCTTCTCCTGGTGCATGCGCCAATACACCTTCGTGGCGCTGGTGATCGGCGCCATGCCGTCGGCTGATGACTTCGAGGCGGGCAAGTACGACCGGGAACATTACGCTCGACGAGCAGCGGCCATGGTGGGTGCGGCCGCCGAGACCTTCAACGACGGACTGCGGGCGTATTATTTTTCGTTCGCTGCGCTGGCCTGGTTCATCTCGCCGCTGTCGATGGTGCTGGCCACGCTGGCGGTGGTCGCCATTCTGTACATGCGGGAGTTCCGCTCTGAAGTGCTGCAGATCCTGAAAGAAGATGTGACACCGCTGCCCTGAGGCCGTGATGAGGGATGGCGCCTCCTAAAATGGACCGATGTTCCTACACCTGCGTCTGCACACCGAATACTCCGTCGTCGACGGCACCAACCGCATCGATGAAGTCGTGGCCGCTGCGGCGGCCGATGGCCAGCCGGCACTGGCCATCACCGACCTGAACAACCTGTTCGGCGCGGTCAAGTTCTACAAGGCCGCGCGCGGCGCGGGCGTCAAACCCATCATCGGCGCCGAGGTGGCGCTGCAAGGGTTTTCCGAAGAGACGCCCGGTGCCTTGCCCGGCAGCCACCAGCCGGCGGCACCCCGCGTGTTGCTGCTGGTGCAGGACCACCAGGGCTACCTGAACCTGAGCGAGTTGCTGGCACGCGCCTGGACGCGCAACCAGGGTCGGGGCCAGGCGCTGGTGCACCGCGACTGGCTGCAGGAATGCCATGCGGGTCTGATCATGTTGTCGGGTGCTCAGGCCGGCCCGGTCGGCCAGGCGCTGATCCAGGGCGACACGCAGCGGGCCGCCGACCTCGCCCTGCAGCTCTCCACGATGTTCACGCACCGCTTCTATCTGGAGCTGCAGCGCGCCGGGCGCGCCGACGACGAGCGCCATGTGACGCAAGCCGTGCAGCTCGCCGCCCGGCTGCACCTGCCGGTGGTGGCCACGCACCCGGTGCAGTTTCTGGAGCCCGACGGCTACGAGGCGCACGAGGCCAGGGTCTGCATCTCCGAAGGCGAGATCCTGGGCAACAACCGGCGCGTGCGCCGCTTCACGCACGAGCAGTATTTCAAGAGCGCCAGCCAGATGCAGGCCCTGTTCGCCGACGTGCCCTCGGCCCTGGCCAACACGCTGGAGATCGCCCGTCGCTGCAACCTCACGCTGGTGCTGGGCAAGCCGCAGTTGCCCAACTTCCCCACACCGCTGATCGACGGCGTGCCGATGCCGATGGAAGATTTCTTCCGGCAATCGTCCTTCGAAGGGCTCGAGGAGCGGCTGGCCCATCTGTATCCCGATCCGGCCAGGCGCGACGCCGAGCGGCCGCGTTATGTGGAGCGCCTGGAGTTCGAGATCAACACGATCCTGAACATGGGTTTTCCGGGGTACTTTCTGATCGTGGGCGACTTCATCAACTGGGCCAAGAGCCACGGTTGTCCGGTCGGCCCGGGACGGGGCTCGGGTGCGGGCTCGCTGGTGGCCTATGCGCTCAAGATCACCGATCTCGACCCGCTGCAGTACAAGCTGCTGTTCGAGCGCTTCCTGAACCCGGAGCGGGTCTCCATGCCCGACTTCGACATCGACTTCTGCCAGACCAACCGCGACCGCGTGATCGATTACGTCAAGGACAAGTACGGCAAGGACGCGGTGAGCCAGATCGCCACCTTCGGCACGTTGGCTGCGCGTGCGGCGATCCGCGACGTGGGCCGGGTGCTCGATTATTCCTATGGCTTTTGCGACGGCATCTCCAAGCTGATCCCGAACAAGCCCGGCATGTCGGTCACGCTGCAGTACCCGCCCAACCCGAAGAAGGAGGGCGACAAGAACAACTATGCGATCGAGATGGAGCCGGTGCTGGCCGAGCGCATCGCGAAGGAGGACGACGTCAGGACGCTGATCGAACTCGCGCAAAAACTCGAGGGCATGACGCGCAACATCGGCATGCACGCCGGCGGCGTGCTGATCGCGCCCGGCAAGCTCACCGACTTCTGTCCGCTGTACGCGCAGCCCGGCAGCGACTCCGCGGTGAGCCAGTTCGACAAGGACGACGTGGAGGCCATCGGGCTGGTGAAGTTCGACTTTCTGGGCCTGGCCACGCTGACCATCCTGGAGATCGCGCGCGAACTCATCATGAAGCGCCACCCGGGGCAGGAAGGCTTCCGTTTTGAAGACATTGCGCTGACCGACCCGAAGGTCTATGCGCTGTTTTCGCGGGGCCAGACCGAGGCGGTGTTCCAGTTCGAAAGCCGCGGCATGCAGGGCATGCTCAAGGACGCCAAGCCATCGCGCCTGGAAGACCTGATTGCCCTGAACGCGCTGTACCGGCCCGGCCCCATGGACCTGATCCCCAGTTTCGTGGCGCGCAAGCACGGTCGGGAAGTCATCGAATACCCGCACCCACTGGTGGCCGAGATGCTGAGCGAGACCTACGGCATCATGGTCTACCAGGAGCAGGTGATGCAGACCGCGCAGATCCTGGGCGGCTACTCGCTGGGCGGCGCCGACATGCTGCGCCGCGCCATGGGCAAGAAGAAGGCCGAGGAAATGGCCGAGCACCGCTCGATCTTCCGCGCCGGCGCCGCCAGGAACGGCATCACCCAGGAGAAGGCCGACGAGGTGTTCGACCTGATGGAGAAGTTCGCGGGCTACGGCTTCAACAAGTCACACGCGGCGGCCTACTCGCTCCTGGCCTACCACACGGCCTGGCTCAAGGTGCATTACACGGCCGAGTTCTTCTGCGCCAACATGACGGTGGAGATGGACGACACCGACAAGCTCAAGGTGTTGCATGAAGACGCCCTCAAGATGGGGATGAGCTTCGAGGCGCCCGATGTGAACCGCGGCTTTCACCGCTTCGAGCCGGTCACGAACAAGGCCATCCGGTACGGCCTGGGCGCCATCAAGGGCACCGGACAGCAGGCGATCGAAGCCATCGTGGCCGCGCGCGAAGGCCGTGGCGAAGGGCCTCGGGGCGATGAAAAAGGCCCGTTCAAGAGCCTGTTCGACTTCTGCGTGCGCGTGGACCGCACGCGCCTGAACAAGCGCACGGTGGAAGCGCTCATCAAGGCCGGTGGCTTCGATTCGCTGCACCTCAACCGCGCCGAGCTGCTGGCCTCGGTCGATCGTGCGTTCGAGTTCGCTGCCGCGAGCCTGGCCAACGCCAACCAGGGTGGCCTGTTCGACATGATGGGCGCCGACGACCACGGATCGAGCACCCAGGAGCCCGATCTGGTGGCCACCACGCCCTGGGGCGTGAAGGAACGCCTGACGATGGAGAAGACGGCGATCGGCTTCTACTTCTCGGGCCACCTGTTCGACGAGGTCGAGCGCGAGGTGCGGCGCTTTGCGCGCACGCCGCTGGGTGACGTGGTGGAAAGCCGCGACCCGGTGATCCTGGCCGGCATCGTGACCGACTTCCGTGTGATCAATGGCCAGCGCGGCAAGCTCGCGCTGTTCAAGCTCGACGACAAGACCGGTGTGTTCGAGACCAGCGCGGACGAGAACCTGGTCAATGCGCACCGCAACCTGCTCAAGGACGACGAACTCATCATCGTGCAGGCCGTGGCCCAGCCCGACCGCTTCTCGGGCGGGGTGCGCCTGAAGATCCAGCAGGTGTGGGACCTGGCGGCCGCGCGCTGCCGTTTCGGCAAGTATTTGCGTGTGGCGGTGAACGGCCACGCGCCCGCCGTGGCCCAGCTGGTGCGCGAGTTTCCGCCCAAGCGCGAAGTGACCGAGCAGGGTGAGCTGGTGCGCGGTTTGCCGGTGCGCCTGCAGTTGCTTCGCGAAGGCGCCCAGTGCGAACTGCAGCTCGACGATCGGGCGCTGTTTTTTCCGACCGATGCGGCGCTCGCCAGCTGGATGGCGCAAGCCCATGAGCGGCGCGCCGAAATCGTGTTTGATTGACCCACCCCTGTGCCGCTGCGCGGCGCAGGTGGGCTCCTAGTCCAGCGGGCGCAGGCCGATCACCAGGGAGGACGGCACGCGGCCGTCGGTGTCTCTGGGCAGGGTGGCGGTGCGGTCGATGGCACGCAGCACGGCTTCGTCCCATGCCGCGTTGCCGCTGCTCTTGGTGAGCTTGCGTGAGGTGATGGCGCCGTCCGGTGCGGTGCGCACCTCGACCTCGGCGCGCGGGTTCCCGGGGGCCACGTCGGTGAACACCACGTTGGGCTTGATGCGCGCGGCCACCTTGGCGCCATAGCCCGGCGTCGGGCCGCTGGACTGCAGGGCGCTGCCGGTGCTTTGCGGGCCGCCACTGGCGCCGGCCTGGCCCATCATGCGGTTGATCTGGTCTTCGCGCAGCTGGGCCATGCGCTTCTCGTCGGCAGCGGCCTTGCGTTCCTGCTCACGCTTTTGCTCGGCGAGTTTCTGCTGGCGCTCTTTCTCGTCGGCCGCTTTTTCCGCTGCGGCCTTCTTCTCCGCTGCCGCCTTCTCGGCAGCCTTCGCGGCGGCCAGCTTTTTCGCTTGCTCTTCGCGCTCCTTTTTCTCCGCCTCGGCCTTCTTCCTGGCCTGCGCCGTGGCGATGTCGGCCTGGTTGGGGGCGGGTGGTGGCGGAGCGGGCGCCGGCGCCGGGGCGGGTTTGGGCGTCGGTTGCGGTGGGGTGGGCTGGGGCACTGGCTCCGGGGGGGGCGGGGCCACCGCGCGGGGTGCGGCCTGCACCGGCAGGCGTGACCAGAGCTCGGCTTCGACCGTCACCGGCTCGGCATCGTGTTGCCACTGCACGCCCAGGGTGAGCGCGATCACCAGCAGTCCGTGGGCCACCAGCGCCAGACCCATGGGCCCGAGCCAGCGGCCGCCGGGGGGCGGCGCGAGGTCGAGGTGGTCGGCGGTGGACTGCATGGTGTGGCGGGTCGGGTCAGCGCGAGGTTTGCACGGACAGCCCGACGCGGGCGATGCCGGCTTCCTGAAGGGTGCTCATGACGCGAACAACGGCTTCGTACTTCACGTTCTTGTCGGCGCTGATGACAACCGGCACACCGCCCTCAGGCAAAGGGCCCTTGCTGGCCTGCAATTGCTGCACGCGGGCCACCAGCTGGGCCATGCCCACGCTCTGCCCCTCGGTGCTGGCCGAGCCTTCGCGCACCGTCAGTTGCTCGTCCTTGTCGATCATCACGGCCACGAAGCGATCGGGCTGACGTCCGGCCTGGCCCACGCTGGGCAGCGCGATCTGGCTCGGTGTGATGAGCGGCGCGGTGACCATGAAGATGATCAACAACACCAGCATCACGTCGATGAACGGGACCATGTTGATCTCGTTGATGGTGCGGCGGCCTCGGCCGCGTGATGAAACAGCGGGCATGTTCAGTGGCCCGAGGGGGTTTGAGCCTGGGCGCCCAGGTTGCGCTGCAGGATGTTGGAGAACTCTTCCATGAAGGTTTCCATGGCGTTGGCCACACGGTCGATGTCGTGCGCGAAGCGGTTGTAGAACACCACCGCGGGAATGGCCGCGAACAGGCCGATGGCGGTGGCCACCAGCGCTTCAGCGATGCCGGGCGCCACGGTGGCCAGCGTCACCTGTGCGAGCGACGCGAGACCCGTGAAGGCATGCATGATCCCCCAGACCGTTCCGAACAGGCCCACATAAGGGGAAACCGAACCGACCGAGGCCAGGAACGAGAGGTTGGTTTCAAGCACATCGAGTTCACGCTGAAAGCTCGCGCGCATGGCGCGCCGCGCACCGTCGAGCAGGGCGCCGTTGTCGGTGATGCGCCGCTCGCGCAGCTTCTGGTACTCGCGCATGCCGCTGGCAAAGATGCGTTCCATCGGACCACCGTGTTTGGCGCTCTGCGCCGCCGCGGCATACAGGTCATTGAGGTTGGTGCCCGACCAGAACTCACGCTCGAAGTCGTCGTTGTGCGCGCGCACGCGCTTGAGCGAGAACACCTTGCGGAAGATGGCGGCCCAGCTCATGACGGAGACCACCATGAGCAGCACCACCACGGCCTGCACCACCCAACTGGCGTTGAGCATCAATTGAACGATGGAAAGATCTTGGTTCATGCGTGTTCAGAGGGGGAGGATCGCGGAGAAGTTTCAGGGCGCCCGCAGCGGCAGCTGCAGCGCAGCGACAATGGCCGGCGGCATGCGCTGCGGTCGCAACTCACGGTCGTCGACCCATCCAATGCGGATGGTTCCACTGCACAGCAAGCCGGACTGCGTCGCACCAACGGCCTCGCTGTGCTGCGGATTCAGGAGCGCGGTCTGCTCGATTGTCATGGACGCACGGCCTGCATCCACCACCCGGGCTGTAACCAGAAGCAAATCATCGAGCCGCGCCGGGCGGTGGTAGTGCAATTGCGTCTGGGTCACGACGAACAAGCCGCCGACCTGTTCGCGCAGCCGTTGCTGTTCGATGCCCAGGGCGCGCAGCCACTCGGTGCGGGCGCGTTCGAAAAACTTGAGGTAGTTGGCATAGAACACGATGCCGCCGGCGTCGGTGTCTTCCCAGTACACGCGAACCGGCCAGGTGAACAGTGCCCCCGCGCTCCCCGCTTCGCCGGGTTTGTGCAGCAAGCTCACAGCGCCAGCTCCAGGCGGGCCACGGCTTCCTGGAGCTGGGCCATCGAATTGGCGGTGGAAAACCTCAGGTAGCGGCCAGGGTCGGCGCTGCCGAAATCGCGCCCGGGCGTGGTGGCCAGCTGGCAGCGTTTCATCAGTTCGAACGCCAGCGCCCAGCTGCCGCCTTCGTCGGGTCGAGCGCCTTGCGGCGGGATGCCCCAGCGTTCACAGAGTCCGCTCACATCGGCCCAGGCGTAGAACGCGCCGTCGGGCATGACCGGCACGTTCAGGCCCAGGCGGTCGAGTTCGGGAATGAAGAAGTCGCGCCGCGCCTTGAATTCGCTGCGCCGGCGTTCGTATTCGGTCAGGCTGTCGGGTTCGAAGCAGGCGAGGGCGGCATGCTGCGCGATGGTGCTCGCGCAGATGAACAGGTTTTGCGCCAGCCGTTCCACCGCCGGCACCAGTGCGGGTGGCAACACCAGCCAGCCCAGGCGCCAACCGGTCATGTTGAAGTACTTGCTGAAGCTGTTGATGCTGATGATGTCCTCGCCCAGGCCGTCGGGCAGGCCGAGTGCGCTCTGGCCGAAGGCGTCGTCAAAGCTCAGGCCCAGGTAGATCTCGTCGACCATCGTCACGCCGTCTTTGGCGCGCACGAAGCGGGCGATGCGCTCGAGTTCGTGACGTGCGATCGAAGTGCCGGTGGGGTTGGAGGGTGAGGCCAGCAGCACGCCGCGCGTGGCGGGGTTCCACCGGGCTTCGACCTGGTCGGCGCTGAGCTGGAAGCGCTGGTCGGGACCGCTGGGGATCATCACCGCACGGCCTTCGGCCGCCTGCACGAACTGCCGGTTGCACGGGTAGCTCGGGTCGGGCATGAGCACCTCGTCTCCGGCCTCGATCAGTGCCAGGCAGGCCAGCTGCAAGGCGGCAGAGGCGCCCGCCGTGACCACGATGCGGCTGGCGTCGATGGCCAGCCCGAAGCGGCTGGCGTACCAGGCGCTGATGGCTTCGCGCAAGGCGGGCAGGCCGAGGGCCTGGGTGTACTGGCTGCGCCCGTCACGGATGGCGCGCTCGGCCGCGGCCACGACCAGGGGCGGTGCGGTGAAGTCCGGCTCCCCGATGTTCAGAAAGATCATCGACCGGTCGCCCGCTTTCGCCTGGTTCTGCAGGGCAGACGCGGCCTTGGCCAGCTCCATCACGTAGAAGGGTTCGACGCGCCGGGCGCGCTGCGCGATCCTCACGGTGCAGCGTTCTTGCGGGCACCGGTTCTGGACGGCGCTGCGGCCACCTCGGCCGGGCGCAGCTGCGCTGCCAGCTGGTGCAGCACGCCGTTGACGTACTTGTGCCCGTCGGTACCGCCGAACGACTTGGCCAGCTCAATGCATTCGTTGAGCACCACGCGCCATGGGACGTCCATGCAGTGCTGGAACTCGTAGGCACCGATCCACAGCACGCCGCGTTCGATGGGTGAGAGTTCGGACAACGGACGGTCCAGCGCCGGTGCGATCAGCGCGTCCAGCGCGCCCGCCTGAGCAAGGCAGCCGTGCAGCAGCGCATCGAAGTGAACGCTGTCGCATTTGTGGAATCCGGCCAGGTCGCGGGTGAACGCATCGATGTCGCTGGCGGCGTTGCGACCCACAAGATGCTGGTAGATCGCCTGCAGGGCAAATTCGCGTGCGCGCGTGCGGGCCGACTTGTCGGCGGCCTTGCGGCCGGTCAGGCCGCTTTTGGCGCCTTCGCTGGCGGGGGTGGGCAGTTCTGTGGACATTTTCAACCGATCTCTTGAAGCAGGTGTGCCATCTCCACCGCCACACGGGCCGCGTCGCGGCCTTTGTCGGTCTTGCGTGCGATCGCCTGCTCCAGCGTTTCGGTGGTCAGGATGGCATTGGCGATGGGGATCTGGTAGTCCAGTGCCAGGCGCGTGACGCCCGCGCCGGATTCGTTGGCCACCAGTTCGAAGTGGTAGGTCTCGCCACGGATGATGCAACCCAGCGCGATGAGCGCATCGAAGTCGTCGCGCTCGGCCATGGCCTGCAGGGCCACCGGCACTTCCAGCGCGCCGGGAACCTTGACGTGGGCGATGTTCTTCTCCTGCACGCCGAGCGTGAGCAGCTCGGCCAGGCAGGCGCTGTACAGCGCGTCGGTGATGGGTTCATTGAACCGGGCCTGAACGATCCCGATGCTGAGCTTCTTGCCGTCGAGCAAGCTGGCTGTGCCTTTGTCTGCGCCGAACATGTGCGGCTCCGTTTCTTCTTGAGGGGAAAAGGGTTCAGCCGTTGCGGCTGAGGTACCCGGTGATTTCAAGGCCGTAGCCGGTCATGCTCGGCATGCGGCGGGGATTGCCCATGAGCTGCATTTTCTGCACGCCACATTCACGCAGGATCTGCGCACCCACGCCGTAGGTGCGCAGGTCCATGCGGCCGCGCTCGGGCGCCTGGGCCGAGCGGGCCGTGCCTTCGAACTGGGCCAGCAGCTGCTCGGCGGTCTCTCCGCAGTTGAGCAACACCGCCACACCGGCCCCGGCATCGTTGATCTGCCGCAGGCTCGCCTCCAGGCTCCACGAATGCATGGAACGACCGACTTCCAGCGCGTCAAGCACCGAGAGCGGCTCGTGCACACGCACATGGATCGACTCGTCGGGACTCCATTGGCCCTTGACCAGCGCCAGGTGCAACGCGCCGCTGGGCTCGTCGCGAAACGCGGTGGCGCTGAACTCGCCGAAGGCGGTGTGCAGGGGCCGGGTGCCCAGCTTGTGGATCAGGCTTTCGGTGCGGCTGCGGTGCTCGATCAGGTCGGCGATGGTGCCGATCTTCAGACCGTGCTCGGCGGCGAACACCTGCAGGTCGGGCAGACGGGCCATGGTGCCGTCGTCTTTCATGATTTCGCAGATCACTGCGCTCGGGCTGCAGCCGGCCATGGCAGCGAGGTCACAACCGGCTTCGGTGTGGCCGGCGCGCATGAGCACGCCGCCATCGACGGCTTGCAGCGGGAAGATGTGACCGGGCTGCACGAGGTCGGTGGCCACGGCGTTGGCCGCCACCGCCACCTGCACCGTGCGCGCGCGATCGGCCGCTGAAATGCCCGTGGTCACGCCCTCGGCCGCTTCGATGGAGATGGTGAACGCGGTGCCCATCTTGGTGCCGTTGCGCGGCACCATCGGGGGCAGGCGCAGGCGCTCGCAGCGCTCCCTGGTGAGCGTGAGGCAGATCAGGCCACGGCCGAAGCGGGCCATGAAGTTGATGGTCTCGGGTGTCACGTGCTCGGCCGCGAGCACCAGGTCGCCTTCGTTTTCGCGGTCTTCTTCGTCCACCAGGATCACCATGCGCCCCGCTCGAATGTCGGCCACGATGTCTTCCACGGGCGAGATGGCCACCGGGGCCAGGGTTTCAGGCGCGTTCATGCAGATTCCTTGAGATGGGGTTGGCCGGCGCTGAGCATGCGCTCGACATAACGCGCCACGGTGTCGATTTCGAGGTTGACCGGGCTGCCTGCGCCCAGCTGGCCCAGGGCGGTGTTTTGCACCGTGTGGGGAATGAGGTTGATGCTGAATTCGCAGCCATGGGCATGGTCCTGCACCGAATTGACGGTCAGGCTGACGCCATTGACCGTGATGGAGCCCTTGTACGCCAGGTATTTTCCCAAGCCGGGCGGTGCTTCAACGCACAGTTCCCAGCTTTCGCCCACCTGGGCGAACCGGGTCACCTTGCCCACGCCGTCCACATGACCCGAGACAATGTGGCCGCCGAGCCGGTCGTGGGCGCGCAAGGCCTTCTCCAGGTTGATGCGGTAGCCGGTTTGCGCCAGTCCCGTGGTGCGGGCCAGCGATTCGGCCGAGATGTCGATCGTGAACTGGCGCTGGGGCAGATCCAGCGAAGTCACGGTCATGCAGGCGCCGTTGAGCGCAATGCTGTCGCCCAGGCCAACGTCGTCAAGATACCCGGGGGGTGCCTCGATCGTGAGTCGCTTGCCATGGTCCAAAGAGCTGCCCAGGTCGTGGAGGGCGGCGATGCGCCCCACGCCGGTGATGATGCCGGTAAACATCGGGCTATTTTCGCAGGGTTTGAACGGCCCCGGATTCCGGTGGACGTCCCACCGGTTGTTTTGACTGGAACTACCGGTTCCAGCAAGCCAGGGAATCGAGCGGCTGGGGCACTTCAACGGTGGGCCGCTGCGCCCGGGTCCCCGCTTCGTTGAGCTCGTATGAGCCACACCGATCCCTGGCCTGTTGCCCGACCGGCAGGGCGATCAGCCGGTAGTTCGTTCCGTTGTTGGACTCCACGACGACCCGGTAGCGCCCACCTTCCACCACCTGCACACCCGCGGGGATGGCTGCCGCGAGTGGATACCGTCCCTGGGCCGTGGCCGCTCGCTCCAGCCATTGCGCGGTTTGCAAAAGCGCCGCGCGGGCGTTGGCGCGGTGGCTGCGCATCACATGGTCGTTGTAGCTGGGCAAGGCCACGGCGGCCAACAGAGCCACCACCGCCACCACGATCATCAATTCAATGAGGGTGAAGCCCCGGGTCTGGTTGGCGGCGGGAACCATCAACGCACCTCCCGCCAGTCTGCGCGGGCCCCGCGGCTGGTGCCCAGACGCACACCGTTGCGGGTCACACAGCCGTTGCCCGCACAAGTCTGGGCGCCGCCTTCGTCATTGCTGACCGTCTCCCCCAGCTTGGTGCCCCTGGACGTGCCGTAACCATCACCACTGATGCCCAGAAAGTCCGCGGCCACCGGGAAGGACGTGATCGAGACGAGCTCGTCGGATGCCAGCAGCACGCTGGAGGCTTTGCTCAGGTCCATGGTGCTGTCGCTGCTGAAGAAGACCGGTGTGGCCGGGGGACGACCGGTGATCATGTTCAGGACGGTCGCGCGGGCCTGCCCGGCGGCCACCTTCGGTTCGCAGCTTTCGCCACCGGCGGTGGGTGAGGGGGCCAGGCTGGGGATGAGCACCCGCTGGCCCTGGAGCGCGCCCGGTGGCTGCAGCACCCGCTCACCTTCGAGAGGCAGGTCCATGAACCAGCCGCGGTGGGTCCTGGGGTCGGTGCGCGAGTAGGCGATGGTGTTGTCGGTGGAGTTGGAGTAGATCGTGTCCACGAGCTCGCCGCCCTGTGTTGTCTTTTTTACCGCCGTGGTGATGCCTTGTTTCACCAGCGAAGCGCGCCCGGCTGTGATGGGTCGCAGGTGCGGAGGACCCGAGTTCCTTTCTGCGTTGTCAAGCGCATTCATGTCCCAGACGGAGTAGATCGTTTGCACCGCGGTGTTGGCCGGATCGCCTGGCTGGATGTTCTGGCCGGTACCGAACATGACCTGGATGCCGCCCAAGGGGTGGGCCATCGCCAGGGGAGCGGTGGTGATGGCTTGCGCCCGGGCCGGCGATGCACCGTCGGTGGCCACAAAGAGAGGCTGGCAGGTGGTTGCATCCTTGCAGGGCAGCGTGCTGTTGCCCCAGGCGCTCACTCCCCAGTCGATGTCAGTCCGGTTGGAAAGATCAAATTTCCACAGCTGACCCAGCAGATCGCCAGCGTAGGCGATGTCCATCGTGCCGTTGCCGTCCACGTCAAGGAGCCGCGGCGGCGCGAGACCATTGGACTGCTGCGTCGCCGAATGGGCGACGAGGCGCTTGAGACTCTTGTCGCCATCCAGATACTGGATCAACAGCACAGGTCGTTCGTTGGAGCTGTTCACCCCGTTGCCAAGCACCACGGCCCAACGCCCGTTGTTGAGCTTGACGATCTGTTCGCTTCGTCCGCCCGAGATGGCATCGGTCACCGGCGCGCCGTAGAGGTGACCCACGTCTTCGTGACCGTCGAAATTGGGGTTCTCCGTGGTCGCAAACGTCCGGTCAAGCAGGACCGATCCGGCCGTCATGTTGGTGGGGTCCGTCACATCCATCACGAAATAGCCGCGGCCACCTCCACCCAGCGAACCGACCAGCACCGTTCTCCATTGGGGTTCTGGCGGGTTTCGGGAGTCGGTCGGCGGCCCGCTCAGATCGGCGTCGCCGGTGAAGGGATGACCATCCACAAACAGCCGGTGCGTGTACTGCGGTGAGGTGTGGTCACGCAGTCCTGCGTAGGCTGCCAGCGGCACGTAGGCAAAGCGCTCTGCGCCGGTGGCGGCATCGAATCCATGCAGCATGCCGCCGTTGGCACCGATGTAGACGGTTTCGGGACGGCTGGCCTGCGCGCGACGGAAAACGACATGACCCGGGTGGGCAAACGCCATCCTGCGAGGAGCGCCCACGGTCCAGAGATTCGAGTTGACGATGGTGCCCATGCGGGAGGCCCGCTCGCGAAACCCGCCGGAAGGGCCTTCGAGTGTGCGGTCGCCGCGCAAATAGGCCACCCGTTGAGCACCCACTGCGTCGGTGTCGGGACCGCGCAGGGCAGCCTTTTGCTTATCGCCGAGGGAGGCCCACTCGAAACGGATGCCTTCAGTCTCCGAGTGCGAGAGGATGCGGCGACCAGACCAGTTCGTGTTGGCGGCATCCAGCACGGTCGAAGTTGTCCAGGCGGGCTGTGTGTCCACCTCAAGGGAACCGGCCTTGAGCCGGTAGGCTTCAACCTCGCCGCTGAACCGCTGCATGTTGTAACTGGCAAGGTAGACACGACCGTCGGAGCGAAGGCTGCCTGAGCTCGCCGCGATGCTCACGCGAGCCTGCCGGTTTTCCGCCGTGAGATCCGCCAGGATGTCGCGGAAGGCATTGACCAGGGACTGCGCATCGGGCGCAGGCACGAACCGCCCCCGGCTGTTGAGTGCGGCGTGCCAGAGCTCCATCTTGCGGGCGTCTCTGCGCACCGAGTAGTTGAAGCGTTTGTCGCATGGCAGGTTGCCCGGCCCATCGACCGTGGCGTTGCAGAACGGCGAGGCCCATTGCTTGTCGCCCCGGATCAGGGGACCCAGTCCCACGTGGGTGCTTCCCATCCATGTGGGTTCATCGCTGGCTGCTGCCCAGCTGGCCGCGTCCTTGAAGCCGATGGTGTAGGTCACCATGTGTTGCCATGTCGCCGGGTTGTTGCGCGGATTCCAATACGGGTCAAGCTCGGCGGGCTCGCTCGCGGTGCCGAAGTTTTCCCTCGGAAACCGCTGTGCGGGTGTCGGTTTGAGGTCGTTGTTCATGCTCTTCTGCAGATCGCGCGACCAGTAATGAAAGGCCAGGTCCGAGAGCGTGCTCAAGGTGGAACTTCCCCAGGTGTCCCGGTACAGGCGCGTCTGTTCGTTGGCCGCGTCGACCGGGTACGGCGTTCCGTCGGGCAGTCTGGTTGCCGTGCCGTCGGCATTGCCACCACGAACGATGGGCGTGCCGGGCGGGCCGGAAGTGTCGAGCTCTTGTCCTGTCCACGCGTGCCCGTATTCGCCATCGGTCATCAGGATGTGATACGAGCGACGGCACGACAACACAGGTGACTCCTCAACCCCGGGGTTGGACGCCCAGGGGCTGTTGATGCCCAGGCCGGTGGCGCTGAGGTACTCGCCTGCGTTCTCCATCATGTAATGAGAGGGTGTGCCCCGCCTCATGCTCAGGGAATCGATCCAGTTGAAGAAACTGCTGCGGTGCGCGCCCGTCAGCCGACGCATGCCGTTGTATCCCTTGCATGCGCCTGCGTCGGTCGTGTCGCGGCCCGGCAAGGTGTTGCAGTGGTGCATGGACTGCCAGGCCAGGCGAATCTGGTTGTCTGGAATGTTCCCGGCAGAGAACGTGGCCCTGAGGGCCGCCTGAAGGTCTGAAATCCCTGCCCTGCCCATGCTGGTGGAGTTGTCCACCGAGACGATGATGTTGGGTGCCGGCGGGTGGGGAAGCGTGGGCGGTGCTTGGGAAAGCAGCAAGGGTGCGGCCAGTGCAAAGGGGCTGCAGCCACCGATGGCGAGTGTTATGGCGCTCAGTGTGAAGGATCGGTTGGACACGGCGTGCTCGCTTTCATTCGAAATCTCTGGCCAGGTAGGGGACGAAGGTGGAGCGCAGCCGCACCTGGGTACCGGGTTTGGTGCCCTGTACGTGGGCGGTGATCCGGTAAACGAAGGGGTGCTGATCCACGGGCACTGGCGTCGAGAAGGCTGCCCCGGCGCTGCTGAAGGTTTTGCTGTAGCGCAAGACCTCGACCCAGTACCAGGCCGCCCCTGCGGTGAGCAGTGGGTTGCCTGCCGCCTCCGGCCTGGCGCCGGTGAATTGGCCATAGCTGGCGCCAACGCTCTGCATGGCTGCCAGCTGCTGGCTCCAGGCGCCTGCACTTTCCAGCTCCTTGGGTCTGTCGGGCAGGCAGATTCCCTGCAGGCATTTGTTGACCCCGGCCGCCACGAACGCTGCGAGCGTGTCCAGATCGTCTTCCTCCTGGGGAAAGTGGGGCGCGTTCAGGTTGCGGCAACCGAACTGTGTGGCTGGATTCGCAGGGCAGGGCGAGCCGTCGAACTGGCGACCACTGATGTCCAGTTCTGCGTCGCGGATCAAGGCTTCGGCCGCGGCGAATGCGCGCTGGTGGTCGCTTTCGCTGCCGACCAGCTTTTCATTGAGCCACCCGACGCGGTTGCTGGTGAGCAGCACCAGCGTGGTGAGCAGCAGCATCACCATGACGACGACCAGTGCAATCCCTTGCTGTGTCCGCATGCGGGGGCGGTGGTGGGGCATCACAGCGCGGAGCTCCGGACGGTGAACACCCGCACGAACACCCGGCGGATGCGTCCGTCGTTGGCAATGTTCTCGTTGTTGCAACCGGTGGTGTCCAGGCCCGCTTGGCCACCGGCCTGACCCGACAGACGCAGGCACACCATCACGGTTTCCACAGCGTTCCAGTTGGCCGAGGTCCAGCTGGCGTCTGCGTCCAGGTATTGCAGTCTGTCTGAGGTGCGCACACCATAGCGGACCTGAAAATCTTCAATGCCGGCGACCAAGGGATCTGAGTTCCCTCCATCGGAGCCTTGGCAGCGCAAGCTTCCGTTGACGAGTTCGAACTTGTTCCCGATGCCTTTCGGCGGGTGAGCGTCCCGACCCAGGCAATCCAGGGGATTGAGGGATGCCTCGTCGTCGTGGCTGATTTCGAGCACATCGGGCCCGTTGTTGGGCCCGTTGCTGCCTCGCAGGCTCTGGGGCACCTGCGCGCTGCCATAGCCTTCGAACTCCGGGTTGAAGATGACGGTTCCACCCCCGGCATCGAGCAGTTGCTGGGCACCCGCCTGTCGAATGTGGTGGCCGATGGCTCGAAACGCCAAGGCGGCGTCTTGATGGAGCCTGGTGCTGTCGCTCACCGTGACCGAGGTGGAACGCGTGGCGCTGAAGCTGGCGATCGCAGCGACCGACACCAGCGCTCCGATGACCAGCCCCACCAGGAGTTCGATCAGGCTCACGCCGGCCTGGTGTCTGGCGCGGGCCTTGGGGAGTGCGCGTTGCATCATGGACGTATGTAGACCAGGTGGCAGGTGAAGCCCGTCGTGCAGATCTCTGACGCCACACCGGTGCCGACAGCTCCGGTGGCGTCGGTCACGGCGTCTGCTCGGGTGTAAAGGGCGTCTTGCCCTGCAGGCGCAATGTCTTCGTTCATGGCCTTGAATGAAGTCCAGCGCATCAGAACCCCGAACTGGTTGTTGTCGGTGTCGGACCGGAACACGCTGGCGTCGCCGTTGGGCAGCAAGGACCGAACGTTGAGCTTCCAGGCGCGAACGTCAAACGCGGCGAGCTCTTCTCCATCGCAGGCGGTGGCGAGGCAGTCGGTGCCCGCAGCCGGCGGAGCTCCCCAGCGGATTTCGTAGGGGTTGAGGGCTGGATTTGCCCGGCGAACAGCCACGTTGCTCTGCATGCGCTCGGCCAGGTCGGCAGCCAGTTGCACCGCCACAGCCCGTGCGTTGGTGTTGCGGGACTCCGTGAGGGCACCGACCTGCAGACGCGCCAGCCCCAGCACGCCGAAAGCCAGGACGAGCAAGGCCACCAGCGCTTCCATCATGGCGACACCGCGTTGTCTTGGTGGAGTGACCGACATGGCTTGCCGCGCTAGTGACAGTCGGCAGCGTCGCGGGCAGAGCGCACGCGGCCGCCTTTGGACAGGCACAGGAGCACTCCGTTCACCGGGCTGAACGCCGAACCCGCCGGGAAAATCTCGAAACGCCCGAAGGTCGAATTCCCCATCCGTTTGATGGTGTGGAAGGAGGCCGCAGGGCTCCTTCTGATTCGTGTGCCCGGCCTGCCCTGCACTTCGTGAAGGACGGTTTCGTTGGCGTCAAGCGCACCGTTGCCGTTCAGGTCGGCAAATGCGGCCCAGCCGCAGTCCCAGTCGAGCGGGCTCACGGCCTGTGGGCAGGGCGTGGTGCGCAGCAGGACCACGCTGTGTCCGCGTGTGATCGCCTCCACCCGGGCATGCGCGATCGAAGCCATCATTTCGTCGCGCATCGACTTCACGCGCTGCTGGCGCATGAAGTCTGCAAAGCTGGGCGCGGCCAGGGCCGCCAGAATGCCCAGCAGGCCCATCGTCACCAGCAGCTCGACCAGCGTGAAGCCGCGGGTTTGCCGGCGCGCAGCGATGGAAAGGGTCTTGGACTCAAACATGCCGGCACTCTAGCAGGCAGATTGAATACCTAAGTGTGATTCAGATGGCTGATATCGCGGGCGGGACGAGTGGAGTTAGTGCTTTATTGGCAGTAGCACTGAATCGCTGAAAGCCGCGCAGCGTTTGCCAACCCGTTTCCGGGGAATCAGCCCGCTGGCGCCCGAAGAAATCCGTCTCGCCCTTGCACCCGCGCCACGATTCGCAGATCTTCACCCACGCGGTCCACGGAGGTGAAGTGCAGCGACAGACCGTCCTGCAACTGTTGCAGTGGCCCGAAGTTGGACAGGCCCGCTCCTTGCCCCAGCAGCTTGGGCCCCAGGTACACAAGCAGTTCGTCGACCAGGCCTTCCCGCAGCAGCGACCCATTGAGTTTGTGGCCGGCTTCCACGTGCAGCTCATTCACTTCGCGTTGTGCGAGATCACGCAACAGGGCGCTGAGGTCCACCTTGTTGCCGGCACCCGGCATGTGAACCAGGATGGCGCCACGAGCGGCCAGGGCAGCCTGTTTCGCGGCGTCCAGTGCGGCGTGGTAGACCCAGACCTGCCGCTGCAAACCGCCGTGCGCAGGCTCGAACAGCCGGGCAGACAAGGGCGTCTCGAGCGCGCTGTCCACAATCACCAGGTGGGGCTGGCGAGTCATGCCCGACAACCTCACATCGAGCCGTGGATCATCGTGCAGCACGGTCCCGATGCCGGTGAGCACGGCGCAAGAGCGTGCCCGCCAGGCGTGCCCGTCGGCGCGGGCAGCCTCGCCGGTGATCCACTGGCTTTGCCCATTGGCCAGGGCAGTCGTGCCATCGAGGGATGCCGCCATCTTCATGCGCACCCACGGCATGCCTCGCACCATGCGGCTGAAAAAACCGATGTTGAGTTCGCGGGAGGCCATGGCCACATCGCTGTCAAAGGGCATCAGGTCCACCGCAATGCCTGCGGCCCGCAGTCGTGCCAGACCTCTGCCGGCGACAAGCGGGTTGGGGTCCTCGTTGGCCACCACCACCCGGGCGACACCGGCTTCAACGAGTGCGTCGCAACACGGCGGGGTTCGGCCGTGATGAGAACAAGGTTCCAGCGTGACAAACGCTGTGGCGCCGAGCACCGGGTGTCCCCTGGCACCGGCGTCGCGCAGGGCCATGACCTCGGCGTGCGGGCCGCCGGCTTGCTGGGTGTGACCTTCGCCGATCGGTGTGCCGCTGTTGTCGACAATGACGCAACCGACACGCGGATTCGGGTTCGACAGACACAGTGCCGCTTGTGCCCGGGCCATGGCTTGCGCCCACGACTCGCCCGGGTTCAAGTCCGGCTTCACCGCCAGCAGGTGTTGGGCGTGGCAGAGTTCGTTCCCGTCACGCCTTTGGTGCCCGTCTGGTCGAGCGTGAGCGTGGCGCAGCGGGTATCTCCTGCCTGCGCCGCACCGGGCACCGCTTCAAGGGCATACGCACTTTGCGATGGATTGGTCGCTGGTGCGACGGCGGGGGTGAACTGGAGTGTGTAGGTGGCGCCCAGCTCTGCGCGGCAGATCAGTGCCGGCAACTGGGCATTGACCACGGCGGTGCCGCAAGCCGCACCGGTGCGGTCGTAGCGCAGGCAGGTGGTGTAGTTGCGCTCCATCCACTGGGCCATTTCCATCAGGCAGCCAGCCGCGGCGATGCGCCGCGTTTTCTCCACATGGTTCTGATAGCTGGGGTAGGCGACGGCGGTGAGGATGCCCAGAATGGCCACCACGATCATCACTTCGATCAGGCTGAAGCCGCGCTGGCGAGCCGCGGATCGGGCGGGGGAGGGGGTCATCGTGAACATCTTCAATCGCTTTCGGTAGTGTCTGTTCAATCGCGAACGATTTCGCGCCAGGACAGGCGGCCGCGCGCGGTCACCGCGCCAGGGTCCGTGGCCAGAGAAGCCCGCTCATCGTCAGAGCCGCCCACCACCACCTGATTGTCAATGACTGTGGCCTGACCGGGATTGCCCAGACCCAAGTCGATGGAGCCGATGAAGCGGTCGGAGTTGTTCGCGTCGGTCGTTCCGGTGATCAGGGACGCAAAGTTGCTGGGCATCACATCGTCCAGGTAGTTCCCGTTGCGGTTGATATCGAAGAACGGCCGGGTGATGCGGCCCCCGGTGAAGGGATCGAGGGCGTTCAGGAAGCCACTGCCGCCCGGAGAACACTCGTCGAATACGGGCACGATGCTGCTGAACAGCAACACAGGTCCATTGAGGTTGTAGACCGCAGCCGCAGTGACGACGCGCTCGCCCGTGCCTGGCAGGTTCATGTAGAAGCCGTCCCTGCCCGCCATGTCGTTGGCGGCAGCTCTCTCGAACGATCGCACGCTGGAGCCGGCAAAGGTGCCGATGAATTCCACCCTGCGCTGCACCAGCCGGTTGGTCGGGCTGGTCTGGTTCTCGATCACGGTTCCGCGATCGATCAAGCCGTACAGCGTCTGGGAAGAGGCGTCGTTCGGGTCGGTGGTCCGGAAGTAGCTGCCAGTGCCGAAATGAAGGTAGGTGCGCCCTGCGTTGGTGTCGCTGGGCACGGTGTTGCGAGACACGCTGATCGGGCCGGTGATGGGTTGAGCCCGGTTGGTGGCGTCCACAGCGGTGAACATGGGCTGACCACTGAATGCAATGCCCCAGCTCGAAGGCGTCGCGCTGCTCACGTCGAATTTCCACACGTTGCCCGCCAGATCGCCGGAGTAGATGGTGTCGATGCGCCCGTTGTTGTCGGAGTCGTACACGCCCGGGGTCGCCATGCCGTTGTCTCCTGCCACGCCGGTGTCGATCTTGCGGATCAGGTTGCCGGTGGCGAGTTCGTAGATGAACAGCACGGCGCGCGAGTCCGAAGCGGTGGCGCGGCTGTTGTAGCCGTTGCCCACGATCACAGCCCAGGTGCCATTTTCCATTCGACCAATCACGGGGCGACCCATGACATGTCCCATGTCGATGTCGGCGCCCGTTCCGTAGCCCACGCTCTCCCAAAGCGCTTGAGTGGGCGAAAAACTGTCCGGGTCTGTCACGTCCAGTGCGAACAGCCCTTTGCCGCCACGCCCGAGCGTACCCACCAGGTAGTTCCGGTTGTTGAACTGATTGCGGTTGGAAACGACGATGTCGCCATCCACGAAATACTGGTGTTGATCGTTGTAGATCACCTGGGACAAGGCGCGAATGCCGCTGGAGGCCGCGTTGGTCGCCGGCATCGCCGTGCTGGGAATGTAGGCGAATCTTTCGACGCCCGTGTTGGCGTTGAACGCATGCAGCATGCCGTCGTTGGATCCAATGAAAACGGTGCCACTGTCGTTCACATAGGCGGGCGACGAGTGAGAAATGTCCCCCAGCACGGTGTTCGCAGACCGGTTGCGCAGCGTGCCCCCGTTTTGAATCTCCAGCGTGCGTGCGCCGCGCAGGTAACGCAACATGGCGGCCCGTTGGGTGTTGTCGCTGCCCAGCGTGGCCCAGTCTGCTGTGGACGCGGACATCCCGGTCTGATCAAAGTAGCGTCCCACATTGTCGAATCGCGAGCGGTAGACAATGCGGCGCGTGCCCTCTGGCGGGATGGAGTCGGCGGCGCGCCATTGCGGGTTCTGGCTCACGCCTGCGGCTGTGACCGCGTAGGCGGCCAGGTCGCCAGACCAGTTGGTGGCGTTGAAGCTGCCCTGGTAGACCAGGGAGTTGGTCGACAGCGAGGTGCTGTTGGCGATGACGTTGCCGCCCGAGCCGCTTCGCTGCACGATGTTGTCAAACGCCTTGGCCAGTGATTCCCTGAGCCTGAGGGGGTTCTGCACCAGGAAATAGGTGTCTGGAACGCCGTCGGCGTCCGCGTCCCATTCCAGTGGCAGGTCGGGGGTCTGGCTGCTGTTGCGGTCGGTGAAACCACCCCACTTGGCGGCGTACCAGAGCGGGTCCTTGAGCAGGCGCGCCCCGCCGGTGGCGCTGGGTGTGAATTCGAAGGTCCGTGGTGTCTGTCCGATGGTGCGCAGCGGGGCGCAGGCGGCCGGCACCGGGTCCAGATCGCAGCCATTGGGCAGAGACGCAACCGTCGGAGTGTTCAGGTAGTACGCCGGGTTGGTGGCTTCGTCCTGGGCCACGAGGTACACCCCGTCCCGCGTGGTGCCCGAGATCACATAGCCCATGTTCTGCTGCATGCCGCCGGCCTGGTAGGTCGGTCGCACGATGACTTCCAGCGTGTTCGCGGCCGTCACCTGCACGATGTACTCGGCGATGGCATCCATGTCGTGGTCACCGCCTTGTTCCACGTCTTCGTAATTGATCTGGAAACGTGCGTAGTAGCGGCCGCCGTTGATGGTGGCGTCGTAGTCGGCACCGGTCGTGCCCGTGGAATTGGCAATCTGCTCCACGTAAAAGTCGACGATCTGGTTGGTGGGCTGGTAGAGGCCCTTGGTCCGGTTGATGCCCGAGCCGGCAATCGATTTGGCAAACGGCACCAGGCTGATCGTCCGTCCGCTGTTCATGCGTGCCTCGATACGGGGCAAGGGTGAACTCAGCGCCACGGAATAGGTGTCCACCGACTGTCTTCCCGGGAGGTTGGATTCGTCCCTCAAGTCCCTTGTCTTGGCGTAGTAGGCCATGGCGGCGGCGGAGAAAGAGCCTTGTTTGGTGGGCTCCTCCGGCGAGAGACCGCGCGCACGACCCAGCGATGTGAGGGTCTTGGGCGTGGGGGCCGTGTCGGCGTTCCCCGCGACCTCGCCGATGAAGAACAACTCGTTGGTCAGTGCTTCGACGTCACCGATCGTCCTGGCGAGCAGTTCGGACTCGATGCCACCGATGTCACCTGTGAACCTCGACGTCGTTCCTCGAACATCCCAGTAACTGCCTGGAACCTGGTCGCCGTCAAAAGAGGGGTTGATGTCGGAGATGGTCAGGAAGTTGGCGCGCGCGCAGAAAGAGGCCCGCGCCGCCCCTGCGGTCCGGTTGTAGGGGTCGTCCCAGGTGGCCGAGGTCAGGCCCACGGCCGTGTCGTGGGTGGTGGAGGTGTTGTAGCTCGCAGTGCCAGACGGCCGGCCGCTGAAGTAACGAATGCCCTCGTACATCATCTCGCCGATGGGGTTGCCCCAATCGATGAACTCCCCTTCGGTGGGAGACCTGGCGGATGCGGTGTATGGGTTGGAGTTCCGGTACTCGCTGCTGGTACTGCTCTGGTTGAAGCCGCGAATGCGCAAGCGGTCAAAGGTTGTGACGATGCGTGCACCGGCCGTGAACTGGCCCGTTGCAGCGTCGACTTCGTCGCTGAACGAGGACACCACCTTGCGCAGGCGACCCCCGGACAGGTGCTGGTCGTAGCTGCCGGTGATCAAGCCGAAGAGCATGGCGTCGGTCTCGCCGTAGTCGTGCAACAGGCCGATGGGCTTGTACTGCCCGTTGGGGTAGCGCTTGCATCCGCTGTTGAAACTGGAGGTGCACACCTCCACCCGGACCGTGAGGTTGCGTTCAGCGGCCGTGCCTGTGGGAAAGCTTCCCGTGGACAGGTTGTCCTGAAGAACCGGGCGTTCCTTGGAGGCCCACTCCCAGATGCGTGCGTTGTTGCCCACGTCGGCGCGGATGCGCAGCAATGGCGGCAGGCTGCTGCAGTTGTCCAGCGTGCTGCAATTGGTGTTCCGGTTGGCGGTCAGGCTGCCGAAGAAGTGGCGAACGTTGTCTGCGCTCAGGTCCGCCAGATCGGTGTAGTCGCTGATGTTGTAGCCGTGGCTGCGGTGGTATTCCTTGCCCCAGCTGTGGGCGTCCTGGGGAATGTAGGAGCGGCGCAGCACGGTTTGGGTGGCGTTGTCCACCTCGCGAGAGCCGCCATAGAGCACCTTGCGCAGGGCATCGATGCGGCTGGTGGTCACGTAGTTCAGCCAGTTGCCCGACCATTGGCCGGGCTGCGACGCCACCGTTCCCGTGCAGCGTCCGAGCGAGTCGGCCGCCCTGGCGGGCTGGAACAGGCCGGAATTGCCCGTTCCCCCGTAGCTGTAGCACAGCGTCGAGTCGTAGAGACCGTAGTAGGTGATGTCCGGCTTGAAGCGGGTGTCGATCAGGCCATCCGCGTCGATGTCGCTGGCATCGTTGTAGGCCTCGTAGAAAAACTTGTGGTCACGACCCGCGATGAGCATGGTCAGCGGCTTGGCACTGACGGTGGCACTCAGCGGTTTGGTGGGCCAGTCCAGCGCACTGACCGTGGCTGTGGTGGCCACAATCGCTGAAATGGCTGCCACCTGCAGCGTTCGGTTCAGCGTGGACAGGACGGTCATGGTCGTTTCTCCTTGGCTTCAGAGCGGTGCGTAAATCGATTGCAGCAGGACAACCGAGCGGTCGGCTCCTGCGTTGCTGCGGGCAGTGATGCGGTATCGGGAGCAGTTGGTGGCACTGCCCACCACACCAGGCGAGCAACTGAAGCCGTTGCCCAGGTACTCGATCATGTATTGCGGCGTGATGCTGATGCCCCCGTTGGTGAGGGCGGTGGCGTCGAACCACGGAGGACTGGTGTTGTCGAACCACCGCTCCAGCGTGGGTGGGTTGGGCGCACCGCAGACTCCGTTGGTCACGTTGCAGGCCGCTCCGAAAGCGGGTTGCAGCGCAGGCAGGGCCTGGTTGCCCTGCACGAAGGCTTCAGCTTCCTTCAGCGCAGCCTCGGCTGCCTGAAACGAGATGCTGCGGTCATAGGTGTGCGAGGTCATGCGCTCTTCCAGCGTGACGGTACGCAGTCCGCTGAGGCCGACCAGTGTCATGACGACAAGCAGGATCAGCGCCACCACGAGGGCGATGCCCTGTTGCTGGCCACGGGAGCGCCTCTGGAGGCGATGACGGGAAGATCCGGGTGATGTCATGGTGTGACGCGGTTGCGAAGATTGACCACGTGAATGAGCTGGCGCCGCAGCGGCGCCTGATCGGTTCCGGTGTTGCCGGTGGATTCCAGATCCAGCATCAGGCGCACCGCCACCACCTGGTCGGCAGCGGCCGGGCTCCAGTCGAGGATGGCGGCTGCGTCCACCCAGTCGTTGGCCATGGTGGTGCCGTTGAAAGTCACGTAATCGATGGTCATGTTGATGACACCTTCGACCACCTCGACGGGAGCGAGGTCGTCCGGGCCGACGCGGAACAGGGATCGGCCGCCGCGATCGTTGTTGCCGACGAACCAGGTGTTGGCGCTGTAGCGGGTGACATAGCCCCCGGCCGCGAAGCTGCGGGTATTGGCTGTGACGCAATTGGTCGGGAAGTTGATGCCGATGGAGCAGTTCCCTGGACGAGCGGTCGAGACGTTGGGAACCGCTGCGCTCGCTCCACCGGCAGCATGGGTGATGCTGCCCACACCTGCCGCAGAAGCCGCGGTGACCTGGGCGATGGCCGCCGATTCGGTGTCGCAGATCACCACATAGTTTCCAGCCACGAAGCCGTGGTTGACGGTGGACAGGGTCACCACGCCGGTGGCGGCGTCGTGGCCCGCGATGGGCACGCCGTTGAACATGCCGCCGCTCAGGATCTTCAAGGCGGCCGAGTCGTTGGTGCGCTCTCCAACCCCTGTGCCGATGGCAACGATGCCCGTGGCTTCAACGCCGGCCGCGAAGCCTTGCAAGGCACCTGCATCCCAGTTGGCCCACCAGTCGGCTGCGGCGTTGTTCAGCACATTGGCCGTGACCTGTGCACCGCAGGTGTTGCCGCCGACCTGCCGCGCTTCCCGCGCCATCAGTTCAAAGGAAAGCCGGGCGCTTTCCTGCATGCGGCTCAGATCCTCGTTCGAGCGGGAGGACTGCTGGTTGGTCAGAAAGATGTTGACGACGCCGCCAATGACCACCAGACCCAGCAGCAACGCCACCATCAGCTCGACCAGACTGAAGCCGGCCTGGCGGCGCAACATGGAAAGGTTCTTGGTTCGGCGGGCGCTCATATGCGGCTCCGGGTCTGAAAGGTCTGGGTGGAGCCGGTGGTGCCTCCGATGGCGCGGGAGTCGTCCCAGGTGATGCTCACGGTGCAGTTGCCGAGCGCGTCGCAGTTGATGGCCCCGCAGGTGGTGTTGGCATCACCCAGCCCGGTGCGCAGGCTGTCGAGCCAGTCGCGGCGCGTGTTTCCGGCGAGGTCGGCGGTGGTGATGGCGCCCGAGTTGCAGGTGGGACCCATGTTGTACGAAAGCCCGACCGCCGCCGCCCGATCAGCCCGCATTGCGTCAAGAATGTAATAACTCAGCATGACGGCCTGGCTGCGGCCGTAGCTGCTCTGGTTCGACTTCAGGGCGTTGGCTTGCAGGCCTGCCATGCCAAGCAGCCCCAGGGACAGAATCAGAACGGCAACCAGGATTTCGATGAGCCCCACGCCGCGCTGGCCACGCAGGGAGGGTCTGGAACCCTGTCGGGAGGAGATCGTCATGAACATCATGCTCAGGTGAGAGGGCAGTTGGCCGCCACGGAGGCCGGGGGGGTGGTGGTGAGCCGGCCAGTGGTGGCCAGAGCGATGTCGCGCGCGCGGCGCTCGTCGCCCACGGCTGCGGACGTGCTGCATACCCGCAGGCGCCCCTGTTGTGCTGCACCACCCATGTCGCGCACCGTGCCGTCCGCAGAGAAGGAAACGAAATTGGCCAGGGCCGTGTCGCCCACGATCGTCAGGCCCGCCGGCGCCGCCGGCGACCTTGAAACAATCGTGTCGCCCGCGTCCACTGCTGCGTTGGGTGGCGCGCGGGTGATGTCCACAAACACAATCCAGCCCTGAGCCCAATCTCCCGTGGTCACACACGCCGTGCCATTCGTGCTCTTGCACACGGTGATTCGACTGCCTCTGCGAATGGCCTCGCTGCGGGCCAACGCCATGGAGCTCACAAAATCGTTGTTGGTGGTGGTGATGCGACTTGCCGCAATGAACGACTGGAAGCTGGGCACGCCCACGGCGAGCAAGGCGCCCGTCACGACAATGCCCATCATCAATTCGATCAGGGTCATGCCCCGCTGCCGGTGCTCGGATGCGATGGGGTTACGGGTAAGAGAATGTTTCACGCCTGGATTTTCGGCTTGAACCCCAAGACGGCCTTGGACAGACGCTGAAGTGCCTTCTGCACAGGACAGACGGTCGCTTTTCAGAGGAGGCTTTTCCACCAGCAAGGAATACATCCGAGGCACTATTTCTGTGCCAAATCAAAAAATAGTTCTTTGGATGTAACCTGCTTCTGATGGAGGCTTTTTGGTGTGTATTTGAGTATGACAAAAAGCAACTTCTGGCCACGTTCTTCAGGGCGTGTGACATTGCTCACGGAAGTGGCGACCCCAAGGCAATTTCAGCGCTGGACTTCATCCACCAGAGCGCGAAATTCGTCGATGTCCTCGAAGCTGCGATAGACGCTGGCAAAGCGCACGTAGGCCACCTTGTCCAGCTTCTTGAGTTCGCGCATCACCATCTCGCCCAGCCGGGTGGCCGGCACTTCCCGGGCACCCAGGTTGAGCAGTTTTTCCTCGATGCGCTCGATCGCGGCATCCACCTGCTCGGTGCTCACGGGGCGTTTGCGCAAGGCCAGGGCGAACGAGGCACGCAGCTTGGCCGGGATGTAGTCCACCCGGCGCCCGTCCTTTTTCACCACCGCCGGAAAGCTCACTTCGGGGCGTTCGTAGGTGGTGAATCGCTTCTCGCAATGGCCGCACTGGCGCCGGCGACGAATGAAGTCCGCGTCTTCCGACACGCGGGTTTCCACCACCTGGGTTTCGAGATGGCCGCAGAAGGGGCATTTCATCGCGCCGGGCTCGCAGACTCAGCGGTAAACGGGGAAGCGGGCCGTCAGGGCGTTGACCTTGGCGCGCACCGCATCGATGTTGGCTGCGTCACGCGGGTTGTCGAGTACGTCGGCAATCAGGTGGGCGGTGGCGCGCGCTTCTTCGTCCTTGAAGCCGCGCGTGGTCATGGCGGGGGTGCCGATGCGCACGCCGCTGGTCACCATCGGCTTCTCGGGATCGTTGGGGATGGCGTTCTTGTTGATGGTCATGTGGGCACTGCCCAGCACCGCTTCGGCTTCCTTGCCGGTGATGCCCTTGGCGCGAAGATCCACCAGCATGACGTGGCTCTCGGTGCGTCCACTGACGATTCGAAGTCCGCGTGATACCAGCGTTTCGGCGACGATGTGTGCATTTGTCAACACTTGCTGCTGATATGCCTTGAATTCCGGGGCAAGTGCTTCCTTGAACGCCACTGCCTTGGCGGCAATGACATGCATCAGGGGACCGCCCTGAAGCCCGGGGAAGATGGCGCTGTTGATCGCTTTTTCGTGTTGGGCCTTCATCAGGATGATGCCGCCCCGAGGTCCGCGCAGGCTCTTGTGCGTGGTCGATGTGACGACATCGGCGTGCGGTACCGGATTCGGATAGACGCCAGCGGCGATCAGGCCGGCGTAGTGTGCCATGTCGACCAGGAAGATGGCACCGACGTCCCGGGCCACCCTGGCGAAGCGCTCAAAGTCGATGCGCAGGCTGTAGGCGGAAGCGCCCGCGATGATCAGCTTGGGGCGGCTCTCGTGGGCCTTGCGCTCCATGGCGTCGTAGTCGATCTCTTCCTTCTCGTTGAGACCGTAGGACACCACGTTGAACCACTTGCCGCTCATGTTGAGGGCCATGCCGTGCGTGAGGTGGCCGCCTTCGGCCAGGCTCATGCCCATGATGGTGTCGCCGGGTTTCAGAAAGGCCAGGAACACGGCTTCGTTGGCCGAGGCGCCACAGTGGGGCTGAACGTTCGCTGCATCCGCACCGAAGATCTGCTTGACCCGGTCGATGGCCAGCTGTTCGGCAATGTCGACGAACTCGCAGCCGCCGTAATAACGTTTGCCGGGGTAGCCCTCGGCGTATTTGTTGGTGAGCTGCGTGCCCTGGGCCGCCATCACCGCGGGTGAGGCGTAGTTCTCACTGGCGATCAGCTCGATGTGGTGTTCCTGGCGTGTGTTTTCAGCCTGGATGGCTGCGTGCAGCTCGGGGTCGGTTTGCTCGATGAGAATGTTGCGGTCGAACATGGCAGTCCTTCAAGAGGTGAATCCTTGCGCATTGACAAGGGCTGCCCAGGCGAACGGCTGAACGCCCCGCTCTTTCGATGGGGGCGGCACGCTTCCCAGTGGTTGTCCCGGCCGCGGATCGAGAGGGGAGTGATCGGGCAGGGGGGCCACGTCAGCGGCAGCTGGCCCGGACAGTTCCGGGCGCTGCGCGCCTATCGCCAGTTGCGTACCCGGCGAGTTTAGCCGAGGGGCAGGCGAAGGGCATGCCTGCGGAGCAAATCCCGGCGCGCGGTGTGCGCCGGCGACAGATGCTCAGGACTGTGCGATGGGGGCCGATGCCGGAGTGGCCGCGGGCGCCGCAGGGCCCGCCTCGATCTCGGTGCCTGGCGCCACCACGGGAGCCGGCTCGGCCGGCGCGACCACATTGACGGTGCGTGCGGGAGGCACGTAGCGTTGCAGGGGTTTGCCCAGGGCCACGCTCTGGATGCGCATGTGCTCGGCCATCACCTTGTTGATGTACCAGCTGCCGTCGGTCGTGACCGCACCCACATACAGGCGCAAACCCCCTTCGACGGAGCCTGCCCGCTTGATGCAGTCCTGCAGGACCCGCACGCCCACGCGAAGATTGGACACCGGGTCGAAAGCGGCGAGTTGGCCGCCAAAGTCCTCGTACTTGTCGGTGTGCACGCGCGTGAGCACCTGCATCAGGCCTTGGGCACCCACCGGGCTCTGGGCGAACGGATTGAAGCGGGATTCAATGGCCATGACGGCCAGGATGAGCGTGGGGTCGAGCTTGGCCTTCTCGCCGATCTCGAAGGCCTCGGCCACCAGGGCGCCCAGTGGCTCCGGGGCCACGCGGTACTTGCGGCTGAGCCAGTAGGTCACGTTGGCCTGCTGCTTGGGCAGATCGCCCGGATCCGCGGCCGTCACCCGGTCGATGGCGGTGGGCTCCACCGCGATCAGGGGCACGTCGGCGGCGGCTTCCTGGCGCTGCAGCAGCCAGCCCAGCAACTGCTGCTCGGCGCTCTGGCGCAAATCGCCACGCGCGCTCAGCACGATCAGGCCGACGGCGAACAGCGTGCCCAGCAAGGCCACGCTGTTGTGCGTGATGTCGAGGAATCCACGGTAGGTGTCGGCCAGCGTGGTCTTGATGGATGCCACGACACCTGAGGTGTTCTTGGGTGGCGCATGGAAAGTCGTCATGGTTTCGCTCCGTTCATGGCGTGTGCCGCGTCAACATGCGGCCTCGCCGACTGGGATCGCAGTCGAAGGCCGGACCCGTCGGGTCTGGCGCTCGACCTGGCCCGTGGGGGCTGCGGTCGGGGTTTACCCTTGAGAGTGGGCAAAGTCGCCGGATGGTAGGCGGAGATAAATGCCGGGTCAATGTTTAGAACGCTGTTTAAAGATGCTTTTGGTTATAAACAAACGGTTTCAATTGACCGCTCAAGCGCTTCGCTAGCGAGAAAGCCAGCGCCTGCAAGGCTTGCGGCGGTGCGGGCCACAAACCGCCGTTTGTCGGCTCGCACCGACCTTTCAAATCGCAAAACCGGGTTTCGGCCCCCCGGAATGGGTCGCCGGACCGCGATTGAAAAGCTTCATGGTCGATCCGGTCCAGCCGCATTGCGCCATCCGTGGTGTCGGAGTACGCTGCGCTTGCCGGTTGTGATGACTGGCAGCAGCCGACCCAGCGGAGTCTCCGCATGACGGCCCCCAACGGGAGCAATCTGTTGCTTCCAGGCTGGAGAGACATCAAACTCCCTCCGCCAAAACAGACGGCATGAGCATCAAGCCCGCCGTCAACCCCGGCAGACCCTGTTTGCCGGGGTTTCTTGTTTTCGGGGTTCGATCTGCCGAGGCCGTGCAGCGGTGAGCGAGTTCGCAGACACTGGAAAGACCGCCAACCCCCGCCCGCATTCCCATGAGCAGCCGACCGACCCAAACGCCTGGCAAATCCTGGTTCAGGCGCTTCGCCTGGACCCTCGTGGGTGTGATGCTGTTGTGGCTGATCACCTGGCTTGTCGTGCCGGTGCTCCTGAAATGGCAGTTGCAAAAGCAGGCCAGCGAACTGTTGGGGCGCGGCGTGACGGTTCAGCGGGTGGACTTTCGGCCCTGGTCGCTGGAACTGGTCGTGGAGGGCTTGCGCGTGGCTGCCGCGCAGGGCCCGGCGGAGCAGTTGTCGGTGGCCCGTCTGTACGTCAACGCCGAGTTGCAGTCGCTCCTGCGGCTCGCGCCCGTGATCGATGCCCTCCAGATCGAGCAGCCGCGCCTGGCCTTGCGCCATCTGGGGGGTGGCCGCTACGACGTGGACGACATCCTGCAGCGCCTGAACGCACCAGCGTCCGATGACCGGAGCGAACCGGCGCGGTTTGCCCTTTTCAACCTGGCGCTTGCCGGCGGTGAATTCACCTTCGTGGATGACCCGGTGGGGGCAACCCACCGCCTGCGGGGACTGACTCTGAGCGTGCCGTTTCTCAGCAACCTGGCGTCGCGCCGGGAGGTGGTGACCGAGCCGCGGCTGGCTTTCGAACTCAACGGCAGCGCTTTTGATTCGAAGGCTTCCAGCACGCCGTTTGCGGCGCACCGCGAGACCGACGCCACGCTGAGCATTCCCGCGCTGGATCTGGCCCCGTACTTCCCTTACTGGCCCGCTGCCTGGCCCGTCAAGCCCGAGGCGGGTGTCCTGAGCCTCGACCTGAAACTGGCTTTTTTGCAGCGCGATGCGCCGCAGGTGTGGCTCTCGGGCGATGTGGCGCTGTCGGGGCTGAAGGTGGTGGAGCGGTCGGTCGGTGGCGAAGCCGCCGGCGTGTTGTCCTGGGAGCGCCTGGGCGTCCGACTCAACCGGGTCGAACCCCTGGCCCGGCGGGTCGATCTGGCGGCCATCGAGTTGGCAGCGCCCAGCCTGAACCTCTCTCGCGATACCCGGGGGCAGATCAACCTCGTGCGCCTGGCCGCAGGTCTTGTGCCGCCTCACCAGCCGGCGCCGACCGTTCAGGCGCCCGCCGCTGCCTCAGTGCCGTGGGAGCTCGTGCTGGGCCGGCTGGACCTCGAGCGGGGGCGCATCCACTGGCGGGACGAAGCGGTGCAACCGATGGCCACGGAGGTGCTGGAGGCTGTGCGCGTGCAAGCCAGTGGACTGAGCTGGCCGGTGCGCGCGCCCGTGCCGTTCGAGGTGTCGGCCGGCCTCGGTTCAAGCGAGGTCGGCGTGAAGGGTTCCGTCACCGACGCTGCCGCGCAGGCCGAGCTCTTTCTGGGAGAGATCGCCCTGAGGCGTTTCTCCTCTTATATGAAGGGAGCGATGCAGCCGGCCCTGGACGGGCGGGTCGGCGCGCACGGCCGCATCGAATGGCGGGCCCCGCAGGGCGATCAGGCCGCGGTGTTGAAGCTGCTGGGTGGTCGCATCGACGTGAACGATCTGGTGCTGGGCCCGGCCCGCCAGCCTCTGGCCAGCCTGAAGCGCCTGCTGATCGACGACCTGCAGGTGGATCTTGTCCAGCGAAGCGCCGAGGTCGGCGGCCTGACCCTGACCCAGCCTCGCCTGCCGCTGGAGCGCGGGCACGACGGCGCCTGGATGTTCGAGTCCTGGCGGTTGCCAGCGCCCAAAGACCGGCAGGCGGTCAAGGCCCCGGCTGCAGAAGCGGCACCGTGGCGGGTGGGCCTGGCCAGGCTGCAGGTCTCCGGCGGTTCACTGGGATTCGTGGACCGCCTGCCCGCCGAGCCTGTGACGCTGGACATCACCAACCTGCAACTGGACCTGAAAGACCTTCGCCCGTTCGATGCCGGGCAGAAGGACATGGCCTTGTCGGTCCGGGCGCGGGTGGGATCAGGCCCGTCCAGCCCGGTCGCGCCCGGCCAGGTCGTGCTCACCGGTGCCTTGCGCCTGCCCGAACCCGCTACAGCGGGCGGAGCGGGCCTGCGGCTGGATGCCCGTACCGAGCTCGAGCGCCTGCCCGCGCATGCGCTGGTGCCGTATGTCGCGGACCGGCTCAACCTCGAATTGCTGCGCGCTGACGCGAGCTACCGCGGCCGGGTGCAAGGCGGCCTGGCAGACGGTGCGCTGGCGCTCCAGCTGGAGGGAGACGCTGCGCTGGACGATTTGAGTGCCAACACCTTGTCGCCCGCCGAAGACCTGCTGGCCTGGAAATCCTTGCAGGTGCGCGGCCTGCAACTGGCGATGTCGCCCGGGCGATCCACCCAGCTGAGGGTGCGTGAGACCGTGCTGAGCGACTACTTCGCGCGGGTGATCATCGACGAGGCCGGCAAGATCAACCTGCAGGGCCTTCTGAAGCCTTCGCAGCAGTTGCCCGCTGGCGATGTTCCTGCGCAGGCCGATGCCGCCGCAGGCGGTCCTGCGCCCGGGATCGGGCTGGGCCCGATCAGCCTGGTCAACGGCCGCGTGCTGTTTTCCGACCGCTTCATCAAGCCGAACTACACGTCCACGCTGAGCGAGCTCACCGGCAGCCTGGGTGCATTTTCGAATGGGCAAGCCGCGGGAACCGCACCCGAACTGGCCGCCTTGTCCCTGCGCGGACGCGCCGAGGGCACGGCCGCTCTCGAGATCGAGGGCCGGCTCAACCCGCTGGCCCAGCCGCTCGCACTGGACATCCAGGGTCGCGTGCGCCATCTGGAGCTGCCCCCGCTGTCTCCCTACACGGTCAAGTACGCCGGTTACGGCATCGAGCGCGGCAAGCTCAGCGTGGACGTGGCCTACCGGATCGATCCCGATGGCCAGCTCAGCGCCAGCAACCAGATCGTCCTCAACCAATTGAGCTTCGGCGAGCGTGTGGCCGGCAGCGAGGCGCCCAACCTGCCGGTGAAGCTGGCGGTGGCGCTGCTGGCCGACCGCAACGGCGTGATCGACATCAACCTGCCGGTGAGCGGCTCCATCAACGACCCGCAGTTTCGACTGGCACCCATCATCTTCAAGCTCATCTTCAACCTGATCGGCAAGGCCCTGACGGCACCGTTTTCCTTGATCGCCAGTGCGTTCGGTGGAGGTGCCGAGTCGCCCGGGCAGGTGGCGTTTGCTCCCGGCAGCGCGGTGCTGGCGGCCGAGACCCGGCAACAGCTGGCATCGGTGGCCAAGGCCCTCGCCGAGCGCCCTGCGCTGCAGATCACGGTGGTGGGACACAGCGATCTGGAGGCCGAACGCAGCGGCTACCAGCGCGTTCAGCTGGAGGCGCGTCTGCTGGCCGAAAAACGCCGGCTGCTGGCGCGCAACGGCCAGCCGATCCCCGACGTGCTGGCCGTGGGCGCCGAGGAATACCCCGCGCTGCTCAAGGAGGTTTACCGCCGCGCCGACATGCCCAAACCGCGCAACCTCATCGGCATCGTCAAGGACATTCCACAGTCCGACATGGAGGCGCTGCTGCTGGCCTCGATACCGGTCACGTCCGACGCGCTGCGCGATCTCGCCGTGGCGCGTGGCCAGGCGGTCAAGGACTTTCTGGCCAGCCGGTCGTTGCCCGAAGACCGCATGTTTCTGGGCGCACCGCAACTGGTCCGGCAGGGGGAAGGCTGGCGGCCGCAGGCCGAACTCCGGCTGGCGCCTCGCTGATCACGCGGCCCGCCAGCGCCCCGCCGGGCCGGCCAGGCACGCCGGCGGCGAACAGCGGCGACAATACCGGTTTGCCGCGCCGCTCTGGCGCAGCCCCTGTCCTGATCGAACTGACGCTTCCATGTCGCTGTTTTCCTTGCGCAAGTCTTCCTCATCCCCTCAAGTTTCTCCACCCGCCGTGAACACGCCCACCCCCTCAAAGTCCGCCGCTGCGGCCCATCCCCTGGACGCTGTGACCGGCGGGGCGTTTTCCGCGCCGACATCGGGCGAACGCGCCGCACGCATCCGCGAGTGGCTGGCCACCGAGCCGGGTCTGGACCAGATGAACGAGGTCTACAAGGAGCTGGCCAACCGCGACCGCGGAGCGGCCAAGCCGTTGAAGGAAAAGCTCGACGAACAGAAGCGCCTGAAGACGCAGGAGCAGATGTCGGTCGAATGGGCGCAGAAGGCGCAGGCCTTGCTGGACCACCCGCGCCTGAACCTGGCCGATGCCCTGGCCTGGCAGCGCGACGCCGCGCGCGCGGGCGCGCCGCTCTCGCGCGAGCCGCTGGCCGCGCTGCGCCAGTCGCTGGCCGAACGCGTCAAGGCCATCGAAGACCTGCAGCACCGGGTGCAGGTGGAGCGCGAAGCCGCGGTGTTGATCGCGCAGCGCATCGAGGTGCTGTCCACCAAACCCTGGCGCGAAGCGCAGCACAGTGCGCAGACGCTGCAGACCGATGTGGCCCAGTGGCAGGAACAGGCCAGCGGCCTGGCGCAAGACCCTCAGTGGGCCAGCGTGGACGTGAAGTTTCCGCCCATGCTGGACGCCTCGCGCAAACAGCTGCAGCTGGTCTGGGACGCCTTTGAAGCCGCACTGGCCCAGGCGGTCGCGGCCGATGCCGACGCGCAGGCGCCATTGCCCGCCGTGCCAGTCTGGGCCGACGAGTTGCGCGTGGCGCGCGGCGGTGAAGCCGCTGCACCGGTCGAGAAGCCCGCGGTGGACACACAGGCCCAGCAGGAGCGCCGTGCCCGCGTGACGACCGAGCTCGGCCACGCGCTCGACGTGCTGGAGCGCGAACTCGCCGAAGGCCACGGCAAGGCCACGCCCAAGGCCGCCGCCGATGTGCGCGCCCTCCTGAAATCCAACGGCCGTTTCGTCAGCCCGGCCCTGGACGCTCGCGCGCACGCCGCGTTGAGCCAGGCCGGTGAACTCGAGGGCTGGCAGCGCTGGCGTGCCGACCAGCTGCGCGAAGAACTCGTGGCGAAGGCCGAAGCCTTGCTGCAGGCGCCCGAAGGCCAGCGCCTGGGTGGACGCAAGATGCAGGAAACCCTGCGCGGGCTGCGCGATCAGTGGAAAACCACCGACCAGGGGGGGCAGCCCAACCACGCCTTGTGGAAACGGTTCGACGAAGCCTGCACCGAAGCGCACAAGGTGGTCGAGACCTGGCTGGTGCAGGTGCGCCAGCAGGCCGAGGCCCACAAAGGCCAGCGCCTGGCCATCATTGCCGAGCTCAAGGCCTGGACCGAAGCGCACGCCGGCAACACCGACTGGAAAGCCCAGGTGCGCGAGTTGCATTCGTTCTCGGAGCGCTGGCGCGAGGCCGGCCACATGAGCGAGAAGGCCTTTGCCGAAATGCAGCCGCAGTGGAAAGAGGCGATGCATGCGGCTCATGCCGGCCTGGAAGCGGCACAGGCCGAAAGCACGGCGCGTCGCAAGGCGCTGATCGAGGAAGCCACCGCGTTGGGCGCAGCGCCCATGCTGCGCATCGACGCGGTGAAGGCGTTGCAGCAGCGCTGGCAGGCCGAGGCGCATGCGGTGCCGCTGGAACGCAAGCACGAACAAAAACTCTGGGAGGCGTTTCGCCAGCCCATCGATGAAGCGTTCAACCGCAAGACCACCGAGCGCGAGAAGGCCGCGACCTCGCTCAACGCCCACGACCAGCGTGTGCTCGATGCCTCGCGTGCGCTGGAACAGGCCAGTGCCAGCGGCGACGCGCAGCGCATCCGGGCGGCCATGCAGGAACTTGAATCGGCGCTGGCCGGTCGGCCTGCTGCGGTCGAGGCCACGCCGGCGGCGGCCGTGAAAGCCGCACCGGACCATCCGGCTGCGCCGGCCGAAGCCGGGGCTGAACCGGCCGCGGACGTTGCCGAACCGGCTGCCGAACCCGCCGATGCCGCGTCGGCCGACGAGGCGGTGACGGCCGAGCCAGCGGCACCCGCCAAGCCCGCCGCACCGCCCAAAAAGCTGGTCGCCATGCGCGGCGACGACCGTCCCGGCATGAAAAAGGCCGAACCGGCTGGCCGGGATGCGCGTGGCGCCCGCCCCGACGGCCGCCAGGGCGGTGGTGCCGGTCGCTTCGACGCTCGCGGACCCCGCGATGCGCGCGGTGCCGGCGCAGCGCCCTGGCGCGACGAACGCGAGCAGCGCGGTCCCCGCCTCGGCGATGCGGCTTTCCGCGCCCAGCGCCAGGCCATCGAGTCGGCCGAAGCCAGCCTGCGCAAGCTCGCCGCCCAAGCCCACGGCGAGGTGCTCACGCAGCTCATGACCGCCTGGGAACAGCGCGATGCCGAGCAGATGCCCACCGCACAGGCGTTGGGCCCGCGCGTGAACGCCGGCAGCCGCGCCACCTGGTCGGCCGCCCTGTCCAGGGCGCCGGCCGCTTTGCCAGGCGAGACCTTGTTGCGTCTGGAAATGGCGGCCGAAGTGCCCACGCCCGCGGAGCACCTGAGCGAGCGCCGCATGCTGCAACTGCAACTGCTCACGCGCCGTCATGCCGCGGCACCTGCCGAGACCTGGGTGGACGATGTGGCAGGCGTGCTGGCCTCGGGCTTCGACGCATCGGCCGCCCGACGCCTTCAGACGGTGTTGAAGGTGCTGCTCAAGCGCTGAGCCCATCGACCGTCCGAGGGCGATGCCCGTGCAGACAGCGTCTGCACGGGCTTTTTCATGGCGCGGCGGTGGCCGGCCTGAAGAATCCGTCGAACAGAGGGACCAGCGCGGGAAATTCTTGCGCGAACCGCTCCCGGCTCACGAAGTAGGCCTCGCAGGTGACGGCAAAAAACTCGGCAGGGTCCTTGGCCGCGTAGTCGTCGAGCCAGGGCCGTTCGCCGCCGAACCGCTCGGCGAGGGTCACGGCTTCACGAAACTGGTCGTAGGCCTGCTGCATCGTCCGGCGCCACAGGCTTCGGGCTTCTGCGGCGCTGTGCGTGCCCAGGAAGCCCTTGGGCAGGGGGGGCGCACCGTCGGGGTGTTCGCCGAGCGAGATGCCGCGCATGTCCATCTTGTGCACGAACTCGTGGATCACGACATTGCTGCCAGTCTCGGCTGCCAGGCTGGCGTGGGCCACTTCCTCCCAGCTCAGCATGAGCGGGCCGCGGTCCATGGCTTCGCCGGCCAGCACTTCGTCAAAGTGGTGCACCACGCCCGCCGCGTCGGTGGTCTTGCGTTTTGCCACCACGGCACCAGGCTGCACCACGATGCCGACGAAATCACCGTACCAGTCCAGCAACTTCAGCGGGTCGCGCACAGCCTCACCCGAAGGGCCGTGCATGTGCAGCAGCGGCAGACAGGCCTGGGCGGCGATCGCCAGGGCCATCGCATCGGTGAGCTCCAGGCCGTTGGCACCAAAGAACTCCTTCTCGACCAGGAAGTGGGTGCTCAGCAGGCGCAGGCGGTCCTGCTCGGCGCTGGCGAGCACCGAGAGAAAGGGATGGGAGGCGAGGGTGGTCTGCCAGAGCGTGTCGGGGACAGGCCTGGGTTGGCGCAGCGAGCGCGGCAGCAGACGTTGCAGCAGATCGATCATGCCGCCACCAGCGCCACACGCTGCAGGCCCCGGGCGTCCAGCCGGAGCACCTCGGCGCGCGCCGGCTTGGCGCCGACATCCCAGTCGCTGAGCACCACGCGGCGCAGGCCATCGCCCAGCGCGTGTTCGCCCGGACGGTGGGTGTGGCCGTGGATCAGGGTCCGTGCGCCGGCGGCCTGCAGGTCGGCGCGGGCCGCAGCGGTGTCCACGTCGGCCCACAGGCCGGGGTCGCCCGCCGTGTCCCGTTTGCGCGCCTCGCTCTGTTCCCGCAACTGGCGCGCGATGCTTGTGCGCTCACCGAGCGGGCGGGCCAGAAAGTCGCGCTGCCACGCCGGCTGGCGAACCTGGGCGCGAAAGTCCATGTAATCGGTATCGGCCAGGCACAGCGCATCGCCATGGCTGAGCAACCAGCGCTGCCCCAGAAAGTCGAGCACGGTCGGATCGACCAAGCCCTGCATGCCGCAGGCCTTCAGGCCCGCGGCGCCCAGCAGGAAGTCGCGGTTGCCGGCCATGAAGAACACCGGCGTGTGCCGGCTGAAGTCCTGGAGGGACTGCGCGCATTCGCGCCAGAAGGCCTGGTCGGTGGAGGCCTGCGCCTGCAGCACGTCGTCGCCGACCCAGACCTCGAACAGGTCGCCGAGGATGAAAAGGGCGTCGGCCCGCCCGGGCGCCGGGCGCTGCAGGAACGCCCGCCAGACATCGAAGGTCGGCCGTTCGCCGGCTTGCAGGTGCAGGTCTGAAATGAATTCGACCGCTTGCCAGTGCGCGGGAGCGCGCAAGCTGGCGAAGCGGTCGGGGGAGGCTGCGGACATCGAAGCGGGGGCTGCCAGGGGCCAGGCCCCCGGGTTCACAGCGCGACGGCTTTTTCGATCACCACGTCGTCCTTCGGGACGTCGTCGTGGAAGCCCTTGCGGCCGGTGGGCAGGCCTTCGATCTTCTTCACGATCTCGGTGCCCGAGACCACCTTGCCGAACACGGCGTAGCCCCAGCCCTGCGCACTCGGTGCGGTGTGGTTGAGGAAGCCGTTGTTGGACACGTTGATGAAGAACTGGGCGGTGGCCGAATGCGGGTCGCTCGTGCGCGCCATGGCCAGCGTGTAGGTGTCGTTCTTCAGGCCGTTGTTGGCCTCGTTGGCGATCGGCGCGTCGGTGGGCTTCTGGGTCATGCCGGGCTCGAAGCCCCCACCTTGCACCATGAAGCCCGGAATGACACGGTGAAACACGGTGTTGTTGTAGTGGCCCTTGTTCACATAGGCCAGGAAGTTGGCGGCGGACAGGGGCGCCTTCTCGGCATCGAGTTCGATGGTGATGACACCGTGACCGGTGATGTGCAGTTCGACTTGGGGGTTGGCCATGGTCATTTCTCCAGGGTGGCTTTGAGGATGGTGATGGGAGTCTGCGGCACGTTCTGGAACGGGCCACGGTTGCCGGTGGGCACAGCCCGGATCTTGTCGACCACGTCCATGCCTGAAACCACCTTGCCGAACACGGCGTAGCCGTGGCCGTCGGGTTGCGGTGGATTGAGGTTGGCGTTGTCAACCAGGTTGATGAAGAACTGTGCGGTGGCCGAATTCGGGTTGGAGGTGCGTGCCATGGCAATGGTGCCGCGGTTGTTCTTGAGGCCGCCCGAGACTTCGAGCGGCACCGGTGCGCGGGTGGCCTTTTGCTGCATGTCGGCACCAAAGCCGCCGCCCTGGATCATGAAGCCGTCGATCACGCGGTGGAAGACCGTTCCTTCGTAGTGCTTGTCCTTCACGTACTGCAGGAAGTTTTCGACCGTCCTGGGGGCCTTGTCGGCGTGCAGCTCCAGCACGATGTCGCCCATGGAGGTGGTGAGCTTGACCCGGGGTGCGGCGTCTTGTGCCATGGAAGGCAGCCAGGCCAGCGCAGCGGCGATGGTGAGGGCCCCGAGCACGGCTCGGCGCAGAGGTTGGACGGCAGGCAATGGCATCAGATGATTCCTTCGAAAAAGATGGTCCAGCGGTCGTTCTCGCGGACCCAGTACTGGCGCTTGGTCACGCCGCGGGTCTGGCCTGCGGCAACCTCGCCGAACGTGACCACGCGGGTGTCTTCGGTGTCGCTCCAGCGCAGCACCGACAAGTCCTTGATGGCCAGCTCGCGCGGGCCGCTGCTGCGCAGCTCGCCCTCGACGCGGGGCCACCACTGGGCCAGATCGCGCCCCTGGTTTGAAAAGCGGCTGGAGTAAAACCCTTTGAGCTCGGCCAGATTGGCCTCGCTGCGGCTGCGACGCCAGGCTTCGAGCACGCCCTCGAACTGTTCGCGATCGCTGCTGAGCGCCTCGGGTTGCACCCACTGCAGCTCGGGCGCGATCACCACCGGCGTGGTGCGGATCTGCACCGTGCGCAGCAGCCGCTGCAGGTCGGGGTTGGACAGCACCACGCAACCGTCGGACGCCTGTGGCGCGCGCACGAACTGGTCGCTGGGCGTGCCGTGCAGCCAGATGCCGCTGCCGGTCTTGCCACGCTGCACGTCCAGCGGGTTGGGGTAGTTGATGGGCAATGCGCCCACCCCGTAGAGATCGGGCAGGTCGGCGGGGTTGAGGTTGCTGGTGATGTAGTACACGCCCAGCGGAGTGCGCTTGTCACCCTCGACCGTTTTCTCGATGCCGGACAGGCCCACCGAAATGTAGAAGTCCCCCACCAGGCGCAACGCGGGCTGGCGCTCGGGTACCGGCTGGGCGCGCGTCGGGTTGAGGTTTTCAAACAGGTAGAGCCGCGAGCGCGAGGCGTCGATGGCGATGGCGTGACGGCTCTGAGGTGCGAGCGTGAGGAACTGGGTCGGGATGCTGCCGGCGGGGGGGCGCTCGGTGAGGGCCAGCAGGCGGCGGCGCGATTCTTCGCGCAGGGTGGCCAGTTGCTGGCTGGCAGCCAGGGCCTTGGTGTCGGGCACATCGCCCAGTTGCCGCACAGGTCGCGCCTGCAGGCTCAGCAGATCGCCGTGCACCAGGTGGGCGAGCTGGAAGTTGGGGTGGTCCTTGACCAGTCCTTCGGCCTGCTCGAGCGCCTGTCGGTGCTGGCCCTGGCTGATCAGCTGGTAGATGCCGATCAGGCGCGTTTCGGCCTGGCCCAGCAGCGGTTTGAAGGCGTCCAGCCGGGCTTCGGTCAGGCTGTTGCGCTCCAGGCCGGAACGCCGGGCCGCCAGCTGGCTGCGGGGCGTGTCCTGAACGCTGGCCATCGCCTGGTTGAGCAGGGAGGGGGGGGCTGCTTCAAGCAAGTCGCCTTGGCCCGCGCCGTGTTCCGGCCCGGGTCTGGCGGAGTTGAAGAGCAGCACGAGAAAAGCCGCTGCGGCCAGCACGCCCAGCGCCCACAGGGCTTGCCGGCTGCCGGCCGGGCCCGCAGAGGGGAATCCCGGGGGCACACCGGCATGACCGCGCTGGCCCATCCGCCGACCTGCCATCAAGAGCCCGTGGATTCGCGCACGATCAGCCAGCGGTCACCGCTCCTGACCATCTCGAGCGTCTTGCGGCTGGTGACGTTGAGCGTGTCGGAGGTGTACTCCTGGCGGAAGCGCGCCGTGGCCTTGTTCGCATCGACCGTGATGACCAGATCGTTGACCTCGACCCCGATGCGGCTGCGGGGCTCGATGCGCGCGCGCCGCTCGGCTTCCCAGGCGCTGCGCGCCTGTCCGCCCGGTGGGGTGAAGCTGGTGGCGTAAGCGCCCAGGTAGCTGCCCATGTTCCGCGACGACCATGCACCGGCCCAGGAACGGACGGCTGCTTCCACCTCGCGCTGGGCGGCGTCGCCCGAGACCGCAGGGGCGGCCGGGGTTGATGCTGTCCCGGCAACCACAGCCGGCGCTGCCGGGCGCGCGCTGGCGACCACCGGCGCTGCCGCCGGCGCGGTTGCCACCGGGGCTGCCATCGCAGAGCGGGTATCAGCGGCAAACAGGTTGCGGATCAGGCTGAGCTTGGGTGCCACAGCCGGGTTGGCGCCGTCGAGCTGCAAGGCCTTGCTGTAGGCCTGGCTGGCCAGCTTGGCGTACACATCGCCCAGGTTTTCGTGCGCAGTGGCGTAGCTCGGATTGGTCCGGATCGCCATTTCGAGTGCAGCGCGTGCCTTGTCGAACTGGCTCTGCCCAGCGAAGAGCACGGCCAGGTTGTTGTAGGGCTCGGGCAGCTCGGGGTAGTCCTCGGTGAGCTTGCTGAAGGTCGAGATGGCCTCCTGCGTCTTGCCGCTTTCGGTGAGGATCACGCCCTTGAGAAAGCGCATCTGCGGATCACGCGACTTGCCCGCCAGGTACTGGTCTGCCTTGACGAGCGCCTCGGCGAGCTGGCCGCTGCGCAACAGCCGATTGACTTCGGCGTAGTCCTCGGTCTGGGCCCAGGCCAGCGACGTGCCCACGCCCATTGCCACGGCCACCGCCAGGGAGCGCAGGCGCAGGCCCAGGCCGCTGCGAGCCGCAAAGGAAGGGTTGCCACGGGCCGTGGCTGGGAGATTCACAGGGTGGGACATGGGACCTCGGAGAGCGAACCTGGGACACCGCAAGGCGGCTGGATCCAGCGACACGTTGATCGAAGGCCCGACGATGCACAGCGCGCAGCATCGGGCTGGATATACTGGCGCATTGTATCTGAGGGGTCTGTTTCTCATGGCCGATCCGGACCGCCAGCAGCACACTGCGTGGCCTGTGTGACACAGGACTGCTGCACCCGCTGCCGGGTCAGGTTTTCCACTCCGCTTCGCCGCGCCGACCCCGCGCCCGTTCTCCCGACATGACCTTGAAAATCCACAACACGCTCACGCGACGCCTGGAAGACTTCCAGCCGATCGAACCTGGTCATGTGCGCATGTATGTCTGTGGCATGACGATCTACGACCTGTGCCACATCGGCCACGCCCGCATGATGATGGCGTTCGATGTGGTGCAACGGTGGTTGAAGGTCAGCGGCTACCGCGTGACCTATGTGCGCAACATCACCGACATCGACGACAAGATCATCCAGCGTGCGGTGGAGCGCGGCATCACGCTGCGCGCTCTCACCGACGAAATGACCGCAGCCATGCACCAGGACATCGCCCTGCTCGGCATCGAGCCACCGACCCTGGAGCCGCGGGCCACCGACTACGTGCCGCAGATGCTGTCCCTGATCGGCACCTTGCAGGAAAAGGGACTGGCCTACCAGGCCGACAACGGGGACGTGAATTTCGCGGTTCGCCAGTTCGAGGGTTACGGCAAGCTCTCCGGCAAGTCGCTCGACGACCTGCGCGCCGGCGAGCGCGTGGCCGTGGCGAGCGACAAGCACGACCCGCTGGACTTCGTGCTCTGGAAATCGGCCAAGCCCGACGAGCCGGCCGAAGCCCGCTGGCCAAGCGTTTACGGCGCGGGTCGCCCGGGCTGGCACATCGAGTGCTCGGCCATGAGTTGCGCCACGCTGGGCGAGACCTTCGACATCCATGGCGGCGGTGCCGACCTGCAGTTTCCCCACCACGAGAACGAGATCGCGCAGAGCGAAGGTGCCCATGGCAAGCCGCTGGCGCGTTTCTGGGTGCACAACGGCTTCGTGCGGGTGGACAACGAGAAGATGTCCAAGAGCCTGGGCAATTTCTTCACCATTCGCGAGGTGCTGGCCAGATACGACCCGGAAACGGTGCGTTTCTTCATCCTGCGCGCGCACTACCGCAGCGCACTGAACTACAGCAATGTGCATCTGGACGATGCGCGCGGCGCCTTGAAGCGCCTGTACACCGCCTTGTCGCTGGTGCAGGCTGCACCGCTGAGCCAGATCGACTGGGCGCTGCCGCACGCGCAGCGTTTTCGCGCCGCGATGGACGAGGACTTCGGCACGCCCGAAGCCGTGGCCGTGCTGTTCGATCTGGCAGGCGAGGTCAACCGCAGCAAGGACCCCGCTGCCGCGGGCCTGTTGAAGGCGCTCGGCGGCACGCTGGGTTTGTTGCAGGCCGATCCTGCCACCTACCTGCAAGGTGGGGCCGGCTCGCCGGGTGGTCTGGACGAAGCCGCCATCGCCGCACAGATGGCGCAGCGCGCCGCGGCCAAACAGGCCAGGGACTTCGCCGAGGCCGACCGAATCCGCCAGGCCTTGCTGGATCAGGGCATCGTGCTCAAGGACGGCCCCGGCGGCACCACCTGGGAACGCGCCTGATGGTCGCGAGCCAGTTGCCCGACGTGGGCCCGGATGCGCCCGAATACTGGCAGGAGGCCTGCCGCCATCTGATGAAGCGCGACCGGGTGATGAAGAAGCTGATTCCGCAGCACGGCGGCGTGAGCCTGCAGTCGCGCGGCGATGCCTTCGTCACGCTGGCGCGCAGCATCGTGGGCCAGCAGATCTCGGTGAAGGCGGCGCAATCGGTCTGGGACCGCTTCGTCTTGTTGCCCAAGAAGATGGTGCCGGCGCAGGTGCTCAAGCTCAAGGTCGACGACATGCGGGCGGCCGGTTTGTCGGCGCGCAAGGTCGAATACCTGGTGGATCTTGCGCTGCACTTCGCCAACAACCAGGTGCATGTGAAAGACTGGGCGGAGATGGACGACGAGGCCATCATCACCGAGCTGGTGGCCATTCGCGGCATTGGCCGATGGACCGCTGAAATGTTCCTGATCTTCCACCTGATGCGGCCCAACGTACTACCGCTGGACGACATTGGTCTGCAGAACGGGATCAGCCGCTGCTACTTTTCGGGTGAGCCGGTGAGTCGCAGTGAAATCCGCGAGGTGGCCACGTCCTGGGCCCCGTTCAGCAGCGTGGCGACTTGGTATATTTGGCGCTCTCTCGACCCGGTCCCGGTCGCCTACTGAATCCGAACACGTCGTTGCAGCAGACGCCCGACACCTTCGGGCCCCGGCCCGGTGGCCTGATGCACGTCAGGCGCGGCGCCCCGCACCACAAGACCACAGGAGTCCATCTTGGCCAAAAAGAACTTTCTCGACTTCGAGCAGCCCATTGCCGAACTCGAAACCAAGATCGAGGAACTGCGTTACGTGCAGACCGAATCCGCGGTCGACATCTCCGAAGAAATCGAACAGCTCGCGGGCAAGAGCCTGCAGCTCACCAAGGACATCTACAGCAGCCTCACCCCGTGGCAGATCACCAAGATCGCGCGCCACGCCGACCGACCCTACACGCTGGACTACGTGCGCGAAATCTTCACGCACTTTGTCGAGCTGCACGGTGACCGCCATTTTTCAGACGACCTGAGCATCGTGGGTGGACTGGCCCGCTTCAACGGCCAGCCCTGCATGGTGCTGGGTCACCAGAAGGGCCGCGACACCAAGGAGCGGGGTCTGCGCAATTTCGGCATGACCAAGCCCGAGGGATACCGCAAGGCGCTTCGCCTCATGAAGCTGGCCGAAAAGTTTCGCTTGCCGGTGTTCACCTTTGTCGACACGCCCGGCGCCTACCCGGGCATTGATGCCGAGGAGCGCGGGCAGTCCGAAGCCATCGGCCGCAACATCTTCGAGATGGCGCAGCTGGAAGTGCCCATCATTTCCACCATCATCGGCGAGGGCGGCTCGGGCGGTGCGCTGGCCATCTCCGTGGCCGACCAGGTGCTGATGCTGCAGTACTCGGTGTACTCGGTGATCAGCCCCGAGGGCTGCGCCTCCATCCTCTGGAAAACGAGCGACCGCGCCAGCGACGCGGCCGACGCACTGGGCATCACCGCCCACCGCCTCAAGGCACTGGGGCTGATCGACAAGATCGTCAACGAGCCGGTGGGTGGCGCCCACCGCGACCACAAACAGATGGCCGCATTCCTCAAGCGCGCGCTGGGCGATGCCTGGCGCCAGGTGACCGATCTCAAGGTCAAGGAACTGGTGGACCGGCGCTATGCGCGCCTCAACAGCTACGGCCGATTCACCGACACCAAGGCCGACGCCAAGAGCGACAAGCGTTGACGTGAGCCGCAACACCGCAGCCGCCAACCCCTGCGAGCAGGCGTTGGCACGGTGGTGCGAGCGCTGCGCCGGCGACCTCACCCGGGTGGCCGTGGCCTTCAGCGGCGGGGCCGATTCCACCGCCTTGCTGCTCGCCGCACAACAGCGCTGGCCCGACCGCGTGGTGGCACTGCATGTGCACCACGGCCTGCAGGCAGCAGCAGACGAATTCGAACAGCACAGCGGCCGGTTTTGCGAGCAGCTCGGCGTGGCGTTTTGCACGCAGCGTGTGCAGGCCATGCACGAGGTTGGCCAGAGCCCGGAAGACGCCGCACGCCGGGCTCGTTACGCCGCGCTCGGTGCCATGGCGCGAACGCAGGGTGCCGAGTGGGTGCTGCTCGGGCAGCACGCCGACGACCAGGCCGAAACCTTGCTGCTCGCGCTGAGCCGGGGCGCCGGTCTGCCGGGCCTGGCCGGCATGCCCGAGCGGTTCGGGCGCGAGGGCGTGCACTTTGGCCGACCCCTGCTCGATGTGCCGGCCAGCGACCTGCGCGGCTGGTTGCTGGCACACGGACACGCCTTCGTGGACGACCCCAGCAACACCGACACACGCTTCACCCGCAACCGCATTCGCGCCGTGCTCATGCCCGCCTGGCAGGCCTGCTTCGAGGGCTTTCGACCCCTGCTGGCGCGCAGCGCCCGCCACGCCGCCCAGGCCCAGCGCCTGCTCGACGAGCTGGCGGTCATCGACCTCGCGCTCACCGGCGAGCCGCCGCAAATGGCGCAACTGCGGTCGCTGTCGCGCGACCGCCAGGCCAACGCCTTGCGCCACTGGCTGCGTGCCAGTGCGGATGTGGCCGCGGCCACTGCGCAACTCGACGAATTGCTCGACCAGATCGCCGCCTGCACCACGCGCGGCCACCACATCCACATCAAGGTGGGTGCTGGCCATGTGGAGCGCGACGGCGAGCGCCTGCGATACACCCCCCTCCTATAATTGCGGGCTTTGCCCGACAGCGCAGTCGGTGCCTTCAACCCAAACAATCCAACCCGATGGCCTTGATAGTTCACAAGTACGGCGGCACCTCGATGGGGTCGACCGAGCGCATCCGCAACGTCGCACGCCGCGTGGCCAAATGGCACCGTGCCGGTCACCAGCTCGTGGTCGTGCCCAGCGCCATGAGCGGCGAAACCAACCGCCTGCTCGGTCTGGCGAAGGAACTCGCGCCCGCCCAGTCCTCCACCGCTTTCAGCCGGGAGCTCGACATGCTCGCGGCCACTGGCGAGCAGGTGTCGTCGGCCCTGCTGGCCATCGCGCTGCAGGCCGAGGGCTTGGCGTCGGTGAGCTATGCGGGCTGGCAAGTGCCCATCAAGACCAACAGCGCCTTCACCAAGGCGCGCATCGAGTCGATCGACGATGTGCGCATCCGGGGTGACCTGGCGGCGGGCAAGGTCGTCATCGTCACCGGCTTTCAGGGCGTGGACCCGCAGGGTCACATCACCACCCTGGGCCGCGGGGGCAGCGACACCTCGGCCGTGGCCGTGGCCGCAGCGCTCAAGGCGGCCGAGTGCCTGATCTACACCGACGTGGACGGCGTCTACACCACCGACCCGCGCGTGGTGCCCGAAGCGCGCCGCCTCGAGCGTGTGAGCTTCGAGGAAATGCTGGAGATGGCCAGCATGGGCAGCAAGGTGCTGCAGATCCGCTCGGTGGAATTCGCCGGCAAGTACAAGGTGCCCCTGCGCGTGCTCTCCAGTTTCACGCCCTGGGACATCGACCTGACTGAAGAAGCCGCCTCCGGCACCCTGATCACTTTTGAGGAAGCAGAAACCATGGAACAAGCCGTCGTCTCCGGCATCGCCTTCAACCGCGACGAAGCCAAGATCTCCGTGCTCGGCGTGCCCGACACCCCCGGCATCGCCTACCAGATCCTGGGCGCGGTGGCCGACGCCAACATCGAGGTGGACGTGATCATCCAGAACCTGAGCAAGGGTGGGCTGACCGACTTCAGCTTCACGGTGCACCGCAACGATTTCCAGAAGACCATGGACCTGCTCAAGGCGAAGGTGGTTCCTGCGCTGGGCGCCGCCGAGGTGGTGGGTGATGCACGCATCTGCAAGGTCAGCATCGTGGGCATCGGCATGCGCAGCCACGTGGGCGTGGCCAGCCGCATGTTCAAGTGCCTCAGCACCGAGGGCATCAACATCCAGATGATCTCGACGTCGGAGATCAAGACATCGGTGGTGATCGACGAGAAGTACATGGAACTCGCCGTGCGTTCGCTGCACCGCGAATTCGACCTCGACCAGACCGCCGACACCATCACCGGATGAACGGCCTCTGCAGGGGAGACCGCCGGGTGAGATGAGGCATAATACGCAGCTTCCGGAGCGATGACCGAGTGGCCGAAGGTGCTCCCCTGCTAAGGGAGTATGGGGTGTAGAGCCTCATCGAGGGTTCGAATCCCTCTCGCTCCGCCAAGACGCAAAAAATGCCCGCCAAAAGCGGGCTTTTTTTCGTCTGTTTCGGACACTTCCGTACATGTAAGCCGTTGATATAAAAAGGTTTTACTCCTGGACGGACCAAAATAAACACTTTCCCTCTCTCCGGTATTGTCCACTTGCATCCGTTTTCTTCCGGGTGTAAATTGTGGGTTATTAAGTGGATAGGAGAGTGACGTGGAAGCTCAAGTCCCCGCTGGGGAGTGGCAAACGCGCACCGCCAAGCTCGGCAAGCCCAAGGCTGGCAAGCACGTCCTGGACCGCCTGACCGACCTGCTGGTGCGCAAAATGGCCAAACCCGGCGCCTACGCCGATGGCGGCGGCCTGTATCTGCACGTCACCACCACCGGTGCAAAGTCATGGGTCTTCCGGTACTCGCGCAAGCTCGGCATGGAAAAGGCCAAGGCGCGCGAGATGGGGCTCGGCCCGACGCACACCATCAGTCTCGCCGAGGCCAGGCAGGCCGCGCTTGAGGCGCGCAGGTTGCTCCTGCAGAATGTCGACCCGATCGAGCAGCGCAAGGGCAACCAGGTCACCCAGATGCAGATGCGGGTGCAGGCGGCGATCACCCAGGCCCGCGCGACCATGACGTTCAGCAAGGCCGTCGAGAAGTACGTTGCCACCATGGACTCTCAGTGGACGAGCAAGCATGCGAACCAGTGGGAGACCACCCTGGCGACCTACGCCGTGCCCGTCCTGGGCGCGATGTCCGTGGCCAGCATCGAGCCGTCAGATGTGGTGCGAGTGTTAGAGCGTGACGACTTCTGGAAAACCAAGACCGAGACGGCCAAGCGGGTACGCCAGCGCATCGAGGCCGTGCTTGATTGGGCCACCGTCTCCAAGCACCGTGAGGGCAGCAACCCGGCCCGCTGGGACGGCTGCCTGGAACACCTACTGGCATCGCCCGCAAAGATCCAGACGGTGCGGCCCATGCCTGCGCTGCCGTTCGCTCAGATCAAGGACTTCATGGCTGAACTGCGGGCGCAAAAGGGCCAAGGGGCAAAGGCGCTCGAGCTCGCCATCCTGACGGCGGTGCGGTCGCAGGGAGTGCGGCTGGCGCGCTGGGGCGAATTCGATCTGGAGTCCGAAGTCTGGACGGTGCCGGCTGCCCACATGAAGGTCAAGGCACAGGGCGACCACCGCGTGCCCTTGTCGGCGTCGGCGCTCGCGCTGTTGAGGTCGGTCAAGCCCGATGGCGCCAAGCCCGGCGATCTCGTGTTCCCCGGCATGCGCAACCAGCCGCTCTCCGACATGACCCTGGCGAAGGTGATCAGGTCAATGAACAAGATCGACACCAGGTGGGTGGACCCCAAGCTCCAAGACACACCAGAGGTGGTGCCCCACGGCTTCCGCTCAACCTTCCGCGACTGGGCCAGCGAGACGACCAACCACGACGCGTTTGCCGTCGAGATGGCGCTTGCCCACAGCATCGGCAACAAGGTCGAGGCGGCTTATCGTCGTGGTGAGTTGTTCGACAAGCGTGTGGTCCTCATGCAGGACTGGGACGTGCAGTGCAGGGGTGCAGCATGACCATCAACGACTACCTGGCCCGTCTGCGGGACCCCGAGATCGACCCCGATTTCGAGGCGCTGCTCGACCGGCCCGACACGACCAGGGCTACCGCGCTGTGGGCGTCCATCGCTGCCGGCGAGGCCAGCGTCGAGGACACGCTGCGGTGGGCGCAGCACGTTGCCGTCAAGATTGAGCAGACTGTCATCAACAAGGCCGAGCGTGACGCCGCGCCGGGCGCCCTGAAGGCCATCGGCTTCTACGGCAGGCCCGACCCTTATCGCGCAGCGCGCGACTACATGGCCCTGGTGGGCAGCTTCCCCGTCGCGAGCGAGGACGGCCAGTGCAGGCAGGCGCCGCGCCTGACCGCCGAGCAGTGGCTCGAGAAGCTGCAGGCCGCTGGACACCTGGTCGGCATACCCCGAAAGACTGCGGTCAACCGCATCAACGAGTGGCGCCAGGAGCTGGGCATCGAGCAGATGCAGGACGGGTGGGACAAGCCGTAGGGCATCCCTGGAACTGACCGATCAGAAGGCCGCCACGCGCGGCCTTCTGCATTTTCTCTCCCGAAAAATCCCGACCAATCGGGAGAGCCCGCGGTCTGTAATTCCCCCTGTCTTCAACAGTTTCCGAAAGGGGAATTACATGACCGAACTCAACGCCCAACCGGGCACCCGCTACCTGTCGATCCCGCGTCTGTGCGACAAGCTCTCGCGCCGCAAGACCTGGGTTTACGACCTCTTGCAGCAGGACCCGACGTTCCCGCGACCGATCCGCATCAACAACCGCAGCTTGTTCGACGAGCAGGCCGTCGATGCCTGGGTCAAGTCCAAGGTCGACCAGGCCGTGGGGAGTGCAGCTTGAACATGGTCACCGCCGTAACGTTTTGGCTGCTGACCGCGGGCATGGCAGGAGTCTGCGCTGCCATGGTTGCCACAGTGGCCGGCTGATCAGCGCCAGGCCGCTAGGGCGTTGCTCAGGTCGCGCGCTGCGACCGCATCTACCGACTTGCCAGCTCTGGCTGGGGCTTCCCCCGCCACGGTGCGTCGCTTTCCGTCTGCATCAACGGTGACCCAACGCGCCACTGTTTGCGCGCGGCGCAATCCCGTCGTGATCTTCCAAATTGCCCCCTTGGTGGCATCGAACTTCCGAGCGATTTTTTCGAGCGAGAGGCCCGTCTCGCGCAGCTCGTGAATGAGGTCCACCTCTTCATCGGTGAGTCGGGCGCGGGGGTGGCAGGAGCCGATTCGTCGGTTTGTTTCCGAGAGCGTGATCACGGTCTTCTGCATGGTGTTGGCTCCGCGTGAAAAGGGCGGAGTACATCGTGGCCGTAGCTCGACGGCTGACGGATACGCGCGTGTCCGTGAACTGGGCTTTGTCTCCTATCGTGCGGCATCGACTCTGAAACCCCGTTCTAAAGGAACCCCATGAAACGCGGATCGAAACCCCCACATCTCGCAGACCCATTTGTGTTGGCTCATCAGGCACGCGAATTCCTCGGTGGCATTGACGCAAAGACGCAAGAGGAGTGGATTCGGCGAGGCATCCTCCCGCCGCCGCTGAAGTTGACCCAAAGAACGATCGGTTGGCGCTTATCGGTCCTCGAGGCAGTGTTGGAGCGCGCCGCCAAAGAAAGCGTAGGCGCGTGATGGCCCATGTCAATTCAACAGACGCCGAAGCTCGACGGCAGCGAGCCGCCGCAGCGGATCTCGAAAAGGGAGCCCGGCTGGCAGGCCGGGCGGATGGGAAAGAAAAGCAGCTAAATGATGAGGGCCACGACGCGGGTCAAGGACACGCGGAAGGCGCGATGGCCTCCGCAGTGGTTTCTCGCCGGTGGCGAGAGCAGCGTGTGCTGACGTGCGCAGGTATCGGTGACACCCAGATCGACACAGGCGCCGACTACGAGACGATTTCGCTCGGGGAGGTGTTTGACCAGACCGAGCCGACCGATCGGCCCAAGCTGAGCGCGCCCGCGCTGATCACCTCGACCTACCACGCCTTCGACGGGCGCAAGCATGAGGCGCAGCGCCAGCGCGGCCAGTACGTCGCGATCCCTGGCGACATCGACAAGGGTGACACCTCGCTCGAGAAAGTCCGGCGGCTGGTACGTCAGTTCTTCGGCGACGGCGTCGCGTATTTGATCTACAGCACGGCAAGCTCGACCGCGGAATCCAAGCGCTGGCGCACGCTGGTGCCCCTGGTTGAACCGCAGGCATTCGCCGAGTGGAATGCTCTGTGCATGGCCTTCTACGCGTTCATGGAGGCCGACGGTTGCGAGATGGACTGGAGCTTGGCAGGCGCCGGGCAGATCGCCTACTTGCCCAACGTGCCCAGGGGCGCGCGCAAAGCCGATGGATCGCCCAAGTTCTTCGTCCGTGATGTGCACGACGGCCGGGGCCACATGATGGCTGACGGGGTAGCCGAGCAGCACGTCAACAAGTTGCTGGCCCAGCGCCAGGCGGACGCTGCTGCCCTTGAACTTGCCCGAGCGGAGGCGCGTGCCGCACGTGACCGCCGGCGCGCACAACGGGGCGTTGGTGAAGACGTCAGCGTGATCGACGCCTACAACGCCGCCCACAGCATCGATGAGCTGCTGATCGACAACCAGTACGAGCAGTCGCCTGCCAGCGACCAGGACTGGCGCAGCCCGTACCAGGGCAGCGGCAGCTACGCCACGCGGGTGTTCGACGACCACTGGATCAGCTTGAGCGGCAGCGATGCCGAGGCTGGTCTTGGTGCCGAGTCCAAGGACGGCCACCGCTTCGGCGACGCGTTCGACATCTACTGCCACTTCACCCACGGCGGCAACTTCAGAGCCGCGATCAAGGCGACGGCGGCTGCACTCGGACTGCAGGCACCAGCCCACGCCTCGGGCAAGAGTCACGCCGAGATCGCCAACACCATCGACGCGGCATCCTTCGCCGGCTACGCGCCGGTGGATCTCGCCGATATCGTGGTTGGCGAACTCGCGTCGGCCAAGGGCCTCAGGCCCAGCGAAGTCGACGAACTGCTCAAGCGCCTGAAGGAGGCCACCGGTTTGTCGATCAAGGCGCTTCGCGATGACTTGGCCAGGGCGAAGCGCCGAGGGCCTGACGAGGACGCGGCCGAGGTCAGCGTGGAGTGGCCGGTGCCGACCGCCCGTGCCTTCCTCGCATCGTTCTTCACCACGCCCAAGGGCGCGCTGAAACTGCGCCACTGGCAGGACGACTTCCTCGTGTGGAACGGATCCCGATACCAGTCGGTCTCGGTGGCCGACATCCGCGCCAAGGTGTACCGGCTTTTCGAGCGCAGCGGCGTTCCCCTGCCAGGGCGCGGCGTGGTCGACAACACCATCGACGCAGTGAAGGCGCTGACCAACGTCGCGTCCTCCACCCGCATGCCCAGCTGGTTGACCAAGACCCCGCCGGTGGCCGTCGGGGATGTGGTGGCCATCAGCAACGGCCTCTTGCATCTCCCCACCCGCAAGCTGCTGCCCCACGACCCGTCGTACTTCAGCGTGGATGCGGCAGACGTGGCCTACGACCCGCAGGCGCCCGAGCCCGTGCACTGGCTGCGGTTCCTGGCCGACGTCTTCCCTGGCGACCAGGAGTCCATCGACAGCCTGCAGCAGTGGTTCGGCTACCTCGTCACGAGCGACACCTCGCAGCAGAAGGCTCTGATCTGCGTCGGTCCCAAGCGATGCGGCAAGGGAACCATCGCCCGCGTGCTGCGCGGCCTGCTCGGTGAGCACAACTTCACCGGCCCGACTCTTGGCCAGATCGGCAAGGAATTCGGTCTGCAGGGCCTGATCAACGCGAAGCTGGCGGTGATCTCGGACGCCCGCATCAGCGGCAGCGCAGACCTCCAGGCCATCAGCGAGAACCTGCTGCGCATCACCGGAGAGGACGCGGTCAGCGTGCAGCGCAAAGGTATTTCCAACTGGGAGGGCAAGCTGCTCACGCGCTTCGTGCTCATGACGAACATCCTGCCCGGGATCGTGGACGGCGGCGGCGCGGTGGCCTCCCGGTTCATCGTGCTCCGCTTCACCCAGTCGTTCTTCGGGCGCGAGGACCACAAGCTGACCGAGAAGCTGATGGCCGAGCTGCCGGGAATCCTGAACTGGGCGCTCGATGGCCTGAAGGCGTTGCAGGACCGGGGAGCCTTCATTCAGCCGGCCAGCGGTCTGGAGGCCGTCGAGGAGTTGGTGCGCAAGACGACGCCGATTCTGGGCTTCATCAGCGACGCTCTCGACTTCGATGCCGGCGCGTGGGTGAGCAAGGACGAGCTCTACGACGTGTACCGGCAGTGGTGTGCGGACGAGGGCGCGAAGCATGTCCTGCAAAAGAACAGCTTCATGGGCGAGGTCTACACCAACAGCGATGGCCGCCTGACCACGTTCAGCCCTCGGGTGAAGGGCAAGGACGGGGCGAGCAAGCCGCTGAAAGCGGTCAAGGGCGCCCGCATCAAGGCTGAGTGGCTCGCGCGAATCGTGCGTAACGAAAACACGGAGGTCTTCGATGAAGCGACGGAGATGGACCTCGCGTGAGGGGTTTTCTGCCCGGAGCCGCTTGCGGGTGGCTTTTGACCCGTATCACCCGCATCAGGCGGGGGTCGTTGGGCTCACTGATGCGGGTGATACGGGTCTCCACACATTCCGACAGTTGGTCTGCTCTCTCTACGGTGTTGAGAAAAGTGGGTGGGTTGGGGTCAGTGGAGAGAGCTCTATGGGCCCTGCAATGGGTTTTGACCCGCATCACCCGTATCAGGTGAATCTTTGCAGGTTGGGGCGGCGCCAACACCGCGCCGGCCCGAACACCGCCGCAACAGTAAGGGAACTGGTTGGTGTCGACCACTTTATGCGCACCCCGTGCGAGACGAAGGGCGACGTATGACCAGCGTCGTCATCAAGACCACGAATCTCCAGGGGCTGCCCGTGGGGCCGAGTCACCACTGGTGCGTCTACCCCGACAGCGTAGTGGCGCGTGCCCAGGCACTGAGACTCGCCGGCCTTTCCGTGCGCGCCATTGCAGCCGAGCTGGGCGGCGTGCACCCATCGACGGTACATCGCTGGGTTACTGGCCAACGCCGACGTCCACCAAAACGCAGGGTCGCGCGCCGTGTTCGTTCCGAATCATTCGTAGCGAATCATCAACTGCCACCAGAAAACCCAGTATCTGCGCGGCCCGCAGCTGACTCAGCCCCCGTCCATACCGTCAACTTAACCGTCACTGATCGAAAATGAACGAACCGAACCCGATCCAGCGTGCCCCCGGCAACCACCTGGGTCCCGAGCCCGGCGATCCAGACGTTAGTGATGAGAACGTTACGCGAGTAAAAGTAGAAAAGTTAAAGGCATCATCCGGCACGATTGAAGCTTTGAATGCGTATGTTGTGGAAGGGGACTTCCATGGTCGCCCAGCAGGCTCACCGAAAGAGCACGCACTTTGCCAAGTTGGCAGCCGCCTTGTTCACCCAACGCGCAACGCTCGCACCGGCTTGATTCCGAAATGAGAAGTGAGAACGGTTGGGGTGGTTCGCGCGTAGGGGCTGGTCGACCTGGTGAAGCTTGTCACGTGGAGGCTGCCCGGAGGCTGGACATACGAGCGATGCAGAAAGCTGGTCTGTTCAAGACACCGTGGAAAGGTCTCTGGTACTGGAAGGATCCACGGACGCTGCGCACCTCTTCCGCAATTTCGGTTCGTACCTACGCATTACAGATGCTCATCTCATACAACGTGGGCGCAACCCACGTGCGAGAGACTATCGAACTAAAGCATGTTCCATGTGGTTTCGGTGGAACTCGAGTACTGTTTCTGTGCCCCGGTTGCAGGAGACCCTGCAGCGTGATGTTTTTCCTTGGTCAACTGTTCCGTTGCCGAATGTGTCAGCGGTTGTCCTATGAGTCGCAAAGCGAGTCAAGACTTGGACGTCTAGCAAATAAGAGACTCAAGATTCTTGGAAAACTAGGGAACGTCTGCACAACACCCGCAGCGGCGAGTGCTGATGCGCGATGTTTCAG
>NZ_JAUCZG010000009.1 GCF_030373225.1 Hydrogenophaga sp. | reverse complement strand
GCCCTGCAGTTTCAGGATTTCTGCATCAACGTAGTCCACCACGGTGGTGGTGATGTCCACGAGCTGCGCTTCGATCGCGTCCAGGCGCAGGTCCACTGCCCCACCTTCGGCCGTGAGTGCCTGCAGCGCCTTGACCGCCACATCCAGGTCACTCAGTGCCGTCGTCAGACCTGCAACGTCGGCAATCGCCAACGTGTCGATCTGGTCTTGCAGACCTTTGATGTCACCTTCGAGCTCGAGCACCGCTGCAGCCACCGCCTGTTCGATCTTCAGGTACAGACCCTTGGCGTTGCTCGGATCCGGCGCCACCGCCGTGTTCGCTTCGCCGACAGCCAGCTGCAAGGCCGAAACATCGACGCCCGTTGCGGCGCCAAGCAAATCCAGCGATTCCAGCTGCCCGGAGAGCACCGCCAGTTGATCGTTCAAGGCCTTGATGGTCCGCAGGTCACCCACCGTGAGGACGCCCGTCAACTCTGTGCGCAAGGCGTTGATGGCATCGGCGATGAAGAAGTAATCGCTCAGGCTCATCTGCGATTCGGTCAGGAAGCTCGGGACTTTGTCCACCACGTTGGCCGCACCTGCCAGCAGCAGGACCGAGGTGCTCAGAACCGGGTTGGCCTCGCTGATGGCCGTCCGCAGGCTTTCGATCGTGGCCTCGGTGCTTCCGGATTCGTCCACACCCGAGGCCGCCGCCAGCAGCTTGCCGTAGGCATTGGCGGTCTGGTCCGGGGCTCCGGTGTTGGTGACCACCGCCACCGGGGCTTCACCCGTCACCAGGTCCTCCACCAGACCCAGCGCGTTCTTGACCTTGTCGTTGGCCACAGCAATCTGTTCGGCGGTGACATCCAGGGGCAAGGAGGCGCCCGGCGCAGCCAGTTCACGAACAGCCGCTTCGGTGAACACGTTCACGTTGACATTGACCACCTGACCGTTGTTGACGTAGGTCATGGCGCGCAGGTCGGCGGTGAGGTCCTTCGGCGCTCCGGTGGCTTCGTCCCAGTAGTCGGGTTCAGCGCCGTTTTCGTCCGTCACGACGACGAGCACCGGGCCGGTGTAGGGCTCCTGCAGCGCGAGCTCGAACGAACCATCGTCCTGGATGACTGCGACACCGAGCACCTCGCCGGCGGCGTTGTACACCGTGGCCACCAGCCCGGATCCCTCGACCACCGGCCCCATGACAAAGTTGCCCAAGAGCACGGCCGGCTTGACCACCACCACCGCCGTTGCTGCAGCAGCGCCCCCGCCCCCCGCCCCAGCCGCCAGGCCCGCGCCACCAGCGACCAACCAGCCCGCGTTGCCAAAGTCGGACGGCGCCTTCCACACGATGGGCTCGCCGGCGGCGGTCACGGATGCGGTGGCGGTGTCGGCGGTCACTGCGCCTGCGTTGGAGGCCGTCGCGTTGACAGGAATCTCGCCAGCCGGGAAAAACGCCACGTCGGAGACGCTGTAGAAGTCCAGCAGCGAGGCCACCTCGCCCTGCCCCTCAAGCTCCAGCACCAGGTCCTTGCCCTTGCGCTTGGCCAGCAGGCCTTTGACCGGCTTGCCGGTGGCCTCTTCCACCAAGGTCAGTTTGGTGCCGGGCAGCAGTGTGAGCTTGCTCAAAGCCTCAAGGCTGTAGCTCTGCTGGCTTCCGTTGGCGGCCTTGATGATTGCTTTGACGTTGGCTTTGGGGGTCGAGGTCATGGGTGCCTTGATTGAAAAAATTGGGTGAGGGAGGCGTCTTGTGTCGTCGGCGTGCGTCTGCGCAGGCACTTCGCAGTGCCACTTGCGTGGTTGAGCACACGCACGACTTCCACATGTTTGGAAATATAACTGATAAAGAAATCACAAATAACGCCATTGGACTTTTTACGCGTTACATGTAATTTTTGTCACTTTCTGACTTATGACCAGCGCGCGTGGCGCGTCTTGACCACAATGAGGGGAGTGGACACTCAGATCCACAGCTTCATGCGCACCAGATCCACCAGCCGGTGCGTCAGCAACCAGGCGATGTTCTTGCGCCCCGCATCGACCTGGGCCATGCCGCTCATGCCCGGGCGCCACCACGCTTCAGCGGGGTCGGTGAGCCGCACGCGCACCCAGAAATGGTTGCCTTGCTGGCCCTTGACCTGCGCCACCGGCACGATGCTTTCCACCACAAAGCCGATGCTGCGGTCGGGCTCGCTGAGCAGGCGCAGCTCACCCGAGGCGTTGACGCTCAGGTGGCGCACGTCGCGCTCGGGCAGGTGCAATGCCGCATACAGCCCTTCGACGCGGGCCAGGCGGAACAAGCGGTCGCCCTGGCGCACCGGCATGCCCGACAGATCGCGCCGGTCGCCCTCCACCACCACGGCGGCAAACGGCGCCTTGATCTGCGCCTGCTGCAGATAAAACAGCACCTTGTCGAGCCGGGCCTGGGCCTGGGCCACGCGGGCCTGGGCGATCTCGACCTCGGCCAACTCTCCCTGCGCCCGGGCACGGTCTGCCTCGGCCGCGTAACGGCGCAGGTCGGCACCAATCTCGGACTCCTGCAACAGCAGATCGCGCACATCCAGGCGTCCGAGCAAGGCGTTCGCCTCAACCTCGTCGCCCAGGGACACATCGACCTCCTGCACAAAGCTGTCAAACGGGGCGCTGATGAGCTGGGTGCTGTCGGTCAGCAGCTCGGCATTGGCTTCAATGCGGTGCGGCCAGGTGCCCACCAGCATGAAGAGCAGAACCAGAGAGGCCAGGCCGATGCCCAGGGTCTGCACCGGCTTGTCGGGGCCAAACCATTGGCCCGCCTGTTGGTGCAGGCGTTGCCACCAGCGCGCGCCAAACCACCGGCTGCGCTGATGCAGGTCGGCCAGCCAGGGCAGCAGCAGGTGCAGGGTCACCGACACCTGGTGCATGAGATCCGGCGCAAACCGGTCGGTCGGTGCGGCCAACAGCACCACCGCCTCGGGTGGTTCATCGGTGCGGCGCAAGACCAGGCTGCGCATGTGGACGTGGTTGATGGCACGCCCCAGCCGTTCATGGGCGAGCACCACAAAGCCGGAATCCGGCGGGGCCGGATAGACGATGTCGGTCTGCTGGTCCAGCGCCTCCTCCAGCGCGGCCTCGATCAGCTGCACGTTTTCTGCCTTGCGTTCAAACCGGTCGAGGTGGCTGATCGCCTGCGCCCGCACGTAGCTGACCTGCCGCCAGCCCAGCACCACCTGGTCGCAACCGGTCAGGGGCACCAGCCCGTTGACCAGCGCAAGCGCTGCGGGGCCGAACTGTTGCTCCTGCATGACCCGCGCCGCCAGATCCAGCAGTTCGAGCATGTGCGCGTCGACCGCGTTGACCGAGCCGGCCTGGCCGGCATCACCTGGCTCGCGCCGGCTCAAGGGCACATCGGCCACCAGCTGCAGGCGCAGCAGCAACTCGTTGAGGGAGGCCCGTTCCCGCGCCGGAATTTCAACCAGCGCGTACAGGTCACCATCGTCGGCCAGCAAGCGCACGCACGCCACGATGGCGTCATCGCCCTGTGCCACCGTGGCGTAACCGTGCCGCGCGGCGCGCCCGACCAGCTGGGGCAGCAGCTGGGGCGCGTGCACTTGCAACAGGCCGCCGGCCGGGGCACACAGCGCCAGGGGCTGCCATTGCTCGCCTTGCCGACTCACCAGCATGGAGGAGCGGCCACGACCCAGCGCGTTCAGGGCCACACACAGGCGCGGCCAGAAAGCGGCGTCGCGCGGCGCCTGGCGCAGCACCCGCAACATGTCCAGCAGTTCGCTGGCTTCGAGGCGCAAGGGCGCAGTCGTCTCGGGCACCAGGCTCATGACGAAGCCGGGGTGAGCTGAATGCGGCCTTTCACACCCGGACGGATGCGACGCTCGCCGTTGGGCAAGGTGATGCGCACCTCGACCAGACCACTGGCGGCATCGGCCACCGGCGACAGGAACCCGACCCGGCCTTGCAGCGGTTTGGGCTGGCCCGGGTCGTCCAGCATCACCTCGATGGCGTCCCCACGGTTGAGCAGACGGGCAGCCGCCTGGCTCAGGTTGGTGCGCAACTCCACGGTGGACTCATCGACCAGGCGCACGATGGGTTGGCCCGGGGTGGCCCATTCGCCGGTGTCCACCTGGATGGAGGTCACCACGCCGGAGACCGGCGCCACCAGCACCCGCATCTGCTTCTCTTGCTGGGCGAGATCCACTTCGTGCTGCTCGCGCTTTTTCTCGAGCTGCAACTGGTCGCGCCGACCTGCGACGCTCACCAGCTCCATCTGCAGCTTCATGAGTTCTTCCCGGCTGATGGAGCCGGTTTGTTCGTAGAGCTTGCTCGCGTCCCTGAACAGCCGGTCCAGGATGCGGTGGCGTTCTTCGATGCTGGTTTGTTCCGAGAGGTCTTCCAGGATGGTGCGCCGGCGCCGCAGTTCAATCGCCTGCAGATCGGACTCCAGCTCCAGCAACGGCTGGCCGGCACGCACACGTTGCCCGATCTTGACCGGCACGCGGCTGACGACACCGCTGACCGACACGCTCAGGGTGAGGTCGCGCGTGGGATAGATCACGCCGACAAAGGTCTGTGCCGAACCCAGGGCCGGGCTCAGAACCACGAACAGGGCCAGGCAATGCCGCGTCAGGCGGGAGGGTGTGCTGAAGGTTTTCATGGGTTGCTCAAAAAGATCGGAAAACTTGAAACGGGACGACCGGGCATGCGCCCTCATCCGCGCGGGGAGGGCGAGTAGTCGTCGGTGAACGAGAGCTGTTTGCGCAACTGCAATTCGCGCTGCTGCAGTTGCTTGCGCTGGCGCCAGGCGCGCCATTGGGCGTTGAATTGCGCCAGCGTGTGCAACCAGGGCATGACCCTGGCACGCCAGCGGGGACCGAGGCGGGCCAGCGCGCCCAGGGGACGCGCAAACCAGGGCGTGTGACGCACAAGAAGGTCGTCTTCCAGGCTGATGAAGCCCTGCGCAAAGCCGCGCGCGCCCTGGCGCCCCGCCCGACCGAACAATTGCCAGTCGACGCGGGCCGATTCGTGGGGCTCCAGCATCAGCACATGAAGACCACCGGCGGCAGCCACGTCCGCACCGATGTGGATGTCGGTGCCGCGACCCGCCATGTTGGTCGCCACCGTGATGTGCCCCGGCTGACCGGCGTTCTCAATGACCAGGGCTTCAGTGGCGTGTTGCTTGGCGTTGAGCACCACACCGTGCAGACCCAGGGCGCGCAGGGCTTCATCAAGCGTCTCACTGTCCGAGATGCGCCGGGTGCCCACCAGAACCGGATGGCCCTGGCGGTGCAGTTCGACCACGGTTTGCAGCACGGCCTGCTGTTTGTGGTCGCTGCTGGCGAAGTGACGAAACGCGGGGGTGACGAGCTGGCTGGGCAGGCGTGTCGGCACCACAAAGGTCATGAGGCCGTAGGTCCACCAGAGTTCGTTGCGAATGCCCTGCAGGGTTCCGCTGGCGCCCGACAGCCGGTGGTAGCGGCGGAAAAAATCCTGGAAGGTCATCCGGGCCATGGTGCGCGTGGGCGGCGTGATCTCGATCTGCTCCTTGGCTTCTATCGCCTGGTGCAGGCCATAGCTCCAGGTTCGACCGGGCATGGCCCGGCCGGTGTTTTCGTCGACGATGAGGATTTTTCCTTCGTCGACGATGTAATGGCGGTCGCGGTGAAAGATGTCGTTGGCGGTGAGGGCCTGACCCACCAGCTCCTTGCGCCGCGAGGGGGCGTGCCACACCGCGGGCAGTTGCCGGGTCAGGATGTCCAGCCGGTCTTCGCCCGCCCGGGTGAACTCGATGTCGCGAAAAACGGGATGCACGTTGTAGTCGGCGCCCCGCACCATCTCGCCGGCGATCGCGCGGGCGCGCTGCACGGCCTCGACCATCATGGGACTGGGCTCCGGCGCCGAAATGATCAGCGGCGTGGTGGCCTCGTCGACCAGCACGCTGTCGGCTTCATCAACAATGGCGCTGTGCAGGCCGCGCATCACGGTGTGTTGCTGCCCGGCTGCGGGTCCCATTTCATTCAGCCGGCGGCGCAAGGCATCGGTGGCACCGGCCAGAATGATCTGGTCGCGCAGAAAGTCGGCCAGCAGCTGTTTGCCCGTTGCGTAGGCCACATCGGCCTGGTAGCTGGCGCGCATCGCCTCCGGCGGGCTGTCCGCCACCACCGCCGCAACGCTCACCCCGCACCACCGGAACAGCGGCCCCATCAACTCGACGTCGCGCTGGGCCAGGTAGTCGTTGGAGGTGATGACGTGGCAAGGCAGGCCCGACCAGCCCAGCATGACCGCCGCGAGCGCCACGGCAATGGTCTTGCCTTCGCCCGCTGCCATCTGGACCACAAAGCCCTGGTGCATGGCCAGCGCTGCCAGCATCTGCACCGGGTAGGGTCGCTTGGCCAGGCTGTGGCGCGCGGCCAGCGCGATGCAGGCGAGCGCCTCGGCGCGCAGGCCGCTGGCGCCGGCGGGCTGCGGGCGGTTCTTCTGCGGGCCGTGCGTGCGCATCAGCGCCTTGATCTCACCCAGCCGTTGCTGCAACTGGCCAACAGACCAGTCAGCGCGCTGCTCCAGCAACTGTTCCGCCTGCCCGACTTCCTTCAGTAAGGCTTGGCGGGAATGCCCCGACAGGGCCTGCACCACAGGCACCCAGTCGGCCCAGCGCGCGCCGGCCGAGGCCGGGTGCTGGCGGGGCGGATGCCACCGGTAAGCGGTGGACGTGGCACGGGCCGCCGCGCTCACAGCTGGTAGCGTTTCTGCAGCAGCTGCATGAAGGCCGTCTCGAGCTGCACATAGAGCGACTGGTATTGCATCGGAATGCGCAACCAGCCGGTCATGCCGTGCCAGGCCACGCCGGGCTGGTCCTCTGGCATCGGTGCCTGGACTTCGTAGAAGGTGTCCACGGTGGACAGGCCTTGCGGGTCATCGGGCCGGACCGGAATGCTCCCTCCCCCGCTCCACCCCAGGGCAGAGGACGCCAGCTGCTGCTTCTGGTAGGGCAGCACCGCCAGCTGCCTGGCCTCGACCAGATGATCAGCCTGACCCATGAGCCGCAACTCTCCCGCCTGAGGACGGTCGCGGAACAGCCGGTTGGCCTCCTCCTGGGAGACCACGGCAGTGAAGCGCAGACGGCTGTTGTCAACCACCTCACCGAGCAATTCACCGCGGGGCAGCCAGTTGCCGACCTTCTCGTTGAGCTGGGGGGAAAACCAGACGCCGGTGTGACGCGCGCGCACTTCGAGGGCTTCGCGCCGGGCACCCAGTTCGGCGGTGCGTGCGGCCAGGGACTCCAGCCGCTGCTGCAAGGGCACGATGTCGCTCAAGGTGCTGCCCAGCGCCATGCTCAGGAGCATCCGGGTCTCCAGTGTCTGCTGCCGGGCAATGTCGAGCTCCCAGTCGAGCTCGGGACTCGCCAACACCAGCAACAGCTGGCCGGGCACCACCGGCGTGCCGGAGGGCACCACCACCGACTCGAGCCGGCCACTGCTGCTGGCCGTGACGCGCGTGTACTGGATGGCCTCCACCATGCCGGGCACCCGGATGGCGTGTGGCAGAGGCAGCCACAACGCCACCGCAGCGGGCACCAGCACCAGCGCCAGCGAAGCCAGAACGGCGCGGCGGCGGTTGCGGTAGACCGCTCCGCCGGTGAGGTGGGTGAACCATTTTTTGGCCGGCAAAACCACCAGCATGATCAGCGTGGTGAACGCAAACACCACCCCCACGGCAAACCATTGATCGGTCACGAACAACAGGATGGTGGCCACGATCAGCATGCGGTAGAAGAAGCTGAACAGGCCATAGAGCGTCATGTGCCACCACTCGCGGCGGTCGCGCGCCGGCGATTCGGCTTTTTCCGAGCCGAGCAGGTACCGGTCGGCAAAGTAGAACCACTGCTGGCTGGCCTTCTGGTACAGGTTGGGAATGTCCAGCAGGTCCGACAGCACGTAGTAGGCATCGAAACGCAGCAACGGGTTGCCGTTGAACAGCAGGCTCGACACCGATCCGATCACCATGACGTTGAAGGCCAGGCTGTTGACCAGCCCTGGCCCGGTGCTGGCCCAGACCATCGCACCCAGGGCTGCGAGGAACAACTCGACCAGGATGCCGGCGGCCCCGACCAGCGCACGCGCATGACGGCTGCGAAACCCCCAGCTGGCGGTGGCGTCCACATAGGGCAAGGGCATGAACACCAGGAACATCAGGCCCATGGTGTGGACCTCGCCGCCGAACTTTTTGACCACAAAGGCATGGCCGAGCTCGTGCAGCATTTTCATCACGGCCATGCACAGGTAAAGCCAGATCAGGTTGTCGATCGCAAACAGACCCTGGGACTGGTCCCAGAGGCGCTCGCCGTTGAGGATGGCGCTCAAACCGCCGGCCATCAGCACGCCGGTCAGCACCGCCGCCGCCGGCCAGCTCACCCACTTCTCCACCACGCCCCGTTGGCGGTTGAGCCAGGCATTGGGATCCCACAGCGGCACACGCAGGTACAGGAAGCCCAACAGCTGGCCGCCGATTTCGCGCTTTCGGTGGGTCTGGTAACGCTCAAAAATCGCCTGGCTGTCCGCCTTGGAGCGGTAGTGCAACAGGTTCGAGTGGTGCAGTTGGGACAGCACCTGCATCGCGTCTTCCTGACCCGGTGCTTCCTGCGGAAAATCGTCGAGGCAGCTGCGCCACACCTCGTCAACGGTGCGCTCGTGGCTCAGGCGGCTGACAAAGATGTAGGCCATGGGCCTGATCCGGAAGAACCGCTGTGTGTAGGCGTCGCGCAGCACGTACCAGTCCTCACCGCGAAAGCGCTGCTTGTGGATGGATACCGTGGGCAACAGGCTCAGCCGCGCCTGCGAGACGCGGTGCCAGGTTTCACTGAAGGTTGTGCTCACCGGGTGTCTCGGCTTCAGCGCTGGATGTCCACGCCGTACTGGTCCAGCAGGCTTCCGTCGGCCAGCATCAGGGCCAGGCGCGCCAGCTCCACACGGACTTCGCTGTCGAGCAGGCGCAGGCGACTCTCGTTGAGGTCGTCTTCGCGTTCGAGCACCTGCCGGATCCGCGCACGGCCCAGCTGGTACTGGGCCTGGTCGGCCACCAGCAAGGCCTCGCGAGCCCGCACGTCTTCGCCCTGCAGCCGGGCTTCGCTGAGCGTGCTTTGCAGTTGCTGGAAGCGCGTCAGCAGGTCGTTGCTGAGCGAGCGGTCAGCGGCCTGCACTTCCGCATCGGCCTGTTCCACGCGCACGGTCTGGGCGGCCAGGCGGGCATCGCCGCGCTGGTTGTTCAGTGGCATGTCCAGGCTGATCGCAGCAAACCAGCCCGGGTGCTTGTTCGAGAAGCTGTCCTTCCAGGTCTGGTTGAGCCGGTCTCGCAGGCTGTTGTGATTGAACCCGAGCTCCAGGCTCAGATCGGGCAAGGCCTGGTTGCGGGCAAACTGCAGGCGGATGCCTTCCTGCTGCCGACGCAACAAGGCCAGCTGCAGAACAGGCCAGGACGATCGGGCTTTCTCAAGGCGCAGGCTCACCTCCTCACGGGTGATGGGGGCCACCACCGACGGGAGCTGCGGCACGAAGCTGGCTTCTGCCGGTGTGTCAGCCCCCAGGTTGAGCACGCCGCGCATGCGCGACTGCGACTCGAGCACCGCACGCTGTGCACGCACCAGTTCGGTCTCGCGCGCGCTCAGGGCAATCCGCATGTCGAGCAGCTCGGTTCGGGGGGCAAATCCGGCGTCCACCCGGCTGGCGACATCGGCCGACAATTTGCGCAGCGAGCCCATGGAAACCTCCCGCAGCGACAAGCCTTCAATGGCGCGGTGAAGCTGCCAGAAGACGTTCATGCCCTCACCCGCCGATTCCAGCACCTCCTTGGAGAAACGCTGCACATCCAGCTGTGCATCGAGCTCGGCGATGCGCAGATCGGCCTCGGTCGCGCTGCGACCCGCGTTGCGCAGCAGGGGCTGCTTGAGCACCAGACTCAAGGTGCCGGCGTACTCCACGCTGTTGGGCGGCAAAAACAGGTTGCTCTTGCGGTCGTTGAGCTGGTGCGAGAGGTCCAGCAACGCACCGCTGGGCAACTTGAACTGGAAACCGACGTCCAGGGTCTTGTACCGCGCCAGCAGAGGCCCGCCGGGATTGATCAGCTCCGTCAGTTGCGTGAATTCGTCGGTGCTGCGCGGCCGGTTGACGCTGTCGGTCCGGACGCGGGCCAGCAGTCTGGGGCTGTACAGAGCCTGTTCCGCCTCGAAAAGTCGGCTGCTGACGGCTTGCTGCAGCCCGGCATTCACCGCAGCGGCATTGCGAACAGCGACCAGGCGCACCAGCGCCTGGGGGGTCAGCGGTGTGTTGGGCCCGAGGCTGTCGGCCGGGGAAGCTGCAGGCGCCGGGCTCGTTGCGTCGGGACCGGGAGACGGGACAGGGGCAGGGGCATTGGCCAGCGCCAACGCGGGGACGACACACACCGCAACGAGAAACAGCAATTTCATGGGAGGCAGGATTCAGCGGTTGTACAAACAGAAAGAGGCCAGCACAGTCCACCGTGCCGGCCTTTCGCAAAGCGCCCCTGGGCGCCTTGAGATGCGGTCGTATCAGCTCTCGCTGGCGTCGGCGGTGCTGATGCCGGTGCGCCCGTCCTTGAGCATGATCAAACGCTCGATCTGGGCCAGCGAGCCCAGGTGCGCGTACAGCGCGGGCAGGTAGCGGGTCTTGCGCAGTTCGAGGAAACGCTCGTCGGACAAATTGTTCAGGCGCTCTTCGTTCACCACGTAGCAGCCGGTGATGTTCTTGACCTGATCGGCTTGTCGCACCCGCATGTTCAGCGGCGTGAACATGTTGTGCTCGGCCAGGTACTTGCAGAACGCCTTGGTGAAGGTGTCCATCTGCTGCAGCTCGCCCAGGTAACGCTTCACGTTTTCCAGCGCCTCTGCGGGTTCGCCCTGTTCGTCGAACAGCGGAGCGCCTTCGTCATCGTTGACCAGTGCGCTGGCCTCATCGATGCACACCGTGAACTGGCCTTCCTGATCGGTCGATGCCAATGCAAAGGGGTAGCGACGGATGATGGCGGGAATGTAGGAGGCCTGCCATTTGCCGGCGCCGTCAACAAACAGGTTTTCACCGCCGTCCAGGCCCATCAGCGCGACCGGGCGGAACTCGTCTTTTTCCTTGTCTTCCAGAAAGACCACCGGGTAGATGGCAGAGGCGCGCACAAACTCGTGCGCCATGACCGAGGCGATGTGGAACTGGGAAGCAAACTTGAAACCAGAGATCTGCTTGACCTTCTTGCCCGCGTGACGGTCTTTGTTGACGGGAACCAATTTCTCAAACATGTATTTTCCTAAAACAAAAGAATTCAAATAATCAAAAACACCAACTCAGCTCCAGACTCATCACCTCATGAACGCTCCCCCAATAGAACCTGATAATCCAGCAAAAATGATACTTGCGACATTTATACGACCAACAAAATCAAACAAATGAGACAAATGACACGCTGTTGTCGGACATGACACGGCTGCCGAGTCGAGCGTCACACAACACGTGGGCGCCGGTCGTCAGGGGCCGGGCACCTCGTCTCCAGACAGGTTGCGCACAAAGATGGCACGCCCTGACAGATAGGGGCTTCTGAACTCCGTGGTGAATCCACCCGCGACCGGGGCCAGAAGCCAGCGGCTCTTGTCGCTGTTGGCCGGAATGACATCGCCAGCAAACACCGTGCTGCTCCAGAAGGCCTCGCCGGCTGCGCTGTCGGGCGGCAGGTACGCCAGAGGCACACAGCCCTCGGTGACACAACCGTGGTCGCGATCGAACAGGCTCATCAGCTCCTTCTGGTTGGGCAAACGCCAATCGTTGTGGCCGCCCACCTTGAGAGCGGCGGCGTCCGACCTGGCTTGTTCGTACGTGGCCTGCGCCGGGCTCGCGGGCAGGTGCCACATCAATTCCAGGCTGCCCGATACGAACAACCGGTCCTCTGGCTTGCTGACCTGCGTGAAGGACGAAGTGAGCGCTTTCGAGCGGGCCACCATGACCGGGAGAGCAAGACCCTTCGCAACTGTTCCGTCACCTGCCTGAAGATAAAAGAACGTGCCGCCAGACATCGTCACCTGGTAATTCTCACTTCCCAAATGCGGCAGGTAGTCTTGTGAAAGAGCGGGGTTGAACCTGCCGAGATCGAGAACGCTGGCCAGCTCATGGCTGGACGGAAGAAACCATTCGCCGGCTGGGATGCCACACAAACCGTCGTTTCCGGCTGGGTCGTGAACACGCCAGACGAGGCCGGTGACGTTGTCGCGCGTGCACACCCAGCCGCCCGGATCAGCGCTGACCGCAGCGTTGACATCGGCCGTCGATTTGGGGAGTGGGCCTTTGCAGACCTCCACCGCACCGCCTGCGTCCTTCACACACAGGCGGGTGAAGTCGAAGCCCTTGTCACCCGAGCCCACTTTCGTCAAGGTGGACGCGACCACCGCATCGCGCCCTTCTCCGCCATCGTCCGCCAGTTCGCTGCCGGTGTCGTTGAGCAAGGTCCGCTGGCACACGATGCTGGCGCCCTGGGCCGCGGCGCTTCCTGCCGTGCCACGCCCATTGACCACCTGGCACAACTGGTTCAGCGGGTGTTTGCGCACCGTGATGTCATGGGAAAAGTTCGGCACCACGTCGAAGAAGGTGTGGCTGCTGGCATTGGGGGCAATGGCGAACGCCGCGGACTGGGGCGTCAGGGACAGCACCAGCCCGGCCTCGCGCAGGCCCTCAACGCGCGCAGAAACCGAGAGGTTGCTCGCGCCACTCCCCCCGCAGGCAGAAAGACCCAGGCTGGCGGCCAGCAGCAGCCCCCCCAGGAGGGGGCTGGAGCGCTGGCGCGGCCCCTGGCCAGCGTCGACAAAGCAAGGGACGGTGCGAACGGCTTTTTTCATGTTCAGTTTCTTCATGGGGTTTCGCAGATGGTGGTCGATGTCAAAGCGCCAGCTCCTCGACCCAGAGGTCAAAGTCGAAGGTGTCTTTGGACGCTTGACCGTCACCCATGGACCCCTCCAGCAAGAAGGCGTCTTTCAGGGTGTCGCTGTCCTCCTCCAACGCCAGCATCATGTTGATCAAGGCGTCGGGCTTGGCCAGTTCGGCCACCGCCACGCTTCGCCGACCGCGCTCGAGCTGCAGCAAGGCCTGCGCCTCACTTGGCGTGAGAGGTGTCTGCGAACCCGGCACCTTGGGCAGCACCGGGCTGGTGAGGGGCTTGATGGACCAGGTCACCTGTCCGGCCCCGTTGTCGGAACGCTGGAACTCGCGACCGTCCACCACCACCTGCTGGTGCAGCACCTGGCTGGCGCTCTGCAGCACGATGGCCATCTGGCGGTCCGGCAGCGACCGGTTGCCCGCCACTTCGGCTTCACCCGTGTTGAGCTGCACCCGGGCCACCTGGGCACGCAATGCGGTGGACGCGCTGTCGGTGGCCACGCCATAACCGGTGATGACCAGGCTGTCGGCGGTGATGTTGGTCTGGGCGGCTTGCAGCTGGCTGCGGATTTCGCCGCTTCGGCCATCCAGCCGCACCTCGCCGCGAGCCTTCAGCTCGCCCAGTGCCAGTCCTGTGGCCGTCAGGTCGATGCTGAACGCTTCAATACGTACGGTATCGCCCATGGCCACAAAACCAAAGGCGTTGAGGCCGATGTGGCCAGTAGCGCTCACATTTCCCAGCACCAGTGCGCTGGCTTCGTTCACATAAGCCGCACCGCTGGTGCTCAACACCAGGCTGTCCACGTCGGTGTCCAGCGCGTTGCCCGCCACTCCCACGCTGGCCGCCATGATGCTCAGGCTGCTCGCCGTGATGTCAACGTCGTCGCCATCCACGTCGCCGTCCACCACCGCACCCGCCACATTCAGCGTCACGCCCCTGTTCTCGGCGCTCACACTGACCACGCTCAGGTTGCCCGTGCCGGTCACGGTGATCAACACATCGTCTGTGGCCAGCACGCTCTGCGCGATCACGTCGCCACCTGCGCTCAGATTCAACAAACCACTGACGCTGGTCAATGTCAGTGCGCTGGCTTCGTTCACATAAGCCGCACCGCTGGTGCTCAACACCAGGCTGTCCACGTCGGTGTCCAGCGCGTTGCCCACCACTCCCACGCTGGCCGCCATGATGCTCAGGCTGCTCGCCGTGATGTCAACGTCGTCGCCATCCACGTCGCCGAACTGGATGTCGCCCAACGCATGCAGGACAACGACTCCGCCATTGGCAGCTACAACCTGCGCCAGGACGCTATCGAGCTGCACCGTCTGCGCATCCAGGCCAACCCGGTTCACGCGGTTGCTCGCTTCACCGATGTTCAGCCCACTGCTGGTGCTCAGGAAGATGCCCCCAGAACCCGCCCGCGCGGCCAGCGTACCGATTTGGATAGCCAGCGAGCCGGCCTGCGAGCCGATGGAGACACCGGCTTGCAATGAAAGCATCGCGGCGCTGACATGAACCGTGCCATCTGCAGCCGCAGAGGTGATAGAACCGTTTTCGCCGGCTGACAAGGCAACATGGCCCGTTCCCGCGTCGATGCGCTGCAACGCAATATGGCTACCCGCAGCATAGCGCAGGTCGCCGCCCTGAGCTGTGCTGCTGGCGCCTGCCCCCATGATGATGGAGCCATCAGCCACCAAGTCCAACGTGCCCATGAAGCCGCAGGCGAGCAGATCGCTGTTCTGCCAGATATCGCCATCCGCATGAATGCTGATGTTCCCCCCGCTAGAAGAGACCGCAGCATCGAGAACGATATCGGCACCAACACCTGCCGCATTCAGCAGCAGATTGCCCTGAGCCACCAGGGCGGCCTGCGCCTCGATGACGATACTCCCGCTGGCGTTCACCACAACGTGACCGGCGCTCTGAATAGCGGATGTGCTTTCGCTGCGAATGGTCTGGATGCCCACCTGTTCGTCGGGGCGGTACACAGCAGCGTCAACATAGCCCAAGGTGATCGGTCCCGGGCTGCTCAGGAACACGTGGCTGTCTTGCCCCCGGGTGGTGATACTGATGCGCTGCACCGCCAGATGCAGCGGGTTGGCCGCTGTGCCCAGTGCACCCTGCACATCCAGGCGCAGTTCGGTCGCTGTCACGGACAAATCTCCGCCCTCCAGCGGGGCTAGTGTGCCATCGGTGACCAGCCAGACCTTGTTGGCGGACAACAGGCCGGCGTCAATCGGCCCGCCCGAGCGGATGCGCAGGTTGCTGTCAGCGGCCACGATCTGGTTGCGCCGGGTCATCACCACATCGCCCGCGCCGGCATCGATGTTGATGGTGCCACCGCCACTTGTCTGCACCGCCACCCGGTCGGCCAGTTCGATGTTGCCACTGGACTCAAGGCTGATGGCACCGGCCTGGCTGTTCAGGCTGCGCAGCAGCAGCAGCCCGGCGCCCTCGCCCACGCTGGTGATCTGGATCCCTCGTTCGCCCAACGCGCTCACGCCGTCGCGCACCGTGAGGATGCCCATGTCGCGGGCGATCAGGCCAATGCCGCCCAGGTCGATGTCGCGCAAGGCGTCGATGGCCCTCACGGTGACGGGCTCGTCACCCATGAGCTCCAGGCGCAAGGCCTGCAGGGCCGAAGAAGCGCTGAGCACCGCACGACCTTCGATCCGGCCACCGCCGGTGATCAGCAGGTTGCCCCCCGCCGCGGACTCACCGCCCAGCGCCGGCACCACCGCCTGCTCAAAGCCCACGCGGTAGATGTCCTGGAACAGCAAACCGGCGGCATTCTGCAGGTCGATCCCGCCGACAAACCGCAACTCGCTGGCACCAGCCACCGTGAGCAGGCCACCGGCACCCACGGCCAGCGTGGAATGGAACCAAACCTCGCCCTGGGCCTGGATCACCACATCGCCGGCCACCTCCGCAGGCCCGCCAAAGCTCACATCGGCCATCAAGGCCTGCGGCGTTTCGATGCGCAACCCGCCAGCGCTCACCAGCAACGACGCGTCGAAGCGCACACCGCCCTGTGCCTGGATCACCGCGCCTTGCGCCACCGTGACCGCCTGGGCAAATCGCACATCGGCACCCGGTGCCGGGATCGCAGCGTTCTGGTCTGGTGCCACCACCAGATGCAGCCCACCCGCCACCGATACCGATGGCAGGGCAGCATCCGTGATGGTGTTGAAGCCACCTTGACCGTCGGCTCGCTGAACGCTCACGGCCACGGCGTCCAGCAGCACGGAGCCCACGGAGCGCAGCCACACATCGGCGGCCGGCGCGCTGGCCGTGGTGCGCACACTGAGCGTGTCCACGTCGAGCACCAGGAGCGCCGCTGCGGAACCCACCGGGCCCCCGGCGTCGATGCGCAGGCGCTGGGCGGTGACCGTGGGCGCCGGTCCCGACCCGGCGGCCACGGCCATGGACCCGGCCGCCGTGACCAGCGAGACATCGTTCCTGGCCACCAGGGTGCCCAGGGTCATGTTGCCGCCCGAAGACAAACGCAAGCTGCCCTCCATGGCTTGCACGCGCGAGTCGGCATCCATGCGCAACACCGTGGCGGCAGACAGGTGCAGATCGCCGGCTTGCGCCGTCACATCGGCCCCGTTGACCAGCAACAGACTGCCGCTGCTCTCCAGCGTGATGCTGCCGCTCTCTGCGCTCATGCCGCGCAGAACGCGCATTTCACCGCTGGTATCCAGCGTCGACGAGCGCAGCGCGATGTCGATGCCGCGCCCGCCCAGGGCGACCACGTCATCAACCACCGACAAGCGGCCCACATCGGTCGCATGCACGCTCACGCCGCCCAGATCGATCGCCCGATCCGCATCAATCGCACTCAGCAGCACCGGTACCGCACCCGTGACCGACAGGCGCAGGGCTTCCAGTTGTTGCCCGTTGGTGGCAGGAACGGCCACGCCTTCGACACGCCCACCACCGGAGAGCATGAAGTTGCCGCCCGCCGAGACCTGCTGGCCGAGCACCGGCACCGCAGCTTCCACAAACAGCACGCGGTACACGTCGTCGAGCACCATCCCGGGGCGCCCGCCGATCGCACTGCCGCCGGTCAACTCGACACCACCCACGAAGACCACCTCGTCGGCCCCGTTGATGATCAGCTGGCCGCCGTTGATGTGAACAGTCGATTCAAAACGAACGGTGCCTTTGGCATTGATCACCAGATCGCCGTTGACCGTGACCTTCTGCTCGAACACCACGTCGATCGCATCTTCAATGCGCAGGCCGCTCAGCGGCGCCTGCCCGCCCACCTCGGCGCGGAAGTAGATGTCACCCGCGTCCCGCTGGTTGGGACTCCGCAGGCCGGCCGGGTCGCCACCGGCGCTCAGCACCAGCGTGTTCCCGACCGTGTCTGCATCCAGACGCCCAGTCACGTCGATCCAGCCCGCGCCGGTCTCGCCGCTGCCGGCGCGAACGATCGAGTCGCCCTGCACCATCACGGCGTCGTCGATCAGCACGTCGCCCTGCATCGTGATGTCGGTATCCATCAAGGTGGTCGTGTTGCCGGGGCCGAACACATGAAGGTCCACGCCGGAGACCACGCCGCTGATGTTCACGGCGCCGCCCGCCTGTGGTGACTTCAGGGTCAGCGGCACATCGAAGCGGATGCCGGCGGGATCGCTCACCCCCATGGTGATGGTGCCACTGCTGGCATCGCTGCCGATGATCAGTTCCAGCACCTTCAGCTTGGTCAGCTCCTCGCTGTCGAGGAACAGGCTGCCGTCGTAACCCGTGACGTCTGCAGCCCCGATCACGATCGCGGTGTTGTTCTCGACCGGTCGAATGCGCAGTTCCTCCAGCGCATTGCTCAACTGGGCGGCGTTGCTCACGTCGAACAGGTTGGTGATCACGTCGGCACCGGCGCCCGTGGGTACCGTCACATCGACGTTGGGCGTTGCCGAGGCAAAGCTCACGCCATTGACGGCCTTGAGCTCACCGTTGAGGCTGATTCGCTGGGTGACGTCGAAGTGGATGAACGACGCCGTCACGGCGGTGGTGAAGGTGACACGATCGGCCACCACGATCAGGCCGGTCTGGCCCAGATCGATGAAGTCCTGCCCTTGCGGTGGCGTGACGGTGATGTCGTCGCCGACCAGGCGGATGGCACCCAGTCCGGTCTCGAAGTCCACCCGTTCGACGCCGCTGATCACGCTGCCATTGCCCAGCGCAATCCGGTTGCCGGTGGTCGACAGGGACAGTGCCTTGAAATTCAGCCGCAATTCATCCTGGCCGCTGCCGGCAGCGTCCTGGATCGAAAGCAGGCGCTGGGTCGTGCCCAGGGTGTTGCCCAGATTCAGGACATACACATCATCGCCGCCGGTGCGGTCCACGAGCACCGGCTTGATCCCCAGGCGAGCCAGGGTGAACAAGTCGTCACCTTCGCTGAGCGTGACCACGCCCAGGTTGTCCGCGGCCACCCGCAGGTTGTTGCCACCCGGGTTGAAGATCTCGAAGTTGGTGGCGTTGTAGTACGCCGACACCCCGGGGTTGACGGGCTGCACCTCGCTGCGCAGCGTGGCCACCAGGCGCAAGTCCTTCTCGCCCTGTTGGAGAACCAACACCAGCTCGTCGTCGATCGCCAGCCCGTTGACCTGGCTGAAGCCGCCACTGACGGTGTCGAAGGTCATGATGACGAATTCGTCCCCCGCTTGCGGAGCAAAGCCGTTGTACAGGACCACGTCCAGCACACCAGCCAGGCGGGCCTCGCCGGCCACCTGGACCTGGTCGTGGCTGGTCTCTGTCCATCCCGGCTCGGTGCCGCCGAGTTCGATCACGAGCCTGGCGTTGCTGGCCTGCACGAAGGTCGTCACTTCCAGCAAGCCCGGCGAATTGCCGGGGGCAAGGATGCCGTTGTTGACAAAGGCGCCCTGCAGCTGCGACGGGAACAACGGGACCTCGGGCAGCGTGCCCGAGAACTCGAAGACATTGAGTCCCTGGTTGTCGACGATTCGGTTGGCGCCCATGCCGTCGAGGAACACATAGGCGTCGTCGCCGAGTCCTCCCACCAGACGGTTCATGTCACTGCCGGCGTAGAACCTGTCGACACCTCCCGCGCCGCTCAACTGGTTCTCTCCCGCGCCGGAAACCAGCACGTCGCCGCCCTCGGCACCGGTCAGGCGATCGTTGCCCGAGCCGCCGATCAGCACCACCTTGGCGGTGCTGCCGGCCCTGGCGGTCATGACGTTGTTGCCCGAGCGGCTGACCGCAAGGCCACCCGCATGACCCAGCAGGATGGTGTCGTCGCCGTCACCACCGTCTGCAAACACCGTGGCGGTGTACAGGTTGCTCGCGTCGAGCTGGTCATTGCCCTGACCCATTTCGATCACGACCTGGGTGACGCCTCTGTAGCGCTGGTGGTACATGCCGTTGAACTCGACATCGACGATACCGTCCTTGCCGCTGAGCACGAAGCGCTCGGCCAGGTCGGCGGTGTCGATGAAACGCCGCTCGCCAGCGGAGGCACCCGCGTTCAGGTACAGCGTGCCGCCCTCCACCCGACCCAGCACGGGCTCGGGGTTCGGCGAGCGGTAATCCAGATCGAGCAACTGCACCTTGAACAGATCGACCTGGAAGGTCTTGGAAAAGATGCCGATGCCGATCTTGGCGAAGGCGCTGGCCCGCACGAACAGGTCGGCCGAGAAGTTGAACAGGTTCAACGCTCCCAGCGGAATCTGACCCGGCTCCTGGTAGGTCAACATCGAGATGACCTCGGAGCCCCGCACCTTGCCGTCCGCCTTGTTGATGACGTCAATGACCTGTCCGTCGCCGTCACGCACCACGGTGTTGGTGGACGGGTCGTTGAGGTCGATCCCCACCACCACTTCGATGGAACCCTTCAGGCCCAGGGTCAGGACACCGAAGCCCAGACCGGCCGACAGGCCGATGTCGAAATTCAGCGTGACCTCGTTCTTGTCGATACCACCGGTACCCGGCACAAACTTGCCGCCGACAAAGTCAGGCAGGCTGACATCGCTGATGAAGAAGCCGTCGACCACCTGCAGGACGTTGCCCGTCTCGAAGGCCTTGCGGATGCCGAAGGTATCAAAGCCGAACGCGAGATCGACCTTTGCCGCGACGCCCCCGAAGGCGCCAATTTCCAGCACCGGAATCGGGCTGGGAATGCCCACCAGCGGCAGCAGGGGAATGCTCGCGATGACCGCATCAAAGCGGAAGCCGAACTGCAACAGCGGCATCTCGTAAGTGAACAGGGTGGCGTCACCACCGCTCAGGATCTTGGCCCAGTTGGCGATGTCGCTGACGTATTCCCACATGCGGAAGCCGGAGCGGGCCGACATGCTGCTGCTCCCGCCTGTGGACCCGTTCTCGACTTCCTGGATCAGGGCCGCAAACTCGCTGCTGGGCGTGCTGCTCACACCGCTGCCCAGTCCGACCATGTCCAGCAGGTTGCCGGTCTCGAACGACACGTTCTGGCTGCCAATGCCGTAGATGCTGCCCAGCAGCAGTTCGCCGCCGTTCTTGGCAATGCCGTCCAGCATGGCCGGCAAGGCCAGCATGGTGCGCGCAGCGTCCACGAAAGACCAGTCGATGGTTGGAATTTTCGGAACCCTGGGGGCATTGATGTCGTTGATGACATCGACCAGCAGGTCGATCACGCCCTTGAGGGTGGGATCGGACAACAACACATCGAGGCCATCGATGGGGGTGTACAAGGCATCGAGAATCGGGCGAATCGGCTCCAGCATGTCGGCCACCTTCTGGGCCACCGGGGCCAGGAAGTCCAGCACGAAGGAGTTCAGATCCATCCGCAGGTACTCGACGTTGAGCGAGGGTGCCGCGAAGTTGTCGCCCAGACGCCAGTTCCAGTCAAAGACGATGTCGGCCTTGAGTTTCGGCAGGATGCTCGCCCCCGCAATCGACAGCGTGGTGGCCAGACGCACATTGGCCTGCAGACCAAAGTCAAGGTCGAAGGCCTGCGTCGGGTTGCCCAGGATGCCGCCCAGGGTGAGGCGGTTGGCGCTGTTGCCGTTGAGCCCGATGTACAGGCCACCCGCCAGCCCGCTGGGCTGAAAGCCGGCCTTGAGCGCATCGGTGTCCTGGTCCTCGACCTCGGCCTTGAAGAACAGGAATTGCCCATCGCCGGCAAACGGCGTGGTGACATCGGGGTCCAGCGGCGCGCCGTCCAGGTACAGACCCACATCGAAGGCGAACTCCGGCGTGCCGTCGGCGTTGCTGCTCAGGTAGAAGCCGTCCTTGGCGGACAGGCCGAAGCCGAAATCGAACGACCAGTCCACAGCCAGCGCAAAGCCGCCATCGATGTTGAGGTTGATGCCGGGAATGTCGAAATCGATCGGGATGTCGATGCCGCCGCCAATCAGGCGTCCACCCAGCTGGGCATTGACCTGCAAGGCGTCGGCGTGGTCGGGCAACTCCATGCCCAGCTTCCACTCGGTGATGCGCACGCCATTGGCGTCGTACAGGCCCACATCGACGTCGTCGATGCCGACCACACCATCGCCATTGGTGTCCTGCAGCATCTGCAGTGAGGTGAAGGTCTGGTACAGCGTTCCCTGCACCACTTCCAGCAACTTGCCTTCGCCGCGCAGGCTTTCGCGCAGATCCAGCAGCAGGCCGCTGCGCAGATCGCCGATCATGCCGCCGGCCTGCACCAGCTTGCCGCCAATCAGCGGAATGTCGCTGGCCAGACTGCTTTCGAACAGGTCTTGAACCACGCCCAGACCCATGTCGATGCCGTCGAGCAGCGGCGACGGATCGTTGATGAGGTTGAGCAACACATTGCCGGCACCGGCGGCCGCGTCTTCAACCACGCCGACGATGTCGGGCAACTCGAACAGGATGGGCGAGTCCGCGCCTTTGGTGGGGTCGTTGGCCAGATGCAGGAAGAGCTGGCGAAGACCATCACCTTCGTACACCGGGTTGGTCTGCAAGCTCATGCTGCCCAGCGGCAGCTGGAGCGCGCCCAGCATCACCGCCATCGGCAGGTCCATCGAGAAACCGCCGATCAGGTCGACCGTGACGTCGCCCTGCTTGTAGCCCAGCACCAGACGGGCGGCCTCGGGGGTTTCGCCCTGCGCATCGAGCTGGCCATCGGCATCGAACACGATGTGGCCATCCACCACGCCCACAGCCAAGGCACCAATGCCGAACTTGAGGGCCAGATCTTCGCCCACGAAACGCGCGCCGACCTCCAGCCTGGTGGCCTCGCCGATAGCGATCACCGGTGGCTTGTCTTTGGTGTCCCGGCCCGGCAGTGCGATTTCCACCGCCAGCACCAGGTTGGCAAAGGCTTCCAGGTCGATGCGGGCACCCCCGTTGATGTTGACCAGATTGCCCAGCTTGCCGTCCGACGGCAAGCCGGCCAGCGCCAGCAGGCTGTCCACGTCGAGGTTGACGTTGAAGCTCGACGCGTAGGCCGCGCCCAGGTTCAGGCTCATCTCGAGCACGCCCTTGTCGGCGTTGACCGCGAGCCGGAAGAGATCCGGGTCGCGGATGCCGAGTGCCGCCTCGATCGTGAGTTCAACCTGCTGGAACAAGGCCGTCGGGGTGGAACCCGCGGCCTGGATGCCGGCGAGGAAGGTGTCGGTGAAGTCGAGCAACTCGCTCAGCGAACGGTCGATGATGGGCAGCGCCTGGGTGTAGAAGGCCTGCTGGCCCAGCACATTGGTCACCACCTCGATGCCCGAGCGCAGGCCTTCGACGATGACCGCATAGCCCAGGTTGCTGACGTCAAACGCCCGGCCCAGATCGGGCAGCACCGCGATGACGTCGTTCACGCCGGTGGGGTTGGCCCGCTGCCAGGCATCCAGGTCAAACGCGGGGTCGGTCACGACCTGGAAGGACGAGAAGTCCAGCAGGTTCTGCACATAGATGCCCAGCTCGAGGTCTGGCGCGATCGCAATGTCGATGACACCACCGCTGACGCTCAGGCCCTTGATGCGTGCATAGGCTTCGCCGCTTGCACCGAATTTGAAGTCACCCAGGAAGGAGCCGGTGAGCAGGTCCCCGAAGCTGTAGCGCGCGCTGTCGGTGGTGGCCGGATCGCGATCGCGGTCCAGCACCAGCTCGATACCGGCGCTCAGGCCCACACCCGAGCCGCTGCCTGCGCCACCTGCGGTCATGCCCAGGAAGCCCAGGGCAACGGCGACTTCGAGGTCGACCACCGTGAGCGTCACATCGCCAGCCAGACGCAGCTGGTCGATCGCAAACGCCACGCCAGTCGGGCCCAGGTTGAGGATCAGGTCCACACCGGCGCTCAGATCGAGATCGAAGGTCCCGCGCGCTGATGTGGACAGCGCCAGGGCACTGCCGAAGTTGAAGCCCAGATCGATCGGTGTGTCGATGCCGACCAGCTTTTCCTTGAACACGATGGGCAGACGCAGGTCTCCCGTGACCGGGTTCCAGGACGCCAGTTGCCCGGCCCCCAGCACGCCCGAGGCGTTGAGCGCTGCGACGAATTCCTGCACCGTCTGGATGCGCTGCACCGGGGCCTCGACCTGGTAAGGAAGGACGGTGGTGGTGACGCCAAAGACGCTGGAGAGCACCAGCGAATCGCCGGACGCACTGACCTCGGTGATGCTCACGGTGCGCGGACTGCCGTCAATGCGCACCAGCTTGCCCACCATGTCGGCGGTGAAGACGGTGCCATCCGTGGCACGCAGGACGGTGGAGCCCTCGGTCACATCGGCCAGGCCCGAAGCCAGCACGGTGACCGGGCGGTTGAAGTTGATCTTGCCGATCACCTCGCGGTCAAACAGGTCCGCCAGATCCAGCACCTGGTCCAGTGCGTCCTTGATGAAGGGCAAGTCGCCCACCAGGGCGGCGGTGTCGACCGTCTGCAGGTAGTCGAGCAACTCGGGAAGCGCCAGGATCAGACGTTCGATCGAGACACTGCCAAAACTCAGGAACTGGTCAAAATTGACCGCGGCAAATTCAAGCGGCGGTCCACCGAACAGGCTGCCGTCCACCGTGAGGCGGGCGGCCTTGGCCGGATCCAGCGAACCGAGCTCGACACCGGCCACCGAGGCGTACACCGGCAGGTCAAGCTGGACGTTGTTCTGGGTGAGCGCGAAGTTGAATGCCCCGTTGACCAGACTGGCCGTGCCGCCCAGGACAGCCGAGAAGCTGCCTTTTTCGGCCCCAAGCTCGTTGCTGCCGATGCTCACACCCAGCGGACCGAGCAAGGCAGCAAAGACGATGTCGTTGGCTGCCAACTCGGCGCCAAAACTCAGTTCGTTGAGCGCGAAGCTGGCTTTCAGACCATCGGTCCAGTCGACCTTGAACTCCAGATCAACCGCTGCAGACACGGCCGCCGTGAGCGCCACCGAGCCGTCCAGCGTCAGGCCGATGGCCTCGAAGCCGGCGGAGAAATCGACAGGGAGCTCCAGCACCGACGCCAGCGCTCCCTTGAAGCCCAGCTGCAGGCCCTGGGTGTCGAAGACAAAGAACAGGCCTTCCCCGGCCTCGTTGGACACTTCGTCCAGCAGCTGCGGCGCCCAGTTGGCTTTCAGGTAGGCGTCCAGACCGCGCAAGGTCTTCAAACCGCCGGCCAGCGCCGGCGCGGGCAGCAGCGGGTAGGTTGTGGGATCCAGATAGGCCTGGATGTAGTCGCCCACACCCAGCAGGCGCGAGATGCCCACCAGTTCGTCGAGGCGCAGGTCGATGAAAGGCAACGGTGCGGCCGCTTCCAGACCCAGCTTCAACTCGCTCAGCGGCGCTGCAAGACCCATCAGGGCACTTTCCAGCACACCCCCGATGGAGACGTCAATACCGTCGCTGAGCTGCAAGTCCACCACATCGGCAGCGTTGGCGAACTGAACCACCACGGTTTCACTGCCCGCCAGCACACTGCGGTTGATGGACTGGCCACTCTGGTTGATGCGAATGGCCAGGCCGGCAATCAGGTCCACCCCTTCAAGCAGCGGCACCACGGTGCGACCGGAGGCGTTCAGCGCCCAGCCGCCGTTGGCTGTGACCACCAGACCGACCTCGCCGTCGTAAACAGACACCGTCTTGCCGCCCAGCTCCACCGTGAGCTGCAACGCGGTGCCACCCACCAGCATCTCACCGCCTTCGAGCGTGAAGCCGAAGCTGCCCTGGATCTCGAACAGGTCGGCCAGCGCCAGCGTCAGGTCGCCCCCGATACTCAGCAGCTCGCCGCTGTGGCCCAGCTTCACGCCACCGGTGCTGGTGGCAGGCGTCTGGGTGAAGTCGATGGCCACACCGGCGCTGTCGGCGGTGTTCAGGCTCACGGACAGGCCACCGGCCTTGACCGTCAGGCCGGGAACACCCTGCAGGCTCACGGCTTGTGCACCGGCCTGCAAGGCCACATAGCTCTGGCCGACCGTGCTCTGGCCAATCACCATGGACAGGCTGGCACCTTCGACCACCAGCGCCACGCCGCCGTATCCGGCGCGCATCGTCAGGCTGTCGGCGGTGAAGGTGGTGACGGACGTCATCAGTTCGGATATGCCGTTGCTCATCACCACCCGCTGGTCAGAGGCGCTGCCGATGCCGACCCGGCCCTCGATGCTCAGGTAGTCGCCCACCGTGATCGCCACATCGGCGCCCAGCGAGAAGAACGCACCCCGGCTGGCCGCAAAGTTCAGCGCCAGCGAGGTGTTGGCGTCCAGCGCCAGGGTCAGCGGGTCCTTTGCCCAGTCATAGACCGGGGTGGTCGTGCCCGACACACCACCGGCGGCCTGGTTGAACTGCAGGCCAATGCGCGTGGCCGAGAAGTTCAGACCGGCCACATCGGCCAGACCGAAGTCGACCTCGACCCCCACGCTGGCCGCCTTGGCGTCCATCGCAGACCAGCTGCGCGCGGTTTGACCCGCTGCCGGCCTGGCCTCGGTGTACAGGGCAAAGCCGAGCTCGACACCACTCAAGGCAATCGCCGCACCGCTGCCACCGGCCACGCCGGCATCCAGCAAGGCTTCAAGATCGCTTGCAGCGGCCACCAGGGTGTTGACCACCACGGTCTCTTGGCCCACGGTGATGCTGCGCTCGGCCTGGCGCAACAGCACCGTGCCGGAAGCGGTCAGCGCATCGCCGACCCCCAGGTTGAACGTGCCTGCTGCTTCGAACAGCTGTCCCTTGAAATCCAGGGTGGCCACCGGCGTTGCCGGGCTGCCAAAGCGCTGAACCTGGGCCGTCCAGTCCAGGGTGGCGGCATCACTCAGTGGGGAGATGACCACACCGCTTGACCCGCCCTGCTCGTCGACGCCGGACGTGATGCCATACACCTGGTTCAACCGCAACCGCACATCGGTGCCCTGGGCCACCAGGCCAAACGACTCGGCGCCCACCACTCCCAGCGCAGCGGCGCTGCCGTCCAGGCTGAGCCAGCTGCGTGTCTCTGCGCCCACCTGGCCCGTGGCCAGCACCAGGCCGACGTTCAGATTCTCGATCGCAAAGCCCAGTCCGCTGCCGGAACCGGCAAAGCCGTCCACGCCCGCACCGCTCACGCGCAGCACCGTGGCCTGCACCGTGCTGCCGTCGCTGAGCATGAGGTCCTGCCGGCCCTGCTCGAAGCCCATGCGCCCATTCAGGCGCAGCGTGTCTCCGACTGCGATCTCCACATCGCCCACCACACGCACCACCGGCCCGACGCTGCCGTCCAGCGCCAGGTGGATGCTGCTGGTGTTGCCGGTGCCGATCACCAGCGGCGTGGTCTTGAAGTCCAGCACACTGCCGTCGCTGGCAGCCTGGTTGATTTCCACAGCGAGCGAGGTCACCGACAGCGTGATGCCATCGACACCCACCACCGCAGCCCGTGCGGCCTCGGCGGTGAGCGCAGTCCACTGGCGGGACGGTGCGGCCTGGTCGCTCAGCAAGGCCAGGCCAAAAGCCATGTCCTCCAGCACAAAGCCCACCGCATCGGGGTTGATGCCGTCCGGCTGGCCGTCACCGTTGGCATCGGCACCGACGCGGTAGGGCCCGTTGACCCCCGCAAAGGCACTCAGCCCCGTGCCGCCCACCGTCAACGCATCCACCGTGACGGACGTGCCGTCGGCCAGCTTCAGTTCACGGGTCGATTTCGCAAAGCCCAGGGAGCCCGAGACCTGCAGGTAGTCGGCCACACCCAGCTCGAACGAGCCCGAGGCACGCACCAGCGGGCCGGCGGCACCGTCCAGCGTCAGCGCCATGGAGGTGCCGGTTCCGGTCACCACCCCGAGGTTCTTGCGCTGGAAGTCGATCACGCGCTGGGCCGCCTGCTCACCGGCTTGCAGGCCGGAGACCAGGTTGATGTCGACCACGATGCCCGAGGCCGCCAGGGTGATCCCGTCCAGACCCACCACCGCCACCTCGGCGGCGCTGGCCTGCAGCGCCAGCCAGCGGGCGCTGGCCAGCGCGGCCGGGCTGTCGCCAGGCACGGCCGACAGCAGCGCCAGGGCGAAGTCCACACCGCCGAGCGTGAAGCCCATGGCGTCTTCATTCACGCCGTCGGGCACGCCGTCGCCATCGACGTCTGCGCCCGTGCGGTACGGCCCGTTCAGCCCAGCAAACGCGTTCAGATTGCTGCCGCCCACGGTCAGGGCGTCCACCGTCACATAGGTGCCATCGGCGAGCACCACCTCGCGGGTGGACTTCTCGAAGCCGAGCGTTCCACCGACATGGAAGAAACCCCCGACGCTGATCTCGAACCCGCCCGAGACCCGGATCAGCTCGCCGAGCTTTCCGTCCATGGCCAAGCCGAGGCTGCTGCCGGGGCCGGTGACCACGCTGATCGCGGTGCCGGCGTTCTTGAAGTCAATCACCCGATCGGCCCGCACGGCGCCCGCGCCCAGTCCGTTGACCAGGTTGATCGCCACGTTCAGGTTCTCTGCCTGCAGGGTCAGGCCATCGACGCCCACAAAGGCGACCTTGCCTGCGCTCGCTTCGAGCGCCGTCCAGGTCACACCCTCAAGCCCCGGCTGGCCAGACTTGGCCGCGAACAGGGCCAGACCAAACTCCACCTCTTCCAGCACGAAGCCCAGGGCTGCGCTGTTGATGGCGCCCGCTGCGTTGCGGTACGGGCCGTTGAGGCCGGCAAACGCGTTCAGACCGGTGCCGCCAAACGACAGGTAATCGGTCTCGACCACCGTGGCATCGGCCAGCGTCACGCTGCGGCTGGACTTCTCGAAGCCCATCGAGCCGCCGACGTTGAAGAACCCGGCCACACCGAGCTCAAAGTCGCCCGAGGCGCGCAGCAACTCGCCCACGCTGCCGTCCACGCCGAGCTGGCGAGCGGACTGGCTGCCGGTGGCCACCTTGAGCGAGCTCGCTCCCGCGGAAAAATCGAGCACCCAGGCATCGGCGTCCTGGCCGGCGGCCACGCCGGCCACCAGGTTCACCGCCACCTCGATCCGGCTCGCCGATGCCGTCACCGACGGCACACCGACCAAAGCCACCTCACCCGCGCTGGCTTCCAGCGTGGTCCATTGCAGGCCCGCCGCCGGGCCCGAGGCCTCGCGCGACCAGGCCAGTGCGAGGCCAAACTCCGCGTCCGACATCGTCAGCCCGAGCGCGCTGGCGCTGGTCTCGTCGGGCAGGCCGTCGCGATTGGCGTCCGCACCGCTGCGGTAAGGGCCGTTGATACCCACAAACGCGTCCAGGCCGGTGCCCCCGAAGGTGAGCACGTCGGCCACCATGGTGGCGTCGTTGGCCAGGGTCAGCGTCTGGCGCGATTTCTCAATCGCCACGCTGCCATTGAGGTGGACAAAACCGCCCACCGAGATCTCGAACTGGCCGGCAGCCCGCACCACCTCACCCAGTTGGCCGTCGACGCCCAGCAGCAGCGACTTGCCCGTGCCGGTGACCACTTGCAAGGGCATGGCTGCAAAGTCGATGACTTTGCGCTCGTCGTCGCTGCCGTTGACCTGGTTGATCGTCACCGAAAGGTCGGTGGGTTTGAGCACCAGGTCGGCGGGCAAGCCCACCAGCAGGTCGATCGCACCCACGCTGGCCTGCAGGGCGGTCCAGCTCAGGCCGTCCAGCGAAGCCGAAGCCGCGTCTTTCTGGCCCGGCTTGGCACTGAGCAGGGCCAGGCCGAACTCGACCTCGCGCACACCAAAGCCGCGTGCTTGCGGGTTGACGCTGCCGTCCTCCAGCAGGTAGGGGCCGCCGATGCCCACAAAGGCATCCAGGCCGGTACCGCCCACCGTCAAGACCTCGGTCTCGACCTCGCTGCCATCGGCCAGCGTCACGGTGGTCGAGGACTTCTCGAAGCCCAGCGAACCCTCCACATGGAAAAATTCGCTCACCGACAGGGTCACGTCGCCCGTGGCCCGCACCAGCTGGCCCTGTGCGCCGTCCATCGACAGCGCCAGGCTGCGCCCGGTGCCGGTCACCACCGACAGGTTGCGGGCCGCAAAGTCGATCACCTTGCGGTCGGCATCAAAACCGGCCGGCACGCCCGACACCAGGTTGATCGCCACGCCGATGTTGCGCACCGCGATCTCCACATCGGGTATGCCCACCACCGTCACCTCGGCGGCCGACGCCTGCAGCGCGGTCCAGTTCAGACCTGCTGCCGCCGGCTGCCCGGGCTGGGCCGAGAGCAAGGCCAGGCCAAACTCGACCCCGCTCAGGCTCAGGCCGATCGCGTCAGGGTTGACCACCTGCGTGCCCTGCTTGTAAGGCCCGCCGACACCGGCAAAGGCCTCCAGGCCGGTGCCGCCCACCGTCAGCACCCGGGTTTTCACGCTGCTGCCGTCGGCCAGCACCACCTGCTCGTCGGCGGTGCGAAAGCCCATGGAGCCGGCCACGTGGAAGAAGCCCCCCACGGCCAGCTGGAAGTCACCGGCCAGCACCAGCTGGGTGCCGTTGGCTCCCAGGAAGTCAATGGCCATCGTCTGGTCGCCGACCGCCACCAGCCGCACCGCCGCCGGGGCGGGAGCGAAGTCGATCACCGTGCCGTCGCTGCCCAGGTTGATGGCCACCGACAGGTTCGAGGCCTGTGCCTGCACACCTGCGATGTCCAGACCCAGCGGCGTGCCCTGCTCGGCGCCGGCCTTCAGGCCCAGCCAGCTGCGATCGCTGCCCTGCTCTCGGTGGAAGCTCACGCCCACATCCACACCCGTCAGCGCAAAGCCGGTGGCCAGCGGGTTGAGGTCGTCCGGCACGCCGTCGTTGTTGGCATCGGCGCCGGTGAACTGCGGGCCGTTGAGGCCCGCGAAGGCAGACAGACCCGTGCCTCCCAGGCGCCAGGCCAGGGTCTTGGCCAGCGAGCCGTCGCTGAGCGATACCTCGCTCAGACCGTTCTCCAGCTGCAGCCGCCCGGCCAGGTGGAAGAAGTCCGACACCCGCAGGCGCACATCGGCCTCGTAGCGGCGCTCAAAACCGAAGTGATCGGGGTTGAGGAACAGACCAATGGCGTCGTTGTCGGCCTGGGTCGCACCCAGCAAGCCGAGTTCGGCCACCGGGCGCTGCGCCACCACCAGGCGCAGACCGGTCTGGGCGGTTTCGCCGTCCACCGCATCGACCCGCAGGAAGCTGCTCCCGTCGTCGTGACCAAACAGGCCGCTGGCGTCGTTGAACCGACCCAGGATCGACGTGGCCTGCAACAGCTGGAACGCCTCACCGAGCACGGGTGTGAAGCCATCCTCGTTGTGCAGCGCCAGCCGGCCGCTCAGCGTCAGCTGGCCGGTCACTTCCATGCGGTCGAACTGGCCGACGATGCGGCCGGTCTCGGCATCGACCGCAGCCGGTGCGACCCCGCCGAGGCGGAAGGTGTAGGTCTGGCCGGCCAGCAGCGTCTGGTTGCCCAGCACCTGCAACAGGCCCGGCGTGCCACCGAAGGCAAAGCCGGCCCGCGCCTCCAGGCCGTTGGCCGCGGCGATGCGCACCAGGCCGGCACCCGCCAGCAGGCGCGCCTCGCCGTTGAGGATCACCCGATCGGCCGCCGCCAGATGGATCTCACCGTCGCCGGTGACCGCGCCGCCAGGCATGGCGCCGGTCTGGGACGCACCTTCAAATTCGATCACCTGACCGGTGGTCGACACACGAATATCGCCCCCGGCTGCCTGCAGGCCCGCGCCCACCAGGCGAAGCGAAGCCGTCGATGCCAGGTGAATGCCACCCTGGCCGGCCTGCGCCTGCAGCGTGGTGGCCGCCACGTCCAGCACGCGGCCCGCGCGGCCCACCGCATCGGCCACGTTCAGCGCGATGTGCAGAGCCTGCAGATCCAGGTCGTCGGCTCCCGCCGCATCGGCATCGAGCAAGGCGCCCAGGCGCGACGTCACGCCCAGCGTGCCGGTGCTGGCCACCGAGGCCAGCACCACGTCGCCCGCCGCACTCAGGTCCACCGGACCGGTTGCCGTGATTTGTGCGCCTTGAGCCTGCGACAGGGAGCCCCCCTGCGCGTTCAAGCTCACCGAGGCCGCCGTCAGGCTTGACCCGTTCAGCTGGGCCCAGTTGCCGGCGGCGCTCAGGTGAACCGAACCGTCCACCGCCTGCACAGCGCCCACCAGGCGCATGCTGCCGGACGCATTCAGCCGCAGCTCGTCCGCACCCAGCAGGTCGAGCGCCAGCACGTCCACATCCCCGGCCACGGTCATGCGGGCATTGCCCGCCTGCACCGAGACGCTCAGGCTGCCGGTCTGCACCCGCAGCCCGGCGGTCTGGCCGGTGGCCCCGATGCCGGTGGCCGCACCCAGGCTGACCTGGACGCCGGCGACATGGGGATAACCGTCGTCCGAAGCGCCGTCGATGGCGCCGGCCAGGGCGCTCAGCACAACACTGCCGCGCTCGGCCACCACGGTGCCCACACGCAGGTCGCCCGCCATGGCATGGATGTGAATGTCGGCCGTGCCGCTGCCTTCGGCCAGACCGGCCGCGGCGCTGAGCACCCCGCCGTCCAGCACCACCTGCAGCGCCGCGCCGCTGGCGCCCACGCCCTGGCCCGCGGCCAGCACGATGTTGCTGGCCTGCAGCTGCCCCGCGGGCAGCGAATGCACCAGTGCACCCGTGGCACTGAGGTCCAGCGTGCCGCTGGTGAGCAGGCTCGCGCCCAGGGCAATGTCGCCACCGGCCACCAGCTTCACGCTGCTCAGCACGTGACCACTGGTCACGCCCACGGTGATCGTGCCCGTGGCGCGCACCCACAGCGCCCCGTTGAAGCCGCTCAAGCCGCTCAGGAATGCATCGTCGATCGTGACATCGCCGTCGCGCAACACCGCGCCTTCCCGCTTGGTCTGGTTCTGGCTCAAGCGGCCGCCACCGATGAACCCCACCGCCAGCAGCGACAGGGACAAGGTGGTCAGAGGCTCGATGGCCTCGGCGTCGAGGTCCATGGTGCCTTCAACGCTTTCCAGCGTGACCTGCGCACCCGCTGCGGCCTGCACCGTCTGCACCACCAGGTCGCCCGCGTTGCGCACGTCGATGCCGCCACCGGCGGCCCGCAGGTCGACCAGCGTCAGCGCACGCAGGCTGCCGTCCGCATTCGCCGCCTGGCTCAGGGTGATGCCGCCCACCGCACTGCTGGCCGACACCTGGTCCACCGAGAGGGTGAGGGCGGTCGCGATCTCGCGGGCCGACAACACCAGGTCGGCCGCGCGCAAGGCTGGGTCCCGCAACGTCGCGGCCTGACGCAGCACCCCCTGTGCCGCGCTCAGTTCCAGCCGGCCTGCGGCCGACGCATCGATGCGCCCCTCCAGCACGATGTCGCCCGCACCACCGGCCACCAGGGCCACACCGCCGCTGCCGCTGCGGATGGCAAAACCACCGTCGAGCACCGGCGTGCTGCGCACGGTGATGCTGCCGTCCACCGTTGCCACCCGCACGCCCCCGGTGCCCGAGGTGAACAGGCCGCTTTGTGCACGGTCGGTCACCTGCACGGCATCGGAACCGGCCCACGACCGGAACAGCACCAGGTCGCTCACCGCACCCAGGGTCAGGTCGCCCTGGTTGAGCAACACGATGTCGCCACCGCCGCTGCGGGCGCTGAGCGTCTGCACATCGGTGCGCAGCGCCGCGCCGGTCTGGCCGATGGCGCTGCCGGCTTGCAGACGCAAGGAACCGGCACGGATGTCGGTGATGTCGGCCAACCCCCGGCTGATCGCGCCGCCCTGCGCCACCAGGCTCACCATGCCGGAGCCGGCATCCACCCGGCCCAGCGCCAGGCTGTCCAGGGCCGCCAGTCGCACCGTTCCGCCCTGGCTGTCCACCACCGTGCCGCTGGCCATGGTCAGTGCACCACCCAGCGCCTCCATGTCGATCACACCCCCGAGGGTGGACACCCTCGAATCGCCTTCGATCCGCAGGGCGCCGGCCGATTGCAGCAGCACCGTGCCCGCCACACCCGAGGCCTGACCCGCTGCCGGGTCCACCGCCAGCGTGCGCACATCCAGCGCCACCACCACATCGGCCGCCAGCGTCAGATCACCGGCCAGCGTGGCCAGGGCCACACCGCCGGCCGTGCTGTTCAAGCCGGTGGCGGTGTCGCTGAGCGCCTGCGTGCCGGTGGGCACCACGCGTGAGAGCGCCACCGCGACCGCGTCGATGCGAATCGCCTGCGCCGCACGCAGCGCCAGCTCGCCACCCGCTTGCGCGGCCACCCGGGCCACGCCGATCTCCAGCGGCTGCCCGGCACGACCGAGGCTGCCCACATTGCCTGCGGCCTTCACCAGCAGGGCGCCGCCTTCCAGCGCCAGCACACCTGGGGTGCCGCCGACGATGTCGCCCGTGGCCGAGACCAGGGCGATGTCGCCACTGCCCGCCACCACACGGCCCAGGAGGATGTCGCCCGCCGCGGCCAGGCGCACCGAGCCACCCAGCGAAGCGTCTGTGGTGATCAGCGCACCCGGGCGCTGTTCCAGTTGGCCGGTCATGGCCTCGATGTCGATGCTGCCGCCGCGGTTGCTCACCGTGGCCGTGGCACGCTGCACCACCGAGCCCTGCGCCAGCAGGCTCATCGACGCGCCCACGGCGTTCACGGTGGAATTGAGCGTCAGGTTCCCTGCGCCACCCGACACGTCCGTGCCCAGATCGGCGCCCGCCTGCAGCAGCAGGCGGAGCGGGCCGTTGCCCTGGCCGTCCAGCGCCACTTTCGCGTCCATGCGCAGGTCGCCACTGGTGCGAACCAGCACGCCGGCGTCGGTGTTGCCGATCACCAGACCGTCGCCCACCACCGCCAGGTCGCCCCGGTTGTCGATGGCGATCAGGCCGCGCAGCGAAGCTGGCCCCGTGGTGGTCGCCTGCAAGGTCGACACCTCGGTGACCAGTGCGCCGTCCGGGAAGGAAGGACTTGCAAACTGGCCGATCAGGCCGCTGGCCTTGAGCACCAGGTCTGTGGCGCGCAGGTTGGCGCGCTCGCCATCGAGCGCGTCGCGGGCGTCCACGATGTCGCCCGTCTGCACAACCAGTCGGGCTGTGCTGCCGGCTTGCAAGGTCCCCAGGCGCGCATCGCCAGACACCACGTCCAGGTTCAGATGCCCGCCTGCGGTGGCCTGCAGACGCCCACCGATGATGGTGAGCAACAAGGCATCTGTCGCAGCGCCGCCGATGTCGCCACCGGCACGCAGTTGCATGTCGCTCGCCTGCAAGTGGGTGGTCTGGCCGGCAGCACCGGTCACGTCACCCGTTGCATCGAGCCGCAACCGGTCCAGCCCCTGAAGGCGCTGGACCGTGATGTCGCCGTTGGCACCGATGACGACATCGCCTTCGGAGCGCACGTCAACCTGGCCACTGACGGCCACCCGCACTTCGTCCCACACCTGCACCAGCACACGTTCGATGACGAAGTTGTTGGCCACCACGTCGCCGGTCTTGAGGTCGGCGACGTTGTCCCGTGAGGAGGCCACCACGGCGGCGTTGCCAGCCGCGGAAGGGGGCACTTTTTCCCAGAACTCGATGTTGTTGAACACCGCTTCGCTGCCGATGAAGAAAGTGGCGTCCGGTCCCTTGTAGCGGTAGAGCGCGTAATCCACCCGAAGAACGTCGCTGGGTCGCGCCTGGGCCAGCACCGCCTTGTGCTCTGCCGACAGCAGATCAAACTGACCCGGGTTGCTGATCGTCATGCGGCCGCTGGAGCGGCCCACGTCGGTGCCGTCGCCCCGCGTGAGCAGCGTGAGGTTTTTCGCCTCGATGTTGAGCAGGCCGGTGGCCTCCACCGGCGCCTGGCCGGGCATGGGTGCATGCGGATACAGGCGGGCCATCAGCGCCGGTGAGAGCGTGTAGCGGACCTGGTCTGCGCTCACCAGCCCTTTGTCGACCAGGGCCTGCAGGCGCGCGTCGAGCACGCCGCTGCTGCTGTCCAGGCGCAGGCCGGTGTAGGCGGCGTTGACGATGGAGCCGTCGCGGGTGTCGAGCAGAACGTCGCCGCCGATGGACGTGATGGAGGCCGTGGCACCGGCGATGGTGCGGGCCGCGATCAGCCGCAGATCGCCGGCCACTTCCTGGATCCGGATCTCGCCGCTGGCGCGGGCGGCCACACCGCCATTGCCGGTGCGGTTCGAGTCGAGCCGCACTTCCATGCCGCCCAGGCCGGCGTCGAGTTCGACCCGGTTGCCTTCGACCATGCCGTTGCGACCGTCGATGCCGTTGTAGGCACGCACACTGACGTCGCCACCGGCCAGGATCTGGCCCAGCTTGAACGACCGATCGGCGTCGTCGTCCAGCAAGGTGATGTTGATGTCGCCCGCCGAGCGGATGTGGGTGAGTCCGGTGACGTTCTGCAGCGTCACGCTGATGCTGCTGAGCGTGTCGATGATGGGCGCAGCGCCCGAAATGACGGCGTCCCGACCAAAGCTCAGTTGATCGGCACCGATCGAGACGGTGCCCGGGGCAGCGCCGGCGAACGGATTGTCCAGCGGTGGCAGGATGCCCAGGGCGTCGGGGTCGCCACCCAGGCTGACGCTGCCAGACATGACCAGCGCGCCCTTGCTCTGGATGTTGATTTCAGGGGTCCTGGGCCCTTCAATGAAGCTGACGGCGATCGGGTGGTCGGCGCGCAGCGCATGCGTGTAGTAGTCCTTCAGGCCGGTGACCGTGATGGTCTCCACGTGGATCGTCTTCTTGCTGAACCACCCACCGCCGGTCTTCCAGGTCTTGACCGTGCGGCTCGAGTTGACGTAGTCGCTGGCGTATTTTTCCGTCTTGGTGTCGACCCAGGCACGCGCCTGCTCGATCGTGCCGAAGGATTCTCCGGTGGCGATCCAGAGCGAGGTGTCACCGAAATCGGTGCTGATCAGGCTCACCTGTTCGGCAGAGCCGACATAGGTGTAGACACGGCGTGACGCGACATCGACCACCTTGGAGAGGTCCTTGACCAGCGCCACGGTTTCATCGACACGCTGCTCGTACACCACCAGGTAGGCGAAGTCACTGGCCACGGCGCCACTGGGCAGCCGGATACCACTGGTCAACCCTTCGGACTCCAGCAATGGCGTCGCGTCGCGGAAGGCATCGTCCTCCTTCACCTTGTTCTTGTCGGCGATCAGACCATCGATCTCGAACAGGCCCGGAATGATCGAGAAGCTGTTTTTCTCGAACTTTTCCAGCCGGGTGCGGGTTTTTTCCTGGCCCTCGACCCAGACGTAGTACTGCCCCTCCTCGGGGCGGTACAGCAAGACCTCGTCGATGCCGTGCAGGCCGGTGGCGCCCTGTTTGTCGTAACGGATGGCCTGGATGTCGCCCGGGATCGCCGGATCGGCCGGCACCAGCACACCCTGGAACTGCTCGACGGTGACCTGCCCGTTGCGGGCCTCATAGACGCTTCTGCTCAGGGTGCCGCTGTCGGTGATGGTGATGGTGCCGACCCGGTTGGTCGACACATCGATGCGGTCGGCCGCCAGCTTCCAGTTGCTGTGGTTGGTGATGTTGACGCTGGCGTAGCCGCTGGCCACCCGCAGGTGACCGTTGCCGGTGCTGACGATCTGCCCAGTCAGGTTGATCTTGCCGCCTTTGGCGACGATGGGGTCGAGCAGGATGGTGCCGCTGGCCGCATCAAAGAAACCGGTGACCGGCACGTTGTCCGGCCCGTAGCTGATGCCCGCCAGGGTGTTGCCCAGCGCATCGGTGAACCCGGTGGAAACACCGGGGCTGAAGCTCTCGTCGATCACCAGGGTGTACTGGTCCACCCCGCTTTGCACCAGACCGTTGATGTTGAGGTACTTGGCACGGATGTTGATGTCACCCAGCGCCAGCACCCGCGAACTGTTGTCCAGGATGCCGCTGAGCAAGCCCGACAAGGCCGGATCGCCGAGCGAACCGAACACGATGGCCGCTGACCGTCCCTGGTCGTTGAACACCCGGGATGAAAAGTCGCGGGTGTAGTTGACGTACTGGCGCGGGTCGGCCCCGGTGTGGTACCAGGCGTCGCTGCTGAGGTCAAAATTGCCTTTGGCGGCGATTTCGACCGTCTTGGCGCGCAGCTCGCCGGTGACCGAAATGCTGCCGTCCAGGTTTTTCAGCACCAGGCGGCCGGCCTCGTTGACCACGTTGCCGCGCACATACAGGTCTTGCGGCAGCGGGGGAATCGTCAGGTCGTAGGCGGCGCTGGGGTAACCGTCCTGGACGATCTGGATCAGGCTGTCGGCTGCACCGGTGCCATCGGCCGAGACCTTGACCGAGTTGAAATAGACATGGCCTGCATCCAGCACCACCAGCTCACCATCGATCATCGTGGTGCGGCTGTTGCCTGACACACCCACGTTGTTGACCTGCAAACCGAACGGGGTCGTGTTCAGCACGTTGATGGTGGCGCCCTGTCGGGCCACAAACTGGCTGGCAATGGTCGCGGGCAGCGGTTTGCTCGCGGCATCGGCCTCGATGAGGATGGAGCCGGGCGAGGCGAACAGGTCGGGCAACTCAACCACAAAGACATCGAGGTCCTTGGGCGCGACCAGCGTGCCCCCCTCGCTGCCCAGGGTCTCACCGATGCCCAGATCCTTCAGGGCTTGCTCGACCTGATCGAGTTCGGCCTGGTAACGCGCAATCGCTTCGGCGTTGCCGGCGTGGCTGGCGATCCAGCCCAGGATCGTCTCGCGCTGGTCGATCAGCTTGTTGCCCACATTGGCGTAGACCAGGCGTGGCGTGGCCAGCTCGCGCGGCTTGATGATGTAGAACTTGCCTTCCAGGCTGGTGCGGAAGTTGCGGCCAATGTCGCTGCTGAACAGCAGCGCCTCGGACCAGACGTCCGAGCTGGTGTAGTTCTGCGCGGCCAGATCCAGCGTCTGTTCTGTGCCGCTGTAACGGTAGATCTCGCCGTTGAAGCGCACATAGGTGATGCCCGCCTGGGCCAGCACCGTGCCGCTGGTGACTTCCAGCACCTGCACCTTGTTCCACTGCCGGGCGTCGCTGTAGTCCTGCAGTTCCAGCTGCAGGTCGGTCTGGGCGTCGGCGCCCGGATTGAAGACATAAAACGCGCCGGTCTCACCGCCGAGGGCCACGCGGCTGCCATCGAGCTTGTCGGCAGCGACCTCCACCAGAGTGCCCGCGCCAATGTTGATCGCGATGTTGTCGGCCTGCAGCAGGGCATACACATAGTCCTGGTCGGCGTCCAGGTTCAGCGCCGCCTTCTCCAGCGTCGTCAATGCGGTGCCGATGCGGACCGGATCGAGCTTGGGCTCACCGTTGACCACCATGGGCAGCACATGCATCAACAGCTGGTTCTGAATGCCCGCTTCAATGCGCACCTGCTCGGTCACGCTGACGCGGTTGCTGCTGTTGATCTTCCCGCCATCGGGCACATCCACGGCGTACGGGATCAGCGACAGGGACAACACCAGTCCATCGGTGTTGGGCAGGCTCAGGCTCTCCTTGGCCACCAGATTGACATCTCGCAGCGCGCGCAGCGACGAGCTGCCCGAGAGCAGCACCTCGTTCTTTTCATCGATCACCATCGTCGGCACCGGAATGCCCACCCCGGCCAGACCCACCAGGGTCATGTTGGCCTGGGCATCGCCGCGCAACAGGTTGGGAATGGCAAAACCGTCACGACCCGCGTAGAGGTTGACGTTCATCGCACGCAACGAGGCGTCGTGGGCCGAGATCACGTTGCTGGCGTTGATGCGGCCGGTGGCGATCGAGCCACCGCCACTGACCGCCGCAGCGGAGAACAGCGTGCTGCCGGGGTTCACCCGGGTGTCCGTCTTGGCGGTGACGGTGATGTCGCCACTGTTGTTGGAGAGCGTTGCCCCGTTGAGGAACACACCGGTTTCGGTGTGGGTCCTGAGCGCCGATTCACCCACCGACAGGCCCAGGCCCGAGACGCCCTCGATCCGCACGTTGTCGGTCGCAAGGACGTCGATGAAGGCCTCCATGCGCAGTTTGCCGGGGGCGGCAGCGTCACCCGCCACCACCATGCGCGTGCCGTCGCCCAGGCTGACCCGCGCGCTCATGGGATTCGATGCACTGCCGAAACTGGTTTCGCTCAGCAGCACGCTCACATTGACCAGGCCGGCCGAGCCGGAACGCAGGTTGTCCTGCAGGGAATAGCGGTCCTTCTTGACCCGGTTGTTGGCCAGCACGGTGATGCTGCCGGCCTCGATGCTGTTGTTGGCGCCAATGCGGACATCGGCGGAGCTGTTGAAGCTGTTGCTCACCAGGGCGCCACTGCCGGCGAGCAAGCCCACCGCCAGGTTCAGGCTCTGTGAGTCCACGTCCTGGTCATGCACCACGCTCAGCACCAGGGTGCCCACGGCAATGTTGTTGTTGTCGCCCATCACCAGCACGGCCTGGCTGTCCATGGACAGGCTGGAATAACCACCCGAGATACCCACCAGCGAGCCGCCGGTGGCGGCCACGCTCTGGACATCGAGGATGTCCTTGCTGTCCACATCGATGTTCAGACGGCTGGCCTGCAGGTCCACCGCATGGCCCAGGCCGGCCAGCACGCGGGCACGCTCCTTGATGGTGGCCGAGGACACGCCCACCGAGACCCCGGTGCTGACACTGATGGATGCGGTCTCGACGTTGGCCGTCTGGCGCCCCAGCGCCTTGATGTCGACTTCGGCGGCGCGCACCGTGCTGGTGCGAATGCCGGCGGTGATTTCCGGATTCAACTCGATCAGCGTCACGGTGCCACTGGCAGCGGCGGCGATCGCGCCCAGGCTCACGGCGGTGGCCTCGACCAGTGCGTCGGCCCGCATCAAACCTTCGGACACCACCAGCAGCTTGCCGGTGGTCTGAACCGTGGCATCGCTGATGTCGGCATCGATCAGCGAGTCGATCACGGCACTGGCGCGCGCACCACCGCCGGCCAGTGAAATCAGCCCCGCCGCGGCGGCCACGGCCTGTGCCCGGGCGTCGATCACGGCACCCCCTCGGGCGCTCACCTGAATGTCGCTGCCCGCCTGAACATTGGCGCCCTTGAGACCGGCCAGCACCGACTGGTCGATGCGGTTGTCGGCCAGTGACACACCCACTGCGGCAGCGCCGCCGATGCCGATGGCCGCCGCCAGCGAGACCGCCTTGGCATCTGCATCGATGCTGGAGAAGTCCTGTGCCCGCAGGGTGATGTTGCCCTGGGCCAGCAGGGTCGCGTCGCCCGCCGTGACGCTGCGCCCGGCAACAGCTTGAACCACCGCGTTCACATGGTTCTCGGTGTTCACCCCGGCGCCGCTCAGACTGACCGCGACCTTGCCGCCCGTGATCGCTGCGGAGACCACCAGGATGCTGGCATCGACCCTCTGCATGGCGTCGGCCAGTACCTCGATGTGGCGCCCTGCGCTCAGGCTGGCACCCTCGATGACTGCCTGCACCCGCAGCGGCTGCTCGACCACCACCTGCTCCCACAACTCGCGGTCAGCGTAGTCCTGGGTGACCAGCAGGTTGTCCTTGACCCCGTCACCGTCCACGTCCTTCTTGCCCAGCGTCTGCTTGCCGATGTAGCGGTAGGTGTCGCCCGCGCGGGCACCACCACTGCCAGGGGCGAGGTACACGGTGTCGCCGGTACGGATCTGCAGCGGGTTGTCAAGGCCCGAGGTGTGGGTCGCCGAGGTGCTCGAACCGGGGTCCGAGCCAATGTAGTTGCGGGCAATGCCCACGCCGATGGAGGCACCGACACCGACGAGGCCACCCGCCGCGGCCACCGAAAGGCCCATGATGGATGAGGTGATGGTGGCTGAGTTGATGGCGCTCACGGCCACGTCGCGGGCCGCCAGCAGCGTGCTGTCGATCACCAGCGCGCTGCTCTCGCCCAGGATCACGTTGGTGGCCGAAGCGCCTGCGCCGGACAAGGCAATGCCCGCGGTGCCGCCAAAACCGGCCGCCACAGAGGCCGCGATGGCGGTGGATGCGATGTAGGCCTGTTCAAACGAACGAACCTGCACATCGCCTGCGCGGGCGACCAGCTGATCCTCGACCGCTCGCACCGCCGCCACCACCCGGTTGTCGATGTGGTTGCGCGCCAGCGCAGCGCCGATCGACAAGGAAACGCCTGCTGTCCCCCCCACCGAAGCGGCAATGGAGGCTGCACCGGCAAACACGTTGATCACCGAGCGATCAACCGCCAGCACCTCGACCGCATTGCCTCGAATGCCGCGCGCCCGGTCACCATCGATCTCGGCGGTGATGTCCATCGCGATCCGGTTGTTGGCGCCCACGCCCGAGCCACTGGCCGCCACGCCCGCCGTGCCGCCGCCGGCAATGGCTGCTGAGCCGCTGAGCACCAGCGCACCGATGCGCTGTTCTGCGGTGGCCAGCACCTGGATGTCGCCGCCCGCGTTGATGCTGGCATCCAGCACCGAGGCCCGGGTTTGCGCCCGCAAGGCCGGCGCCTCATCGGTGTAGCCGATCCAGTTGCGCGCCAGCGCGATGCCGATCGACGCCCCCACGCCAGCAGTGCCCCCGGCGCCCACTGCCAGGGAAACAGCCGCCACGATCGAGCTGATCGCCGCCGTGTTGACAGCGGTCACAAACACGTTGCCGGTGGCGGTGGCATCGCCGTTGGAGAGTTGCGCCACCGTGCTGTTGAGCACCTCGTTGTAGGCCACGGCGCCCGCGCCGCTGACCGCAATGCCCGCCGTGCCCCCCACCGCCAGTCCCAGCGCGGCCGCGGCCGACACCGCGTGGATGGTGCTGTTGCCCACCTGCAGAAGCGTGGGGTTGGCCGCGTTCAGCTGCAGCGTGTAACTGCGGCCATTGGCCAGCAACAACTGCCACGAGCGACCACGCTCCAGCACCCGCAGCACAAGCTCGGGCTCCACCACCTTGAAGCGTGTCGTGTCGGCGTAATTCAGCGTGCCGAGATCCCCATCCAGGGACGTGCTGCCGGTGAATTCGTAGACCCGCCCACCCGTTCCGCCCAGGGCGTAGCCCCCGGCCAGCTTGACTTTCTGTCCTGGCTTGAGCTCTTTCTGGCCATCGCCCGAGGTGAGGTCCCAGTCGGCCGTGAGGCTCGGTGCGGACGGCAAGGCCATGCCGTTCAATCGCAGCGCATCGGCCAGTTTCGACAGCAGACCCAGGTCCTTGCTGCGGTCCAGCATGTATTCGTCCCGGCCCTCCGTGTCCTCATCGTCCGGGTCGCTGGTGGCAGCATCATCGAGCACCGCGGCCGACAAGCCGGCGGTGGTGGCGAGATCGATGGTGAACAGGGGCACCGACCGGGAGACCGCGCTGATGCGCAGGTCGCCAGAGCGCGCCGTCACCGTCTGCGCCGCATCGATGCTGGCCAGCGTGTCGCCGGCCACCGCGTTGAAGGCGAGACTCAAACCGATGGTGACCGAAATGCCGGCCTTGCCACCCAGCGATGCGCCGATCGAAGCCGCACCGGCGATCGCGTTGATGCTGGCCGCGTTGTCGGCCAGCACCGTGATCTGGTTGGCAGCGATCGCACCGCTGTTGCGGATCTGCGCGCGCACATCCACCAGGATGTTGTTCTCGGTGTAGACACCGGCGGCAGACACCGCCACACCCGCCTTGGCCGAAGCCGCCACACCAACCGTGCCGGCCAGCACCACCGCGCCGATGCTCGCGGTGGAGGTGGCCAGCACCGTCAGGTTGCCTCCGGCCTGAACGCCGGAGCCTTCGATCAGTGCCGTGGTCTCGGCCCGGCTGGGGGTGATCGCCACACGGCGCCACTGGGCCCGGTCGTGGTAACTCTGCGCGCCCAGGCTGATGCCGTCCTTGTCGTTGCGGCTCTCGCCGGTGTATTCAAACACCTGCCCGATCTGTGGGCCCTTCGTGATCAGCACGGTATCGCCCGTGCGCAGCGCGTTGGGTTTGTCTTCGTTGTTGTAGGTGATCGGCGGCGTCTGGCTGCGGTCCCAGCCAATTTCGTTCATCGCCACCGACAGGCCCAGGGCCACCGCCGGCGTGGCTTTGGACCCAAACCCCACGGCGAGGGCAGCGGCGCGCACCAGTGCATCGATGCGCGCGGTATCCAGCGCCAGCACATCGACATGGCCGCCAGCGCTGATGTCGCTGTTGCGGATCACGGCGCTGCTGCCGCCCAAAATGGTGTTGACCGCGATCGCGCCGCCGCCGGCCACGGCCACCGAACTTTTCAAACCAGCCGCCACGGCAACCGCCGTGGCAGTGGCCGTGGCCTCAATGGAGCCGCTGCGCTCCACTGTCACCAAGACATCACCCGCCACCGACACCGCCAGGCCAGCGGCCAGGGAGGCCGATGCCTCGCTGCGCAAGGTGTTGCGCGCCATCGCAAAACTGATGGACACAGCGGTGGCTTCACCGGTACCGACGCCAACAGAAATCGACGCCGCCTCGACGTCGGACACGATGGACGAACGCTCGATGGTGCTGACCGACAGCTTGCCACCGGCCTTCACGCCAGACGCACTCGCGCCCAGCGTGGCCGCACTCGACGTGCTGACCAGGTTCAGGCTCAGGATCGCGCCCACGGTGATGCTGCTCGCCCCGCCTGCGGGGGTCACACCAATGGCCGCCGACGCGTTTTCAATGCGGGCGTCGATGGCGGCGTTGGAGTCGGCTCGGATCACGATGTCGCCACCCGCCGCGATGGAAACCGCCTCGGTCACGGCGCGCGCGTGCACCGGATCTTCGGTGCCGAACACGCCACCCGCGAGCGTGTCGATGGCGTTGGCGAACACGTTCTGCGGGTTCCAGCCCACCGTGTTGAAGGCCAGCACCGCACCAATGGCGTAGCCGCCCGAGCTCACGCTGGAGTCGATGGTGCTGACAATGCGCGCGCTGTCCACGGCTTCCACACGGAAGTTTCCACCGGACTGCACACTGCTGCGGTTCGCCAGCGCATCGGCGGAGGCCAGCACCAGGTTGGTGACGATGACCGCGTTGACAGCCACGTCCTCGCCCTCGCCAAACGCACTGCCGCCGCTGGACTTCACCGTGCTGTCGGTCTGCGCGAGGATGCTGGCGTTTTCGGTCGCCAGAATGTGCACATGGCCCACGGCTTCAACCTGCTGCCCCAGCAGCAGGGCCTTGACGCCGCTTCGAACGTCGTTGCGCACGATCAGGCCACCAAAGGCCATCGAGTCCGAATCCGAAATGTTGGTGCTCAAGCCCGGCACCAGATCTTTCGGATCGGTGGAAGGCAGCGACTGCCAGCGCGACTTGTTGGTGAAGTCCTGCACGCCCAGGTCCAGCGCGCCTGGCGTGCCGAGAAACAGGTAGACCTGCCCGGCCTCGCCGAGCACCTTGCGCCAGCGCTGGCTGTTGCTCCAGTCTTCTTCGACCAGATCGGGCGTTTCCAGGGCGGTGCTGCCCACGTATTCAAAGACATCGCCCTCGGCCGCGCCCTCGCTGTCGAACTTGATCTCGACCCGGTCACCGGCTTGCACGGTGTCGGGTTCGTCGTAGCTGTTGTAGGCCGCACTGCCCACGCGCACCAGAGTGCCCTTGGCCACGGTCTGCGTGCCGGACCGGTCGGTAAAATCCGTGCCTGCGCTGTTCACGATGAAGCCCGTCACCAGGCCCATGCCACCGTCGTTCTGGGTGGATGCGATGGCGGACAAGCGCGAGATGGCGCGGATCGACGCGTTTTCCGTGGCCTCAATGACGACGTTGCCCGCTGCTTTCACCACCTGGTTGGTGGCGTTGCTGCTGCGGATCGCGGCATCGGTGACCGCGCTCACCATGTTGCTGCTCAGCACGGCGCCCACGGCCAGACTGGACGCGTCCGTGAGGGCCGAGGCCTTGGACTCGGTGTCGTTGTCCACCAGCGCGCGCAACACGGCGCGGTTCGTGGCGGTGACGCTGACGTTGCCGGCTGAGGTCACCTGGGAATCGGTGATGTAGGCGCGCACACGCGCCGGGTCTTCGTTGCCGATGTCGGTTCCGATGAGGGCGTCGATCGTCTGGAACAGGATGTTCTGTGCTTCCCAGCCGATGGTGTTGAAAGCCAGGGTGACGTTCACGCCGGTGTCACCCGACTGCACATTGGCCACGTTGCGCGCGTCGATGAACGCATGGTTGTCGGCGTTCACGGCCACGTCGCCGCTGCGGCTCTGCACCTGGCTGCGCAGGATCTCGGCGTCGGCATGCGACAGCACCAGGTTGGTCGCGATCACACCGTTGACGGCCAGGCTCGTGCCCTCGCCCAGCGCACTGCCGCCCGACGAGGTGGCCTCGCTGTTGTTCACGGCACGGATGATCGCCTCTTCGAGTGCCTGCACCTGGATGGCAGCGGCGTCGATGCGCGCGTCCGAGATGCGGGCCACAGCGCCACTGCGCACGTCGTTGCGCACCACCAGCACGCCCACCGCCACCGAATCGGAATCGCTGATGTTGAGTTCGGGAATGGCCTGGGTCGAGGTCTTCTCGAACCAGTAACCCAGATCGCTGAAGTCGGCGGCCGCCAGATCCACCGTCGAGGCGGTGCCCATGTAACGGTACAGACCGCCAGGCGTGCCGCCGGCATCGTGGTCCTGCGCCAGCCGCACCAGGTCGCCAAAGACCAGGCTTTGTTCGCCGTCGGTGCTCAGGTAGTCGAAGTCCTTGACGGAGAGGGCGTTGAGCGAGTTTTTCAACACGCTCACACCGCCGGTGTTGCTGGTCACCGACGAGGCGACCAGTTTCATGTTGGCGTAGACGCCAGCCGCATCGCTGGCGCGCAGGACAAAATCGCCGCCCGCCACCACATCATCGGTGCGGCCCTGCGGCCGGACGTAGGTCGATCCGTATTCGATGGTGGCCACGGCGCCCGCCGCCACCATGTTGCTGGCCAGCACCGCCGAGGCACCCACGCCCGAGGCGTCATACAGCGCCGAGGCCGAGGACGACGCGGCGTTGCTCAATGTGGCATTGAGCTGAACCGCATTGGTGGCTTCCACCGTGAGGCTCCCGCCGGCAGACAGGGCGGTGTCGAGCACCCGGACCCGGGCCTGGGACGGCTGCGCATCGCCGATGGAGGTGCCGATCAGCGCGTCCAGCGCCTGGAAGAGGATGTTCTGTGACTCCCAGCCCAGCGTGTTGAAGGCCAGCGACACGCCCACCGCGGTGTCGCCACTGGTGGTCACGCTGTTGAGGGTGGCGTCGATGCCGCTGGCGTTCTCCGCCGTCACCGACACGTTGCCGGTGGCATCCAGCGTGCTGGAGAGCGCTTCGACCACGGCGTCGGACAACACCAGGTTGGTCACGATCATGGCGTTCACCGCCAGGCTGGTGCCGGTGCCAAACGCGCTGCCGCCAGAGGAGCTGACCATGCCTTCAGACAGGGCCTTGAGATCGGTCGCTTCCAGCGCAGATAGCAGCACATCGCCGCCGGCGCGCAGCTGGCTGTTGTTGACCATCGACTTGACCGAACTGCGCAAGTCGTTGCGCACCACCAGGCCGCCGACACCGATTGCATCGGACTCTGTGAAGCTCAGCGACGGGATGGCCGCGGCGATGTTGCCCGGCACCACACGGGCCCAGTCGGCGCCCAGAAAGTCTTCCTTCGCGAGATCGATCAGCGTGCCACCGAAGTCGACACTCGGATCGCTCGCCACCGGAACCGCAGCCACATAGCGGTACACGCCGCCGCTCACGCCCCCGGCGGTGTGACCGCTGGCCACACGAACCAGGTCACCGCTGGCGATCGTCCGGTTGCCCGAGCGGCTGGAATAGTCGTAGCTGCGGGTCAGGTCGCTGATCAGCCCGCCCACCAGGCTGGAGCCCAGGTCGTTGGTCGTGCTCGAAATGGCCTTCAGGTCGCTGCTGGCGTCAATGCCCGCTCTTTCACGGGCGTCCACCTTGACAGTGCCACCGGCCGTCAGGCGACTGTTGTCCACCGTGACCAGGGCTTCACTGGCCACGCGGTTCATGGCCAGCACGGCACTCACGGCCATGCTGGAGGCGTTGAACAAGGCCGAGGCTGCCGAGGTGCTGTCGTTGGTGAGCTTCGCGGTGATTTGCGCGGCCTGGATCGCCTCCACCTGCACATGGCCGCTGGCGGTGACGGTGCTGTTCGTCACGCGGGCCACCGCACCCGACGCCTGCATGTCGGCAATCTGGGTGCCGATCAGGGCATCCACCGCCTGGAACAGGATGTTTTGCGGTTTCCAGCCCAGGGTGTTGAAGGCCAGCATCACGCCCGCGCCGGTGTCACCGCTTTTGGTCACGCTGTCGTTGGTGGCGTTGATCGCGGAGGTGTTGGTGGCGCGCACCACGGCATCGCCGCTCAGGGTGTCCACCACGCTGCGCAGCAACTCCGCCGTGGCGCCTCCCAGCACCAGGTTGGTCGCAATGGTCGCGTTGACCGCCAGGCTCGTGCCCTCGCCAAACGCACTGCCGCCCGAGCTCTCTGCGTAACTGTCGAGCACCGCCTTGATGGTGGACTGCGCGCGCGCATCCACCAGGGCACTGGCCGACTGGACACTGGCGTCGCTCAGTTGCGCCGTGGCGCCACCGCGCACATCGTTGCGGACCACCGCAGCGCCGATGGCAATGGCGTCGGAGTCGCTGACGTTGCCGATGCCGGGAATGGCGTTGGTGCTGAGCACCTCTTGCCAGAGGTCCAGGTCGGTGTAATCGGCGTCTGCAGGCGTGAAGCTCCCGCTGACACCCATGTAGCGGTAGATGTTGCCCGCGTCGTCCCCGTCAACGAGCTTGACGCGTTCGTCGAACTTGATGGTGTAGGTGCCGGTGTCGGTGTTCAGGAATTTGGGCGCCTTCACCATGTCCGACACGGTGGACACGGTGTTGCGCAAGATGTCGACACCACCGAGGTTGGTGGTGGTCGAGGAAGCCACCAGCTTCACGTTGGCGAACACGCCGGCCGTGTCGCTGGCACGCACCGCAAACGCGCCGCCCGCGGTGATCTGGCGCACCAGGTCGGAGGGCAGCACAAAAGTGGCGCTGAAGTCCACCTGTGCCAGCGCGCCGGCGGCCACCATGTTGCTGGCCAGCACCGCCGATGCGCCGGTGCCGGAAGCGCCAAAAAGGGCCGAGGCTTCCGACGTGGCGGCGTTGCTGAGGGTGGCGTTCAGTTGCGCCGCATTGCTGGCGTCCACCAGCACGTCACCACCGGCGACCAGCACCGTGTCCAGCAACAGCGCCTGCGCCCGCGACGGTTTGGCATCACCGATTTCCGTGCCGACCAATGCATCGATTGAACGGAAAAGTATGTTCTGCGGCTCCCACCCGAGGGTGTTGAAAGCCAGCACCACGCCCACGGCCGTGTCGCCGCTCTTGGTCACGCTGTTGAGCGTGGCGTCAATGGCGCTGTCGTTGTCGGCCGTGGCGCTCAGGTTCCCCCCGGCGCGCAGCGTGCTGGCTTTCACATCCACCAGCACATCGGCCAGCACCATGTTCGTCACGATCATGGCGTTGACCGCCAGGCTCGTGCCCTCGCCAAACGAGCTGCCACCCGAGGAGGTCACCATGCCTTCGGACAGCGCGCTGAGCTGGGTCAGGGACACGGCGGCCATGTTCAGGTCAACGCCGGCCGAGGCCTGGCTGTTGGTCACCGCGACCTTGACCTGACCACGCAGGTCGTTGAGCACCACCAGACCGCCCACGCCAATGGCGTCGGAGCCGGAGAGGTTGAGGTTCGGCAGCAGTTTGGAAGCGGCCTCGGGCAGCACGCGCTGCCAGTCCGCACCAAAATAATTGACACCCGACAGTTTGGTGCTGGTGTCCGCTCCGCTGTAGCGGTAAACGCCGCCGGCCACACCGCCGGAGCGGTGGTCAGATGCCACCCGCACCAGGTCGCCTGCCTTGAGGGGCTGTGTGCCCGAGCGGGTGGTGAACTGGTAGCCCGCGCTCAGGTCGCCGATCAAGCCGCCGACCAGGCTGGCACCTGCATCGTTGGTGGTGCTCGATATCGCCTTCATGTCGCTGTTGGCCTTGATACCCGCCTCTTCCCTGGCCAGTACATCGATGCGACCGGTCGCACCCAGCGTGCTGCCCTCCACCGTGGCCAGGGCTTCGCTGGCCACCCGGTTCATCGCCAGCACGGCACTCACCGCCAGGCTGGAAGCGCCAAACAATGCCGACGCCGCCGAGGTGCTGTCGTTGCTCAGGCTGGCTGTCAGTTGTGCGGCCTGGATGGCCTCCACCTTGACGTGGCCGCTGGCTGTCACTGTGCTGTCCACCACGCGGGCCACGGCGCCGCTGGTGTCGATGTCACCGATCGACGTCCCCACCAGGGCGTCCACCGCCTGGAACAGGATGTTTTGCGCTTTCCAGCCCAGGGTGTTGAAGGCCAGCATCACGCCCGCGCCGGTGTCACCGCTTTTGGTCACGCTGTCGTTGGTGGCGTTGATCGCGGAGGTGTTGGTGGCGCGCACCACGGCATCGCCGCTCAGGGTGTCCACCACGCTGCGCAGCAACTCCGCCGTGGCGCCTCCCAGCACCAGGTTGGTCGCAATGGTCGCGTTGACCGCCAGGCTCGTGCCCTCGCCAAACGCACTGCCGCCCGAGCTCTCTGCGTAACTGTCGAGCACCGCCTTGATGGTGGACTGCGCGCGCGCATCCACCAGGGCACTGGCCGACTGGACACTGGCGTCGCTCAGTTGCGCCGTGGCGCCACCGCGCACATCGTTGCGGACCACCGCAGCGCCGATGGCAATGGCGTCGGAGTCGCTGACGTTGCCGATGCCGGGAATGGCGTTGGTGCTGAGCACCTCTTGCCAGAGGTCCAGGTCGGTGTAATCGGCGTCTGCAGGCGTGAAGCTCCCGCTGACACCCATGTAGCGGTAGATGTTGCCCGCGTCGTCCCCGTCAACGAGCTTGACGCGTTCGTCGAACTTGATGGTGTAGGTGCCGGTGTCGGTGTTCAGGAATTTGGGCGCCTTCACCATGTCCGACACGGTGGACACGGTGTTGCGCAAGATGTCGACACCACCGAGGTTGGTGGTGGTCGAGGAAGCCACCAGCTTCACGTTGGCGAACACGCCGGCCGTGTCGCTGGCACGCACCGCAAACGCGCCGCCCGCGGTGATCTGGCGCACCAGGTCGGAGGGCAGCACAAAAGTGGCGCTGAAGTCCACCTGTGCCAGCGCGCCGGCGGCCACCATGTTGCTGGCCAGCACCGCCGATGCGCCGGTGCCGGAAGCGCCAAAAAGGGCCGAGGCTTCCGACGTGGCGGCGTTGCTGAGGGTGGCGTTCAGTTGCGCCGCATTGCTGGCGTCCACCAGCACGTCACCACCGGCGACCAGCACCGTGTCCAGCAACAGCGCCTGCGCCCGCGACGGTTTGGCATCACCGATTTCCGTGCCGACCAATGCATCGATTGAACGGAAAAGTATGTTCTGCGGCTCCCACCCGAGGGTGTTGAAAGCCAGCACCACGCCCACGGCCGTGTCGCCGCTCTTGGTCACGCTGTTGAGCGTGGCGTCAATGGCGCTGTCGTTGTCGGCCGTGGCGCTCAGGTTCCCCCCGGCGCGCAGCGTGCTGGCTTTCACATCCACCAGCACATCGGCCAGCACCATGTTCGTCACGATCATGGCGTTGACCGCCAGGCTCGTGCCCTCGCCAAACGAGCTGCCACCCGAGGAGGTCACCATGCCTTCGGACAGCGCGCTGAGCTGGGTCAGGGACACGGCGGCCATGTTCAGGTCAACGCCGGCCGAGGCCTGGCTGTTGGTCACCGCGACCTTGACCTGACCACGCAGGTCGTTGAGCACCACCAGACCGCCCACGCCAATGGCGTCGGAGCCGGAGAGGTTGAGGTTCGGCAGCAGTTTGGAAGCGGCCTCGGGCAGCACGCGCTGCCAGTCCGCACCAAAATAATTGACACCCGACAGTTTGGTGCTGGTGTCCGCTCCGCTGTAGCGGTAAACGCCGCCGGCCACACCGCCGGAGCGGTGGTCAGATGCCACCCGCACCAGGTCGCCTGCCTTGAGGGGCTGTGTGCCCGAGCGGGTGGTGAACTGGTAGCCCGCGCTCAGGTCGCCGATCAAGCCGCCGACCAGGCTGGCACCTGCATCGTTGGTGGTGCTCGATATCGCCTTCATGTCGCTGTTGGCCTTGATACCCGCCTCTTCCCTGGCCAGTACATCGATGCGACCGGTCGCACCCAGCGTGCTGCCCTCCACCGTGGCCAGGGCTTCGCTGGCCACCCGGTTCATCGCCAGCACGGCACTCACCGCCAGGCTGGAAGCGCCAAACAATGCCGACGCCGCCGAGGTGCTGTCGTTGCTCAGGCTGGCTGTCAGTTGTGCGGCCTGGATGGCCTCCACCTTGACGTGGCCGCTGGCTGTCACTGTGCTGTCCACCACGCGGGCCACGGCGCCGCTGGTGTCGATGTCACCGATCGACGTCCCCACCAGGGCGTCCACCGCCTGGAACAGGACGTTTTGCGCTTTCCAGCCCAGGGTGTTGAAGGCCAGCATCACGCCAGCCCCGCTGTCACCACTCTTGGTGATGCTGTTGTTGGTGGCCGTGATGCCGGCGGTGTTGGACGCACGCACCAGAACGTCGCCGCTCAGGGTGTCCACCACACTGCGCAGCAACTCGGCGCTGGTGTCTCCAAGAACCAGGTTGGTGGCAATGGTCGCGTTGACCGCCAGGCTCGTGCCCTGACCAAACGCACTGCCGCCCGAGCTCTCCACATAGCTGTCGAGCTTGGCCTGGATCACCGAGCTGGCCACGGCCTCGATCGTCAGCGAGGCGCTGGCGCTCTGCACATCGCTCACCGATGCCTTCGCCCCACCGCGCACATCGTTGCGCACCACCACACCGCCGACCGCGATCGCGTCGGAGTTGCTGATGTTTCCGATGCTCGGAATGGCGTCGGTGCCGAGCACCTCCTGCCACAGGTCCAGGTTGTCGTAGGCCTCGGTGCTGGGCTTGATGCTGCCCTGCTCACCCAGGTAGCGGTAGATCTTGCCGGCATCATCGCCCTCGGCCACCTTCACCCGGTCGCCAAACTGAACCGGCACCGTGGCGGTGTTGCTGCTCAGGTACCGGGCCGGGTTGACGGCGTCCTGCAAGCTGCCCGCGAGGTCTCTGAGCACCTGGACGCCACCGTCGTTGCTGGTGGTCGACGAGGCCACCAGCTTCACATTGGCGTGCACGCCGATGTCATCCTCGGCACGCACCACCAGGTGGCCACCCACCACCGCCTTGGCCGGTGTTCGTTCAAACGAGGCGCGTGCGCCGGTGTTGATGCGGTTGCTGGCAAGCACGGCCGCCGCGCCCGCGCCGGACGCGCCGTACAGGGCAGAGGCTTTGCTCTCGGCCGCATTGGTCACGGTGGCGTTGACGTCGGCGCCCTGCACCGCTTCCACCGTCACGTCGCCACCCGCCTGCAGCCGCGTGCCCGCGATCTTAGCGACCACCTCGCTGATCTGGTTGTCGTTCCAGGCCGTGCCCAGCAGCGTGTCCATGCCCGCTGCCCAGACGCTGCCGATCGCCGCGCCGATCGAGTTGAAAGCCACCGCGATACCGACCGCCGCCCCGCTGCCGCCGGCCACGCTCGAAGCCGCCTCCGTGCGCGCCGACACAGCCGATTCGTTGTTCGCCAGCACCCGCACGCCGCCGTCTGTGCGCAGCTGGCTGTCCGTGACCACCGCCATCACGTCGCCGGTGACCTCGTTCCAGGCCACGCTGCCACCCAGGGCCAGCGAATAGGTGGGCAACAGCGCGCTTTGGCCGCCGTTGTCGACCAGGCTCTGCACATCCACCCGGGACGACAGTTCCTGCGCGTTGAGCGCCACCACGCTGATCGCAGCGGCATCCACCGAGCTGCTGGTGACCGATGCGGAAACAGACCGGTCCACCGTGTTGCCAGCCAGGGCCCGGCCCAGCGCCACCGACGGGAACTGCTTGAGATCGAGCTGGAAATCGCCCGACCGGGCCAGATACGAGCCGCGGTCGGCGGCGTCGACCAGGACACCGTCGCCCTGCGCCGGGCCCTGGAAGACTGTGTTGTCCAGCGTCGCCCAGACGCCGCCATCCATGGTCTGACGAACATCCTTGGCGCGGCCGATGTATTGACCGGCATGCTGCGCCGAGACCATGAGCCCCGCCGCCGACAGATCGGATTGCGCCACCGACGCCCTGGCACTGTCGGAGGCGTTGGTCTGCACGCTGCCCACCAGCGAAGAAACCACATCGGCGATCACCGCGCCACCGCTGGCGGCCCGAACCACCACGCCACCGCTGGCTCCGCCCGCCAGGCCACCCAGGCTCAGGCGCGCCGCCGTGGCACTGGTCGATGCGGTCCCAAGAGACGCCAGGGTGGTCTTGTCCAGATCGATGACGGTGTTGAGCAGGTCAAAACCGGTCAACGAAGTCAGCAGTGCATCCTGACTGGTCATCTTCACCAGCACATCGGCGGTGTTCAGGGCCTCCACCAGCAGGCTTTCGCTGCCACCCGCTGGAGACACCAACTGGCCGATCTGCAGCACCACGCCGCCCTGGATATCGGCCTCGGCACGCTGAATGGCGCTCACCGTGACCGAGCCCGTGCTGGCGAGCGACAACGCAGACGGTGCGGCCGAGGCGCTGTAGTTGCCCTGGCTGACAGCCACCACCGACAGACCCCCGGCACGAATCGAAGCCCCGGCCAGCAGCCGGGATTGCGCAACGCTGGAGGCCTGGATCGACAGATTGAGGGTGTCGGGGCTGTTCAGGCCCGCTTCGACCTCGCTGCGCGATTCAATCGCCAGCCAGCCCGAGGTGCTGATCTGACCACCCACGATCACCGATGACGCGGCATCGAGCTGCGCCCCGACGCCCGATGCGGCCGTGGCCAGGTCGCTTGCCAGCAAAGAGATGTTGCTGCTGGACAGCGTGACGCTGCTCTGGGGCACCACGATCTGCTCGGCCAGCACGGTGAGGGCGGTCGCGCCCAGTTGCAGCGCGCCCAGGGTGATCTGGTCGCGTCCCGTCCCGCCCTCCACCACCAGCTGCTGCGCCGGCAGCTGAACGACCACCCGGGTCGCCGCATCGGCACCGCTGCCCTGCACCGACAGGAAGGTGGTGGCGCCGTCGCTGAAGGTGCTCAGTTCGGCCGCGTTGTCGCCCGAACCCAGGGTCACGGTGGTCTGGCTCTCCAGGGACCGCGCGGTCAGCCAGACGCCATCGGCGTCCTGCCGGTACTCGAGGTAGATGCCGCTGCCCACAGCCAGACCACCGATGGCCGAGAACGAACCCTCGACGGCGCTGTAGTCAAGAATCTTGAAAGAGTCGCCCGCAGTCAGCTGAAAACCATCCAGCAAGACCACATCGAGCCGGCCATCGAGCTGGGCCAGACCCGCGATGTTGATCTGGTCATGACCCACACCCGGTGCGAGACCGGCGATCTCGATCTGCAGCACGGCATCGCTGCCCTGGGTGTAGTTGGCAAGGTTCTGGAGACCGGGCGAATAGCCCGGGCTCAGCGTGCCTTCGTTCACCAGATCGCCCACCAGCGTTCCGCTGCCCCCCAGCACCGCGCCGGGATTGATCTTCAAATGGGCATCCAGAGCACCCGCGGCCGGCGCCAGCAGGGCCAGGTCCACGTTTCCAGACCCGATGGTCATCCATTCGAGACCCGCGACCGCACCGGGGTTTGCCGCGCCGGCCGAACTGTGGTCGCCGTTGACCTGTGAGCCCAGTTCCTCGCCCGGCATGTCCGGCAGCTGGATGCGCTCGCCCGCGACACGAGCGCCCGTTTCGCCGAACCCGCTGCCGGCATCCCCTGCCGGCAGTGCCGCGTCCATGTAGGAAGAACGCACAGCGCCGCTTCCGACGCCGAAAGCGGTCCAGTCCACGGCAAACGAAGGCAGGGCCAGATCGAGATCCGATGGATAGCCCGACTGCTCGCGGGCCAGCATCTGGATGCGGTCTCGAGCAGACTCCTCACCCTGCCAGCCCATCCGCTCGTGAATGCCGTCGTACTCACCCCCATTGCGCGGCAGCACCACATGGGCTGCTGCCAGCAGTGGGTCGGCAGACAGCAGCACCCGCTGCTCGAGCGGCTCAACGCTGAACGCATTCCGCATCATGCGCTGCAGCAAGGGAGAGACACAACGGGTCGCAGAGCGGTGTTTGGTGCGGATCATGGTGTTCAGTGGGAAAAGGTGAAAGAGGGGGTGCGGGTGTGGGGAGGACGGGCCGCCATGAACGCTGTCATCGCATGCGTGAGCCGTGAAACCGGGCCGGGCTGCTCATGCCCCTTGCTTGTCCGCACCCGCAGGGTTGGCGGTCCATCCGTCAAGGCCGGCAAACTATGAAAAATGACGTTCAAAATATTGCTAATCGCTTTTATGAGGCAATTAACATTTTCTGGCATTTTTCCTGCGGCAGGTGCGGGGAACGCCCTTGGGCCGCTCGACCATCGGCGACGAATCACGACAAAAACCGACATTCGCCACCCGGCATCGTGTTGGGCGCCGACGCAGCGCAAGCGCGGCGCCAACCCCGTCCCGGCCAGGCCGGCCGTGCCGGCCGGTGACCGGCTCAGTCACGCTTCAAGAAGCACCGCAGCGAACAACAACGCCGCCGGTGAAGGCGTAGCCCAGGCCGTGCGCGGTCTCCACGGGCAAGGGGCAGCCGAGCGTTTCACGCACCTTGTTGCGCAGCCGACGCACCAGAATCTCCATGCGCCTGGGGTCGTAATAGCGGGGATCGTGACCCAGGCAATGCACGAGTTCCTGGCGCGAGACAGCCAGGCCAGGCGATTGCGCCAGCCGAGCCAGCAGCGCATGCTCGGTGGCGGTGAGCTTGACCACGCGACCCTGCGGTGAGGTCAGTTGCCAGGACATCCTGTCGAGCGACCAGACACTGACCGGGCCCGGCTGCAGGCGCTGCGCCAGCTTGTTGATCAGGGTTGACAACTCTTCCATCTGCACGGGCTTGACCAGATAGATGTCGGCCCCGGCCCGCACACCACTGACCCGTTCGCGCACTTCCCCGCGGGCCGTGGTGACCACCACCCCCTGGTCCTGGCTGCGCGCACGTTCACCCAGCCAATCCAGGCCGTCGCCGTCCGGCAGACCCAGGTCCAGCACCAGCACATCCACCGCATGCGCAGCCAGGTGCTGCTCGGCCTGGCGCAGGCTGCCGGCGCCGGCGACCCGATACCCCTCCATTTCGAGGTAGGCGACCATCGCTTCGCGCAGGTCGGGCTCGTCTTCCACCACCAGCACCCGAACCGGAGTGATTTGCTTCACGCTTTGTTTCTCCAGGGCCTGCCGGCCATCATCGGTTGCAAGGTCATCAGGTGTTTTCGCACCTCGGGAAGGGGTGTTTCATGTTAACTTAATGACTTTGATCGTTTAGGTCGTAAAAACCGACTGATTAACATCAAATACGACAAACAATGCTCAAAACACCGCCCCCCCGCACCACCGGGCGTTTGCGAGCGTCATGGACGGCGCGGCGAGCCATCGGGCTGGCGTTGCTGTTGGTGATGGCGGTGTTGGGTTGGCGTCCGGCCAGCGCGCTGCAGGTCACGGGCAGCGAAAGTGGCTCGGTGCGGCTGACAGAGCATGTCTCTGTGCTTGAAGACCCCCGGGCGCAATGGAGCATCGACGACATCCGCAGCCCCACCCTGAACCGGCAGTTCAAGCCGTGGTCTGGTGCGGGCAACATCAACCTGGGTTTTTCGTCGTCTGCCCACTGGGTCAAGGTGACGCTGCAGGGACCCTCGCGCGACACGGTTGCCGGGGTGCTGGAGCTGCCGTACTTTCTGCTGGACACGGTGGACTTTTACGCTCCCGGCCAGACCCCGGTTCACACCGGCAGCCGCTTGCCGCTGGACTCACGCCCCTTCCTGCATTCGGCGTTCGCGTTCCCCGTTCAGCTCGAACCCCGACCCGTTGATGTCTACCTGCGCGTGCAAAGCAACAACGGCGTGAGCGTGCCGCTGTACTGGTGGCCCCAACGGGCCTTCACGCACCACATGCAGAGCGTGCTTTTGCTCCAGGCCCTGTACTTTGGCGCCCTGGTGGCGCTGCTGATCTACAACCTGTTCCTGTTTGTCTCCCTCAAAGACAGGCGCTTTCTGCTCTACACCCTCTTCATGGGCTGCGGCGGGCTGGGCATGATCGCTGGCAACGGCCTCGGGCAGATGTTCCTGTGGCCGGGCCAGGCCGGTTTCGACACACTGGCCCAGACGCTGTTTTTGTCCATGGCCGGCGGCTTCGGTCTGATGTTTGGTTGCGAGTTCCTGCAGGCTGGCCAGCACACACCACGGCTGGCGCAACTGATCAGGCTGTGTGCAGCCGGCTTCATCACCGTCGCGCTGTTGACACTTGGCGCGCTGTGGAGCGCTGCCGTGTTGAATGTGACAGCACAACTGGTGATGTGGATTGCCCTGGGCAGCAGCCTGCTGGTCATGTTCACGAGCGTGCGGGTGGTTCGCCTTGGCCAGAAAGGCGCTTTCATGTTTCTGCTGGCCTGGTGCGTGCTCTGGGCGGGTGTGCTGATCGCCGTGCTTCGCACCTTTGAGCTCCTGCCCACCAACACCTTCACTGCCTATGCGGTGCAAATCGCCACAGCCTTCGAAATGCTGCTGCTGGCCTTCGCCCTGGCCGACATCGTTCGCCAGGAACGCCAGGAGAGGGAGGCGGCACAGCAGGACGCACTGCGTGCACAGCAAAGCCTGCTGGATGCCTCGCGCACAGCCGAGCAGACACTCGGGCGCAATGTGCAGGCACGAACCGAACAGCTCGAACGCGCCCTGACCACGGAACGCCAGCTGCTCACGCAGTACATGTTGTTCGGCGCCCTGATTTCACACGAGTTCCGCAACCCCCTGGGCATTGTGGACAGCCAGATCAGCCTGCTGCGCCGCGAACAGGAGCTGGGTTCGCTCCAACTGGAAAAACGCCTGGACACCATGGGCAAGGCCACGCGCCGTTTGCTCAACCTGTTCGACAAATGGCTGCAGGGGAACCAGCTGAGCCAATACTTCCAAGGCGAAAAACACGAGGCCATCGATCTGGCGCCGTGGCTGGCCACACTCATTGACGTGAGGGGCACGCAGGCCGACACCCCCCGGCTGCTGCTGCTGCCCTCCTCCACGAACGAAAGGGTCCGGGCCGACAAAAGCCTGCTGGAACTGGCGGTGACGAACCTGATCGACAACGCCTTCAAACACGCCGGCGCCTCCAGCGCCGTGGTGATCCAGACGCATGGCAAACCTGGCTGGGTGGGCATTTCCGTGACCGACCAGGGCTGCGGGATCGACGCCAAGCACCACGGCGCCGTGTTCAACGCCTACTACCGGGTCGAACAGGAACACCCGTTGCCCGGCCTGGGGTTGGGGCTGGCCCTGGTGCGCCGGGTGGTGCAACTGCACGCCGGGCATGTGGAACTCACCAGCGCTGCTGGCCAGGGCTGCACCTTTTGTATCTGGCTGCCGGACAGCACGCCCGCAGCACCCACCGGAGAACTTCTTTCATGAACAACAAAGACAGCACACACGGCCGCATTCTGGTGATCGAAGACGAATCCGACTTGCTGGACGCGGTGGTCAGCTACCTCAACCTCGAGGGCTTCACAGCCGACGGGGTGAGCAGCCTGGGTGCGGCCACGAACTGGATGCGAACCCACCAGCTTGACGTTGTCGTGCTCGACCTGGGGCTGCCCGATGGCGACGGACTCGCCTGGCTGAGCGGCAATGAACAGCTCAAAAACAAGGGTGTGATCGTCACGTCCGGACGCAGCAGTCCCGCAGACCGCATCGAGGGCGCGCGCGCGGGCGCCGACAACTACCTGGTCAAACCGGTCCCGCTGGAAGAACTGGGGTCGCTGTTGAGAAACATGCTTCGGCGGCTGCAGACCGAAACCGCGCAGGCCTGGACACTCAACCAGCTGAACTGGACGCTTCAAACCCCGGCCGGTCTGCGCCTGAAACTCACCCATTCGGAACTGATGCTGCTCAGCCGCCTGGCCGAGCAGCCTGGCAAGACCGTGGCGAGAAAGGACCTGGTCAACCTGCTGGGGCACGACCCGGACAACTACGCCTCGCGCCGCATGGAGTCGCTGGTGCGCCGCCTGCGCAACAAGGCCGAAGAGACACTGAACCAGAAACTGCCTCTGGAAACCGTCTACACGCAAGGGTATGCGTTTGCCTCCCCGATCGTGGTCGAGGCGGAGTGAGCGCGGCAGGCTCAGCGCCCTTCAGTCAGCCTCCGCCAGGCTGTCCTCGATGTGCACGAGATGGTCGGGCAGCGCCTGGGCCACACCCTGCTGGCTGGCATAAGCCCAGGCCAGCAACTGGGCAACGATGGCGTACAGGCGGGGCGGCACGGCCGCGCCCAGCTCCACATTCGACGACAGCCAACGCGCGAGCAGCGGTGATTCGGCCAGCGGCACGCCGCTGGAGCGGGCCAGCTCCCGGATCCGCAGCGCCACTTCATCGCAGCCCTTGGCCACCACCACCGGTGCCTCCATGCGCTCCCTGTCGTAGCGCAGCGCCACCGCATAGTGGGTGGGGTTGACGACCACCACGTCGGCCTTCTCGACCGCGCTCATCATGCGCCGCCTGGAGGCTTCGCGTTGCAGGGAGCGCAATCGGGCACGGATTTCCGGCGAGCCCTCGCTCTCCTTGTTCTCGTCCTTCATGTCCTGCAGGGACATGCGCATCTGGCGTCGAAAGTCGAACCACTGGAAGCTGGCGTCTGCAATGGCGATCAGGACCACCACCAGCATCAGCCACTGCAGTCCGCCCCCGAGCACGCCACCCATGCGAACCACAGCCGCCTGAACGGCCGCCGTGGGTGCGAGCATCAGACTGTCCCGTTGCAACAGGAAATAACCCACCCCCACCGCCAGCACGGCCAGCGTCACCAGCACACCCTTGACCAGTGCAAACAGGTTCTGGGCCGAGAACATGCGCCCGAGGCCGGCCACCGGGTCCAGGCGGCTGAGGTCGAACTTCGGTGAAAAAACGGGCTGCAAGCGGGTCAGTGCGAGCGGCGCCAGTGCGCCCAGTGCTCCCGCCACCAGCAGGAACCCCCCGACCACAAGGCCAAAAGCCAACAAGGGACCGGACGCCCAGCGCTTCAGATGCTCGAGCGGGTCGTCCCGTCCGTCCCACTCCAGCGCGCCGCTCACCAGGTGTTCTGTGGCCCTCCAGAAATAGGGTCCGAGCAACAGCACAGCGGCCGCTGCCAGCGCCAGCGCAAACACAAAGCTCAGGTCTCTGGACTGCGGGAACCGGCCCTCTTCGCGGGCTTTTTCCAGTTTTCTGTCACTGGGTTCAAGCGTCTTGTCTTCGCTGGTCTGGTCGGAAGCCATCGCTCACTCCTTCTCGGCCGCCTCCAGCTGCTCCACGATCTGATCGACCCTGGCGAGCTCCTCAGCGGTCAGACGCCGCTCCAGCTGGTCAGCCCACGACCGCGCGGCAGGCCCGCCCGCCTTCAAGGCCATGCGAAACCAGGCCAGGGCGGCCACCTCGTCCCTCGGGACACCGATGCCCTTGAGATACAAGGAGGCGAGGTTGAAGCGTCCGATCGGATCGCCGCGCCGGGCGGCCCGCAGATACCACTGGGCGGCCGAGGCGTTGTCACGGCTGGCCCCCACGCCGTTTTCATAAATCGATCCCAGCTTCACCATGGCCGCCACGTTGCCGCCATCGGCAGACGTGAGCAACCAGTGCCAGGCCCGCTGGGTGTCGCCCTGACCACCGACGCCCTGAAAGTACATCTGCGACAAATCGTATTGCGCGCGCACATCCCCGGCCTCGGCCAGCACGGTGTAGCGCTCGAACGCCTTCGCGTAATCGCCACCTTCAAACGCGCTTCGGGCCCGGTCGTAATCCGAACAGGCCACGACCCCCAGCGCGAGGAGCACCGTCACGAGACGAATCGACCAGGCCCTCATGCGGCTGCTCCGGTGCAGGTTGCGGTGAACAGGGGGCGATGGGACCTGTGGCTGGGCGTGTGCGATTTCATGAAGATGTCCTGCGGGGATCGGTTGGCGATGCAAAAATTCGGGGGCACCGGCGGCGGGGGCTGAGCGTGGAGGCGGGTGCGCTGGCGGCCTGCCCAGTCAGGGCACTGGTCACGGGGCTTTGCCTTCCCCGGTGTTGATGCCCATCTCCGGGCCGGACGGTGGCGGGCTTCGGTCGGCAGCCCTCGAGCGAAAGAGCAGTGAATACGCCTCCACCAGTTCCATGGAAGTGGGCGGTACCGCCTCGCGCATGGAAGCAAACGCATCCAGCGCCGCCGTCCGGCTGCCCTGGGCAGCGAACCCACGCACGGCACACAGGTAAAGCCTGGCCACCAGCACGGGCTCGGGAGGTGGCATCCGCTGTGCGAGATGCCCGGCCATGGCGCGACAGGCCGGGGCGTGATCCGCCTGTGCGGCCCGACCGAGGTAGCGTTGCGCGGTGGCGGCTTCCGTCGAGATCAGCCGCCGCAGGTGCGCCGTTCGGGCAGGCGCTCCCGGCTGGCGGTCCGTGCCCAGGCGTTTGGCATGCTTTTCCATGACCGCCAGCGACAACATTCCGCGCTGGTAGGCGGCTTCTGCGTCACCCGCTTCGGCCAGGTCTGCCACCGCCTGCAACAGTCGCCGGCTGGTCTCCAGGGCCTCCAGCAGGCGCGCCTCGTTGGTGACGCAGCGGGCCTCTGCCAGACAGACCTGCTCCGTCAGCGCCACCCGCTGGGCCGACGCGTACCGCTGCAGCAGCGAGGGCAGCGCGCCGCTGGCCGCCGCGGGAGCGGCCGCGGCCGGCAGGCCTTGTGCCGCCACCGAGGCGGCAAACAGCCCCCACCCCAGCGTCAGCAGGACAGCGGCCGGCAGCGAGCGCACAAATCGGATCCCCATCAACGCTGTTCGGGTAAAACCAGGGCCTGACCTCGGGTGCTGGAAACCGGGCGAGCAGGCGCCGGGGCCACCAGGCCCTCGGCGGCGCGGGGAATGGCCGAAGGATTGCCTGAACGGGTTTCAGGCGAGGCAGGTTCGGCCACGGCCCGCTCTGCCGGTGCAGCAGGCGCCACCGCGTTGGGCGCGAAGGCGCTGTTGCGGCCGTTGGCCGGCCGCGCCTGCTGCTTGAGCACCAGCAGCGAGATGCGCCGGTTCAGCGGATCGTTGGCGTCTGCGGGATTGAGCTGAACGCTGTCGGCAAACCCCGCCACCAGCGAGATCTGGGACGACTCGAACCCGCCGCCCACGATGGCCCGGCGAGCCGCGTGCGCGCGGTCACTCGACAGCTCCCAGTTGCCGTAGTCGGCCATGCTGCCGCCAAATGGGCGCGAGTCGGTGTGGCCTTCAATGCGCAACTTGTTGGGCAGACCACTGAGCACCCGTCCGATGGTGGTGAGCAGTTGCAGCGATTGCGCCGACATCTGTGCACTGCCCGACGGAAACATGGGACGGCTTTTTTCGTCAACGATCTGGATCCGCAAGCCATCGGACGTGATGTCCATGAAGATCTGGTTCTTGAACCGGTCCAGCGAAGCATCCGAGGCGATCTGCTGGTCCAGCGCCCGCTGGAGCTGCTCCAGCCGCTCTTCCTGCATCCGGTTGAACTGCGCCGTGACCTCTTCCTCGTTGCTCACCTTGCGCTGGGGTGTGTTGGAGTCTGCCCGGGCTTCCTGCCCGTCCTGCTTGAAGATGTTGTCGCCGCCGCCCTTGATGATGCGGGCCGCGTCTCCCGAGCCCGAGCCGCCATTGATGGACACGCGCAACGGGTTCTGGAAATAGGCCGAAATGCCGGCGAGATCGCCACTGGTGGTGGAGCCCAGCACCCACATCAGCAGGAAGAAAGCCATCATGGCCGTCACGAAGTCGGCGTAGGCGATCTTCCAGACGCCGCCGTGGTGACCGTGGCCCGCCTTCTTGATGCGTTTGACAACGATCGGCGGCAAGGGCTTGTTGGCGGTGGTGGCCACTATTTGGCCTTCGCAGCTTTGGTTTCGTCATCGAGCTCCTGGAAGCTCGGGCGAAGATCCGGGTAAAGGATCTTGCGGCCAAACTCCACCGAAGCCTGGGGCGTGAACCCGTTCATGTGGGCCAGCAACACCGTCTTGACACACAGAAAGGCCTTGGACTCGGCTTCGTTGTTCTGCTCCATGACGCTGGCCACCGGGCCGACGACCGAGTAGGCCAGCAAGATGCCGAGGAAGGTACCGACCAGCGCGGCGCCGATCAGCTTGCCCAGCTCCTCGGGCGGCAGACCGATCGAGCCCATGGTGTGCACCACGCCCATCACGGCGGCCACAATGCCGAACGCGGGCAAGGCGTCGGCCACTTTCTGCACCACCGTCACCGGCACGTGCGCCACCTGGTGGTGAACATCGAGCTCCTGCTCCATCAGGTTCTCGATCTGCATCACGTTCAGCGCGCCGCCCAACATCATGCGCAGGTAGTCGGTCAGGAATTCCACCAGGTGGTGGTCTTTCAGGATCGTGGGGTACTTCGCAAAAAGGGCGCTGGCTTTCGAGTCCTCGATGTCACCCTCCAGCGACATCAGGCCGTCGCGGCGAATGCGGTTGAGGATTTCGAAGAGCAGGCAAAGCAGGTCGAGATACAGGCGCTTGCTGGTGGCCACAGCGCGAAACGATGCCGGCACCGCCTTCATCGTGTGCATGAGGACACGGGTGTTGTTGGAGGCGATCAGATACCCCACTGCAGCACCCACGATGGTCAACACTTCGGTCGGTTGCCACAGCACGCGGAGGTGCCCGCCATGCAGTGCGTATCCACCGAGGACACACACCATGCCGATTATCCAACCCAAAGGGATAGTCATGAAAATTTCCGGAAGCTAAGAAAAGGTGAAGGCTCAGCGAATGAGGTCGAACAGGCTGGTCGACTCGATGCGCCCGAACATCGAGCGGGCCGCCTGGAGCTGGGCGCTGTACGTGGCCAGGCTCGAGGCCGCCTGCGCCAGATCGGTGTCGACCAGGGAAGAGCGGGCCGCCACCGCCGCATCGGCCACGCCCTGGTTGGCGTCCTGGTAGGTGGCGACCAGGCTCCAGCGGGTACCCACCGAACCCCGGGCGTCCAGCACGGCCGCGCGCAAGGCTTCGATCTGTTGGGCCGCCTGGCCGCGCTGCGCGTCCGTGCTGCTGGCCAGATCGAGCACCCAGTCCTGGCCGATCAACCCGGCCAGCGTGGTTTCCGCGCTGCCTTCCAGGGTGACCTCGGACGACATGGTTTGCCCGGGCCGGACTTCAAGCGCGGGGTGATCCGCGTCGGCCACGCCCTGGGAGAAGATCGGGCGCGCCTGGCTGTCACGGCGGGTGAGCTCGGCCTGGATCGCGGCCGCATCGAGCCGGAGACCGGTCGACAGCGCGTTCTGGGCGTCCGATGCCAGGGCACCGTTGCGCGAGCGGGCCAGGGCCTCGCCCATGCGCAGCAGTGCGTCACCAATGGCGGACAGGCTCAGATCGGCCTCGGCATAACGCATGTCCAGCTCGGACAGGTTGCCGGCATGCACTTCGGTGCGGGCTTTCACCTGGGTCAGGCGGGACGACTGCGACACAGCCGCCACGTCCTGGGACACGGCGTCGATGCCCCTGCCGGAGGCAATGCGGCCGATTTCGCGCGCCATCGCAGCGCTGCCGGAGCCCACCGCGTCGGCCGGCACCTGGTACATCTGGGCAGTGGAAACTCTCATGATCAATACCTTTCAAAAAGGGGTCAGCGGCCGACCACGGCCAGGATTTCGTCGAGCATGGCCGCGTTGGCTTGCAGCAGTCGGCTGGCGGCGGAGTAGGCCTGCTGGTAACGCAGCAGGTTGGCGGCCTCCTCGTCGAGGTTCACCCCCGACTGCGATTCAAAATCGCTTTTCAGTCGCTGCTCCACCGCAGCCGACGACGCCTGCCCGACCTCGTGCACCGTGACCTCGGCACCCAGGTTTGAGACCATCCCCCGCCAGCTCGACAGCAGCCCGTCCTGCAGGCTGGCGGCGTTCTGAGAGGATTCCGTGTCGTTCGCGGCTTGCGCGAGCTGGAGGAAGGCGGCCTTCACATCGGCTTCCGAAACCCCGGGCTGGCGCGAATTCCACGCCGCCAGCCGGGACAGTGCCTGGCTCAGGGGATCGGCGGAGGCCGTGCTTTCGGCGCGGGCGGCATCAAACAACGAGGTCAGGCGCTGCAAGGCCGGGTCCGGCGTGCCCGATGGCTGAAGCACCACCGACGGGTCGCGCGCCAGGCGCAGTTGCCCGCCCAGTGCACCACCCCATTCGTCGGCGCGCAGCGGCACCACCACCGACACCGCCTCCTGGCCCGTCGGATTGAGCCGCAGGCTGAAGCGGATCGGCTCACCCACGTCGTCCTGCAGGCCGGTGCTCTCGATCTGCCCGCCGTGCTCCCCGTTCACCAGCGGCTGCCCGTCCACAAAAATGCGCGCAAAACCTTCGTCGCTCACGCTCACGCCGGCACCGAGCAGTTCACCCGCGCGCAGCAGCAGGGCATCCCGGCGGTCGAGCAAGGCGGCGTCGGCCGTGCCACGGGTGGTGGCCATCGCGCGGTTCATCAGCACCAGTTCGCTGGCGAGCCCGTTGAGCTCATCGACCGCCAGAGACAGGTTGGCGCGTGCATCCGAGCGCACGGTGTTCAGGCTGTTTTCCACTTGCGCGGCCGAACCCAGCAAGGCGGTGCCTCGGGCCCGCACATCGGCCAGCGCCGCACCATCGGCCGGATTGCGCGCCAGGCCCGCCAGGCTCTTGAAAAAGTTGTTGATCGGCGCGTCCATCGCCAGGGCCGGATCGGCCGCCTCGCGGTCCAGGGCAGACAGTCCCTGGGCGACCGAGCTGTGGAACGCGGTGACCCCGGCCTGGGTGATGCGTTGCTGCTGCAGCAAGCCACTCCAGTCGCGGGCGAAGCCCGCCACGCTGACCCCCTGGCCAAAGCCGGGCACGCCGTTGGGCAGGGCACCGGTCACGCCGGTTTCCATGCGCCGGCGTGTGAAACCCACGGTGGCCTGACCCTCGACGTTCTGGGCCGTCAAGGCCATGCCGACCTGGGCACTCTGCAGGGCGGAAAGCGATGTGTGGGCAATGGAATTGGCGCTCATGTCAGTACCTGTGGGGTTGTGTGTTCAAAGGAATGACGGCGCTGCGCGCCCGGTCGATTAATCCGCCATCGCCGCCCGGTGACGGCAAGGCCGCAGCACCTGCGAGCGTCTTGGCCAGTGCAGCGCCCAGCCCCAGCCCGCCCCGGGAGGCGATCAGCTGGGCCAGGTGGTCGTCGGCGATCGCCTGGTAACCCGAAGCCGCCAGGGGCCCTTCACCGGCCTCGCTGAAGCTGGACGCCCTCACCTGCGTGAGCAGCTGGCGCACCAGCAGCTGTTCGAACTGGCTGGTCAGCGCGGGTGTGCCGGTGGCGGCCTGGCGTGCGGGCATCGGCGCATCGAAGGAGCCCGGAGCACGGCTGGGAACAATGGGTACAGGCATGTCAGATCACCTCGATGTCGGCTTTGAGCGCGCCGGCGGATTTCATGGCTTGCAGGATGGCGATCAGGTCACTGACGTTGGCGCCCAGCAGGTTGAGCGCGCGCACGACCTCGTCCAGCGAGGTGGCGGCCGGCAGCGCCAGCAGCGAGGCTGCGGGCTGCTCGATCGATGCCGAATCGATCGAACTCACCACCGTCTCGCCGCGCGAGAACGGTTGCGGCTGGCTCACCTCGGTGGTCCTGCCCACCCGCACCGTGAGCGACCCGTGGGAGACCGCGCAGGCATCGATCGTGACCAGCTGGTTCATGACCACCGAGCCGGTGCGGCCGTTGATCACCACCCGGGGCCGCTCACGCTCGGTCTCCACACGCACCTGCTCCAGCTGGGCCAGGAAGGCCACGCGCAGGGGAGCCTCGGCGGGCAGGCGGATCTGCATGAACCGTGCATCCACCGGCAGCGCGGTCCCGGCACCAAAACGCCGCTCGATGGCTTCGACCGCACGCTGCATCAGGCTGAAGTCGCTGCGGTGCAGCTCGAGCTGCAGGATCTCTTCGTCCAGACGGCCCGGCACCGCGCGCTCGACCGTGGCGCCCGCAGGAATGCGCCCTGCGGCCAGGTGGTTCACCTGCACCGAAGCACCCCCACCGCCAGCGCCCGCCCCCGACACCAGAAGGCTGCCCTGCGCCACGCCATACACCTGGCCGTCCGCGCCTTTCAGGGGCGTCATCAACAGGGTGCCGCCACGCAGGCTCTTGGCATTGCCCAGCGACGACACGGTCACATCAATGGCCTGACCCGGCCTGGAAAAAGCCGGCAGCGTGGCGGTGACGATCGCCGCCGCGGTGTTCTTGAGCTGCAGGGTTTGCCCGGGCGGCAGGGAAATGCCCAGCGCCTGCAACATCGAGACCACGCTCTGGCGCGTGAAGGGGGCTTGCGTGGTCTGGTCGCCGGTGCCGTCCAGGCCCACCACCAGGCCGTAGCCGATGAGCTGGTTGTTGCGCACGCCCGCGATGGACGAAATGTCCTTCAGGCGTTCGGCCAGCACCGCGCCCGGCAGCAGGAACACCAGCAGGGCACACAGCATTCGCCCATGGCGACCCAGGTGCCGCCCGATCGGAGACAGATGGAGCATCAGAACGGCCAGAACTTCAGGATCGCGCGCGTCAGGATGCCCGGTGACTGGGCATCGTCGGCCGCACCGCGACCCCGGTACTCGATGCGGGCGTCTGCCACCAGAATGGAAGGCACCGCATTGCCATTGAGGTCGGTCGGGTTCACGACACCCGAGAACCGGATGATTTCGTCCTCTGCACTGACCGCCAGGCGTTTCTCGCCGGCCACCACCAGGTTGCCGTTGGCGTACACCTCCATCACCGTCACCGTGATGGTGCCCGAGAAGTTGTTGGCCGCACTGCTCGAACCCTTGCCCTCAAAGCTGTTCTCGCTCGACGCACCCAGCGACATGCCCGCCCAGCGCTCGAAGATCGGCACCTTGGTGCCCGCGGTCACGCCCGCACCGAGCGAGCTTTCCTTGCTGGCGGCGGCCGAACTGCGCTTGCTGGCGGTGGTGCGCTCCTCGAGCACCACGGTCAGCGTGTCGCCCACCTGCCGCGCACGGCGGTCCTCAAACAAGGGCCGGTAGCCCGAACCCAGGCCGCCTGCAGAGGGAAACAGGCTGCCCTGACTGGCCGGCAACACCACCACCGGGTTGGGCTTGACCGTGGTCGCTGCGGGTTCGTCGAGGCGGCGATCGGCGGTGGACACCGCGCAGCCCGCCAGCACGAACAGGCACACACCCAGCACCGTGGCGGCCTGCCAGGCCCGGGAGAGGTGGGAGCGGGAAGGCTGGCTCACAGCTGACCCAGACGCTGCAGCATTTCGTCGGACGCCTTCACCGCGCGCGCATTGACCTCGTAGGCGCGCTGCGCCTGGATCAGCGAGACCAGCTCCTCGGCCACGTTGACGTTGGACGCCTCGACATAAAACTGCTTGAGCGTGCCGGCCCCGTCCACCCCCGGAACGCCGGCCGTGGGTGCGCCCGATGCGGCCGTCTCCACCAGCAGGTTGCCGCCGATCGAGGCCAGGCCTCCCTGGTTCACAAAACGGGCGATCTGCAGTTCACCCACCTGGTTCGGCGCCACCTGCCCTGGCAGCTGCACCGACACCTGGCCCGTCTCGCTGACCGTGATCGACAGCGCGTCCACCGGGATGGTGATGCCGGGCTCGAGCACATAGCCCGCCTGGTTCACCAGCTGCCCCTGCGCGTCGCGCGAGAAGTTGCCGTCGCGGGTATAGCCGATCTGTCCGTCGGGCAAGGTGACCTGAAAGAACCCCTGGCCGTTGATGGCCAGATCCAGCGGGTTGCCGGTCTGTGTGAGGTTGCCCTGCAGAAACATGCGCTCGGCCGCACCGGCCCGCACACCGGTGCCGACCTGCAAACCGCTGGGTGCCTGCGCCTGCCCGCCGGTGGGGCCACCGGCCGCGCGCAGGGTCTGGTAGAGCAGGTCTTCGAACACCGGCTTGACCCGCTTGTAGCCGGTGGTCGCGGCATTGGCGAGGTTGTTGGAAATCACGTCCAGGTTGGTCTGCTGTGCATCCAGCCCGGTTTTGGCAATCCAGAGGGATCGGATCATCGATTGGCTCCTGCTCGGGTCAGCGACCCGCGATCAATTGGTTGGCGCTGCGCGCGTTCTGGTCGGCATTGCGCACCAGCTGCATCGAGAGGTCGAACAGGCGGGCCTGGGCAATCATCTGCACCATCGCTTCCGACACGCTCACGTTGCTCGACTCCGAGACGCCCTGGCGCACACGCACCGACTTCGGGTCGGCCGCTGGCAGCGGGTTGCGCGACTCGAACAAGCCGTCGGGGCCACGGTCGAGCGCGCCCGGGTCGGCACGCACCAGTTGCAGGCGACCCACCAGGGTGCCGGTCACGCCGCCTTCGGTGCGCGCATACACGGCGCCGTCTCCGCCCACCTCGAGCAGCGAGCCCTGCGGCATCACCAGGTCACCGCCGGTGCCTTGCAGGGCAGCGCCGGTGGCGGTGCGCAACACGCCCGCTTCGTCCACCGTGAGCCGGCCCGCGCGCGTGTAGGCCGCCGAGCCGTCGGCCCGGCGCACGCTGAACCAGGCATCGCCTTCAAGAGCGAGGTCCAGCGGATTGCCGGTCTGCTCCATGCGCCCGCCCGCGCTGGAAAAGCCCGGCGTGGTCTGCACCGCCGAGGCCCTGGTGGGCGAGCCCGCGCCCTGCACCGGCACGGCGCGAAACGCCGTCAACTGCTCGCGAAAGCCGGGCGTGGCGGCATTCGCGAGGTTGTTGGTGGTGGCGGCCAGCTGGTCGACCGCATTGCGGGCGCCGGCCATGGCCGTGAAAACCATGCGGTCGATCATCAGCGGCTCAGGTTGATCGCGGTGGTCAACACGGTGTCGGCCGCCCTGATGCCCTGCGAATTGGCCTGGTAGTTGCGCTGCTGGATCATCAGCTTGACCAGCTCACCGGCCATGTCGATGTTGCTTTGTTCCAGCATGGCCGAGCGGATCGCGCCGAACGAACCGGCCGTGCCGGTTCCCAGCACCGGCTCGCCGGAGGTAAACGATTCGGTGAACACGCTCTGGGCGACGGCCTGAAGACCCGCCTCACTGTTGAACGTGGCCAGGACCAGCTGCCCTCCCACCAGCGACTTGCCGTTGGTGTACTGGCCGGTGATGACCCCCATCTCGTCGACGCTCACGCCCGTCAGGGCGCCAGGCGCATAACCGTCTGCCGTGGCTTCGCGCACCTGGAAGGCGGTGGCGTATGCCGTGATGTCGGAGAGGTCGAGCTCGAGGTCAAACAGCGGGTTGCCACTGCTGTCGGCCATTTCGGCATGGAACACCGCAGGCAGGGCGGGGTCGCCCGTGACCGAATTGCGCGTGAGGGAGCCGACCAGTTGACCGTCGACAAACTGCAGCGTGCCGATGCGGTTGGCCGCGACCGACAGTTTGTGCGCCAGGTCGGCGCTGGTGGCTGCCGTGTCCGCGTCCTGCTTGGCCAGCAGTGCGGCTGCGGTCGCAACGCTGCCGGCCAGCACGGCGCTGTCGGCCACGCCGTAGGCTTCGATCGCCGCATGGGCCGATGCACTCGCGGTGTTGAGGGAACGCGCGATCACGGCATCGCGGGTCAGTTGCGCCTGCGCCTGGTTGGCCACCAGTTGCGGGTTCGCCGTGTCAAAGTCGGTGAGGGCAGCGACGGCGACGGCGTCGGCCGCAATCAGGTCCACGTTGGTCGGATCCAGTGCCAGTGCGGCGGCAGAAGCCACGCCTGTTGCCTCCAGCGCCGTGCGCTGGGCCACCAGAGCATTCGCCGTGGTCAAGGCAGTCGCAGCTGAAGCCAGTGTGGGAGACGCCTGAAGGGCGCTCTGGAATGCGGTGAACCGGGTGGCCTGGCTCCCCAGAGCCACGGCGTACCCGCCCAGCTCGTAGTCACTGAGTGCGGCTGCCGCGCTGGCGGCCGCAGCCGTGAGTTCGTCGTAGCGAACCGCGTTCAGCGGTGACTCACCCGCCAGCGCCGCATCGGCCGCCGCCCTGGCAGTCTCCAGCAAGCCCTTGCGTCCGGTGGCAACCGCGAGATCGGCATTCGCGGTGGCCAGTGCGCTGGCCGCAGTCACCAGTGCGGCGGCGGCAGGCGACGCAGCACTCAGGGCCGCGCTCGGCGCGACCGCCGCGAGGACCGTCAGGGCCGCATCGCGCGTGGCCGCGGCGCCCGCTTCGTCGGCAACAGCCGCGCGGTAGTTGCCTGCCTTGGCTTCAGCATTCGCCGTGGCGGTGGCCGACGCATTGGCGACTGCGCGAGCCTGGGCAGCCGCTGTCTCTGCGGCAGCACCCAACATGCCGGTGCCCACCGTGCCGGCCGGCGCGCGCGTCAGCAACACACCATCGGCCATCATGTAGACCTCGTACTGGTTGGCGGTGGCCAGGGCAGGCGGTGTCGAAAGGCTTCGCGGATCGTTCAGCACCGTGGGCGCGACCTTCTTCAGGAATACCGTGACCTGGTGCGTGAGGCCCTTGGTGTCGTAAGCCGTGACCGTGGTGCTCGCACTGAAGGTGGACGCATCATCGGCAGCGAAGGTTTTGGGCACGTCGGTGGCCACGCCCCCCACCACCCGAACCGGCATGGCAAGGCGAACGTCCAGGTTCGCATCGACCCGGCCCTCGGAAGAGGCCACCGGCGCCACCGAAGTGGGTGGGAGCTTCAGGCCACCCAGGGCGCCCGTCACGCCGGTCAGGTCGGCATTGGGCTGGTAGCCCGTGAGGAACAGGCCGTTGGCGTTGACGATGTAGCCATTCTTGTCGGCCGAGAACAGACCGTTGCGGCTGTAGTAGTACGAGACCTCGTCACCCGCGGGCAGGCTGGCCATGCGGAACATGCCCTGCCCCTGGATAGCCAGATCCAGCGTCGAGCTCGATGCCTGCAGGGCGCCCTGCTCGTCCACCCGTTTGGTGCCGAAATCCGAGGTGCCCGAGGTGCCGGCCGATTGCACCGCCTTGAAGTACTGGTCCACAAACAGCGACTCGCGCGCCTTGTACCCCACGGTGGAGGCGTTGGACACGTTGTTGCTCGTGACCTGGATCGCTTCGGCCTGAACGGCCAGACCAGCACGGCTGATGTCAAAAATGCTCATGGAGTTGCCTTCAGGGTTTGGACAATTGGAAGAGGTCGACCGGCGCCAGCGAGCGACCGTCTGCGGTGATGAGTTGGGCACCCGAGTCGGTTCGGCTCACGGCGCTCACCAGGCCCTGCGTCAGGGAGGTGGTGGTCACGCTGGTTCCCTGGCCGTCGCTGGCTTCGGCCAGCAAGCGGTAGCGGCCCGAGGCGGCGCGCGCGCCGTCGTATCCGGCCCCGTCCCAGGTGAAGCTGTGCACTCCGGCCGACAGGGCGCCCAGGCTGAGCTCGTCGATCACGCTGCCATCGGCCGCCATCAGCTTGACGGTGGTCCGGGCACTGTCGCTGGCCAGCTTCAGGCCGAAACCGGCCTCGCCTGTTTCGGCCAGCGAAAGCTCATAGCCCGGTGCCAGCACCTGGCTGCCGATCAGCGATGCGTTGTTCATGAAGGCCTGCGCCGAGGTCTGCTCGAGCATGGCGCTGATGCTGCCGTTGAGTCGCTCGATGCCGCTGGCCGTGTTGAGCTGCGTGAGCTGGCTGGTCATCTGGGCAGGATCCTGTGCGTTCAGCGGATCCTGGTTCTGGATCTGTGCCAGCAGCATCTTCATGAAGTAGTCCTGCGTTTCCTTCGCAGAAGTTCCCAGGGTGTTTTTTCCCGCTGCCGCCGCATTCGTGGCGTTGGGGTCGTAGGCACGGATGCCCGCGGGCAGTGAACTGGTCGGGTTGCTTGCCATCATGTCCTCACCATGTCGATCACGCGCTGAAGCAGCTGGCGTGAGTTGTTCATCAAATCGATGTTCATCTGGTAGGAGCGCGACGCCGCCACCATGTTGACCATCTCCTCCACAGGGTCCACGTTGCTGCCCTGCACATAACCCGTGGCATCCGCGTGCGGATGACCGGGCTGGTAGGTGCGGCGCAACGGGGCCGCGCTCTCGGTCACGCCAGCCACCTCGACGCCCGCGGCCACGGAATCGAAGCTGGCCGTCGGGCGAAAGACCACCTGCTTGGCCCGGTAGGGCACGCCGTCGGCCGACGCGGTGGACTCGGCGTTGGCGATGTTGGAGGCGATGGCATTGAGCCGCTGGCTCTGGGCCACGGTGGCGCTGGCGCCGACACGAAACGCATTGATCAGGCTCATGGCTGTCCCGTCAGCGCCATCTGGCGCGAGCGCACGGTGGCGCTCAACAAGGCCGTGGCCATTTCGAAACCAATGGTGTTCTCGGCGTAGTGGGCGCGCTCGATGTCGGGGTCCACGGTGTTGTCGTCCACGCTCGGCTGCATCGAGGTGCGGTAGAGCAGCTCGGGCGCGGCGGGCGCACCCGCGGCGCCCAGGTGCCGGCTGTCGCTCACCGCCAGTGGCAGCTGGTTGCCCGGCTGGGTGCCCTGCATCTGCGCCTTGAGTTCGGCATCGAACGCGATGTCGCGCGCCCGGTAGCCCGGCGTGTCGGAATTGGCCAGGTTGGATGCAATGACCTGCTGGCGAAAGCTGCGCATCTTCAGGGCCTGGGCCTGGAATTGCATCGGGTCGAAGTCGGGAACGGTGTTCATGGTCACTCCACTGCAGATGGACTGGATTCGCAATACGCGTGCCAGCCGGCAACGCCTCTTTTTTGCCGGAACCGGCACGGCGCGGCGCAGGCGGGCGCTACTGGCGACCGCAGATTGCCGCTGGCGGCGGCAAGGTTTGCCGCCGCCGGCCTGGTCAACGGTCTTCCTTGATCAGCCGGCCGTTGGACGGCTGGATCGGTCGAGCATTCATCGGGTACAGGTGGGCAAAGGTCGCGATCTGCTCAGACGAGATCTGCACCGGTGATTTCAGGACCATCCACAACACGCCTTCGGTGCACGGGGGTGTGGTCAGCGACCCCATGTAGGTGACATAGCGGCGGTCCTCGGGCAGCAGCTTGTTCAGGTCCAGCGCTGCCGATGCGGCAACCTCCTGCTGCCTCTCCAGCGGCCAGTTGTTCCAGACCAGCTGCACCTCCGGGTGGTCCTGCCCTTCGGTCAGCAGCACCGCCAGCACCGCCAGCCGTCCATCGAGGTCCTTGTGCACCAGGTGCAGCACCATGTCGAAAGAACGCCCGTCCATGCGTTCTTCGGAGGGACGGTGGAAATGGAACTGGACCAGGTCGTAGCGTTTGCCCATCACCTCGATCGAGCTGCCGCGCGCAGGCGTGACCTGGATGGTGTGACCGTTGTCCAGCACCTTGAAGGCGCCCGAGCGGTAGTCGAAGCCGATCGGATCGAGCTTGACCTGGATGCCCGAGTGGATGTCGATGGGGCTTTGCCGCTGCCCCTTGGCACACAGCTCGTAGCCGGGCTGCAGCTTGCCCCACGCCTGCGGGCCATCAGGGCCGGAGTGAGACCAATGACCGTGACCTTCCGGCGCATGAGCCAGGCGCTGGACCGCAGCGAGGTCGGCCGGCGTGAGGGCGGTCTTGGGCTTCGCCGGGGCGCGACGTGGCTTCGCCGGCTCCACATCGCTGCTGCGCAGCACGATCTCGCCCGAGCCGGCGATGCGCTCGACCAACAGTTTGCGAAGGGCTTCGTTGCTGCCGACCGCATCGTCCGCCACGGCTGCGGGGTCAGGACCGGCCGGTGCTGCCGGGGTTGGCGCGGCAGCGTTTTTGGCCACCGGCCGGGCCTTGGGCAGGACTTCTTCCTGACCAGCCGCGGCCACCAGGGGCTTGACCGGCTTGAGTGCACCGGGAGGCACGGCCGGCGGCGGGCGTGCGCCCGGCGCGGACAAGGTCAGCGTGGGCGCGCTGGTCTCGGCGGCGTGTGTGAGGTTGGCCAAGGCGCACAGCAGTGCCCCGAACAAAAGTGGGGTGCGGATAGGACGGTTGAAGGTCATGGCGGTTACAGGAACAACAGGAAGGACAAGGTCAGAACACGGCCGCCTGGCGCACCGACAGCGAGGTGCTTCCGCGGCTGGGCCCGCGGGAGGGCCGTGGGGGAAGAAGCGGCAAGGCCGGCGCGGGCCGGGCGACACCGGGTCGCAGCTGCAAGGTGGCTTCGCAACGCGACCAGGCGGGCCCCGGCAGCGGCGGCAGCGCGAGCCCGGTGGGCGCAGCGGCTTCAGGCACCCTGGGCGCCACCAGAAAGCGCGACCACGATGGCGCCACCACCGGCGCAGGCCTGGCCCCTTCGAGCGGGCGAACACATTGCTGGATCGCCAGCGTCAGCTCACCGGCGGTCACGGCCAGTCCGGTCTGCAGACCCGCCGCCAGCGGCTGCAGGCAGGACTGGAACGCCAGCACCGAGACGGGTGTGGCAGACCCCTGCCGCGCCGCCAACGCCGCCAGCCCGGTGGACAGGCACTGCAGTTGCCCACCAAACTGCTGCGAGCGCGCGCAGAACTGCGGATCGTTCAGGCTCCACTGGTCCAGGCGCTGCTGGATGTCCGGCTCCCGCAAACCACAAGCCTGCAGGGCCTGCTGCCAGGTGTCCGCGAAGGCAGGGGGCTTGCCGCTCGATGCGCAGCCCATGAGCGCCAGCGTCAGCAGGGCAAGGGCCTCACCGCGCATACAGAAACCCCTGGTCGACAAACTTCAGGGCCGCAGCCGCAATGATTTCAGACAGCACCGGCAGCTGCAAAGTCACCAGCGCGATCACCACCAGGGCCAGCGGCGCGGTGACGGAAAAGCCGACCGACATCAGGTTGAGCTGCGGCGAGATCCGGTTGATCATGCCCAGCGTGAAGTTGGCAAACAGGTACAGCGCAAAGCTGCCGCAAGACATCACCAGGCCGATCGAAAAGGCGGTTGCCATCAGCTCCAGCACCGCAGCAGCGTCCCAGGCCGACGGCCAGCTGCCGAAGGGCACCGAGACAAAACTGAACGCCAGGCGCTCGATGAACAGGAGGTGCACATCGGCCAGGAACAGCGACGCGAGCACCGACATGCCCAGCAACTCACCGATCACGGTGGACGGCAGGGCCGAGTCGGGCGCCACCGTCTGGGCGAAGCTGAAACCCGCGTGCATCGACAGCGATTCGGCGAGGTAGTCCACCGCCAGCATGGCCAGCCGCAAGGACAGGCCGGCCACCACCCCGATGCCCAGCTCGGTGGCCACCGCCAGCCCGCCCTGTTGCGCCAGCTGCGCACTGTCCACCCAGTCCGGCGGCACCATCCCCAGGGTGAGCGCCAGCACGGGTGCGACCCGCAAGGCGAGCGGGAAGGAGCGGAACGCCAGCAGCGGCAAGGCCAGGAACAGCCCCAGCAGGCGAACCGACACCAGTCCCACCGTCAGGACAAATGGCTCGAGCAGGGTCAGGTCCAGGGCGTCCATGCTCAGCCCGCGATGTCGGGAATGCGCAGGATCATTTCGCGCAGGTAGTCCACATACAAGGTCAGCGACACCGGCCCGGTGAGCGCAATGACCACCATCACCGCGAGGATCTTGGGCACAAACACCACCGAGGGCTCGTTGATCTGGGTCGCGGACTGCAGGGCACCGAGCACCACGCCGACCACCAGCACCGCCAGCAGAATGGGCCCTGCCAGCACCACCGCCATCTTCAGGGCCAGCAACACCAACTCAATGACCAGACTGGTGTCCATGGCTTATCTCGACAGGTAGCTGTTGACGAGGGAACCAGCGAGCAGGCTCCAGCCGTCCGCCAGCGTGAAGATGATCAGCTTCAAGGGCAGCGAGAACATCACCGGTGACACCATCACCATGCCCACCGAGGTCAGGATGCTGGCCACCGCCAGGTCGATCACCACAAACGGCAGGAAGATCACAAAACCGATCAGAAAGCCGGTGCGGATCTCCGAGATCGCAAACGCCGGCACCAGCACCCGCAGCGGCACCGAGGCCCGGTCGGTGAGCGGCAGGCCCGACAGACGACTGAAGAGTTCAAGGTCCGCTTCGCGGGTGTGCTTGACCATGAAGGCCTTGAGCGGCTGAACGCCCCGCTCCACGGCCGCCTCCAGGTCGATCTGCTTGGCCACGTAGGGCTTCCAGGCGTCTTCCTGGATCTTCTCCAGCACCGGGTTCATCACGAAGAACGTGAGGAACAGGGAGAGCGCCACCAGCACCGAGTTCGGCGGCATGGACTGCAGACCCAGCGCCTGGCGCACCAGCGAAAACACGATCAGGATGCGGGTGAAGCTGGTCATCAGCATCAGGGCCGAGGGCAGAAAACTCAGCGCACTGAGCGTGAGCAGGGTTTGAACGGGCACGGTGTAGGCGGTGCCGCCGCCCGCCGTGGGGGTTCCGGTGACCAGGGGAATGTTTTGCGCCATGGCCGGCTCGGCCAGCACACACGCGCCCAGGACCGCGACCACCGATGCGCCCACACCCGGCCACCACGATGCGCTGCGTCTCATGAACCCACCACGCCGGCTGATGGCGTTGCCTCCGGTCTGGCCGGCTCCAGCCGGTCGATCAGCTGCACACCCTGCACACCCTGGCTCAACAGATAGCGCCGACCGTCGCACTCAACGAGCAGCAGGCGGTCTCTGCCGCCCAGCGCTGCGGCCTCCAGCGTGCGGATGGCCGCCTTCGAACGCAGGCCACCACCGCCACCCCGCGGACGCCGCCAGATCAACCACAGGGCCAGCACCACCAGCATCAGCAACAACAAGGCGGCCGAGCCGTACCCGGCACCAGCACTCACCGGTTCAGCTTTCGCAGCCGCTCGGCGGGCGTGACGATGTCGGTGAGCCGGATCGCGTAGTGGTCGTTGACGATCACCACCTCGCCCTGTGCCACCAGCGTGCCATTGACCACCACATCCAGCGGATCACCGGCCTGCACATCGAGTTCGATCACCGAGCCGTAGGTCAGGCCCAGCAGGTGGCGGATCTGCATCTTCGAGCGACCCAGCTCCACCGAGATCTGCACCGGCACGTCCATCACCAGCTCGATGTCGTTGCCACCATGGCCGGTTCCGGAGTCTTCCAGCAGGTTGTAGCCCGCGGGTTTCACGTGGGGGCGCCGGGTGTCGGCGCTCGCGGGTTCCGCCGCCTCGTTGGGCATGGTTTCTGTGTTCACGTTGGACCTTTTTCGAAAGAGAAATCGCCCGCGCCGGCTTCGCGTTCGCGGTACTGGGGGCCGAGCAGGCCACGGTCGGCGGGCTGGTTGCTCAAGGCCACGGGATGGTTGATCTCGGAAATCTTCACGGCGTAGCGGCCGTTGCGCACGCCGTAGGCGCCCTTGATCATGGGCAGGCCATCCACCACCACGGTGATCGGCTCCTGCACCTCGATCGGCAGGAGATCGCCGACGTTGAACGACAGCACCTCACCCAGCGTGCCCTGCCGCTTGGCCAGGGTGGCGACCATGGTCACGTTCGCCGACTGCATTTCGGCACGCAGGTTGTCCGACCAGTCGTTGTCTTCTTCGGCCTGGAACGCCTGCATCTGGCTGAACAGCAAGGACTTGATCGGCTCGAAGACCCAGAACGGCACGCAGAAGTCGACACTTCCCTTGCGGCCGTTGATGTCCACCACAAAGCTGCAGTGCAGCACCATCTCGTCGGCGTCGGTGATGCGTGCGAACTGGAAGTTGGTTTCCTGGCGCAGGAAATCGAACTTCAGTTCGTGCACCCCCTTCCAGGCCTTTTCGTACTCGGCCAGCAGGCTGTCCACCAGGCGGCGGATGATGCGCAACTCGATGGCGGTGTACTCCTTCGAGGTCACCTTGGGCGGCAAACGGCCTTCGCCGCCAAACATGTTGTCGATCGCGATGTAGACCACCTGCGGATCGATGATCCAGCAGCCCACGCCGCGCAGCGGCCGGATGTTCACCAGGTTGATGTTGGTGCGCTCGGGGAAGGCATTCACGAACACCTGGTAGGGCTTGAGTTCGGGCAGCCTCACCTCGAGCTCGATCGGGCGACGCACCATGTTGTAGAGCGTGAGTCGTGCGGTGCGGGCAAAACGTTCGTGGATCAGCTCCAGCGTCGGCATGCGCCGCTTGATGACCCGCGAACCCCGGTCAAAGGTGTAGGTCGGCAACGCGGCGTTGTCTTTGCCCGCGGGGGAAGATGGGTCGGTCATCGGGCGGCGGTTCCGGATGCGGTCACTGCATCACCATGGCACTGAACAGCACGGCCTGCACCGGCAGATCCATCTCGGTCACGCGCCAGAACTGCGCAGCCGCTTCCCTGGCCACCGTGCTGTAGGAGGCACCGTCGCTTTGTTTGGGGATGGCGCCCAGGCGCTCGAGGTTGCGCAGGTCGGCGGTGGACGGATCCTGCTGCAGGACAAAGATCGCGGTGAGCTGCGGCTCGATGATGGCGTTGATCACCAGCGCCAGGTCCTTCGACAGTGCCGCCTTGCCCTCGACCGTGGCCAGCTCCGAGACGCTGCGCGACGACAGCACGGTCAACATCCGGTCGCGCACCAGCGGCAGGAAATCGGCCACCCGCTTTTCGGTGGCGGCATCGCCCACCTGCAACACCACCTTGGTCTGCAGGTAGTGCTCACCGCCCTTGCCGGGCAGGTTCACCAGAAACTCGTCCAGCGAGGTGATGAAGACCGGCGGCTTGTTGCTCTTCTTGTTTTCCAGCTGTTTCATCAGGCGCTTTTCAACCGCCTCCGGCGTCGAGGCTTCGGCCTTTTTCTTCTGCTGATCGGCGCTCCACATGGTGTAGCCGCCACCGGCCAGCGCCAGCAGCACCACCACCGCCAGCCCCATGAGAATGGTTTTTTTGCCGCCGCCCTTGGCACTGCCCTGCGCGCCGGCGCCCTCGGGAGCGGATGACGCAGCAGCGCCTTTGATGATGGAGTCGAGTTCAGCCATGAAAACCTTGTTGTTTGAAATTGCCGCCGTCAGGCGTAGACACTGAGGGAAAGTCCACTGGCCTGCACACGGGGCAGGGGCAGCGGTGAATCGGGTCGGGAAGCCCCGGCAGCCGGCGCTGGTGCGCCCGGCCGCTCGTGAAAGCCGCGCTCGCGCTGGGAGAACGACGCGCCGGAGCGGTCGTGGCCCTGGCGAATGTCGACCTCCACACGCAGGCCGAAGTCGTCCAGCGCGTCCTGCAGCTGGTCGGTGCTCTCGCGCAGCGACCGGCCCAGGGCGTCGTCGTTGGTCCGCACGATCACCAGCGCCCGGCCGTTGCCGTCCAGACGCAGATCCATCTGCAGGCCCTCGGCCTCGGCGGGCGGCAGGAGCGGGCTCATGCCGTCAACGGCCGGCTCGGGCGCTGGATCCGCTTCGGCCATGAACACATCACTCGCCGGCGCGCCCGGGGCCGGCACCCCATCGGCGCGCTGCGCGCGCGCGTCAACAACCACCGGCGCATTCACCGGCAAGGGTGCAGCGGCCTCCTGCCGCACCACCACGGTTTCCTGCCCCGCATCCACCAGCAAGGCCTGCAGCCGCTCGGCAGAAGCCAGGCTGTCGATGCGCATTGACTCGACCGCCCGTTCTGTGACCGGCGGCACCCCCGCTTCGAAGGACCTGGTCGGCGAAGGCCCTGGCGGCGCGGCCCGTTGCCGCATGGGCGCGGCCGCATCGCTTTTGACCACGTTGACCATGCTGGCCGCGCCGGCAGACCGCACGGCATCGGCCACCGCCGTGGTGGCAGGCTCGGGGAGCTGCACAGGCAGCGCAGCGACCGCGTCGCGCGCTTCGGGTGCGGCTGACAGCCCGGTGGGCAACGCCACAGCGGCCTGGGCACCTGGCGGCGGCACAGCGGCCGAAACGGTGGCGCCGGACAGCGGCGGGTGCAAGGCGCTCGCCAGCGCCGGCTCCAACGCCTGCGCCGGTTCCACCAACGCAAGGGCAACGGTGTTCGACGGCGTGGGCGGCTCGCGCTCGCCAGCCAGCACCGGTGGCTGCACCGGCGCACCCGTCATCACAGGGGACACCCGCGGGGCACTGGCCTCCACCCCGGCATTCGCAGGCGCGGGGCCCGGCCCGGTTGCCAGAGCCAGAGCCAGAGCCGGGACCAGGGCTTCACTGGCCACCTGCTCCGCCACGTTTTCATCGGTCGCAGGCCGTGGCGGGACGTCGGCCACGGGTGGCTGTTCGGACCGCGGCGGCGCCTGCAGCGTCACGCCCGACACATGGGCGGCCGCGGTCTCGGCAAGCGTTGCCGTTGGCAACCCCGTCTCGTTCCCGGACGGCAAAACTTGCCGTTTGGCCCGGGCCGCCTTGTGCGGCGCCTCGCTGGCCAAGCCGGTGCCCGGTCCGTTGTCCTGCGAAAGCTGGCTCAGGCTCTGGAACTGCTCGGCAAAACTGCCCATCCCGTCCTCGCTCGGCAAGCGCTCAGCATCCCCCGCCAGGCCAGGCGGCATGGGAGAGAACGATGCGGTGGTGGACAAGTTCAGAGAGAAAAGCACAACAAATCAATCAGCAAAGTCAAATTTGGCATTGTTATCAGTGTTCGCACGTTCTGTGCCAGCGCGCCGCACCCAGCGCGAGGCCACCAGCTCGTCGATGCCCCGCTCTTCGCGGCGGGCCAGGGCCAGCTGCTCCTGCTGGCGGGCTTTCTGCCACAGGCGCTGCACGCCCTCGGTTCGCTGGCTTGCCTGCGCCAGTGCGGCGCGGGCGCTGTCGCAACGTTGCTCGTGCTCCTTCACCCGGGCCAGTTGCTCGCTGGCCGTGCCGTGCAGGCGCTGACCGAACGCCAGCGCGTCGGTGGAAAAGCCCACCACGCCGCCGGCACCCGCAGGGCTCAGCGCCGCCGCCCGGTACTCGGTTCCAAACGACTGCAACTGCTGCTGGATCTGCTGCGCACGCTCCAGCTGACGCAGCGCGGCACTCAGGCGGGTCGTGGCCAGGTCTTCATCGCGTCTGGCCAGCGCCAGCAGGGTTTCCAGGGTCTGCTTCTGCATCTCAGGCTCCCATGCCCATCACGCCGTCCATGGCTGCGAGCTGGGCCAGCGCCTGGTCGCGCCCCACGATCTCGTCCGGCGTTTGCTGCAGGTAGGCCTGCAGGCTGGGCCAGCTGCGCAGCGCCGCATCGAGCTCGGGGTCGCTGCCCTGGCTGTAGGCACCCATGGCCACCAGGTCGCGGCTGCGCAAATAGCGGCCAAACAGGCGCTTGACCTGGCGCGCGCGCGCCACCTGGGCGGCATCGGCCACCCGGGGCATCACGCGGGAGATGGAGCGCTCCACGTCGATGGCCGGGTAGTGGCCCGACTCGGCCAGCTCGCGCGAGAGAAAGATGTGCCCGTCGAGCACGCCACGCGCGGTGTCGGCCACCGGGTCGTTGCTGTCATCGCCTTCGAGCAGCACGGTGTAGAAGGCCGTCACCGAGGCCTTGGGATCGGCGTTGTTGCCCACCCGCTCCACCAGCTCCGGCAGGCACTGGAAGACGCTCGGCGGGTAACCCCGGGACACCGGCGGCTCACCCAGGCCGAGCGCAATCTCGCGCTGCGCCATGGCAAAGCGCGTGAGCGAGTCCATGATCAGCACCACGTTGCGCCCCTGGTCGCGAAACCAGGTGGCCACGTCGGTGGCGAACCAGGCACCGCGCACCCGCGCCAGCGGCGAGGAGTCGGCGGTGGCCACCACCACCACCGAGCGCTTCAGGGTCTCCGGCCCGAGGATGTCTTCGCAGAATTCGCGCACCTCCCGGCCTCGCTCTCCGATCAGGCCCACCACCACCACGTCGGCCTCGCAGCACCGGGCCAGCATGCCCAGCAGCACGCTCTTGCCCACCCCCGTGCCCGCAAAAATGCCGATGCGCTGCCCGCGCCCGATCGTCAACAGCCCGTTGATGGCCCGAACGCCCACATCGAGCGGTTCATGGATCTGCGTGCGGTGCAGCGGGTTGAGCCGCCCGCCGCCCTGCCCTGGCAGGTCTGTCAGGGACACCGGCAGGTTGTCCAGCGGACGGCCAAAACCGTCCACGATGCGGCCCAGCAGCGAAGCACCGATCGGCAAGGCCCTGCGCCGCTCTATCAGTTCGAAGCCCAGGCCGGCGTCGGCCGGTGTGCCGGCCGGGTAGACCAGCGCGCCCGGGCCCACGCCCGCATCGGCATCGATCGCCATCAGCTGGGTGATGCCGTGGTCGAACGACACACAGCAGGCCTCGATGGTGCGGCCGTCGCCGGTCCGCACCAGCGCCATCTGGTCGATCGCCAGCGGCAGGCCTTCCACTTCCAGGATCAGGCCGTTGATGCGCACCAGGCGGCCGCAGCGCACCGAGTTGGGTGCCACCGTCAACCGCCGCAGCGCCATGCCCAGGCGGTTGCGGGCCCGTTGCGCCGCGTTCGCAGGCGTGCTCACGGCAACAAGGGCAGGCCCAGGGCCGACCGCACCAGGGCTTCGCGCGCCGCGGGCCCGATGTCCAGGCGCGTGCCGCCCACCTCCACATAGGCGCGACCCGCCGGCACATCGGCATCGATCACGATGGCGTGGCCAAACGGCAGGCGGTAGTTGTTCAGCAGCTCGGCCCAGGTGGCTTCGTCGGCCGGTCCCAGGCGCAGCAGCAGGCGCTCGCCGGGCATGGGCAGGTGCATCAGCGCTTCCTGCACCGCCTGCACAAAGGCCGCGCGCTCGAACTGCTGGCTGCCGCTCAGGCGCTGGGCGATCATCAGCGCCAGATCCACCACCGGCTCGGCAATGGCATCGGGCAGGCCGCGAATGTCGTCCAGCGTGTTCTGCAGCGAGGTCGTGAGGTTGGTCAGGCGCGGTTGCGCCTGCTGGAAAGCATCCAGGTGCCCCTGGGCACGGCCGTCCACCAGGCCTCGTTCCAGGCCCTCGGCATGGCCCTGGGCGAGTCCGGCCGCCAGCCCCTCGGCGTGGCCCTGCTCGCGCGCCAGGCGAAACACCTCCTCCACCTCGGCGGGGTCCAGCTGGGGAACGGGCGGGGGTGGTGGCGGCGCCGGGTCAAAAGACCTTGGCTGCCAGAGACGGGAAGGGTTGGTCACGGCGTGGCCCTGTCAATGCCGGGGTGGGTGTGCGGTTCAGAGGAAGGCATCGGCTTGCTTGTTGCGTTCCATCACGATCAGGCCTTCGGCGTGCAGGCCGCGGCCGGTGCGCAGAATGTCTTTCTGCGCCTCTTCGACCTCCTGCACCTTCACCGGGCCCTTGGTCGACAGGTCGTCGCGCACCACCTCGGCCGCGCGGCGGGCCATGTTCTTGAACAGCTTCTCGCGCAGGCGCGGACTGGCGCCCTTGAGCGCCACCACCAGCTGGGGCTGGGCGATCTCCAGCAGCAGCGTCTGCAGCGAGCGGTCGTCCACCTCGATCAGGTCCTCGAAGGTGAACATCATTTCAATGATGCGATCGGCCAGTTCCGGGTCGTAGCCGCGGATCGTGTCGAGCGCCATCTGGTCCACACCGCCGGAGAGGAAGTTGAGGATGTCGGCCGTGGGCGCCACACCGCCGACCTTGCTGCGTTGCTGCACGTCTTCGCTCCCGACCACCCGGGCCATCACGTCGTTGAGTTCCTTCAGCGCAGCGGGCTGCACTTTCTCCAGCAGCGCCACGCGCAGCAGGATCTCGTTGCGGGCTTCGTCGGGAAACAGCCGCGACACCGCAGAGGCCTGGGCCGCCTCCAGAAACACAAAAACCGTGGCAATGATCTGCGGGTGCTCGTTCTTGATCACCTCGTACAGAACGTCGGACTCCATGCGCGTGAGCGTCTCGATGCCCGACATGTCGATCGCCGACTCAAGCCGGCCCAGCAGATCGGCCGCGCCTTCCATGCCCAGGGCCTTGTTGAGCATGTTCTCCATGAAGGAATCGGTGTCGAACGACACCTGGGCGTTGTCCGCGGTGATCTGCTTGAACTCGCGCAACACCTCCAGCACCAGGTCGCGGTTGAGCGCACGAACGGCGGCCATGCGCCCGCTCAGGCGCTGCACCTCGTAGGGGCTGAGCTGGCGCAACACATCGGCAGCCGCCTCTGCTCCCACGGCCAGCAGCACCACCGCGGCCTTGGCCGAGCTGTCCAGGTCTTCCACACTCGTGATGGAGCCCTTGGAGGCGCGCACGCCCGCGGTGAGCGCCGCTGCGATCGACAGCGGCTGGCCCTTCTCGGCCGGGGCCGCTGCGCCTGCGTCATCTGCCATGGTCCACCTCCATCACCATCAGGGGCTTGCCACTCGGGCGCGGGTCGGCTCGGTTCATGCCTTGGCCTCGGCCTTGTCGGAGAGCCATTCCTTGAACACCGAGGCCACCACCCGCGGATCCTTGGTCACGTATTCCTTGGCGTAAAGCATCAGTTCCTCGTACTCGCGCTGTTTTTCCTGGTCTTGCCGCAGACGGTCTTCTTCCTGGCGGCGACGCTCTTCCTCCACCCGCACGCGATCGGCGTCCTCGAGCATGCGGCGCTCCTCGTCCTCGGCCTGTCGGCGGGTCTTGTCCAGCTCGATCTCGCGCAGACGGCGCTCGCGGGCCTGGGGCAGCAGCGCGGACAGTTCCACCCGGGTCTTCTCGTCCATTTCGTCCTCCAGCTGCTGCGCCTCGTCCACCGGCTTGGGTGGCGGCGGGAACAGCATGGGCCGCACCACACTGAAAAACACAATGCCCAGCAGGCCCAGCAACAGCACCAGCTTGATCGCCTCCTTGGCGATCTCGATGAAGCCGCCGTCCTGCCAGAGCGGCGTCTCCACCACCGGCGCCACGTTGAACGGGAAGTTCGCCACGCTCACCGAATCGCCCCGTTGCGGGTTGAAGCCCATGGCGTCGCGCACCGTCTGGGTGATCTGGCGGATCTCGTCGGGTGAATACGGCCCGGGCAGCGGCTGGCCCGCCGCGTCGGTGCCGCTGCGGTGGTTCACCATCACCGCCGCCGACACCCGCTTGATCAGGCCGCGCCCCTGCTTGGTGGTCTGGATGGAACGATCCACCTCGTAATTGGTGGTGGCCTCGCGCCGGCTGGCGTTGCTGTTCTGCACGCCGGGTGGGTCAACGGTCTCGGGCGCCTCCTCGCCCTGCTGGGTCGGCGGGTCGGCCTCCAGCGGCGTGGCCACGGGCTGCGGGGGCTGGTTGCTCAGCGCACCCGGAATGCCGCCGGCGGTGGAGATCGGGCCCTCGGCTTCAAGCGTGCGTTCGCTGCGGATCGCGCTTTTCTCTGGTGTGGAGTTGGGCCGGAAGGTCTCTTCGGTTCGGTCAACCTGGCTGAAATCCATGTCCACCGTCACCTGGGCGCGCACATTGTCGCGGCCGGTCACCGGCTCCACGATGGCGGCGATGCGCTTGGCAATCGCCGCCTCCACCTCGGCCACGTACTTGAGCTGCGCCACGTCCAGCCCCAGCTCGCCGAGCCGGCTCGAGCGCGGCGCCAGCAGGTTGCCCTCTCCATCCATGACGGTCACCGACTGGGCGCTCATCATGGGCACCGACGAACTCACCAGGTTGGTCATCGCAATGACCTGCATGTCGTCCAGAAAACGGCCCGGGTGCAGGTCCAGCACCACCGAGGCGGTCGGTCGCTGCGCATCGCGGCTGAACGCCGACGACTTGGGAATCGCCACGTGCACGCGCGCGGCCTTCACCTGGGTGAGCGACTGGATGGTTTTGGCCAGCTCGCCTTCCAGGCCGCGCTGGTAATTGATCTGCTCGACAAACTGGCTGGTGCCGAGCTTCTGGTTTTCCAGCAACTCGAAGCCGACCGACCCGCCCTTGGGCAACCCCTGGCCGGCCAGCCGCAAGCGGGTCTCGTGCACCTGCGGCCCCGGCACCAGGATGGCGCCGCCACCCTCGGTGAAGCGGTAGGGCACGTTCTGTTGCTGCAGCGCCGCAATGATGGCCGCACCATCGCGCTCGGATACGTTCGAGAACAGCACCCGGTAGTCGTCCTTGATGCTCCCGGACAGGGACATCGACATCACGATGGCCAACAGAAACACCACGGCAGAACCCAGCAGCAGCTTCTGCACCAGGCTCAATGCCAGCACGCGCTGCTTCGCCTCGACCAGGCGCTGCGACAGGCCCGCCTGCGCCCCGGGGGCCGAGGGGTTGGCTGGCGTGGCTTCGCTCAGGCTGAGCGTGGTGCCCCCCTCGGACGGATCGCGTTTGATCGCGTCGTTCATCTTGCTGGATCTCTCAACATTGTTGTTGAATCTTACATACTTCGAATTTCATTTAGTTCTTTTAATGTATTTTGCAGATCTTATCAGTTTTGCCATAAACTGAGCCATCTCGTTGAAAGGATTGGCCGTGTCTGTCTCGTTGTCGTTGTTGCACCCGCCGCCGTCTGCGAACGACGCTTGCGATGCCGTGAGCGGCAGCGAACGGGCGAGCGAAGGCGATTGGCGGCGACTGGTGGAGAGCCTGCGGCAAGACCTCGTGCAGGCCCATGTGCGGCACGACGCCGAGCAGGAGCGGCGGATCCGCTCGGAGATGGATGCCGGGGCGTTGATGGCACAGGTGCCTTTTGGCCTGGTCACCCTGCACGAGGGGAAGGTGCTCGCCTGCAACACAGCGGCGACCGACCTGATGCCGGGCCTGCGACCCGGTGGCCCCTTTGCCTTGCCGGCCGACTGGCAACGCCGCGGCGACAGCAGCACCTACCACACGGGGCGGGGGGCAGACGCCAGGGTGATGCAGGTTGACTGGCTGAGCGCCCCCAACCTGCCGACCCAGTGGGTCAGGCTGGAAGACGTGACCGCCTCGCAGAACGAGCGCGACACGTCCGAGCGCCAGAGTCGGCTCGCCGCCATGGGCCGCATGACGGCCGAACTCGCGCACCAGTTGCGCACCCCGCTGTGCACCGCCACCCTCTACGCCAGCATGCTGTCCGACAGCGAGATCAACAGCGCCGACCACACCCTGATCGTGCAGCGCCTGGTGAACCAGCTGGGCCAGCTCGACGCGCTGATCGTTCGCATGCTCGCCTTCGTGAAGACGCGCAGCCGCTCGCACGAGGTGTGTGCCATCGAGCCTTTGCTGCGGGCACAGCTCGACGTGGTGGTTCCGCTCATGTCGCAGCGCGGCCGGGTGGTTCGGGTGGACTGGAGCGCACCCGATTGCCTGGTGGCCGTGGACCAGATGCAGCTCGGCTCGGCGCTGCTGGCCCTGCTGGAAAACGCGCTGCAGCACGCGCCGGCGGGCAGCAACGTGGATGTGGGTTGCGTCGCGCGCGGGCACCGGGTCGAGATCACGGTGGCCGACCAGGGCCCGGGCGTGTCCGAGCTGCTGTTGCCCCGGCTGTTCGAGCCGTTTGCCACCAACCACCCCACCGGCACCGGGCTCGGGCTGGCCATCGCCCGCGCAGCGGCCGAGGCGCACGGCGGAAAACTCTCTTACCACGCGGTGCAGCCCCAGGGCGCCTGCTTCAAGCTCACATTGCCGGCGCTGCCGCAGGTCTGACCCCTCCCATGAGCACCCACACCCACCTGCTGCTCGTCGAAGACGACACCGACCTGCGGGTCGCCCTCGAATCGGCCTTGTGCCGCGCCGATTGCAAGGTCACGGCGGTGGCCTCGGCCGAGGCGGGGCTGGCGGTGCTCCAGCACACCCACGCCGACCTGGTGGTCTCCGACATCCGCCTGCCCGGCATGGACGGCATGGCGCTGTTGCAGGAGATCCGGGAGCGCCGCGCCGACCTGCCCGTGGTGCTCATGACGGCGCACGCCGACGCGATGCTGGCGATCCAGGCCCTCAAGGCGGGTGCCAGCGAGCTGCTGCTCAAACCCTTCCGGGTCGACCAGCTGCTGGAGGCGGTTTCGCGCCACGCCTCGGTGGGGCGCGCCGGCCGGCCCGACAGTGGCCTGCTCGCCTGCGACCCCCTGATGCAGGTGGTGGTGGCTCGGGCCGAGCGGGGCGCCCGCGCCAACGCCAGCGTGCTGCTGACCGGCGAGTCCGGCACCGGCAAGGAGGTCATGGCCCGCCACATCCACCTGAACTCGCCGCGCGCCCAGCAGAGCTTTGTGGCCATCAACTGCGCCGCCATTCCGGAAACGCTGCTCGAATCCACCCTGTTCGGGCACGAAAAAGGGGCCTTCACCGGCGCCAGCAAACAGCAGGCCGGCAAGTTCGAGCAGGCCCACGGTGGCACGCTGTTTCTTGACGAGATCGGTGAAATGCCGGTGGAAACCCAGGCCAAGCTGCTGCGGGTGCTGCAGGAGCGCTGCGTGGAGCGCGTCGGTGGTCACCGGGCCATTGCGGTGGACATCCGCCTGATTGCCGCCACCAACCGCGACCTGGCCCAGGCCGTCTCGATGGGCCGCTTTCGCGAAGACCTGTACTACCGGCTGGCGGTGTTTCCCATTCAGCTGCCCACCCTGCGCGAGCGCCCGGGCGACATCGTTCCGCTGGCCCGCCGTTTTGTGGAGCGCTACGCCCTCACCTTCGGCTTCGGGCCCACCCAGCTCTCTGAAGCCGCTGAAGCCGCCCTGATGCAGCACAGCTGGCCCGGCAATGTGCGCGAACTCGAAAACACGGTGCAGCGCGCCCTGCTGCTGGCCGACGCCGGGCCGCTGGAGCCGGTGCACCTGGAGCTGCCCACGACCCCGGCCACGGAATGGCCAGAACCTGCGGCCAACCCCGTTGCCGGCAGCCTGGCCGAGCGCAGCACCCTGCCCAGCATGCCCCAGCCGGTGCGCCCAGCCAACGTGCGCGATGTCGAGCGCGAACACATCCTGTCGGTGCTGGAACGCGTGCAGGGCAACCGGCGCGAGGCCATTGCCATTCTGGGCATTTCCGAACGCGCGCTGCGCTACAAGCTCAAGGCCTACCGCGAGCAAGGCGCACTCGGCGCCACCGACACACCCCCACACAGCCACCTCAGCGGAGCCGCCCCATGAACATCAACAGCGTTGAATCGATCCTCAACCGCATGGAAGCGCTGGAACGCGCCTCGCGCGCCGAAGTTTCGCCCGCCGGCGCCACGCCTTCCAGCGGCGGCGGTGTGGATTTCGCCGCCATGCTGCGCGACGCCGTGCGCGGCGTGAACGCCGAGCAGAACACGGCCTATGCCCAGGCCCAGGCCTTCCAGACCGGCGACCGCAGCATGTCCATCGAGCAGGTGATGATTTCCATGCAGCAATCGGCGCTCTCGTTCCAGGGGCTGGTGGCGGTGCGCAACAAGCTGCTGGAGGCCTACCGCGAAATCAGCAGCCTGCAGGTCTGACATCTGTTTCGCGGTCTCACCGCCCTCCACAGGAGCCGCCATGGCACATCTCCCGGTATCCCGCAGCCAACCCGTGGTGCACTACCTGCCGCCGGGGGCCACGCAGCCGGTCACGGCACGCGTCACCGGTTTTCACCGCAGCCTGGACGGCTGTGAGTCGGTGACCCTGCTCACCCTGGGTGGCGACGAGGCCACGCACCACCTCACGCTGGACGAGCTGAAATCGCGGCGCACCGACCTCGGCTGAGCCGGGCCACCCTGCCCCGCGCCGGCCGCCTCGGCCAGCAAGCAAGGCCCTCAGGCCAGGCCGAACCGGTCGGCGTGCGCCTGTGGCCAGTAGGTGGTGAACACCGCGTGCTGACCCGTCAGGTCGTGCAGCAAGGCGCCGGGCAGGGTTTCGGGCAGCAGGTTGGCCAGCAGGCGGACTTCGTTCTGGCTCACGCGGCGCACGAGATGGTGGGCGGTGATTTCGCCAGGGTGTTGCAGCCCGGCGGCCTGGATGAGTTCGTGCAGCGCCATGAGCGTGCGCTGGTGGAACTGAAACACCCGCTCGGCCTTGTCCGGCACCACCAGCGCCTGCTGGCGCACCGGGTCTTGCGTGGTCACGCCCGTGGGGCATTGGCCGGTGTGGCAGGTCTGGGCCTGGATGCAGCCCAGCGCAAACATGAAGCCGCGCGCGCTGTTGCACCAGTCGGCACCGATGGCCATGGCGCGCACGATGTCGAAAGCGCTGACGATCTTGCCCGCGCAGCCCAGTTTGATGCGGTCGCGCAGGTTCACGCCCACCAGCGTGTTGTGCACCAGGCGCAGGCCTTCCTGCAGCGGCGCGCCCACGTGGTCGGCGAATTCGAGCGGTGCTGCGCCGGTGCCACCTTCGGCGCCGTCGACCACGATGAAGTCGGGCGTGATGCCGGTTTCCAGCATGGCCTTGGCCATCGCGAACCATTCCCAGGGGTGGCCGATGCACAGCTTGAAGCCCACCGGCTTGCCGCCCGAGAGTTCGCGCAGGCGCGCGATGAAGTGCATGAGCTCGATGGGCGTGGAGAACGCCGTGTGCGCAGCGGGCGAGACGCAGTCCTGGCCCACGATCACACCGCGCGCGGCGGCGATCTCGAGCGTGACCTTCGGGCCGGGCAGCACACCACCGTGCCCGGGTTTGGCGCCCTGGCTGAGCTTGATCTCGATCATCTTCACCTGCACGTCCATCGCGTTGGCCGTGAAGCGGTCGGGGCAGAAGTGGCCGCTTTCGTCGCGGCAGCCGAAATAGCCCGAACCGATCTCCCAGATCAGGTCGCCGCCGTGCAGGCGGTGGTACGCCGAGATCGAGCCTTCACCGGTGTCGTGCGCGAAGCCGCCGCGTTTGGCACCGGAATTCAGCGCCTGGATCGCGTTGGCCGAGAGCGCGCCGAAGCTCATGGCCGAGATGTTGAACACACTGGCCTCGTACGGCTGCGCACAGCCGGCGCCGCCGATGGTGAGCCGGAAGTCGTGCGAGGCGATCAGGCTGGGCGCCATCGAATGGTTGATCCACTCGTGGCCCGACACGTTCTGGTCCAGCTGCGTGCCGAAGGGGCGCTTGTCGGTCTCGCCCTTGGCCCGTGCATAGGCCAGGCTGCGCTGGCTGCGCGAGAACGGCGTGGCCTCAACGTCGCTCTCCAGAAAATACTGCCGGATCTCGGGGCGGATCTTCTCCAGCATGAAGCGCAGGTGGCCAATGATGGGGTAGTTGCGCAGCACCGAACTTTTGGTTTGCCCGATGTCGTGAATGCCCACCACCGTCAGACCGGCGAACAGCAGGAACCAGAGGCCCCCGACGCCGAACGTCACCACATTGAACAGGCTGAGCAGCGCCAGCAGCCCACACAGGGCAAGAGCCGTGTAGCGCACGGGGTAGAGGGCGTTGAGGCGATCGAGCATGTGAAATGAACTCCTGAGTGAACAAGGCCACGAACCGTGCAGACACGGCATGCCGTGTCTGATTTGCCTTTTTTTTAAGCGCCGGCCGCAGCGCCAGCAGGGCTGCGGGTCTCACGACTTTCCAGCCTGCTTGTCCACAGCCTGGGGCACAGTTTGTGGGGGTAAGGTGATGCCTTGTCCACCGCGCGCTTCGGCCTCGCGGGCGTCCACGCTGTAGGCCCACACCAGCACCTGGGCCACCACCGCGTAGAGGTCGGGCGGAATCACGTGGTTGAGCTCCAGCTTCATGAGCAGCTGCAGCAGCTCGGGCGCGGTGTTCAGCGGCACGCCGGCGGCCTGCGCCCGGTCAATCAGGGCTTGCGCCATGTAACCCTCGCCCTTGGCCACCACGCGCGGCGCCATGGCGTTGGCCTCGTAGCGCAGGGCCACGGCTTGCCGGTGGTGGGTGGGAGGGGTGGCCACCAGCAATGCCCGGGTTCAGGCGGGGTTGGCGCCGCGCGCCTGCAGGGCCAGGTCCACCGGCGGGTTGGCCAGCGGGGCGAGCGCGGTCTGCAGGTCGGCCAGTGCAGCCTCGAAGCGCGCCGCATGGGGCGCGGCGGGCAACAGCCGCACCGTCATCTGCCCGGCCACCTGCTGCGCCAGCACCACCAGCGGGCCGGTGCCCGGCAGCAGCAGTTCGAGCCGCAGCGCGGTGCCCGGCAGCAGGCGCCCGGGCTGGGCCGGGTCTTCCTGCCACAGGTCTTCGCGCTCCAGTTGCAGCGGCACACCGGGCGTGAGTTCACCGCGCCACTGCAGCTGCCCGTGCAGCAGCAACTGCAAGGCCTGCTGCGCGCGCTCGGCGGGCTGGGCCAGCGCCGTTGCGGCCATGGCCGCTGCCGGTGCAGCCGCCTCGTGGGCCAGCGGCAGCAGCGCGGTGGCAGGCGCCTCTGCCGCCTCGGGCGCCGCCAGCGCAGCACCCGGCGCCGGCAATCCCGCCGCAGCGGTTGAAGCCATTGGCCCCGTACCACCCCACGGGCTTTGCGCCAGCGCGGCCAGCGCCTGCGGCGTGCGCGGGTTGGCCGCGAACAGCGCCGACTGGCCCAGCGCCTCGCGCAGGCGCAGCAGCGCGCTGGCCGGCTCGTCGGCCACCGGCTGCCCGGCCTCGGGCCAGTTCACCACCGGTGGGGCGCCCTCGCCCCCCTCGGTCACGCCCAGCGCCTGCAGCAACTGGAGCAGCTGCGTGAGCTGCGGCGCCACCGCAGCGGCGCGGTTGTTGGGCAGGGCCCGCAGCGCGGGCAACACCTCTTGCGCTGCTGCCCCGCTGCTGCCCACCACACCGCCCCGGGCCAGCTCGGCCTTGAGGCGGGCGGCATCGGCCGCGTCGGTGTTCACCGGCAGCGCGGCGGCACGGGGGTTTTGCGGGTCCACCGGCATCATGGGCCCCACGCCCACCACCGGCTGGGTGGCGCCCACGGCGGGTGTGGGCGCCACACGCGCCGGCCCCGGGTCCACCCCGCCACCCGGTGGCAACACCGGAAACATGGCGCCTCAGCCCCGGGGCGCGCCGCTGCTCACGCCGCCCCCGTCATGAGGCCAGTACCCGGCCCGCTGCCGCGTCTTGCCGAATGAAGGCCCAGCCTTCGCGCAGCTCGGCCAGCAGGCCCGCCACCTCGCGCAGGGCCACCACGTCGCGCCAGAGGTTGGCGTGCAGCAGGCGGCGCACACAGTAGGCGTACACCCGGCCCAGGTTCACCGCCACGTCGCCGCCGCGTTCGTGGTCGAGCGCGGCCACCAGGCCTTGTTCAATCAGGTCCACCACCTGCTGCACCAGCTCGCCGAGTTCGGCGCGCCGGTTGGCGGCAATCGCGGCTTCGGCCATCAGCAGCTTGTCGCCAATGCGGTCGTAGACCAGGATCACCAGCTCGATCGGGTCGCGGCCGGTCACGGCCCCCACGTTGTTCACGGTCTGGTAGCGCGCGCGTGCTCTGCTCAGCATGGGGAAACTCCAGCGTCAAAAAGAGAGGGGGAAAAGGAATCGGTCATGTCATCGGGCTTCGGTCAAGTGGCTCGGTTCAGTTGGCCCAGGTCATTTGTTGGCCTCGTTCTGCGCCTTGATCGAATCGAGCGCACCCTGCAGCGCGGTGCTGGTCTGCTGCATGCCGGTGAGCATGGCGTCGAGCCGGGCGTATTGCGCGGTGTAGCGCGCCTGCTTGGACACCAGCCGCCCGCTCACGGTGTCGCGCTGGTCGTTCAGGCTGTCCACCATGCTCTCGCCGCTGGTTTTGCCACTGGCCAGCAAGCCACCGGTGAGCACCGAGCTGCGTACATAGGCCAGCAGGCTTTGGGTGCCGGTGGCCGGGCGCACGCTGGTGCCGTTGGCCAGAATGGTGCCCAGCGTGCCTTCAAGCGCGGTGGTGAGTTCCGCGCTGTCCACCTTGAGCGTGCCGTCGGCCGCGGTGGTGATGCCCGCGTTGTAGAAGCGCACGTTGTTGCCAGCGCCGTCGTTGAAGCCGCCGTCGATCATGGCGCGAACCTGGCCCATGAAGTTGTGCAGCGTCTGGTCGCCCGAGAGCGGGCCGCGCAGCGAAGCATCTGCATTGCTGCGGGTGAGCGATTTGTAGAGCGTGTAGGCCTCGTTGTAAGCGGTCACCACCGCATTCACCGCCGAGGCGGCCTTGGAATTGCTGGTGCCCACGCTCACGCTGGCGCTGGAGGCGCTGTCCCAGTCGGCTGCGCTCACCGGTTGGTTCAGCGTCAGGGTCACGCCGCTCAGGATGTCGCTGAAGGTGTTGCTGGAGCGGCTGTAGTCGATGCCGTTGACGCGGATCGCCGCATCGGTGGCCGACTGGGGCTCGCTGGTGGTGGTGTTGTCCAGGCTGCCGGCCACACCGGTGCTGGTGGGCGTGAAACCGGTGCTGAAGGCCTGGTCTGCGCCCACGCTGTCGCTGGTGAGCAGCAGGCTCCAGCCGGTGTCGGTCTGCTGCACCACGGAGGCGCTCACGCCGGCATCGCTCTCGTTGATGGCGGCCGCCAGTTCGGTCAGCGTCATGCCCGCCGTCACCGCCACCGCAGTGACCGCGCTGGTGGCCGTGTTGGTGAGGTTGAAGGCACCGGCCTCGGTGCTCACGCTGTCGGCAGCCGAGCCGAAGCCGCTCACCAGCGTTTGCTGGGCCAGCGCGCTCTGCTTGACCTGCACCGCCAGCGTGGCCGCGTCGGCGCTGGTGGTCGCGGCCACCGTCACCAGCGCACTGTTGCTCGAGGTGGTGGTGCGTGCGGTGAAACTGCTGGCCGTGCCCAAGGTGTCCAGCGCGGTCTGCAGCGCGCTGGCCTTGGCCATGAAGCTGCCCAGCGCCGACACCTTGGTGTTCACCGCGCTGATGCGCTTGTCGATCTTGGTCAGCGCGAGGTTTTCAACCTCCATCAGGCCGCTGACGATGCTGACGACGTCCAGCACGCTGGTGCCGGTGGCTGCAATGGTGGCCATGGAAAACTCGCTTTCAACAATTCAAAGACCGGGCAAGGCCCGATCGGTCCAATTCTTCAGCGGCCAGGCCGCTCAGGCGCGCTGGTTCACCAGCACGCTCTGCATGTAATCAACCGCGCGCGCAATGCGCAGCGTTTCTTCGGCGGGCAGTTGTCGCACCACCTCGCCGTTTTCAGGGTTCAGCACCCGCAGCACGTTGTCGCCGGTGGTGGGGTCCACGCTGAAGTCCAGCGAGCGGCCCACCGACTTCACGAACGACTCGATGTGCTTGGCGGCCTGCACCACCGCTTCGCGGCTGGGCTTGGCCACCTCGTCGGCGGTGACGATCATGGTGGGCGGCGGCTTGGCGCCCACCGGCTCGCTGGGCACCGGGGTCGCTTGGGCGGCGCGGTCGCCACGGGCGGGCAAAGTGCCGGCGGACTGCAGCAGCGGCGCCGGCGTGGATGCGGGGTTCACAGACGACATGACAACTCTCCAGATTCAACAACAAAAGCCGGGGTGCCAGGCACCCCGGCCACAGGCCACCAGCCCACACAGGCCGGCAGCCGGTTCCTCACGTCAAACCATCACTTCAGCAGCGACAGCACAGCGTTTGGCATCTGGTTGGCTTGCGCCAGCATGGCCGTGGCGGCCTGCTGCATCACCTGGTTCTTCGACAGTGCCGCGGTCTCGGCGGCGTAGTCGGTGTCCATGATGCGGCTCATCGACGCGGTCAGGTTTTCTGCCTGGACCTGCAGGTTGGCGATGTTGCTGTCCAGGCGGTTGCTCATGGCACCTAGTTCCGAACGGTAGCCGGAAATGGTGTCAATGGCGCTGTCGATGAGGTCGGTCAGATCGCCAAAATCGTCTGAGGTGCCACTCGAAATGATCTGGTCGATCCCGGTGTCCAGACTATTGAAATTACCGAGTGCGTCATCGTCGATACTGACATTTTTAAACAGCGAACCAATGTCGTTCGTATCGTCGCCGGCATCTGTTCCAAGCTGGAACTGCAGGCCGGTCGCACTGGCGGCGGCTACGTAGTCGACTGAATAGGTGGTGCTTGTAACCGCAGCAGTACCATCGATGGCGGTACCGACAGTGGGAACTGTTGCGTTCGTAATGGTAGCGGTGTTGACAGAGAGCCCTGCGGTTGTTTGGGTGATCTTGAGACTTGAGCCCGCACCGTCGAACGCGGCGGTGGCGCCGGCACTTACATTACTAAGCGCAGTGTTAAGGGCGGCCAGGGTTGTAGCGCTATCGGTGGTGAACGCCGCACTGAAGTTTACTCCACCAATCGAACCGGTAATAGTGTCGCCCGCAACAAAAGCCGTAGCGGAGAAAGTCACACTACCTGCGGTTGCGGCCGAGCTAGTGGTAGTCGTTGACGTGCCCACCTGGGAGGTGCCCGCATCGATCGAACCGTCCAGCAAACCCTTGCCGTTGAAGGTGGTGCGCGTGGCGACCTGGTTGACTTCGCTGCGCAGCGCATCGATCTCCGTGGCGATGTAGCTACGCTGGGTGGCGTCCAGCGAGTCGTTGTTGCCTTGGGTGGCCAGTTCGCGCATGCGCTGCAGCATGCTCGAAACTTCCTGCATGCCGCCTTCTGCGGTCTGCACCATCGAGATCGCGTCGTTGGCATTGCGGGCCGACACGTTGGCGCCGGTGATCTGCGCCTGCAACTTTTGCGAAATGCCCAGGCCGGCGGCGTCGTCTTTGGCGCTGTTGATGCGCAGGCCCGACGACAGGCGCTGGACCGATTGGGTCAGATCGGTTTGTGAAGTGGACAGATTGCGCTGGGCAATCAGCGAAGCGTTGTTGGTGTTGATGACCGATGCCATGGAATGCTCCAAATGGGTTGAGGGTGTGGGGCGCCCTGCACATTCAGAACACCCACATGAAACTAGACGGACCTGGGCGGCGAAGTGTTTAGCGCAAAGTTGCGAAAACTAAAAAAACTTGCTGCAGGCAGGCTGCTGGCCCGCGTCAGCCCCTCACTGCAACAACGTCAACACGGCGTTGGGCATCTGGTTGGCTTGCGCCAGCATGGCCGTGGCGGCCTGTTGCATCACCTGGTTCTTCGACAGCGTTGCCGTCTCGGCGGCGTAATCTGCGTCGGTGATGCGGCTCATCGACGCGCTCAGGTTTTCCGACTGGCTTTGCAGGTTGGCGATGTTGTGGCCCAGGCGGTTGCTCATGGCGCCCAGGTTCGAGCGGAAGTCTGCGATGGTGGCAATCGCTGTGTCCACCGTGGCGGTGAGTGAGCCCATCTCGGCTGCGGTGGCGCCATCGGTGGTCAGGGCGTTGATGGTCGTGTTCAAGCCGTCAAAGTTGCTGCCGTTTTCGGCGGTGTCGATCTTGACGTTTTGGAACAGGGCGCCGATGTCGGCCGTGTCGTCGGCGCCGGCTGCGCCCACCTGGAATCGCAGGTCGACGGCAGTGCCGGCCACAGCAGCAGTACCAACCTGCGCAGTACCAACCTGCGCAGTACCGACCTGGGCGGTACCAACCTGGGCAGTACCCACCTGTGCGGTGCCTACCTGGGCAGTACCCACCTGGGCTGTCCCGACCTGGGCGGTGCCAACCTGCGCAGTACCGACCTGGTCCGTTCCACTGCTGACGTATGCCGTGTTGTTATAAAAATCGGGCGTCTCAGGCGACAAGTCGACATTCAAGAATCGAGTGGTCAGCAAGGAGGATGAAGATGAACCCGTGAGGATTGCAGTGATCACCAAAGACCCGGCGTTCACAGAAGCCACTGCGGTCTGACGAAAGTCAACGGAGGCATTGCTGTCTGATGCAGCTTGGGTTGCATCAGTGCCCGTTAAAGTAACTATCCGTATTGGATCATTTCCGACCGAAACGTATATTTCATCGCCAGGAGTCGACGAAAAGTTGGCATAGGTTGCAACACTGGGTGTGCCAGCCTGGTAGTCGGCAGAGGCAGCCTGGTAGTCCGCCGAAGCAGCCTGGTAGTCCGCCGAGGCAGCCTGGTAGTCCCCCGAGGCAGCCTGGTAGTCCGCCGAGGCAGCCTGGTAGTCCGCCGAGGCAGCCTGGTAGTCCGCCGAGGCAGCCTGGTAGTTGGCCGAGGCAGCCTGGTAGTCCGACGAGGCGGCTTGGTAATTCGCCGAGGCAGCCTGGTAGTCGGCCGAGGCAGCCTGGTAGTCCGACGAGGCGGCTTGGTAGTCCGCCGAGGCAGCCGTGCCCGCGAGGCCACCACTGATGGATCCGTTCAGCAGCGACTTGCCATTGAAGGTGGTTCGTGTGCCCACCTGGTTGATCTCGCTGCGCAGCGCGTTGATTTCGGTCGTGATGTAACCGCGCTGCAGGGTGTCGAGCGAATCGTTGTTGCCCTGGGTGGCCAGTTGGCGCATGCGTTGCAGCATGCTTGAGACCTCCTGCATGCCGCCTTCTGCCGTCGACACCATGGAGATGGCGTCATTGGCGTTGCGGGCTGCCACCCTGGCGCCGGTGATCTGAGCCTGCAGCTTTTGCGAACTGCCCAGGCCAGCAGCGTCGTCTTTGGCGCTCTGGATGCGCATGCCCGACGACAGACGCTTGACCGAGGTGGCCAGCGCCGACTGCGAGGTCGACAGCTTGCGCTGGGCGACCAGGGACGCATTGTTGGTGTTGATGACGGATGCCACGTAATCCCTGTGCGCAGCAGGGACGCGATGCAGACTGCACCGCCAACCCCTCTACTGGCTATTTGACGGACATCGGCGACGAAGTGTTTAGCGCGGCGCGGTGACAGCCCACCCTGGCACTGACGCACACGCTGCGCAGGCCGCGGCCCGCGTCAGCCCCTCACTGCAACAACGTCAACACGGCGTTGGGCATCTGGTTGGCCTGCGCCAGCATGGCCGTGGCGGCCTGTTGCATCACCTGGTTCTTGGAGAGCGTGGCCGTCTCTGCCGCGTGGTCGGTGTCCATGATGCGGCTCATGAATGCACTCAGGTTTTCCTGCTGGGTTTGCTGCGCAGGGAAATGTCTGGTGCTGACGTGCGTGGCGTCAGCCAGCCTGGTCAGCGACGTCGGCGACGTCGGCGACGTCGGCGACGTCGTCCACACTCAGTCCGTACCGTTGCATCAGGCCCAGTATTTCCGCAATGGCCGCTGCCCTCTCGGCCTCCACGTCGCGCTCGAAAGAGGCGAAGAACGCGCCTGCGGCGCTCAGCAGCGAATGGAATCGCTGGTCCGTCAGCGGCTCGCGCTTCTCGGGCGGGTGGGCTTTCGCAGCGACGCCGCGGTCTGCCTTCGTTTGGGCACTCCGATGCACAGAACCCGCTGCCACCGCAACCCTGGCTGGAACCAGGCCCGCCGTGCTGGCCGTGGCGGGCTTTGGTCGGCGTGACTGGCCAGAAAACGGCGCGTTGAGACGGGTCATGGCTGGGATTTTGGCAGGGTCGGCGGGTGAAGGGTCTGGGTTTGGAGCGGCCGGGCAATGCCAATGAAGCGCACAACCTGACAACGGTGCGCCCACTGCACATCAAGCAGCCCCTGCAACGGCATTCGCGACTATACTGCCAATGACATTTTAAGTAATTTAGTCATTTAAATCACTTTACTGGCAACTTCTGGGGCGAACGCGCTCCCGCACCGCCGCCCGGGCAGGCGCCGTTCACACCCTCCACCCGTCACGCATGGCCACTTCCCGCCTGGGCGCATTCCGCCTGAACCTGCCACTGGCTTCATCGGCTGCGCCCATCCTGGTGCTGATGGTGCTGGGCATGATGCTGCTGCCGCTGCCGCCGCTGGCGCTTGATTTGCTGTTCACCTTCAACATCGGGGTGTCGATGCTGGTGCTGCTCTCGGCCTTGAGCATGCGCAGCTTCAAGGACTTCGTGGCCTTCCCCTCGATCCTGCTCATGACCACGCTGCTGCGCCTGTCGCTCAACGTGGCCTCCACCCGCGTGGTGTTGATGGAGGGCCACACCGGCCCAGGCGCGGCCGGCCATGTGATCGAGTCGTTTGCCGAATTCCTGGTGGGTGGCAACTACGCGGTGGGCGTGGTGGTGTTCCTGATCCTGACCATCATCAACTTCGTGGTGATCACCAAGGGCGCGGGCCGGGTGGCCGAGGTGGCGGCCCGCTTTGCGCTGGACGCCATGCCCGGCAAACAGATGGCGATCGACGCCGACCTGAACACCGGTGCGATTCGCGAAGACGAGGCGCGCAAGCGCCGCGCCGAGGTGGGCCAGGAGGCGGACTTCTTCGGCTCGATGGACGGCGCCTCCAAGTTCGTGCGCGGCGACGCGGTGGTGGGCATTCTCATTCTGCTGATCAACCTCATTGGTGGCGTGGCGGTGGGCATGTTCCAGCACGGGCTGGACTTCGGCAGCGCCCTGCAGACCTATGCCACGCTGGCGGTGGGCGACGGCCTGGTGGCCCAGGTGCCGGCGCTGATCATCTCCACCGCGGCCGGCATTGTGGTCACGCGGGTCAGCACCGACCAGGACTTCTCGGCCCAGCTCGGCGACCAGCTCGCCGGCGGTGCCCAGTCGTTCTTCATGGTGGGCGGCATCCTGTTCCTGCTGGGCGTGATTCCGGGCATGCCGCACATGGCGTTTCTGGGCTTTGGCCTGTTGTTCGCCGGACTGGGCTGGGTCATTTCGCAGCGCAAGACGGTGGCCGACGCCAAAGCCACCGCCGCGCTGGCCAAGCCGGCCACCGCCAGCGGCGAGGTCGACTGGAACGACGTGCCGGTGATCGAGCCGCTCTGCCTGGAGCTGCCCTACCGGCTCATTTCGCTGGTGGACGCGGGCGACGAGAGCGACCTGATCAAACGCATTCGTGCGATCCGCAAGAAGTTCGTGGGCGAGGTGGGTTTTCTCATTCCCTCGGTGCACATTCGGGACAACCTGCAACTGCCGGCCGAGGTGTACCGTTTTCTGCTCTACGGCGCCGAGGTGGCGCGCGGCCAGGTGCTGCCCGACCGGCTGCTGGCGATCGAGCCGCCCGGCCAGCACACCCCGGTGGAAGGCATTGCGGTGCGCGACCCCACCTACGGCATGCCGGCGCTGTGGATCACGCGCGAGCGGCGCGCTGCGGCCATGACGGCGGGCTACACGGTGGTGGAGCCCGCGGTGGTGATCACCACCCACCTCGACCAGCTGATTGCCCAGTACGCCCACGAGCTGCTGGGCCGCCAGGAAACCCACGAGCTGATCGACCACTTCAAGACGCGGTTCCCGAAGCTGGTGGAAGAGACCATCCCGAAGCTGGTGCAGCCGGCCCAGCTGCAGCGCGTGATGCAGCTGCTGCTGGAAGAAGGTGTCACGGTGCGCGACCTGCGCACGGTGCTGGAGATCACGGCCGAGCAGCTGGCGCGCAACGCGCAGCCGGTGGACATCGTGGCGCCCATGCGCCACGCCCTGCGCCGCCAGATCGTGCAAGACGTGTTTGGTGATGCCACCGAGTACCGCGTGGCCGGCGTGCAGCCCGACTTCGAGCGGCTGATCGACCAGGCGGTGGGCGAAGCCGCGGTGGCGCCCGACGGCGCGCTCGAGCCCAACCTGGTGCGCCGCTTTCTCGAAGAAGCCGGCGCTGCCGTGGACGAGCTGGAAACCCTGGGCCATGCGCCGGTGCTGTTGTGCGGGCTGCGCTCGCGGCTCACCCTGTCGCGCCTGCTGCGCCGGGTGCGCCCGCAGGCGGTGGTGCTGGCGATGTCGGAGCTGCCACCCACGGCCAAGCTGCAGTTCCAGCGCGTGATCTGCCAACGCTGAACGAGCCACCTGCCCGCCCGCCTTCCCGTTCAACCCGATACCCGAACCCGCAGAACCTGAACCATGAGCGCTCAACGATTCCAGGCACCGACCACCATCGAGGCGCTGCGGCGCATCAAGGCCGAGCTGGGCCCGGACGCGGTGGTGCTCTCCAGCAACGACGTGCCCAGCGGGGTGGAGATCGTGGCCATTGCGGCCGCCGACCTCGTGACCCTGAAACCCGCACCGGCCCCGGCACCCCAGCCAGCGGCCCAGGAGCCCCCGGCCAGCGGCATCAGCCAGCGCTGGGCCAACCGGCTGGCGCAAGACAACGCCGCGCCCGACCTGCCCCTTGAGCGCCCCCCCGTGAGCCAGACGGCGGTGCGCCGTGCCATTCGTGACCTGCCGCCGCGCGACGAAGCCGAACTGGCCGCTCTCTACAACCAGCGCATGCCGCAGCCCGCGAGCCGCCCCGAGACCACCGAGGCGCCCTGGCGCAGCGGACTGGCCGCTTCAACCACGGCCAGCCCCGTTCCGGTGCGCGTGCCCTTCCCCACCCCGGCGGCGCCCTCCCCGGCCCCGGTGCAGGTTCGCACACCGGAGCTGCCGCGCATGCCGGCACCGTTGACACGGCGGCCAGCCGCCCCCGTGCCGGTGGCCGCACCGCCAATGGTCGTGGCGCAACCCGCGCCCGTCCCGAAGGCCAGTGCCGCAGCCACCATTGCCCGGGCAACCGCACCCGTGCCGCCACCCCAGAAGATCCAGCAGCCTTCCCTGCCGCCCGCTCCCGCCGTGCCCGACCCGGCCGTGACCGGCCTCACGGCCCAGATGAGCGAGATGAAGGCCATGCTCTCGGGCCACCTGGCCGCCAACATGTGGAGTTCGCTGCAGCAGGAAGCGCCGGCGCGCGCGCTGCTGACCCGGCGCCTGCTCAACGCAGGGCTGTCTTCGCAGGTGATCGCCCAGATGCTGGCAGAGCTGCCGGCCGAGGACACGCTCGATGCGCTGCTGGTGCATGCCCACCGCTGGGTGCAGGCGCGCCTGGAAACGCGCGACGCCTTTGCGCTGTTCGACCAGGGCGGTGTGTATGCCTTTCTCGGCCCCACCGGCGTGGGCAAGACCACCACGGTGGCCAAGATCGCGGCGCGCTGCGTGTTGCGCTACGGCCGCCAGCAGGTGGCGCTGCTGACCACCGACACCTACCGGATCGGCGCTCAGGAACAGCTCAAGGTATTCGCGCGCATCCTCGGCCTGCCGGTGGTCTCGCTGCGCGACAGCGAAGACCTGCAGACCCAGCTGGCCGATCTCTCCAAACGCAAGGTGGTGCTGCTCGACACCGCCGGCGTGGGCCAGCGCGACACCATGATGCTGGAGCAGCTGGAGATGATTCGCGAAGGCTGCGCCGATGTGCACCGGGTGCTGGTGATGAGTGCGACCACCTCCACCCGCACGCTCGACGACGTGGTCGAAGCCCACCAGAACGCGCTGGGCGAGCACAACATCGACGCGGCCATCGTGACCAAGATGGACGAAGGCATGAGCCTGGCGCCGGCCATGGACTGCGTGATGCGCCACCGCCTGCCGCTGCTGTTTCTGGCCAACGGCCAGCGCGTGCCCGAAGACCTGTTCACCGCCGATGCGGCCTACCTGGCCCACCGCACGGTCAGCCCGCGCGGACGCGACGCCGGCGACACCGATGTCTCCCACATTCCCGCCCTGATGGCCGACGAGATGTCGACCTGGACCGAGCACCTGAAGAAGCCATGACACCACTGCAGGAAAACCCCACCGACGCCAGCGAACCGGCTGGCCCTTCCAGCCCCTTCGAGGCTTCTTCCGCCCCCCTGGTGGCCGGGCCTGCACCACACGCACCAGTTGCACCAGACGCAGAGGAGCCCGACACCACGCAGCCCAGCGGCATTGCGCGCAACCAGGCTGACGGCCTGCGCACCCTGTTCGGCCAGCGCGAGCCGGTGGTGTTCTGCGTGGCCAGTGCGCTCTCGCCCGACGCCACGGTGGCGCTGGGCCTGGGCACCGCGCACGCGCTGCGCCGCCGCGGGCACCTCACGCTGCTGGTGGACGAGGTGCCGCTGTTCGAGCGCCAGTCGCTCACCACGCCGTTTCCGGTGCGCTACGACCTGGGCCAGGTGTTCGGCGGCGATGTGGCCTTGAACCGGGCGCTGCGCAAGGTGATGGACAACCTCTGGTTCGCCTCGGGCGTGCGGGTGCGCGCGGCGGTGGACAGCAAACGCGCGCGCGGCCCGTCGCTGGTGCGCATGCTGCAGGGCACCGAGATGGACTTTGACGTGGTGGTGGTGGCCACCTGCGAGCCCTTTGGCAGCACCATGCGCTGCTACGGCCACCAGATCCACCGCCTGATGGTGGTGGGCACCGACGACGCTTCGCTGACCCGGGGCCTGTCGCACGTGCGCGAGCTGTCCATCATGAGCGGCGGCGAAGCCGTGCCGGTGATGGTGGTGGGCGGCCAGGACGCCGACAGCGCCCAGCAGGCCTTCCAGCGGCTGGAGGCGGCTTCCATGGACCTGCTGGAGCAGCCGCTGGAGTGGCTGGGGTGGTTTCGCGCCGCCAGCACCAGCGCCTTTGGCGACAGCCCGCTGGCCGGCGACTTTCTGCCGATCTCGATGTACCAGCTGCTGGCCCGCCACATGGCCGAACAGACCACGGCCTGAGGCCATGAGCCTGCAACACGCCCGCAAGGCGGTGGCCTATGGCGCCGCCCTGGCCAACGATCTGGTGGTTGAACACGCCCCGCTGGCGCGCCGCCTGGCGCACCAGATCGCCTCGCGCATGCCGGCGTCGATCGAGGTGGACGACCTGATCCAGGAGGGCATGCTGGGCCTGCTCGACGCCGCGCGGCGCTGGCAACCGCAGCCCGACGGCGCGCCGTTTGCGGTGTATGCGCGCCTGCGCATCCGCGGCGCCATTTACGACTGGCTGCGCGGCAACGACCTGCTGCCGCGCCACCAGCGGGGCAAGCTGCGCGCAGCGCAAGAGGCCATCACCGAGCTCTCGCACACGCTGGGGCGCGAGCCCGAAGACAGCGAGGTGGCCGACTCACTGGGCCTCTCGATCACGCAGTACCACACGCTGCTCGAAGGCGCGGTGTCGATCGCGGTGGTGGACGAGATCGCCGAGACCGACGAGCCGGTGGCCGACCACAACAGCGACCCGTTCGAGCAGGCCTCGGTGCGCGAGACCCTGCAGCAACTGCAGCCCCTGCTGGCGCGGCTGGCGGTGAAGGAACAGCAGGTGCTGGCGCTTCATTACACGGAACACTTGAGCTACCGGGAAATCGCGCAGGTGCTGGACCTCACGCCGGGGCGCATCAGCCAGCTGCACACGCAGGCCATGCTGCGGCTGCGTGGCTGGCTGGCCGGATCAGGCGCGCCGTGACAGCTGTGAGCCGGTGACCGGCGCCAGCCCGGGCGCGTAGGTGGCGCCTTCGCTGCCCGCGAGGTGAAAGGCCTGCAGCGCGGCAATGCGCTGGGTGGTCACGCGGATCAGTTCACCGCTGGTGCGGTGGTTGAGCTGGATATGGCGAAGCTGAGACAGGGCCGCCTGGCGCGCTTCGTCAGGCAGCGCTTGCACGCCGGCCACAAAGCCCGCCACCCCACCGGCCCATTGCTCCATGCGGCCAAAGGTGGCCTCGAGTTCGCTGTTGAGCGGCGCCAGCTGGTCGAGCTGCCCGCCTTCGAGCGCGCTGCGCTGGCGCGCCAGCACACCGGCGAGTTCGTTCAGCAGTTCGGTGACGGCCTCAACACCCGCGGGCGCGACAGTGGGTGCAGACAGCTGGATGGCCATGCTCAGCGCCGCCGGCCGATGGATTGCAAGGCGTCTTCCACCAGCGAGCGGGCCAGGCTGCCGTAGTCGATGTGGAACTCGCCGGCTTCAATGCGGGCCTTCAAGACCGAGAGCAGCTCCTTGTCGCTGGGGTCCTGGTCGGCCAGCGACACGGCAGCGGCCAGGCTGCCCGCTGCGGCGCTGGACACCTGCACATTGGCCGCCGGTGCTGCCGGTGCGGTGGGCGGCGTGCCCGGGCGAGACGCCTGTGCATCGACGCGCGCGGTGGCCACCCGCTCGGCGGCCGCGGCAGGCACCGGTGTGCCACTGAGTTGTCGAAGGTTCATGAAAGGCCCCGTTAAAGTCGTATCGTTACTTCGCCGCTGCTCACCACCTCGGCAGTGATCTGTTTCCCGTCGGCCATTTTCACCCGGATGCTGTCTCCGGCCCCACCGTTTTGCTGGGCCACGCCCTCGCTCAGGATCTCGAAGGTGCTGCCCAGCAGCCGCACGGAAACGCGATCGCCTGACCTGATGACGGTTGCCGCGCGCAAAACGTTTAGCGCGATGGCACTGCCCTCGCGCAACGGCCGCGAAATTTCCCGCCCGACCACCTCGTCCAGCCGGGTGGCGGCACCGGCCGGCTCCACCGAAAAGTCCACCTCCACCAGCCGCAGGTCGGCGGGCTGAAGCACCGTGCCGCTGGCCAGCGCCCGCTGCGCCTGCACCACCTGGCCCAGGCGCTGCACCTTGGCCGTGACCGTCCAGCGCCAGACCGGCTGCGAACACTGCAGCTGGACACGAACCCGGCCACGCCAGACGGCCTGCAACGGCCCGGCCACACGCAGACCGCTGCGGCACGGGGGCGGTGCCGGCTCGTCGGGCGAAAACTCCAGCACCGTGCGCACGCCCGCGGAAACCTGCTGCGCTTCGGCATGGGTCTCGATGAGGCTTTGCCAGCCCGACGGTCCGCGGGTCTGCGCATGACCCGGCAGCGCAGCCCAGAGGCCGGCGCACAGGGCTGCCCAGGCGCACACCAGCCAGAGGCGGGAAGACAGCTGGCTGCGCATCATGTGAATTCGGTCAGCTGGTACTGATCGCCGCCGTGCACCGCCTGCGGAACCAGCAAGGGCATGAGACGGCCGCTGTCGTCCGCCACCAGCGCGTCCCAGCCGGGCGGGCAGGGCCAGTGTTCCGGCGAAGGCAGTTCAAAGCGCCAGACCTCGGAAATCCCTGTGGGCGTCGTGAAGCTGGCCATGCCGGAGCGCAGCGGGAAGTCGGCTTCCAGCGCACCGAGCCGAAGGGCGAGTGACCCGCCGCGAGCCTCGCCGTCGATGGCCAAAGACGAATGGACCTCATCGGCCACCCAGGCTTCGAACTGCAGGGCATGAACCGCCAGCGGCCCGGCGTCGGTTTCGATCACGACCACGCTGAGCAGATCGGTGTCGGCCGGCACCGTCAGGCGCCAGCCGGCCGGGCTGGCGTCGATGCGCCCCCCGCAGTGGCCAATGGCCTTGCTGGCGGCCCACATGCCGTTGGCCGACGAGCTGGAGACTTCCACGTCGATGCACACCAGGGCGGCATCGACGGCCCGCGGCTCGGCCCGGCTCACCGACAAGTGCTCGAACGCCACCCCGAGTGCCCCGAGCGAGAGCAAGGAGGCCGACACCGGCGTGGCCAGAGGCACCGGGCCGATCTGGCTGGCGGCCATCCGCAGGCCCCGCAGCAGTTGCCTCACCTCTTCGCCCAGCGAGGTCTTGTCGGCACCGGCTGGCAACCGGTTCAGCCCGGCGTGCAGCCGGCGTGCCTGCGCCAGCACGGTCACCCGCTGCGGGTTCTCGAATCCGAACACCTCGAGCGCCCGTGGTGATGAAAAGCCGGCACCCGGCGGCAGCGGCAGGAACAGGTCGTCAGCGCCATCGCTGACCTCGGGCACCATGTCGCCCGGGGACAACGGGTCTGGCAGATCCGCATCGAGTTCGTCCGGCATCGTCGCTGCGAACCCGTCATCAGGCTGCAAGCCCGGCTCACCCACCTCGGGCCCGGCCTCCAGGGGTGAGGGCTCGGTGGGCACGAAGTCGTCCGGTGCTTCGACACCATCGCCGGGCGCCTCGCTGGCGGGCTCGGCGGGCTCCACGGGCGTGGGCTCGTCGGGAGCAACGGCGGCGGTGACAGGCGCCTCACCGCCGTATTCGGCCAGCCACATGGCGGCGAAATCGCTGCCGTCGTCCTTCAGCTTCTTGTGGCGCAGTTCCTCGATCAGGTCGTTCAGGCGCGCGGCCAGCGTGGCGGCGGCGGCACGGCCCGTGTCGGTGTCCAGCGGCGCCCCGGGGTCGCGCAGGCGCAACGAGAGGCGCTGCGAACAGACGGCGTAGTGGTTCAGCCCGAGTGTTCGCAACAGTTCACCCAGCGCATCGGCGGCACTGGCGGCGGCGCTGAGCGAACTGGCGGTGCCGGCCTGGCGGCCACGCGCATGGCGCTGCAACTCGCTGATGAGATGCGCGGCATCGATCAAAAACAACTCGTTCACATCATCCAGCAGCACGATCGACCCCGTTCAAAAAAAGCATCCACAAGAGCCGCTCATGGCGCATGCCGCTGCGAAGCCTGAACTTGCTGCAAACGCCTGGAGAGGTTTCTGAGCTCCGCCTGCTGTCGCGCCAGCTGGTGTTGCAGCTCGAACTGCAGCGCGACCAGGGCACGGCGCGTCACCAGGGGCTGCTGCCCTCCTTCGGCGAGGTTCTGGGCGCTCCAGCCCTGCCACCGCTTGAGGCAGGCCATGCCGGCAGCGAGCAGTTGCTCGAGCCGCTCGGCAGCGGCGAACCGCTCTTCACCGGCCGGGCTGTCGTCCAGGCCAAACGCCATGTTGAGTGCGCCTTCCCGCGCGCGCCGCAGCAGGCCTTCGAGCTCTTCAAAGCTGGCCTGTGCCTGCTCAAGCAGCTCGTTGGGCTGGACGTCTGCCCCTTCGACCAGGGCCCGCACGCGCCGCTCCAGGCTCAGACTCGACTCGATGGCGCTGTCCACCGAGCGCCGGGCTTCCAGCAACGCCTCATCGACCACCACCGGCACGGCGGCTGCGACGGTCGCAGGTGCAACCGGCGCGGCGGGTGCCGGCGCATCGGACAGCTGGAGAAAACCGGGCAGCGCCCGCTCGGCTTGCGGCTCGCTGCCCAGGCCCGGCAACTGTTGCCATTCAAGGTCGTCCACCCGCGGCTCGATCGGAAACGCCGTTTCGCTAACGTCGCTCACCGCTTGCACGGGAGCGGACCGGATGCCCCGAAAGCGCTCGGGGCGCACCGGCTCTTCAATGGGCTCGGTGCGCCGGCAGGCCCACAGCCCGAGCAGCACCACGCCGACGATGGCGGCCAGCGTCAGCACGAACTGGGCGGGCAGTGGCCAGGCTCGGGCATCCGCGACGGCCGACTTGTGGGCCTCGCCCAGCAGCACCAGAACCTCGGTCCGGCGGGCCTCGATCCGGTCCACGGTGGCCAGCGCCGCACGCAGCTGCTCCGCTGCGTTGTCCACCCCGAGCAGGAACGGGTCGGGCTCCGCACCCGGCTCGACGACTGGTTTGCGGGCCGCCAGAAACGCCCTGAGGCGCATCAGGTCATTGGCCGGCCCCGCGGGCGCCTGCAGGTTTTGCTGCAGTCGGTCGAGTTGCGTATCGGTCGACTCCTGATCGACCATCTCCTCGAACAGCTGCTCAAGCACGACCAGCTCCTTGAGATCGCCCTCGAAAGCTGCGACGTCGGCGCGCAATTGCTGCAAACGCAGGCGCTGGCCGTGCAGGCCGATCAGGCGCCATTCGTCCTGCAGGCGTTCTTCCATCTGCTCCACGACACGGCCCAGCAGAGCCACGCGCTTGACAAACGCCGGGTCCAGCAACGCGGGGCGCAGCAACAGACCCGAGGCATCGCTGTTGAGCTGTGCCATGTCTGCACCGAGCAGCTGGCGCGCCTGGCGCATTTCGCCCAGCAGCAGAACCCCGATCAGAAGGACCAGAACGGTCAGCCAGACCAGGATGGCGCCCGGATTGAACCGGGCACGGTGGGAGGAGGATGGGCTCATGACGAGAGGGGGTCCACAGTGGGTAAGAGGGTTCTGGAGAGCACCGCGGGGCTTGGCGACTGGACAAAGCCGAGCACCTCACACACGGCAAACGCCAGCACCGGTTGTTCGCTCCCGGCGGGAACCACCGCCCAGGCCGGCTCGGGGGAAGGCAAGGCGCCCGGGAGGAACGCCGCGGCCGAGAGCACCGCCACCGGACCGTGGTCGGTCTGGGCCAGCAACAACGGCCCGCCCTGGGCATCTGACCCCGACCAGCTGACCCGGACCAGCAGGCCCACACGGGCCACGGCGGCCAGCGGCAGGTCCAGAAAATCGGCGCCGATGCGAACCCGAAGACTGCGGGTGAGCTGGCTCATGACAGCGCCCACCGGGCCTTGATGGCCAGGGCGATGGCCACCAGCGCGGCCAGGGCGGCGGCCCACAGCGCCAGACCCAGCTGGAACAGCGTCTCGCTCTGATGGGCCTGCAGACGGGCCAGGGTGGTGCGGTGCGCTTCCGTGGCATCGAGCAGCCGCGTGTGGTACCAGCCCAGCAGGTCCTCGCTGCGCACATAGCCCTTGCTGTCGGTGGGCACCGCCGCCAGCGACGACAGGTTGGCCACCAGCTCCTGCGAGATCAACAGCAGTCCGTCAACATAGGCGCGGCGCCACTCGGAAGCCTGGGCGTTCACATAGGTGGAGCGAACCTGCTTCGCCAGCCGGCTCACATCGGTGCGGCCGAGGTAGCGGATGTGATCGGGCACACCAAACATCAGCCCGTGGTTGGTCATGTCGAACGCTGCGTCCTCATCGAGTTCCATGAGGACACGCAAAGACTCCGTTCCCCGCTGCAGCGTGAGTTCAACCGATTGCTGCGGGGTCTCGGTGATCCCCTTGTAGAGATCCCAGACGAAGTCCGCCGGTCTGACGTTGACGCGGGTCACCCGGTCACCGGCCATGACGCCTGCGCGCGCGGCCGGGGAGCCATCGACCACCGATTGAACCAGGGCAGGCGTGGAGCGAAGCACCTCTTCGGAGCGGGCATTCTCGAAGGCGGCAATGTTCTGGAACACCCGCACCAGACTGTCTTCTTCGGGAGACAACAAACGCAGGACGTCCTGGTCCAGCGCCTGGGAAGAAAACAACCGCGTGTTGGCCAGCACAGGGTAGTGCTTGAGTGACGGCACGACCAGGCGCTGGGAAGAGATCGCATGACCCGTGGACAACACGGCCCAGGCAGAGAACATGATCCAGACGGCGAGAGCGGCGCACCCGGCCAGCGCTGCCACCGACATCCACTGCCCGGTGCTGCGCAAGACCGGTGGCGTGCCGGTGGTCGGCGCATCCGGACTGCTGGCGGACTTGCTGGCGCCGGAGGTCGGCAGCTGGAGCCGTTTGCGGAACTCCTGGATCAGGAGCGAGGAACGACCCGGCGCGCCGATGGCGGCGGCAACCTGCTTGCTGCTTGGGGGCAGCGAGGTGGGTTTGCCCAGTGAACCGCCTGAACGGCTGAAGCCGACAAGAGACATGACTTTCTGGATCACAGGCCCAGCCTCCGGGTGAACAGGTTGGCATCCAGGCCAAAGTCATCGCGCATTTTTTCGAGGTCCCGGTATTGAGAGTGAAGAAGAAGGGTTTCGCGGCGCTCGTCCATCAGCAGCCGGGATTCGACCAGCAGGTCCACCCAGGGGCCAGGCCGGTGACTGGAGACGGTGGCCTCCACAATGTTCAGCCGCTGGGGGTCCGGAACCACGCGGGCGGTGAGCACCGGCTGCTCCTGGTCATCAAAGAGGCTCAACTCGTCAAACACGGCGCGGGAGAGCTTGAAGGTGCGACCCGTGATCCGCATGGCGCGTCCAAAACATTCAAAGTCGACCACGCAGTGGGATGAAGCGGCATCCAGCACCAGAACCGGCCCGGGCTCGATGCCCACCAGACGGTGCCACTCGCGATCAGCCTGCTGCGCCTGCGCCGACTTGCGGGGCAACAGACGCAAGCTCTCGAAAATTTCGTGCACCGTGTGCGGCAGGCGCATTTCAACGGCCGACTGGCGCAGCAGCCCGGCTTGCGATTCCATGCGCACGCGGGCCGACGCCGTCTGCTGGCGTGTTGTCTGCAGCCGCTCGCGAAGGCTGCCCTGCAAGCGGTCGTACTTCTCCAGGCTGCCCAGGGTATTGCGCAAGGCCTCCAGGGAGGCCTCGTCGGTTGGCTCGACACCATCCCGGGAGAGGGCCTGGCGTTCGGCACGGGAATGTTCTGCCTGGCGACGTTGCCGGCGAATCTGGCGCAGGCCGATCACCCACACCACACAGAACAGCGTGGCGAGTACCCAGGCCACCTGGTACCCGGGGCGCAGCGGGAAACCGAGCAACCACTCAAGCATGCAGCGTCCCCGGGCCCGAAGGCCACTGGCCCGTGACCAGCCACTTTTTGAAGCGTTCAGGCAGGTCAGGCGCATCGGGTGCAGCAAATCCCAGGGAGAGGTGCTGGTTCAGTGCCGACATCACCACCTCGGTGCTCGATTCGTCCATCACGGGGTCCTGCCGGTTCAGCACCACCGTGATGGGGACCGCCGCTGGCACGACCAGCGAGACAAAGTCGGGCGCAAGCATGCACTCGGCGGCCTGGGCCCACGAGACACTGCCGGCGGGATAAACCCCTTCGAGTCCCATCGATTCGGAACTGATGGAGACGCCGGAGAGGACCTTGCGACCCAGCACGGTACCACCCAGGTACAGCAACGCCTCGGCGGCCTGGGTGGATCGTCCCACCTGGCCATAGGGCGGCGCGTCAACACCCAGAAAGGGAAACAGGGCCAGCACGCCCCGGTCGTCCAGCCCTTCCGGATGACTCGCGGCGGCCAGCAGCAGCGTGCCCGCCAGGCCCACGCCCACGAGGTCGGACTCCTTGCAATTGCGAAGTCGCTCCAGATGGTCCTGCACCCGGCCCTTGCCCAACGTCATCTCGACGAATGGACACGGAAACCGCTCCGCGGCCCTGAGGAGTCCGTTCGAAACCGGATCAGGCAAGCTGGAAAACGTGACCAAGGCGCAAGATCTCACGCAGTGTTTACTTTCGGCGAACAGAAGCACAAATAAATCAGGACCTGCAGGACCCCCGGCTTGGACGGTTCCATTTCCAGGGTGGCATTCAACCTGACCACCCGGAAGGCAAATCGCATTTTTGTGATTTTAGCGAGTTTTAACAAATGACAACCAGAGCCGTGCGGATTCAGGTTCGGCGTGGAAGCGACGATTCATGACCCTCGGGCGCCGTCGGCGGAGCCGTCTCGGGGTCAGAACCGGCCGGTCCAGCGCGACAACCAGCCTCTGGGCGCGGGCACTGCCATCGCAGCGGGCTGCCCGGGCACGCTGGCCATGGGCGAAACCACTGGCGCAGACGGCTTCGGCGGTGGAACGACCGTCAGCGGCGGCCGGGCTGGCTCGGGGCTACCCGTCAGCGCGGCCATGAACGAAGCCGACTGGCCCTCTGATCGCCCACGACGCAGGTAGGCAGGCATGCTCACAGCGGCATCTGGCGACAACAGCGCCTGGGCGCCAACGGCGGTTGATGGCTTTGCGCAGCCAGGCGCCAGGCCGGTGTGGCCAACAAGGAAGACGCCGGGTTTGGGCGGCGGCTGAACAACAGGATGAACCCGCGCCGGCGTCGGCTGGCGCGTCAGGGCCGCGCCACTCCCGCGCGGCGGGCTGGCGGCGGTTCTGGCGCGCGGATCCAGCCAGATGTGCTGGAGCCACCCCAGCAGGGGCAACCAGCACTCTGCATCCGGATGGTCCGGGTCCTGGACCTCATCAAAAAAACTGCTGCCGGTGTCCAGATACGAGCGGTACCGCTCATCCTCAGGGATGACGGTGAGCAGTGGGATCTCCCAATGCTGATCTGTTTCCCGCCAGGTGTTGATGCGCGCACGGGACCATCGCATGCCCACCGCGACCAGTTTGCAGTGACCGGCCACAACCCGGGGATGCCGTCTCAGCTCGAGAAAAAACCGGACCGACGCCTCCCGGTCGAAGTAGGACGGACCGACAGGGACCACGATGGCGTCCACACGAACAATGAGCTTCGCCAGGTCAAGGTCGTACAGCGCGCCGGGCGTGTCCAGCACCACGTGGGTGGTGCCGCGCGGCGCACGCAGAACCGTGCCGTTGTCCACAGCCCACGTGACGATGGGCGCGGACCGCGCGTCTCGCCGCTCCAGCCAGCTGCGGGTGCTCTGCTGGCGATCCACGTCACCCAGCATCACCCGCCAACCGTTTTGGGCACACCATGCTGCGATGTTGGTGGCCAATGTGCTTTTGCCACTGCCGCCCTTGCGATTGAGTACTGCCAGAACAGCCATGAGCGACTCACCTGTGGGATGGGATGGAGTGCGCGTGGAGGCGGGCCGGACAGGCTGCCTGAGGCACCAGGCGCGAGCCCTCAGGCAGGTCTGACCATCCCCAGGGCGCGCCGCAAAAGACAAATATCGACATTGCACCGCACCCTGTTCAGGATCAGCGCAGGGACGGACACCGCAGGGATCAGGCCCGAACGGCCGCCAGTTCCTTGTCTTCCTTGACTTGGGGGGGCAGATCAAGAAGCCCGTTGGGCAAGTCGATCTCTTTGGCACTGGCGGCTGCAGGCATCGACTCGGACGGTCCGATCTTGCCGACCATGACGCCACCGCGTGCGATCTCGATCTTCCCGTAGGACGCCGTGCCGTGAACCTGGCCCGTGCTGCGAATGGTCAGCTGCTCGGTGGCGGAGATGCTGTCGTGCGTCGAGCCGTGAATGTCGGCAATGCGAACCACGACCTTGCCAACGACCTTGCCTTCGGTGCCGACCGTCAACTCATCAGCGGTCAACTCGCCTTGAATCCAGCCATTGATGGTGGCCTTGCCCGGAACGCTCAGCGTGCCCGTCACGGTCACTCCCTCGCCGATGGTGATGTTGCCGCTTTTCTCGCCGTCTGTGCTCATGATGATTGGAAGGATGGTTGGAAGAAGCACTGCCGATGGTGGATGACTGATTCAGACAGTCCTTCAGCAGGCACCAGAAGCCGGGCGGTCACTGGGCAAGCCCCGCCACACCCCAATTTCGCCATGAATATTATCACTTTCAGCACTTAAATCACTTTTAAAAAATCACAGCTGTGCGGCGACGGCATCGGTTTTTCGGACATTTGTCACAAACGTGGGAGTGCAGTCAGCCATGGTCCACGACCAGGAGGCCGCTCTGTCAAACATTTTCGGGCTTGCTGGCAACCTGTTGGCAGGTACAACAGGTCACGCAGAAGGGCGGCATGCGCCAGAAGGACATGCTGTGCCGCGCGATCCGCTCCCGGGGACTGCGCAGGCTTGCAAGAGGGTCGAGCGAGGTGAACAACCGCGTGGATGCGGTCAGGCTTGCGTCAAGCCACCGCCTTGGGGCTCAAAAGGGAGCGAGAGGCCTGAGCCCCTTCAGAGCTGGCGAATGGCGACCAGGGCGGCAAGAAAACCTTGAAGCCACCGCATGTCCACGGGCTTCTGGATCGTGACCGCCTGCGCGGGAAGACCGCCCCGCTCGGCAATTTCTTCTGCGGAAAGGCCCGTCATGGCCACCAGCACCATCGAAGAAAACGCAGGATTGGCCCGCAAGGTTCGAAGCAGCTCGAAGCCGTCGACCCCGGGCATTTTCAGGTCGGTGATGAGCAGGTCGGGCTTGATGGTGTGGATGTCGATCAGGGCTTCCATTGCAGAAGACATGAGGGAGCAGTCAACCGGCAGCGTCCACCCGTCGATGGTCGACTTGAAGACCTCCAGCATGGCAGCGTCGTCTTCCACCACCAGCACCTTGAGGTAACGGGTCTTGTCGGACGCCTCCGTCATCCCATGCTGGCGCTGGTAGTCCCGAATGGACTGCATGGAAATTCTTCGGTGTCCACCCTGCGTCTTCCAGGCGTGGAGTTCGTTTTTCTCGACGAGCCCCTGGATGGTGCCCACGGAAAGCCCGAGCAGCTTGGCCGCAAGGAATGTTCCGCAATAGTCTTCCTGTGTGGATGTGTTCATCTCATTTCAGCCAAAACGCAAGTTTTTTGAAGTTTAGCTGAAAGTTTCAAGAAATATGTCTTTCCATCTGTGGCTCGCAGGTTGCCGGACGCCCGCAGACCACCAAAGAGATCAGTTTGCCATTCCGTGACATATTGGCTGTCATAAACATCATTTGTGTCATATAAACTGTACCAACATGCCGTCTTGACCGCACGATCACCACCCGAAGAGAAAGCCCAGTGCCATGAACATGCCAGCCCTCAAAGACCTCCATCGTGCACACGACATCGATGCCCAGGATGGCTTGCCACCAAGTCATCCGGTCACGGCCGTCGGCGAGCTGGAGCTGGTGGAAAGCTACACCATCGAAGCCTCCGGCCTTCCGTTGACGATCTACAAAACGGCAGCGCTGGCGGCAGGAGACTGGATCCAGATTGACGATCTTGAGCTTTCGGTGGACGAAAGCCTTTCGGAAGATGAAGTGGCGCAATGCATCTTTGCCATCTGCGGCGGAGATCTGCTTGAAGCCAATGGCACGGGCGAAACGTCCAGACATTGGGTTTACTACAGCACCGACATGCGCGGTTTGCTGGGTTTGTCACCCAAGCTGGCAGCAACGGCCTGAAGGTGGCAACGTGAATCAAAACAACAGTTGCTCAGGCCGGTTCAGGTTGTCGCCGATTCGCCAACGGCGGCAAATTCGGCAGGCCAACGCATTCGATGGGGGTCCGGATTTCACCGTGCGCGGCGCAACACTGGGCCCAATGCATCCGCCACACCACTCGAAGAGAGGCGACGAACCCACCCCACGCATTGACAAGGTCTCCGTGAGTCTTTGTCTGCTCATTTTTCTTGCGCTATACATCTTCGTCCTCTGAGCTTTGGAACGGGGCAGCCAGGCAGACCTCATGAGGTGAGGTCGACGCCCTCAAGCACCACGCGAAGCGCCACATTTTTTATATTTTGTCTGACCACAAGAACAAAAAGCATTAATGCTGTTTGTTGGTTTTTTGACAGAAGAATCTGCCCAACCCACTATCCGTCACCCGCGATGCACCTCGACACACGACGCTCCGACCCCCGCGCGATCCAGCAGCCCGACACCATCCGCTCAACCCGGTTGGTCAAGCCTGCGTTGGGCTTGCTCGCGGCCCTGATTTCGATGGCCTGTTCGGCCCAGACAGGCTCTGCGGCGCTGACCCTGGAGGACGCACTGCGGATTTCTGCCATCGAGCACCCGAGTGTTCTGGCGCGTCGCAGCGAACGACGGGCTGCCGATGCAACGCTGGACGTGGCCGAACGACAGAAATATCCCAACCTCTCGTTTCAGTCCACCGGCGATTCGTTTGGTGGCAGGGCCAACACGGTTCGCCTTGAGCAGCCCTTGTGGTTGGGCGGGCGCATCAAGGCAGGTGTTGATTCTGCACGGGCCTCCATTCAGCAAGCCGACGCGGGAGTGCTTCAGGCGCAGATGGACATCATGCTCAAGGTGGTGGCATCGTTCACCGAACTTGGCCGGATCCAGGCACGCCAGGTGGCAGCCCGATCCAATGTGGAAGAACATGCCCGTCTGGCGAGGATGATCCAGCGCCGCGTGGACAGCGAAATCAGTCCCGCCAGCGACAGCACGCTGGCCACTGCCCGGTTCTCCCAGGCCCGTGCGGAACTCAACCAGCTGGACTCGCTTGCCGTGCGCGCCAGATCGACCCTGGGGCAGGCGATTGGCAAGTCGGTGGGCGGCATCGAACTGCCCGTGCAGCGGGACCTGTTTCCGTACACGCTGGACCGCATGATCCAGGCTGCCCTCGACTACGCGCCGTCCATCCGGCGTCTCGAAGGTGAAACCCAGGCGGCCACGGCCGAGATCCATGCGAGGCGCAGCGACGTCCTGCCACAGCTCAAGTTGCGCCTGGACCGCACGCAAAGCCGCTCCACGTCGAACACACAGGTGTACGTTGCACTCGATGTCCAGACCGGTGCCGGCATGTCGGTGCAGGCGTCTGTGCGGGAAGCGGAAGCCCGCAAGGATGCCTTGCAATCCCAGATCGACGCTGTTCGCAGGGAAACCATCGACGCGGTCAGCGCCGACTGGGCCGACCTGACTTCCTTCTCGGAGCAGGCGCGTGACCTCCAGAAGCAGGTGGAAACCACCACGTCGGTGTTCGACTCCTTCGTGCGGCAGTACGCCGTTGGCCGAAAGGGCTGGAACGATGTGCTGAATTCACAGCGCGAGGTGGCGCAGGCCCGCTTCCAGCTGGCCGATGCCACCTGGGGGGAGCTCAGGGCATCGATGCGCCTGCACCTGCTGACCGGGTTGATCACCGGCGAACACGTTGCGCTCTCCGGGCCCACCCTGCTCGATGGTGCGCTCGCCCCTGCGAAACCTGCGTCCTCGCTTGAAAGCCCGGCAGCATCAGCCGCCGCCGTCAATGAGCCGGCAGCGGCTGGCGCAGCACCGGTTTCACCGGTGCAGTCGATGTGGCAACGCATCACCGAGGTTGCCCCCCCCGCTGCACCTGTTGTTGAACCACCCGTTGCGCCTGCCATGGCGGCAGACGTACCGACGGCTCCCCTGATCAACCCGAGCGACAGCCGCGCAGACACCCGGGACGCCCCGGCGCCGGACAGCACGCCCGCCCCGCTCGCAACAGCACCCGAGCGCGAAGGTTCGGCAAGGCCGCCTGCAACACCCGACGCACCCAGGGTCTCACCCTGGGATCTCATCATCCTGCCCACTCCGCGGCCGCAGCTGGGAGCCATGACTTCACCGGTACCAACCATCGTGGTTGCCGAGTCACCGATAGAGTCTTCAACGTCTGTGAGCAACGACCGCCCGGTCGAGCCAGAGACGACTGCACCAGCAACTTCACCTCGATAAGGCTCCCATGGATACCAACCGTCAGGCGGAGACTGAAAACTCCGAGCTGAAAAGCCGGCTCGCGCTTTTGCTGGCCCGCATCGCCTCGTTGCAGGGACAGTCCGTTCCGTGGCACCGTTTCACCCTGGTTTCATCCACCGCCGATGGAGCCCCGCTGGATGACCTGTCGCCCGCGTCGCAGGCCATCGAGCTCTGGCGCTCGCGCTTCATGACGGGCGACGCCTTTCGCGCGTCATGGCCACTGACGGCCGGCATGACGCCCGCCCTGTGGATCGGTCCCGATCCGCAGGCGGTACTTCCGGTTCCAGGCATGCTGGTGATTCGCGGCCTGCTGTCCAGCGGTGCGATGAGCTGCCTTGACGCCGAGGGCCATGTCCACGAAATCCCTGCCGCACTGGCCAACAAGGGTCAGTTGGTCGTGTTGCGTTCCGACGAGGCCATTTCAGCCGACCGGGACGAATCTCGCCTGATCACCGAGGGGCGCAGCAGCGGCCAGCGCATGACGGCCAGGCAGTGGTTCAACCATGCCATTCGCAAACGCTGGCGTGTCTTCTCGGAAGGTGCCATTGCCACCCTCACGCTCAACGTGATCGCGCTCGCGTCCTCGTTCTACAGCATGCAGGTGTACGACCGGGTCATTCCAACCCAGGGCCACCAGACACTGTGGGTGCTCTCCTTCGGCGTGGGCATGGCCATCGTGCTGGAGCTCGTGATGCGGCAAGTTCGAAGCCGCCTGGTCGATCGGGCCTGCAAGGCCATCGACGAAGAACTCTCCGGCGTGTTCTTCGGCCAGGCCCTGGCCATCCGCATGGACATGAGGCCGCGCACGGTGGGCACGTTTGCAGCCCAGATCCGGCACTTCGAGATGGTGCGCAACTTCATGACATCCACGACCTTGTTCGTGTTTGCAGATGCGCCCTTCGCCCTCTTCTTCGTCGCCGTGATAGCGCTGGTGGCCGGCCCGGTTGCGCTGGTGCCCCTGGCCTTCATTCCGCTGTCGATCCTCGCCGGCATGGTTTTTCGCAAAAAGCTGGCGCGGCTGACCGAACTCCACATGGAGGAATCCAACCGCAAGAACGGCCTGCTGATCGAGGCCATCGACGGCATCGAGTCCATCAAGGCCGCGGGCGCCGAGTGGAAGATGCAGGACCGCTGGCGGCAACTCACCCGGGTGCTCGCACAAGACGAAATTGCGATCCGCGACCTGACCGGACTTTCAAGCAACCTCACGCAGACCTTGCAGCAGCTCAGCTACGTGGGCCTGGTTGCTGCGGGCGCGCTGGCCATCGGCAAGGGCGACCTGACCATGGGCGGCCTGATCGCCTGCACCATCATCAGCGGTCGCGCCCTCGGTCCCATTGCGCAAATCGCCAGCCTCATCGTGCAGTGGCAACAGGCCAAGGTGGCCCTCAAGGGGCTCGACGCCATCATGGCCATGCCGACCGACTCCATGCCCGGGGAACGCCGCGTGGTGCCGGACCACTGCCGTGGTCAGCTGCGCATGGAATCGGTTCGCTTCGCCTACGGCAGCGATCAGCCAGCCCTCTCCGTGGATGCGCTGAAAATCAACCCGGGCGACCGGGTGGCGGTGCTCGGCCCGGTGGGTTCGGGCAAGAGCACGCTGGTCAAGGTGCTCTCCGGCCTGTACCGGCCCACCGATGGTCGAGCCTTTCTGGACGATGTCGACATGGCCAACCTGGCGCCAGACTTCGTGCGCGAGCACGTGGGTTACCTGTCGCAGGACGTCCGGCTGTTTCAGGGCACGCTGCGGGAAAACATTGCACTGGGTCTGCCCTCCCCGACCGACGAGCAGATTCTCGAGGCGGCGCGTCTCACCGGCCTGGACAAACTGATCGCGTCCCACCCAAGGGGCCTGAGCATCGAGATCAGCGAAGGCGGTCGCGGTTTGTCGGGCGGACAGCGCCAACTGCTGGGTCTGACCCGCATGGTGCTGGCACGCCCACGGGTGATGCTGCTGGACGAGCCCACAGCCTCCATGGACCCACAGCTTGAAGAGCAGGTGGCCGAGCGCGTGTTCGGCATGCGCCCCCAATCGACAACCCTGGTGGTGGTGACCCACAAGCTGGCCATGCTCAAACATTTCACCCGCATCGTGGTGGTGGACAAGGGCCGGATCGTCGCCGACGGTCCTCGCGACGAGATCATCACGCGCATGAGAGGCGCGGCAAGCCAAGGCGCCGCCACCACCATTCCGGACAACAGGGCGGTCGCCAACCCCTCGGTTGCCACGGCCTGATCCACCACAACACCCTACACATGATGTCGTCGCGTAACAACGAATCCACCCGAGGACTGCGCCTGAGCGTGTGGTTCAGCGTCCTGGCCATTGCCCTGTTCGGAACCTGGGCGTACCACGCCGAGATCGACCAGATCACACGCGGCCAGGGCCAGATCATTGCCAGCTCCCGCACGCAGATCATCCAGGCACCCGATGGCGGCGTGATTGAAGACCTGCGTGTGCGCGAAGGAGTCGTGGTCCAGCGCGGCGAAGTGCTCGCCGTGCTGGAAAGCACCAAGGTCGAAGCAGCCTATCGCGAGTCCGAATCCAAGGTGGGTGCCCTGAGTGCCACGGTCAGCCGACTGAGGGCCGAGGTGTTTGGAGGCGCGCCCGCTTTCAACGAAGAGTCGGAAACTTTCCTCGACTTTCGCAAGAACCAGCTGGCCCTGCTGAGAAAGCGCCGCGAGTCGTACCGCCAGGAGATCGCCAGCATGGAGCGCATGCGCGCACTGGCCTTGAAGGAGCTGTCGATGACCGAGCCGCTGCAGGCCACCGGTGATGTGAGCATGGCCGACGTGCTCAAGCTGCAGCGCCAGGTGGCCGACCTCGAAGGCCAGATGAGCAACCGCCAGAACAAGTACCTGCAAGAGACGCAGGCCGAACTCAACAAGGCTGAAGAAGAGTTGTCCACTGCGCGTGAACTGCTCATTCAGCGCAAGGAGCAGGTCAACAACACCGTGTTGAAGGCCCCCCTGAACGGCACCATCAAGAATGTGCGTGTGACCACACTGGGCGGCGTGCTGCGTCCGGGTGACGAACTGATGCAGATCGTTCCCGAAGAGGACAACCTGCTGGTGGAGGCCAAGGTCAAGCCCGCAGACGTGGCCTTCCTCAAACCAGGCCTGCCGGTCAGCGTGAAGATCGACGCCTACGACTACACCATCTATGGCAGCCTCAACGGCAAGCTCACCTACATCAGCGCCGACACGATGAGCGACGATCTCAAGCGCGACGAGCAGGCCTCGTACCGGGTTCAGGTGAAAACCGACTCCCTGCAGTTCGACCGCAACCCCGGCCAGGAACTGCCACTGCAGCCCGGCATGACCGCCACCATCGAAGTCAAGACCGGCCGCAACACGGTGTGGAGCTACATCCTCAAGCCGATCGTGAAAACGCTGAACGAATCCATGGGTGAACGCTGAAGTTGGATCAATTTCGGAGAAATGGCGTCATGTGCCCAGTACTCCAGCTCGGTCAGTGAGCCATCAAAGGGGCACACCTGCTGGCGTCTCGCAAGGCAACATTCGATGTCGGTTTTGTTGGATGGCAGAAGACAAAACCATAAGAACAACATGACCGAGCTATATTTTTCGAAGCAAAGAAGTCATCCATCACAGGCACGCCAAGATGCTTTGACCCATGTCAGTTGTCACCGGTTTTGAACAAAATTCAATAAAAGTCAGAGGTGTGTTCGGTATCGGACTATCTATTTTCCTGGGCATGTGGCCCCATCGTCGGACAAGATGATCTGATTCTGGATCCGGGTTAAAAACCGCCCCAGGATGCGACCAACAGCTCGCAGGTGCAGCGAAGCTGAAGTTCCCACGAATGCCCTGTCTGACAACACTCCATGCACCCGCGCACCCCGGATCAGTCGATCCATTGCTCAAAGAACTTCTCCAAGCATTGCGCCGTGCCGACACCACCTCCATCGCGCTCTCCCTGTGCGACGAAATCCTTGCCAAGGCGAATCGCGCTGCCCTGCGGCAACTCATTGAAGACCGGCTCCATCATCTGGTGCCCGTGGCAACAGCCAACCGCTGGCCTGATTTGCGGTTTGCTGGGCGTGACCATGGAACAGGTGTCTGTCGGCGGAAGGTCCGGATGGAAGTTGCCAGCCGCTTTGGGCGAGCCGCCAGGTCCCCACTTCCCGTCCCCTCCAGCCGCCTACCAACCGGCCGTCCTTTTGCGCTTTCCCCGCGAGGAGTGGGAGGCCAAGTTCGATCGGGGCGTGGTGCGCACGCGCTACTGGGCTTGGGCACTCGTTCGCGCTCTCGAAACGCTGGGAGATGCCTCTTGATCACCCTCTCCAAAGGCCAGTTGCGACCTTCAAATGCGGTTCGAAGCGGTCGACGCCTGGTTTGCCCGCGGCAGGCTTCACACCGCTCGTCGCTCCGACCCCCAACATGTCATATGTTCGTTACCGTACACTGATATCCCAATATTTTTAATCTATAGAGCTCGTATATGAAGGATTTGAACCCCCAGTCGCCCCAGCGGCTGGCACTGGACCTTCAGCGGGCCCACAACAGTCTCAAGCAGGAGAAAGATCGCACCGAACTCCTGCTCACTGAAGTGAATCGCTTGCAGGCCGAACTGGAGCGAATACAGGGGTCGGCGCGCAGGGAGGTGAACAGCAGGCTGCAGGCAGAAGAAGCGCTGAACGAAACCGAGGAACGCCTGCAATTCGCCATCGAGGCCGCGGGTCTGGCGCTGTGGGACCTCCGGGCTCCATTCGATGACGTCTACCTCACGGCCCGATGGGGCGAGTTGATTGGTGATGTCGCGCTGGCAGGCAGCTGGAAGAGCTCCGATCTGCTGCCGCGGCTCCACCCTGGGGATGCGCCACGCGTGGCTGCCGAACTCAGGCGCCTGCTCAGGGGTGAAACAAGCCGCGCGTCTGGCGAATACCGTTTCAGGGCACATGACGAATGGATCTGGCTTGAAACGCACGCCATGGTGGCCGAGCAAGACAAACAAGGGCGCGTCATCCGCGTCATGGGCACACACGCCAATGTGACCGAGCGGAAACTGATCGAGGAAAAGGCCGAACACGCCAGGGCTCTGGCTGAACAGGCCAGCCGCGCCAAGAGCGAGTTTCTGGCCAACATGAGCCATGAAGTTCGCACGCCGCTCAATGCCATCATGGGACTTAACCAGTTGTTGCTGGGGACATCCCTGAGCAGCGAGCAGAGGCAATGGCTGCAGCTGATGGACGACTCTTCACGCTCGCTGCTCAACCTGCTCAATGACGTGCTGGATCTCTCACGCATCGAAGCGGGCAAGCTGCAGCTGGAACGCGTCAATTTTCCGCTGCGTCCGCTGTTGGAGAGCACCGTCTCCACGTATCGCGATCAAGCGCAGACCAAAGCGGTGCAGCTGACGATGTCGCTGTCACCCCAACTGCCCGCCCAGATGAGCGGCGATCCGTTTCGCATCCGTCAAGTGCTCACCAACCTGCTGTCCAACGCATTGAAGTTCACGCCGGCCAACGGAAAAGTTGCGCTGATGGCCGATGTAGGCACCCGGGGCAAGGATTCATCGACCCTCGTGATCCGGATCGTTGACACCGGGATCGGCATTGCGGCGGCGCAACAGAAAGAGATGTTCGATGCCTTCACCCAGGCGGATGCGTCGACGGCTCGCCAATACGGAGGCAGCGGCCTTGGGCTGGCCATCTGCTCGAAACTGGTCAAGAAGATGGGTGGCTCCATTGCCCTGGAGAGCTCACTGGGCAGTGGCAGCACGTTTGAAGTCCAGTTCCCGCTGACCAAAGCCCTGCCAGGTTCTGCCATCAGCCCTGCGAAGAGCCAGCTGTCTGCCGCCGAACTCGCATCGATGCGCAGGAGGTTCCAGAAACTGCGCGTGATCGTGGCTGAAGACAATTCGATCAACGAGCTGTTGATCCGCAAGCTGCTGGAAGGGGTGGGCTGCGAGGTGCGTCTGGCCAAAGACGGTGCCGAGGCATTCCGCCTTTGGGAAGAATGGGCCGTGGACCTGATGCTGATGGATGTGCAGATGCCCATTGTGAATGGACTGACAGCGACGGCCCGCATACGGGAAGCCGAGCGCAAAGTCAACCGAGCGCCCACACCCATACTGGCGGTCACGGCCAACGCGATGGCCGGCGACCGGGAAGCCTACATGGCCGCCGGCATGACCGGCTACGTCACCAAGCCGATCGAAGCCCCTGCCCTGTTCAGTGCCATGGCGCAGGCCCTCGAAACACGCGAAAAGCCCACGGCCGCAGCCCGGAACAGTCGTGCGGCAGAGCCTGCAGAAACGCCTGGTCTGCCGGCAACAGCAGGAGCCCGGTCATCGGCCTTGACGCGCAAAAAGCATCTCTTGTCTTCCAAGTTGTCGAGTTTTCAGACCGATGTTCCAGACTCCACGCGACGGTTGCGAGTCGCCCTTGAGCAGCAGGACACGGTGTCGGCCCAGACAGAGCTGGAAAAACTGAAGGAGACGTTTGCCTACTTGCAGGCCGATCGGGCCCTGCGCATCAGCCGAGGGCTGGACATGGCGAGACATGCCGGTGAATGGGGATTGTTTGCACGCGCCTTGCCACTGCTCGAGTCCGAGATTGGCACGCTGCTCGCCCGTTTGGCCGTAGACGGCGGCTCGGCAACCGAGGGCGAGGGTGAGGCCAGGAAAGTCTGAGCGGCAGCTCTCGCCCATGGGAACGATGCCCTGAACGCTTTCCACAAAGGAAAGTGGATGAGGGGCTTTCGGCTGGAGACCCATCAGGTTTCCAAAACCAGCAACATCCGTCCGTTTCGACGACATCCGACCTTTTGTGGCCCATTGCCCATTCGGATGGAACGTGCAGTCAACGCGACGCCAAAACCTGACGCCGAGGCCAACGCCGGCCGCGCGCTCCAACCATGGCTGCTTCGCAAACGCTTCCTCTCCTGAGCAGGAGCGAAAAAAGCGCACACAAGCCTCAGGCGTCAGCCCGTTCTGAGAGCTTTCGATATGTTAGTTTTGCGCTTTTTGATATATTCTCTTGCTGGAATTATCTTAATCTGGCTGAAATATTTTCATTTCACCCACCGCGCAAGGACCTCATCTTGAAACTCCATTGGCTGTTCACCGCCCTCCTGAGCCTCACCCTCGCTGGCTGCGCCACATACCCCTCTGCTGGCACCAAACAGGGCGATACCCCGCCGCAGATCGTGGTGAAAAACGACGTCAAGACCTGGGACAACCCAGGCGCGTTCGGCCCTGTGCCGGACGACCTGAAGGCGGTTGCTGCCACGGTGTGCTCAACGCTGAACACCGACAAGGTCAAGCACGAGGCGCGCGGCTACCACGCAAACGCACTCAACCTTGAAGGCAAAGCGTTCAAGGGTGGCGGGTACTACTGCGTCCCAACCCTCTGACCTCACCTCTTCGGACCGATCACGGTTCCGGGCGACGGCATCCGCTCACACTTCTCGGACATTTCCATGAAACTCACCTCCACATTGACCGCTCCGCAAACCGTCACCACCCCCGGGGCGATCCCTGGCACTTCTGTCGTTCGCGCCCGAGTAGGTTTGTCGACCGACATCCAGGGCGCCGACATGAAGGCCTTGCAGCAATTCAACGACACCCTGCCCCAGCCCGGCGTCAAAGCCCGGCGACTGGCTGGCCGCAAGCCTGGTGAAGAGGAAGCCATTGCCGACGGCGAGGTGGTGGTTGATGCGCCGGAAATGCTGGTTGCGCAGGCGGAGGCAGCCGCCGCCGTTGGAACTGCCACAACCGAGGCGGCCGCCGGTGCGGCAGCGGGTGCGGGTGGTGCAGGTGGTGCAGGTGGTGCGGGAGCTGCAGCAGGTGCAGGTGCAGGTGCAGGTGCAGCGGCCGCTGCAGCGACCGCGTTCAGCCCGCTGGCGGTATTGCCCGCCCTGGTCGTTCCCGCCGCCGCAGGAGGCAGTGGAGATGTGCGCGTCAACACCGCGCCAGTGGTGGCAGGCTTCGATGTGACGGGTGAAGTGACGGAAGCGGTCACGCCCGATGTTGCTCTCATGGTCAGCGGCAGCATCGGCTTCACTGACGTGGACCTGGCCGACGAGCACTCGGTCAGCGAAGTGATCGCCCTCGAGGGTGCCCTGGGCGCCCTGACCGCGAAGGTGAGCACGGGCACCGACAACGGCACCGGTCTGGGCGGCGTCCTCAGCTGGAATTACAGCGTGCCCGCCGCAGACGTGGAGTACCTCGCTCTAGGCGAAACCAGGGTCGAGACCTTCACCTTCAGCCTGCTGGATGGCCAGGGCGGTTCGGTTGAACGCACCATCACCATCACCATCACCGGTACCAACGACACCCCAACGATCACCAGCGCCATCGCTGACTTCGGGTTCACCGAAGTGCTCGTTGCTGCAGCCCAGGACCTCTCCAGCAACGGCACGCTGAGCTTCGATGACATCGACACCAACGACGTCATCGACGTGACCCACGCCGTGCAGACCGCCGCCGTCTGGAGCGGTGGCACGATCAATGACGACCTCAAGTCGGCACTGGAAGCCGGCTTCAGCATCTCCGGCACCGACCTGGCCGCTCCAGGCTCGGTCAACTGGACCTACTCCGTCAACGACGCTGCCCTGGACTTCATCGCCAAGGACGAAACCGTCACCCTGACCCACCGCGTCACCGTCACCGACAACAACGGTGCCACCGACACCAGCGACGTCACCATCACCATCACCGGTACCAACGACGCTCCGACGATCACCAGCGCCATCGCCGACTTCGGCTTCACCGAAGATGTGGTCGCCTCTGCACAGGACCTCTCCAGCAACGGCACGCTGAGCTTCGATGACATCGACACCAACGACGTCATCGACGTGACCCACGCCGTGCAGACCGCCGCCGTCTGGAGCGGTGGCACGATCAATGACGACCTCAAGTCGGCACTGGAAGCCGGCTTCAGCATCTCCGGCACCGACCTGGCCGCTCCAGGCTCGGTCAACTGGACCTACTCCGTCAACGACGCCGCCCTGGACTTCATCGCCAAGGACGAAACCGTCACCCTGACCTACCGCGTCACCGTCACCGACAACAACGGTGCCACCGACACCGACGACGTCACCATCACCATCACCGGTACCAACGACAAGCCGATCCTGACCCTGGATCAAGCGGCCATTTACGTCACGGTCAACGCCGAAGAGGGTGAGGTTGGCTGCGTTGTGGTCTCGGCCACCGACGTGGATGTGACCGACACGCTTTCTTTCTGGTTCCTCGTTCCAGGCGAGCTTGAAGGCGAACAGGTGCGCAGCGCCACATCGGAGAATGGTTTCTTTGCCATCGATGGCGCTACAGGCCAGATCAGCCTGACCGAAGAGGGCGAACTCAACGCGGGCGCCGGCAACTACGCTTTGCCCAACGCCAGTGACACGGTCACGGTGGTGGCGTATGACGGACATGCCAACAGCGAACCGCAAACCATCACGATCGAACGCGTGTTGCCCGACCTGCAGCCCGGTGGTGTTCCAGACACCTTGTATCGCCTCTCGGACATGTTGGCTCCAGTGGACGAAACGTATGCTTACGCGCCTGAACAGGTCAGGGTCGAGGTCGTACAACCCAAGGACGAAGATGACCGCAGAGGCGACCAAGAGGAGCGCGTGGTCAACATTCTGATTGACGACACACTGTCCAGCTTTGATGGACGCAGCTTTGACATTCTTGACCTCGATGTCCACATCGTCGGGATCGATGTTGACAACAAGCCGGTTCTGGGCCCCGCAGGTGTTCTGGCAGAACTGGAAGCCAGCCGGGAAGACGACGATCTGGTGATTGAGCTCCAGGCGGAAAGCGGCCCGGCCGTGTTGGTGACGGTGAGCAAACACTTCGACCCAGCGTCTGCCGGAAACCTCGAATATGTGCGTTTCGCACCCAACACGAGCTACGCAGGCTACGATTTGGAGGTTGACACCGATGACGTGCTGAACAGTTGTGACGAGACCTTCTCCACCAAAGACGGTGCTTATCTGATTTCCAACCAGCGGTCGACGCTGACTGACGCCACTCTTTTGGGCACCACCTACAACGACCTGATTGTGGGCTCAGAGAAATTCACCGAGGTGCTCTCCGGTGGTCTGGGCAACGACCTGCTGTTCGCCAGCGGCGACGGCGACACGCTGATCGGTGGCGAAGGCAACGACCTGCTGGTGCTCTACGGTGAGGGTGGAAGGGTTCATTTCGAAGCCGCAGCCTCCAACGGGCTGGACACGGTGGTGGGTTTTGACCGCTTCCAGAGCATGCAGCTCAGCAGTGGAGACACCTCTCTGCCCACGACCGAACCCGTCTCCTTTCTGGATGGGGCATGGTCGAATGAGGCCATCGATCTCGTGCCGGCAGCGGTGGTGAAGATCTCCAGCCTTGACGGTGGCGATGCGCTGAACGTCCGTCTGCAGGATGTGGGGAATCCTTTCGACGTCTTTGCCTTGGGTACTGAGAACAAGGGGGAAAGCCTGTTCTTCCTGGTGGAATCCACCTTGGGGGATGACGATGCCAACACCCTGCTGTACCAGGCAGTCGATACCAACAACGACGGCTTCCTCTCCGGAGGCGAATTCACCCACATGGCGACTTTCGCTCACGCTGGCATTGGCGAATTCTCAGCACTGAACGTGTCGTTCATGAACCCGCCGAACACATCGTTCATCGTCTGACCCGCTGGGCGCGGCCGGCTCCGCGCAAAAAAACAGGCCTGGCATCGCTGGATGCCGGGCCTGTTTGAAGACAGTGGTCAGATTGCGCGAGGGCCAACAAGAAACGCCCTCTGAAGCCTTGTGTTTCAGAGGGCGTTTTTGCGCCGACAGGTTTCCATCGGGTGTCAACAACCGCCGGATCATGTTCGTCGAGCCCATCGCCTGCACAAGGCGATGGGCTCGGCGGTGGGTGATGTTCAGTTCTCGAAGCTGATGCGGGTGGCTGCGACCTGGTTGCCATTGACCAGCAAGCCCTTGACTTCCACCCGGCTGCCATTGACCAGGTTGACAGCCGAACCGTCGGGGAACAGAACGTTGCCAGGCCAGTCAACCAGCACCGACACACCACTGCTGGAGGTCAGTGTGAAGCTGCCGCCCGAACCCGACGTGGCAGCGTTCGAGATCGTTCCATGCAGCTCGAACTCATCACCCACGCCGCCAGGCTGGACACCATCTTCCAGCTTCACGCGGGTGGCCACCAGCACACCGTCGACCAGCGAGCCTTTGACCTCGACATACGCCCCGCCTTCGATACGGCCAGTGCCCTCCGGGTAGGTTGCCATCGACACACCCGACACGATCACCGGCACATCGTTGACGCTGAAGCTGGTGTGGCTGGTGAAGGCGGTGATGGTGCCCTTGAGCTCCACTTCGCCGTTGAAGGCGTTCAATGCGTCTTCCGGCTTTCGGATGCGGTTGACCGGATAGGCACTGCTCACCGCTGTGGTGCCCAGACGCACACGCACCAGGCTATCCGCTGCTGGCGTGATTCGGACACGGTCCGGGTCGGTGCTGGCGTAGTTCAACTGGAGGCTGCCGATACTGAAGGTCCTGGCGGTGGCGTCATGGGTCGTCACACGGCCCTGGATCCGGTACTCGGAGGGCGAAGACTTCTTCTCCACATAGGTCGCCCGAAGGGTGTTGTTGGCGAGGTCGGTGATGCCGTGCACCTCGACCACATCGCCCGAGTTGAGCGCATCCAGACCGCCGCCGCTGGCAAACACGGTGCTGTCCCCAATGGTCACGGTCTGGCCGAGCACCACCAGGCTGTCTGCGCCCTTGGATCCGATGGGGCCGACCAGTTCGCCGCCGAGCACGATGCGGGTGGCACTGGACCGGCCGCCAACGGATGGCGTTCCCTGCACCGCCACCACCATGCCCAGGCGCAGGTCCTCACGCCGGAAAGCACTGTCGTCGCTGCTGATGCTGGCGCTGGAATCGTCATAGCGGATGCCGTTGACAATGATGGATCCGATGCCGGTGATGGGGTCCACCGAGAACGAGCCAGGTACCGCAGAGCCCAGGCTCGCGCCATCGCCCCCGCCACCGCAGGCGCTCAGCCCGGCAGCACTCAGCCCGGCGGCGCCCAGCGCGCCCAGCAAGGTTTGCCGACGCGTGAAGCCAGCTGAAGTCGAATCGTTGAAGCGCATGTTGAATACCGTTTTGGGTTGTGTCATGGAATGTGTCTGCGTGTGGAGGAGTTCGTCGCGATCCGGTTGAATCAGATGACGACAAAATCATGGTGCGTCAGGGTGGCGCGGTTGCTCAGGGTGGCAAACAACACCTGGGCGCCAGCACCCGAGCCGTCGGCGTCGTAGTACAGGTCACCCGTGGTGTTGTTGTAGACGATGCGGTGGGCTGCCGTGGTGGCCGCAGTGCCAACTTCGAAGGCAGCTGCGTCCAGTTTGCCCCTGGACAGACCATTGAACAACCCGGCACCTGTGTTCTCGAGGTGGAACGTGTCATCGTTGCGCCTGACATTGCTGAAGTCGGTGATCACATCCACGTTGCCGTTGCCCAAAGTGGTGTTGAAAACGAATGTGTCGTCGCCTGCTCCGCCGGTCAACACATCCGCACCCAGACCACCGTTGATCACATCGTTGCCGGTACCGCCATCGATGGTGTCGTTGCCCGCATGACCATTCAACACATCGTTGCCACCAAGTCCGTTGATGGTGTCGGCGTTCGCCGTTCCTTTCAGGGTGTTGGCATTGTTGTTGCCATTGATGGCTTTGCTGACAATGGCAGGAGCCACCGCTTGCGCACCAATGAAGTCCGACGCTGCCAGGGTGTTGAACACCGTGCCCAACGCGATCGAAAAGTCAGCGGCCGTGTTGCCGGTGGTGTTCGCCTCGATGACCGTCTGGTTGCCCACCGTGCTGTAGCGCAGCTGGTTCGTGCCCGAGAAAGCGGCCGTGCCGATGAAGTTGAAGTTGTTGCTGATGCCGGACAGGTCAATGCGGTCCTGACCTCGCGTGAAGTCGGTGATGAGGTCCCGCGTTTGCGCCGTGGGGCCGCTCTCGCCGATCGACCCGTACACGAACAGGTCGCTACCGGTGCCGCCGGTGAGCCGGTCTGCGCCCAACCCACCCGTGAGCCGGTCGTTGCCCGTGCCACCGTCCAGCGTGTCGTTACCCTCACCGCCGTCCAGTGCGTCGTTGCCCGCAGCCCCGTTGAGCACATCGTCGCCGGCTCCGCCGCTGAGCACGTTGGCCGCGCCGTTGCCGTTGATGGTGTTGGCCAGACCATTGCCGGTGCCGTTGATGTTGCCGTTGCCCGTGAGGTTGAGGTTCTCCACGAAGTCGCCCAGGGTGTGGCTCACCGAGGCGTTCACCGTGTCGGTCCCCCCCCCGGCTGCTTCCACCACCACGTCGCCCGCGTTGTCCACCGTGTAGCTGTCGTTGCCAAGGCCACCTTCCATCGTGTCGGCACCGGCGCCACCGTTCAAGGTGTCGTCGCCTGCCCCACCGGTGATCACGTTGTTCAAGGCGTTGCCGGTGCCGTTGAAGTTGCCGCTACCGATGAAGCTCAGGTTCTCGATGTTCACCCGCGCGTTGGGTGCCAGGCTGTAGGTGGTGAGCGTCGTCTCGATGGTGTCAACACCTTCGCCCACCAGCTCGATCACCACGTCGTTGTTGGAGTCCACCACATACGTGTCATCTCCCACACCGCCCACCATCGTGTCATTGCCCGTGCCGCCGTCCAGCCTGTCGTTGCCGCCATGGCCCACCAGACGGTCATTGCCGGCCAGACCTTCGAGGTGATCGTCCCAGGCACCGCCAGCCAGAACATCCCGGCCGCTGGTACCGATCTGATGCACAACACCCAGGGTGCTGAATTCGAACGATGAAGTACCTTCGTAGTCGTTGCCGGACAGGTCCATGAGGGCAGCGGCAGGGATCACCAGAACATAGGTTTTCCCGGGTTCGAGATCGCTGGAAGGATCCACCGTCAGGGTGTCGCCTGAAATCAGCAATCGTGCACTCGACTCTGCTTCGAAAGACTCCACCAGCTGACCTGAGGCGGAGCCGAGGCGAAGCTCGATCAACCCGATGCCTGCCATGACGGCCTCCGAGAAACGCACCGAAACCGGGGAGTCCACGGTCACGTCCACCGTGCCCAAGCCGGGCATGAAAGCAACGACGGTTGGCGCGATCTCGTCAATGGGCTCAGGCGGCTCCGGTGGCTCGATCGGCTCTGGCGGCTCTGTCGGGATGATCGGTACAACAGGATCCGTGGGCTCGACCGGCTCGGGTGGGACGACAGGCGTCGGCGGCTGCGTCACCGTGAAGATGTTGTCGGTGTAGTCCATTCCCGTGGTGCGGGCAACGATGCCGGCAAAACCGATGTCCTTGACGGCTTCGTAAAAATCGAAGTCCTTGACACGATCGAAGTAGTAGAACCGGTCGGCTTCCTGAAGGCGGTCGAGCTGTTCGTGAATGATCACCCAGAAGGTGCCGCCCACCACGCCGTCGTTGACGTGGGACTCTGCAAGCCCACCCACCCAGAGGTCGAGCCGGTCCACACCCTTGACGGTATTGCCGTTGACCAGTTGCACGCCCGGGTTGTAGAGCTGGAAGTCGGCGATTTGTTGAGCGTCGGTCAACACAAGGTCCGGGTAGGCCTCACGGAACTTGGCAATGGTTGCCTCGCTGAGGTTGTTGCGGCTCTGGAAGTTTTCCCACGAGGTGTAGGGGGTCAGATCCACATCGGAGCGCTTGAGCGAGTCCACCACATAGGGATCGCGTGAATCGAGCAGCGACTGACGCACCTGGTTCAGTGTGCCCAGCCCCAGATCTCTTCCCCGCGCTACGTTCAGTGCGAACAGGTCGGCACTGACGCGCACCAGGTCGTTGCGGATGGCATCAACAATCTGCGTGTCGACTTCTTCGGCCGCCTGTGCGGCAATACCCGCAATGATGGAATTGGTCCCAACCTGCGCGTAGCCTGGCTGGGGCACGTAACCATACGCACGCAAGGTCTCCAGCGGCAGCATGAACTGCCCCTCGTTGCCCGGGTTGAGAAACGCATCAAACAATTTGATGCTTTGCATCTGGTTGGCCGCGTCAAGAATCTGAACCGTCTGACCCACCATCGAATGACCAAAGCGGTAGGCCGCGGCCGCGAACTCATGGGAAACGCCGGCATCCACCGTTGGAAAATACTCGTCGTGCCCGTGCGATCCGGAGCCTTTCATGCCCCCGAGCAACACATCGGCAAAGTCCGTGTAGATGACCCGCTGGTATTCGGTCTCGTTGATGATCTTCGCAGCCTGGTAAACCGCTTCGGCCGATCCCTCGAAGCCCGCCACACGCAAGCTGTCCACATGCATGTTGTGGTTGCGGGCCCAGATGGTGTGAACAGCGGTGAGCGTGAAGTTTTCGTTGGCTCTGCCGTCGCCTGCGACCGCATGGTCCAGGGCGCTGATGTAGGGATTCAGGTCAATGAGCAGGGGCTGACCGCTGCCCATGAAATTTTTGTAGAGGCTGGTGGCCATGACCTCGTCGATCTGCGACTGGTCATTCACCAGCCCGACGTGGTAATCCCGGAAGCTCACCGTGCCGTCCCCCATCGTGAACACGGTGTTGTTGTTCCAGTGGGCCAGGATCAACGCGCGCAGTGTGGGGACCTGGTCAAACGCAGGATTCGAAGGATCGGGCGCACCCACCGCCAGTTTCGCACCCACGCCGCCCTGGCCGTCGGTTTCACGAAGGAAGGTTCCAACCAACGGGTTGGCACCGTAGGCCTGGTTCTGGTCGATGAAGGCTGAGGTGTTGTTGAGGTGGAAGGGCACACCGGCGGCATCAAAGCCTGCAACCGTGGTGCGGGTCAGGTCGGCCGGGTTGTCGGTGCCGGGCGCTCGCCCGGTGCCCGGTGCACCGACCAGCAGCGTGCCGCTTCCGCCCTTCATGCTGACGGTCAAACCATGGTCAAAATACTGACCAAAAGCCATGAACAATATGTTCGCGCCTGCAGCCTGCAAAGGCGTGGTGTTGCCTTGTACACCGACCACGTTGCTGATGGCCCTGGGGTCCAGCCCGGCAAATATCGGGTTGATGTCCAGCTGCGTCGAGGTGGAAACACCGTTGACGTCGGAGTAAATGGGCGCGCCGTACGAAGGTGTGGTGAGCCTGAGGAACCCCCCCGCGTCAGAATAGTTGTCGCCCCGATAGAACCAAGAACCTGGGGGCGGC
>NZ_JAUCZG010000008.1 GCF_030373225.1 Hydrogenophaga sp. | reverse complement strand
ACTGTGATCTGTCACGACGCATTACTACCGATTCAATCGTTACAGTCCACTAGTTTGTGGAAGGTTGTGGAAAGTTGTGAGCATGCAAACCCCAGATGTCAGAGCAGTGACGCCGGGGCTGTTTTTTTCGTTCGCGATGCCGTGCTCTCGCAGAGCGTGGTGACGCCATTTCTTTCGATGCGCGTCATCACCATTTCATGAGAGCGGGGCGGGTCCATGCGCCATGGCGGGGCGAGGCACAGCATCGGCAGAGGTCGATGGATCCATGGCCTGCAACATCAGCGACTCCACCTGCATGGCGATCTGCTGCCAGTCGAGGTGGGCCACGCGGGCGCGGGCTTGCTCTCTGGCCTGGGCCAGCAGCGAGGGCGTGCGCGCGAGGTCTGCCGCCACCCGCATGAACGCTTCTTGCTGGCCCGCGGGCACCAGCCAGCCATTGGCGTGGCTCTGCACCCAGTCGCTCGCCGCAGCGGTGTCGAAGGCCAGCACCGGCAAACCGCTGGCCAGCGCCTCGATGGTCACGTTGCCGAAGGTTTCCGTGAGGCTGGGAAATACAAACAGGTCGGCCGATGCGTAATAGTCCGCCAGCTCTTCGTGGCGGCGCATGCCGGCAAACACGGCTTGTGGGCAGCGCTGCTGCAGGCTGGCACGCAGCGGTCCGTCGCCCACCAGCACCAGCTTCACGTCGGCATGGTGGGCCTGCATCGCGGCATGGGCCTGCAGCGCGACGTCCAGGTTCTTCTCGGCCGCCAGCCGGCCCACCACCAGCATCACCAGCGAGCCGCTGCCGGCGCCCCACTGGCGGCGCAAGGCCTCGCTGCGCCGTTGCGGGTTGAACAGCCGCGTGTCGACACCGCGCGCCACCACCTGCACGTTCTCGAAACCCATGTCCATCAACTGCGTGCGCAGGGCCCGTGTGGGCACCATGGTGAGCTGCGTGAGGTTGTGGAACTTGCGCAGGTAGGACACCATGGGTTTGCGCAGCCAGCCCACGCCATAGTGCTCGCAATAGGCATGGAAGTTGGTCCGGAAGTCGGAGGTCACCGGCAGCTTGAGGACCCGCGCCGCCTGCAGGGCCGACCAGCCCAGGGGCCCTTCGGTGGCGATGTGCACCAGGTCGGGCCGCTTCAGCGTCCAGGCGTTGATGAGGGCCCGCCTGGCCGGCAGGCCGAGCTTGAGCTCGGGGTAGCGCGGGATGGGCATGCCGCGCATGAGCAGCTCTTCATAACCGGTGTGGCTGACCGGCTCATCGCTGCGGCGCTGGCGCGGCCGGATCAGCTGCACCGCGTGGTTGCGCGCGCCCAGGCCCTGCACCAGCCGCGAGAGCGTGAGCGAAACGCCATTGATCTCCGGCGGCCAGGTTTCGGTGACCACCGACAGTCGCAAGGAAGGCGTGCCGGCCGGGTATTCCTCGACCAGGATCTGTTCGGATGTCATGGCATTCATGACGGCATGTTCCCGCGCCTGTGCAACAGACTGATGACAACGCCGCGCTGTCACCGGCTTTTCACATGTCGGGGCAAGACTGCGCGGGTGCGGGACCTCCGCGCACCACCCCACCCCTGCATGGAGATGCCGTGAAAGACTTTTTCAAGACACTGGAAACCCAACGCTGGGACGACCACCGCTACTACCACCACAGCCGCATCAACCAGACGCTGCACCTGATCAGCGCGATCAGCTTTGTGGTGGCCTATGCGCTGCTCTGGACCGACCCGGTGCTCGCCGCGCTGATTGCCTGGCTGGTGTCCATGACCAGCCGCCAGGCCGGCCACTTCTTCTTCGAGCCCAAGGGCTACGACCATGTGAACCAGGCCACGCACGAACACAAGGAAGAGATCAAGGTCGGCTACAACCTGCAGCGCAAGGTGGTGCTGATGGCCCTGTGGGCCGGCACGCCGATGCTGGTGGCGCTGGTGCCCGGCGTCTTCGGCCTGTTCGAGCCGCACACCGATGGCCAGGGCTTCATTCGCCAGGTGGGCGCCCTGTGGCTCGCGCTGGGCGTGGGCGGCCTGCTGTTTCGCACCGTGCACCTGTTCTTCATTGCCGATGTGCAGACCGGTCTGGCCTGGATGACCAAGATCCTCACCGACCCGTTTCACGACATCAAGCTCTACCACAAGGCCCCGCTGTACCTGATGCGCGGGCAGCTGATCGACCCGGGCATCGGCGTGAAGTAGATCCCCCCGAAGCGCCTGCGGCACATTCCCCCAGGGGTCCACACCTGCGCCCCGTCCCGAACCTGTCGAAGGGCGGTTGCGCGGTGTTCCGGACCACCCTCCCTCAGGCGCTGCGGCCCTTCATCAGCGCGGACAACATTTCGCGCACCACGCTGCGCCGGATCGACTTGTGGGTTTGTTCACCTTGCCACCACCACCCTTGCGCCTGCATCTGCTGCCCGGCGGCCACAAAGCGTTGCAGGACCTCTTCAAAGTCGGCGTCGGTGAAATGCAGGCCAAAAATGAAACGTCCCGTGCCCACCCAGCTCAATGCCAGCCCCTGCCAGCGCAGCAGGTACTGGAACATCCAGTGATAACGACCGGGCTGGGTGTACATCAGCGTCCAGATGGTCTGCAGGTTGGCCACGCGCACCGGCAAGCCGTGTTCGGCCATGGTGTCGTTGAAGCGTTTGGCGCGCGCGTTCCAGCGTGTGTCCTGGTCTTCATACAGGGCCTGGATCTCCGGCGTGTCCAGCCGCTTCAGAAAGGCCGCCATGCCGCCCATCACGTAGGGGTGGGCATTGAAGGTGCCGCGCGCAAAACAGACGTCGGCCGGACGCTCTTCGCGAAAGCGCCGCATCAGTTCGCGCCGGCCGCACACCACGCCCACCGGGTAACCACCGGCCAGCGTCTTGCCGTAGGTGACCATGTCGGCCTGTACGCCGAAGTACGCCTGCGCGCCGCCGGGCGCGAGGCGAAAACCCAGAAACACCTCGTCGAAAATCAGCACGATGCCGCGCTCGGTGCAGACCTCGCGCAGCCGCTTGAGCCAGGCGGTGTAGGCCTCGCGCTCAAAGCCGGCGGTGCGGCTGCCGTCGACCAGGGTGGAGTCGCCGGGCGCGTTCTTGTTGGGATGCAGCGCCTGCAGCGGATTGACCAGCACGCAGGCCACATCGCGCCGCTTGCGCAGCACCTGCAGGCTCTTCTCGCTCATGTCCTGCAGCGTGTAGGTCTCGCGCGGCGGCATCGGGTTGCCCGGGCCGGGTTGCACGTCTTCCCACCAGCCGTGGTACGCGCCACAGAACCGCACCAGGTGCTTGCGCCCCGTGTGGTAGCGCGCCAGCCGCACCGCCTGCATCACCGCTTCGGTGCCCGACATGTGGAACGAGACCTGGTCGTGCCCGGAGATCGCCTGCAGCCGCTGGACGACATCGGCCACGCAGGGGTGGTAGGCGCCGAGCACCGGGCCCAGCGCCTGGCCGATCTCGGCGCCTTCGGCCATGCAGGCCTTGTAGAAGTCCACGCCGAACACGTTCACGCCATAGGAGCCGGTGAGGTCGATGAAGCGGTTGCCATCGAGGTCGCTCAGGTGCACACCCTCGGCCGACTGCATGAAAGCCCCCACCTTGAGCCGCGCCCGCACCAGCGGACTGAACTGGAACGGCACGCGGTAGGCCCCGGTGAACTGCAGGTCGGCCAGTCCTTCGCGGGCTTGCGCAGTGAGGGCCAGCGTTCTGGCGTAGCGGAGGGCAAAGCCATCGCCCAGCGCTTCGAACGCGGCCCGGCGCCGCGCGGCCACCTCGGCCGGCGCGCCATCGCAGTCGAAGAAACGGGCTTCGTCGAACGCGTAACCCGGCAACCACTTCGCCAGCCGCTTGGCCATCTTCGAGTGGCCGGCGAGCGAACGGTGTTTGGCGCGCGAGAGTTCAAGCCGCTGCTTGAGCAGCGGCAGGGCCAGGGCCAGCGAGCCCAGCGGAACGGCATAGGAAAGGTAGGACATGCAGCGACAGGCTCCGGGGCGGTTGGTGTGTGTCTTTTGTAGGGCGCCCAGATGACGAAGCCATGAATCTCACATGAAAAACCAGAACATCCTGAAGCGCCTCGCGCTCAATGAAGACCTCAATTTCCTGCTCACCAACCGCGTCCCGCGCGCCGCACTCACGCGCTTCATGGGCTGGTTCAGCCGCATCCGCCACCCCTGGGTGCGCGATGCCTCCATGGCGGTGTGGCGCGCCTTCACCGACATCGACCTGAGCGAAGCCAGAAAGTCCTCGTTCGACAGCCTGCACGACTGCTTTGTGCGTGAACTCAAGCCCGGCGCAAGGCCGCTGGACCGCAGGCCGCAGGTGCTGGTGAGCCCTTGTGACGCGATCGTGGGCGCCTGCGGGCGCATCGGCGAGGACCCCGGCGCGCAGGTGTTCCAGGCCAAGGGCTTCCCCTATCCGCTGAGCGACCTGCTCGGCACCGATGCCCGCGGCCGGGCCGGCATCGACACGCTGCGCGGCGGCAGCTATGCCACGCTGCGCCTGACGTCGAGCATGTACCACCGCTTTCATGCGCCGGGCGCCCTCACGCTGGAGCACGTGACCTACATCAGCGGCGACACCTGGAACGTGAACCCGATCGCGCTCAAGCGCATCGAGCGGCTGTTCTGCAAGAACGAACGCGCGGTGCTGCACTGCCGCCTGGGCGACGGCACGCCGCTGCTGATCGTGCCGGTGGCGGCCATCCTGGTGGCCAGCATGCGGCTGCGTGCGGTGGACGTGGCGCTCAACATCCGCTATCGCGGCCCGAACCAGCTGCCCTGCCACGCGGTGTACGACAAGGGCGACGAGATGGGCTGGTTCGAACACGGCTCGACCATCCTGGTGTTTGCGCCGCCGGGCATCACGCTCTGCGAGGGTGTGACGTCGGGGCAGAACGTGCGCATGGGCCAGGCCTTGTTCAGCCTGGTTTGATCGGATTCACTCCCGTTCCATTTCGAGGTAGGTGCGGTTGGCCAGCTGGGGCAGCCAGACATCCGCGTGCTTGAGGTGCGCGAAGGGCGCGCCATCGAAGCTCTTCACCGCGGTGGACAGGTCGGTGCCCGCTTCCACGGCTTTGCCCATGTGGGCGCGCAAGGCCTTGAGCAGGGCCCCCGTGTCTTTCTGCGCCTGGGCCAGCGTGGTCACGTTGCCGTGGCCGGGCACCACCACCTTCGGGTTCAGTGCTTCCAGCGCTTCGAAAGACTGGACCCAGGTTCGCGTCATGCTCACCGGGTGCAGGCCCAGGATGCGGTCCACATAGACCACATCACCGGTGAACACCACACCGCTCTGCGGCAGCCAGACCAGGCTGTCCCCCGGCGTGTGCCCGCCACCGCGGTGCACCACCTGCACAGCCACGCCACCCAGGTCGAGCCGGGTGTCGGCGTCCTTCAGCCAGCGGGTGGGCAACACGACCTCGGTGCCGTGCTGCTTTTCCTTGAGCACGGGTGCATTGGCTTTCAATTGTTCGAGGCCGCGAGCGCGCATGTCGGCCTCGGCGTTGGCGTGGGCCATGATCTCGGCGCCCTGCGCCTGGAAGAAACCATTGCCCAGCCAGCGGTGGTCCTGCCCGCCGGTGTTGATCACCCACCTGATCGGCTGCGCCGTCACTTTCTTCACGGCCTCGGCGATCTGCCGTGCCCCCTGCCAACTCGCACCGCTGTCGACCAGCAGCGCGCCGGCCGGCGTGACCACCAGGCCCAGGTTGGCGTTGAGGGCTTCGTTCTCGTAGGTTCGGCCCTCAAGGTCGCCCACCCAGGCGTACACGCCCGGTGCGACCGGCTTGAAGACGATGTCGACCGCCTGGGCCGACCAGGCCAGCGTGGAGGCCACGCAGGCCGTCAGCAGCTGTTTGAGTCGCAGAGATGGAACACGCATGGGGGTCACTCGCTGTCGGGTTGAAGAAGCCTGCGCGGGTTCGCGTTGGCCTTGAAGCGCGGCGCCTGGACGCTGTGGGCCATGGCGAGGTTCAGATCAGGTCGGCCATCGCTTCCACGTCTTCGGCAAACATCTGACCGCGTTCGGCCAGCAGCAGCTTGCCGTCGCGCCCGCGCAGCAGGGTGATGGGCAGCCCGCGCGGCTTGGGAAAGGTCTTGCGCCACTCGGGGCTCGCCCAGCCGGCCGGAAAGCTGTAGCCCCGGGACTTGAGGTAGGCCGCCGCGTCCTCGGGCCTTTTGTCGATGGACAGCGCCACCATGATCAGGCCCCGGCCTTTCTGGCCGAGCCAGAACTTGTCCATGCTCGGGCTTTGCAGCGCGCAGAACGGGCAGGTGCTGGACCACCAGTACACCAGCAGCGGCCGACCTTCGGCGCGCGCCGGCTCGAACACGCTGCCGTCGAGCAGCGTCAGGCGCGGCAGCTTCAGTTCGGCGCCGACCAAGGGCATGGGAGGCGCCTTGGCTTCTTCGGCTGCGGCCGAGGCGGGCTGTGCCCAGGCGCTGGCCCAGGGGTGCCCGGCCAGCGCCGCGGCCGCCGTGCCCAGCAGCCAGCGGCGGCGGGCGGGGTCGGCGTGGCGACGGGCCGGGTCGCTGCGTGCCGGCGATGTGTCCATGTGGTTTCTCCTTCCTTGTGAGTCAACGCCCTGGAGGTGCCCAAGACCACGGCCGTGGGCGCACAATTATTGATGCTTTCAAATATCAGTGCTTCCTTTTTTATGCCGTCAGGACCATGCTCACTCCCTGCGGGACCGGCGTGCGAACCGGTTACAACCGGAAAGACGCACACAGCCAACTGATCCGACATGGGTTCCGACCACCACCACGACCACCACCACCACCACCACGATCACGCTCCCGAGGGGTTCAACCGGGCGTTTGCGATCGGCATCACGCTGAACATCGTGTTCGTGGCCATCGAGGCCTTCTACGGCTGGAAGATCAACTCGCTCGCCTTGCTGGCCGACGCCGGCCACAACCTGAGCGATGTGGCCGGACTGGTGCTGGCCTGGGGCGCCGCGCTGGCCAGCCGGCTGCGCCCCGACCAGCGACACACCTACGGCTGGCAGCGCGGCACCATCCTGGCGGCCTTTGCCAACGCCTTGCTGCTGCTGGTGGCCATGGGCGCGCTGATCTGGGAAGCCGTGGGCCGCCTGACGTCGCCCGATCCGCTGGCGAGCGTCGAGGGGGCGACCATCATGGTCGTGGCCGGCATCGGCATCGTGGTCAACACGGTGACGGCCTTGCTGTTCATGCAGGGCGGCAAGTCCGACCTCAACATCCGCGGCGCGTTCCTGCACATGGCCGCCGACGCCCTGGTGTCGGCCGGCGTGGTGGTGGCCGGTGCGCTGACGCTGTGGATGGGCTGGGTCTGGCTCGACCCGGTCACCAGCCTGTTGATCGCGGCCGTGATCCTGATCGGCACCATGGGCTTGTTCCGCCAGTCGCTGCACATGCTGTTCGACGGTGTGCCCGACGGCATCGACCTCGCTGCGGTGCGCGACAGCCTGTTGAGCCTGCCCGGTGTGACGCAGGTGAGCGACCTGCATGTCTGGGCCATGGGCACCTCGAAGACCGCCCTGTCGGCCCACCTGATCGTGCCCGACGGATACCCCGCCGATGACTTCCACCAGCGGGCGGCCGATCTGCTCAGCGAGCGGTTCGGCATTGCCCACGCGACCCTGCAGGTGGCGCGCCAGCCCGTGACCTCGGCCTGTGGCGATGCGTGGAACCCTTGAGCCCGCAGCGGCGGGATCGGTCCCTGAGCGGTCACCGGGCGGTCAGGCGATCGGCGTGAGTTTGGCCACGCTCAAGGCCAGCCACTTCGTTCCGTGGCGGCTGAAGTTGACCTGTGCGCGGGCGTCGTCGCCCGCGCCTTCGATCGACAGCACCTTGCCCTCGCCGAACTTGTTGTGAAACACGGCCATGCCGGCCTTGATGTCGGTGCCGCGGTCGGGTTCGGGCGCGTTCTGGCCCAGGCCCCTGGGGTCGCCCTTGTCGTTGAAGCCGGGTGACCACGAAGGTTGCAGCGCTGCGGGTGCGCCGACGTTGCGCCGCCCGTTCTGCCACTGGCCCCCGCCACCGCCCGCCCCGCCCGGCGCACCCCAGGCGGGCTGCTGCGGGGTGAGCCACTTCAGGCAGGCCTCGGGCAGTTCGTCGAAGAAACGGCTCTTCATGTTGTAGCGCGTCTGCCCATGCAGCATGCGTGTCTGCGAGTGGCTGAGGTAGAGGCGCTGGCGCGCGCGCGTGATCGCCACGTACATCAGGCGGCGCTCTTCTTCCAGCCCGTCGCGGTCGCTCATCGAGTTTTCGTGCGGGAACAGGCCTTCTTCCATGCCGGTGATGAAGACCACGTCGAATTCGAGCCCCTTGGCGGCGTGCACCGTCATGAGCTGCACCGCGTCCTGCCCGGCCTGCGCCTGGTTGTCGCCCGACTCGAGCGCGGCGTGCGTGAGGAAGGCCGCCAGCGGACTCATGGTTTCGCCGGTGTCGGCGTCGGGCGCCAGCGGTTCGTCCAGCACCGGCAGCGAGGCGTCCAGGCCCTGGCTCGCCGGGCTCTGTGTCAGCGCCGAACCGTCCGCCGTGCGCGCCACCGCGTCGCGTCCGAAGCCTTCGATGCCGACAAAACTCTTGGCCGCACTCACCAGTTCCTCCAGGTTCTCCACCCGGTCCTGCCCTTCACGCTCGGCGCGGTAGTGCTCCACCAGGCCGCTGTGCTCGAGCACCAGCTCGATGATCTCGGCCAGCGTCATGCCCTCGGAGCGCTCCCGCAGCACGTCCAGCTTCGCCACAAACGCACCGATGGCCACACCGGCGCGGCCGGTCACGGCGCTCACCGCGTCGTGCAGCGAACAACCCGAGACGCGGGCCACATCCTGCAACTGCTCGATGCTGCGCGCGCCGATGCCGCGCGGCGGAAAGTTCACCACGCGCAGGAAACTGGTGTCGTCGTTGGCGTTTTCCAGCAGGCGCAGGTAGGCCAGCGCGTGCTTGATCTCGGCGCGCTCGAAGAAGCGCAGGCCGCCGTACACGCGGTAGGGCATGGCGGCATTGAAGAGCGCGGTCTCCACCACACGGCTTTGCGCGTTGCTGCGGTAGAGCACCGCCATTTCCAGCCTGGGCACGCCTTCGCGCGCGAGCTGCTTCATCTCGTCGACCATCCACTGCGCCTCGGCGAAGTCGCTCGTGGCCTCGTGCACGCGCACCGGCTCGCCCGCGCCCGCGTCGGTGCGCAGGTTCTTGCCCAGCCGGTTGGTGTTGTGGCTGATGAGCTCGTTGGCCGAATCGAGGATGTTGCTGCAGCTGCGGTAGTTCTGTTCCAGCTTGATCTGGTGGCTCACCTTGAACTCACGCACGAAGTCGGCCATGTTGCCCACGCGCGCACCGCGAAACGCATAGATGCTCTGGTCGTCGTCACCGACCGCGAACACCGCATTGCCCGAGCCCGGAAGACCTTCGACCGGCGGCGCGCTGAACATCTTGATCCAGGCGTACTGCAGGCGGTTGGTGTCCTGGAACTCGTCGATCAGGATGTGGCGAAAGCGCCGCTGGTAGTGCTCGCGCACCGGGTCGTTGTCGCGCAGCACTTCATACGAACGCAGCATGAGTTCACCGAAGTCCACCACGCCTTCGCGCTGGCACTGCTCTTCGTAAAGCGCGTAGAGCTCGACCTTCTTGAGCGTTTCCGCGTCACGCGCGACCACGTCGCCCGGGCGCTGGCCATCTTCCTTGCAGCCGCTGATGAAGTACTGGATCTGCTTCGGCGGGTAGCGCTCGTCGTCCACGTTGAACTGTTTGCACAGGCGCTTGACCGCCGAGAGCTGGTCTTGCGTGTCGAGAATCTGGAACGTGGCGGGCAAGGCGGCGAGCTTGTGGTGTGCGCGCAGGAAGCGGTTGCACAGGCCGTGGAAGGTTCCGATCCACATGCCGCGAACGTTCACCGGCAGCATGGCGGACAGGCGCGTCATCATTTCCCGGGCGGCCTTGTTGGTGAAGGTCACCGCCAGCACACCACCCGGGGTGACCTGCCCGGTCTGCAGCAGCCACGCAATGCGCGTGGTGAGCACCCGCGTCTTGCCCGAACCGGCCCCGGCCAGGATCAGCGCATGCTCGGCCGGCAACATGACGGCCGCGCCCTGTTCGGTGTTGAGGCCCGCAAGCAGCGGGGACGGGGCGACGGATTCTTCAAACAGCATCACCCGATTGTAGGAAGCACCCCGCAGCGCTGGCCGTATACGGTCATGCGTATGGCGTCCATACCCTGCGCTTGCCGTGCAAAGCCGCCCCCCGCAGGCCCAAGGCGCCTAGAATCGCGCACCGGGCCCAAGATTCTTGCGCCCGGTTTTTTGTGCCCGGCGCACAAAGCCGGCCAAGCCAAGCGCTCTCCCTGTTCAACAACAGTTTTCTGGAGCCTGGTTCCTATGGAGATATTTGACTACGACAACGTCCTGCTGCTGCCGCGCAAGTGCCGCGTGGAGAGCCGCTCCGAATGCGACGCCGGCGTGGAGCTCGGCGGGCGCAAGTTTCGTCTGCCGGTGGTGCCGGCCAACATGAAGACGGTGGTGGACGAGTCCATCTGCGTCTGGCTGGCCAGACACGGTTACTTCTACGTGATGCACCGCTTCGACCTGGACAACCTGAAATTCGTGCGCGACATGCGTGCCCAAGGTGTGTACGCGTCGATCTCGCTGGGCGTGAAGGCGCCTGACTACGCCACCGTGGACCAGCTGGTGGCCGAGGGTCTGGCACCGGAGTACATCACCATCGACATCGCGCACGGCCACGCCGACAGCGTGAAGAACATGATCGGCTACCTGAAGGAAAAGCTGCCTTCGTCGTTCGTGATCGCGGGCAACGTGGCCACGCCCGAAGCGGTGATCGATCTGGAAACCTGGGGCGCCGACGCCACCAAGGTGGGCGTGGGCCCGGGCAAGGTGTGCATCACCAAGCTCAAGACGGGTTTCGGCACCGGCGGCTGGCAGCTCAGCGCGCTCAAGTGGTGTGCCCGCGTGGCGACCAAGCCCATCATCGCCGACGGCGGCATCCGAAGCCATGGCGACATCGCCAAGAGTGTGCGATTCGGTGCGTCCATGGTGATGATCGGCTCGCTCTTCGCCGGCCACGAGGAGTCACCCGGCCAGACGGTGGAGGTGGACGGTGTGCTCTACAAGGAGTACTACGGCTCGGCGAGCGACTTCAACAAGGGCGAGTACAAGCACGTGGAAGGCAAGCGCATCCTGGAGCCCATCAAGGGCAAGCTGGCCGACACGCTGGTGGAAATGGAGCAGGACGTGCAGAGCTCGATCAGCTATTCGGGCGGCACGAAGCTGATGGACGTGCGCAAGGTGAACTACGTGATTCTGGGTGGGGACAATGCGGGAGAGCATTTGTTGATGTGACGGGTAACGGAACCCTCCACTCCAACCGGACTTGGGGCTCACGGGCGCGATGTGCGCTGCTCCGCGGCTGTCCCCCGAGGCGGCTGCGCCGCCTCTCCTCCTTGACGCCGCTGCGCAGCGCACACCGCACCCGCAAGCCTGAAGTGATGTGAACCCGCCATTGATACCCATGCCAACGAGGTCATGGGTGGCCATGGGGCACGGCGCAGCGGCGTAAAGGGGAGACCGGGGCGCAGCCCCGGGCGGGGGACAGCCGCGGAGCCGTGCCCCGTGGCCGCCGATGACCGGACCCGCCGGAGACCACCGGACGTCAAACGGCGAGCAGCTCCCGAGCCATCCCATGCAAGCGGTGTTTCGGCTGCACCAGCGCTTCCACAATGCTGAAGTGGTTGAGCCCCGGCAAGGCCTCGCACACCGGCACCACCTCGGGGCCCCAGGCCTGCTGGATGAGGCGGTTGTGGCGCAGGAACTCGCTGCTCTCGTCCGCGCCGGCGGCCACGAACAGCTGGCCGCGGCCCTCGCGCAGTGCGGGCGCGGGCAACCAGGCCGGGCTGGCCTTCTTCACCTGGGCTGGCGTCAATTTCAACGACGACTGCACGAACGGCGTGCGCCGCACCGGCTCGAGGTCGTACAGGCCGGAGATCGAGAGCGCGTTTTTCACCAGCGACGCAGGCAGGTCGTCGCCCACACGCGCCCAGTCGCAGGCCAGCATCATGGTGGCCAGGTGCCCGCCGGCCGAATGGCCCACCACCGAGATGCGGTGCGGGTCGCCGCCGTGCGCAGCGATGTGGCGGTGCGTCCAGGCCAGGGCCTGCACCATCTGCATGACGATCTCGGGAATGGTGACCGCCGGGCACAGTGCGTAGTTGGGCACCACCACGCAGGCCCCGCGTCGGGTGAATGCGGGCGCGATGAAGGAGTGGTCGGACTTGTCCAGGCTGCGCCAGTAGCCGCCGTGGATGAACACCATCACCGGCGCCAGCGGAGCCCCCGCCTTGCGCGGCGCCGGGAAGATGTCCAGGGTTTCGCCGGGGCCATGGCCGTAGCTCACGTCCAGCAACGCACGGCTGCCCTGGCGGGCCTGCGCCGAGGTCGATGCCCAGCGCTCGAAATGGGCAGCGTGGTCGGGCACCAGAGCCCGGTTGTTGTATTCGCGGTCGAGCCAGGCGGGGTCGGTCGAAGGTGTTTTTTCCATGGTCGCGCATTGTGTCATGGGGGTTGTCGCCGGTCTGTCAGGACGGCGTCGGCAAACCTGTGTATTCTGTATACAGAGTTCCCCAGCCCTTCACATGACCGCCCGTTTGATTCAGCTCAAAGCCGCGCCCGACCTGGTCGAGCAGGTGTACTGCGCCCTGCTCGACGCCATCAGCGCCGGCGCGCTGCTGCCGGGCCAGCGCATCACCCAGGAGGAGCTGGCCGAACAGCTGGCGGTCTCGCGCCAGCCGGTCATGCAGGCGCTGCGCCTGCTCAAGAAAGACGGCTTCGTGCAGGACGCCCCGGTCTGCAACGGACCGGCGGGACGTTGCCGCGGTCTGCAGGTCACGCCCATCGATACACAGTGGATCGCCCAGGTGTACGAGGTGCGCGGCGCGCTCGACGCGCTGGCCGTGCGCCTGGCCGCCGCCCGCCGATCGCCGATCGACCCGGCCCTGATCGCGGCCGGGCGGGCGGCCGTGAAACGCGCCGACATCAAGGCCATGATCGACGCCGACCTGGCCTTTCACACCGCGCTCTACCGCGCCGCGCAGAACCCGCTGATCGAACAGAGTGCCCTGCTGCACTGGCACCACATTCGCCGAGCGATGGGTGAAGCCCTGCAGTCGGCGATGCTGCGCGAACCCGTTTGGGACGAACACGAAGCCATTGCCCGGGCGGTGCAGAACGGCGACGTGGCGTTGTCCGAACGGCTGATGCAGGCGCACAGTGGCCAGGCCAGCACGCACCTCGGCGCCCAGTTCGCCGAGCGCGCGCCATCCACTCCTTCGCCCGTGGCCCTGAAGGTCACGGCCCGCAACCGACAACTCCGTGGACTTCAACAGCCTGGCTAGTTGAACCACTTCAGCGGTCCCCGGTCAGTCCGGGGACCGCCTTTTTTTTCCAACCCCGTGAACACCCCGTCTGCCTCCAACCCCTCTTCCCCCAGCCTGCAGGTGGCCGTGCTCGGCATCGGCATGATGGGTTTTCCCATGGCGCGCCGCCTGTGCGAAGCCGGCTGCACGGTCAGCGCCTGGAACCGCTCGCGCGGCAAGGCCGAACGCCTGCTGGCCTTTGGTGCGCAGGTGACCGACACACCCGCCCAGGCCGTGGCCCAGGCCGACATCGTCATCACCCTGCTCGAGGACGGCAACACCGTGGAAGACGTGTTGTTCCGCCAGGGCACGCTGGCCGGCCTGCGCCCGGGCAGCGTGGTGGTCGACATGTCTTCCATCCAGCCGCGCCAGGCGCGCGACCACGCCGCCCGGCTGGCAGCTGCCGGTGTGCACCACCTCGACGCGCCGGTCTCCGGCGGCACGGTGGGCGCCGAGGCCGGCACGTTGGCCATCATGGTGGGCGGCAAGCCGGCCGAGTTCGAGCGGGTGCGCCCGCTGTTCGAGCGGCTCGGCCGCCCGGTGCACGTGGGCGCCCACGGCGCGGGCCAGCTGGCCAAGCTGGCCAACCAGATGATCGTGGGCATCACCATAGGGGCGGTGGCCGAGGCGCTGCTGCTGTGCGAGAAGGGCGGAGCCGACATGGCCAAGGTCAAGCAGGCCATCACCGGCGGGTTCGCCGACAGCCGCATCCTGCAGGTGCACGGTCAGCGCATGATCGAGCGCGACTTCACCAAACGGGGTGCGGTGGCGGTGCAGCTCAAGGACATGCGCAATGCGCTGGCCACCGCCGCCGAAATCGGTTTCGAGGCCCCGATCACCGCCTTGTTCGAACAGCTCTACGCCCAGTCGGTCGACCATGGTCTGGCCGACCTGGACCATTCGGCGCTGTTTGTCGAACTGGCCAGCCGCAACGGGATGGCCTGAGCGCAGGGCCGCGCGCGCGTCAGCGCTTCGGGGCTGGACCGGGCACTGGTGCGGCAGCTGGCCGCCCGGGCGACCTGGCCCGCGCCTCGCTCAGGGCGTAGGCCGGCAGGGCCCAGGCCAGCGGCATCAGGTAGTACACCGCGCGGTAGGCCAGCACCGTGGCGAGCACCACGGGAGCGGTCAACACGTGGCCCAGGCTTGCCACGAACACCGCTTCCAGCACACCCAGCCCGGCCGGCACGTGCGTGAGCACACCCGCCACCGCTGCCAGCAGCAAGGCGCCCAGCACCGTGGGGTAGTCGGCCCGCCCGCCGAACAGGCTCCAGACGATGGCGCCCATCAACAGCCAGTTCGTTCCTCCGAGCGCCGCTTGCAGCCAGGCCAGGCGCGAGCCCGGCAAACCCAACGTGTGTCCGCGCCAGGACAGCTCGCGTGCGCGCGACCAGGCGCACAGGGCCAGGTAGGCCAGCGCCAGCCCCAGCATCGCCGCGCCGATGCCGCGCAACCACAGCGCGCCCGGTGCCCAGGACGCCGACAACCGGGGCGGGGCGATCAGCAGCACCGCGCCCGCCACCCACAGGTAACCCAGCCAGTTGGTCACCATGCTGTGCACGATCACCCGGCCCACGGTCGAGGCCGACAGGCCACCGCGCAGGTACAGCCGCATGCGCAAGCCCAGGCCGCCCACCAGCGCCCCGACATTGAGGTTGACCGCGTAACAGATGGCCGCCGTGCCCAGCGTGCGCAGGGCCGACATCGGGTGACCGGTGAGCCGACGCCCGAGCAGATCGAAGCTGGCCACCAGCGCATGGCTCGCCAGCGCCAACCCCACGGCAACGAGCACCTGCGCGAGTGAGAGCGCCTGCAGCGCCTGCCACACCCCGGGCCACTCCACGGTGCGGGCCTGCCGGGCCACCAGCGTCAGCACGATGGCGGCCAGCGCCCAGGGTGCGACGCGCCGGAACCCGCCCCAGGCCCGTCGCAGCGCCGGACTCATGGCGTGTCGCCGTGCAGCGGTACCACGCGAGGTTCGCGCACGCTCACCCGTGCGGCCCAGACCGAATAGCGGCGCAACAGGTGGAACACCACCATGCTGCGCACGGAGATCCAGGCCGAGTGCAGACGCCCCGTGGCCGGCCGCCGGATGCGTTCGCAGCTCTCTTCCATCAGGTGGTCGATGCGCTCGCGCAGCAGCGTGGCGAACACGGTGTCGCGGACCACCACATTGGCCTCCAGGTTGAGGCTCAGGCTGGTCGGGTCGAGGTTGCTCGAGCCCACGGTGGCCCAGTTGTCGTCCACGACCGCGACCTTGGCGTGCAGCGGCCGTTCGTTGTATTCGAAGATGTTCACGCCGGCGCGCAGCAGGTGGCGGTAGAGCAGCTCGGTGGCGCGCTTCACCCAGGGCTGGTCCGGATGGCCTTGCAGCACCAGGTCCACCTGCACACCGCGCCGCGCGGCGCGGCGCAGGTCGCGCAACACGCGGTAGCCCGGGAAGAAATAGGCGTTGGCGATCAGCACGCGCTGGCGCGCGTTTCGCACGGCGGCGCGATAGTGCCGCTCGATGTCGGTGCGGTGCAGGTGGTTGTCCCGCGTGACGAACGCCGCCACCGCTCCCACCCCGTCGTGGGTGGGAACGCCACCGCGCTTCAGGGCGGCACGCCAGCGCTGGAGCCACTGGCCCCGTGAGGGCTGCGGCGAGCGCAGGTTGGCGCGGCAGAAGGCCTGGATCTGGCCCACCAGCGGGCCTTCGACCTCGACCGCGTAGTCCTGCTTGCCCTGCGGGCCGGAAGCGATGAGATGGTCGATCGAATAATTGATGCCGCCGACAAAGGCACGCTGGCCATCGACCACCACCAGCTTGTGGTGCATGCGGTGCAGCAGGTTGATGCGCGCGCCCAGCAGGCGTTGAGCCGGTTCGAAGCTGCGCAGGTGCACCCCGGCGTCGAGCAGCGGCCGGGTGAACGACTCGGACAGGTCGGGCGAGCCCCAGCCATCGATCAGCACGTGCACCTCGGCGCCGCCAGCGGCGGCTGCGATCAGGGCCTGCTGCAGCTGCTGCCCGACCCGGTCGTCGAACAGGATGAAGGTCTCCAGCAGCACCTCGCGCTCGGCCGACGCAATCACATCGAACACGCGCGGGTAGTAACCCTCGCCGTTCTCCAGCAGCGTGAGGCGATTGCCGGGCAGCCAGTGCGAATTCACGCCGGCTCCCGCAACTCGATCGCAGCAGCCACCGGGGCGTGGTCCGACAGCTGGGCCCAGGGTCGCCGCGGCATGGGCACCGGCAGCGCGCTGGCGACACCGCGCACATAGATGCGGTCCAGCCGCAGCAGTGGCCAGCGGGCCGGGAAACTGCGTGCATGCTGGCCATGCGCCTGGCGAAACACTTCGCGCAGGCCGCTGGCCTCGAGTTGTGCGTCGGCGCGCGAGCGCCAGTCGTTGAAGTCACCCGCCACCACCAGGGGCGCCGCGGCCGGCACGTCGGACTGCACGGTTTCGCACAGGCGCGCCAGCTGATGGCTGCGGTGCGCTTCGCGCAGCCCCAGGTGCACGCACATCACGTGCAGCGCGGGCTGGTCGCCAGGCAGGGCCAGCTCGCAGTGCAGCAGGCCCCGCGGCTCCACGCCCGGCACCGAGATGTCGTGGTTGAAGCTGCGCAGCACCGGATAGCGCGACAGCACCGCGTTGCCATGGTCCAGTCCCTCGGCCACCGCGTTGCGCCCGTAGGCGTGGTCGGGCCAGATGGCGTCGGCCAGGAACTCGTACTGCGCGCCCGCCGACGCTGCGGCGCGTGCGCCGGTGGCACCTTCCACTTCCTGCAGGAACACCACATCGCTGCGCACGGCGCGCACCGCCTCGCGCAGTTCGTGCAGCACGAACCGGGTGTTGAAAACGTCAAAACCCTTGTGGATGTTGACGGTCAGCACGCGCAGGCTCCTTGCCGGGGGGGCCGCGCTCAAACTTTGCACGGGCGCTGCTGCGCCGGGAACGGCATGGACATGGTTTCATGATGCATGAACAGCCGGGTCTTGTCTGTGGGCTGGACCACCGACTCCCTGGCGCCTGCACAGGGTGGTGCAGGCCTCCCGCTACCCGCCTGGCACTCCCTCAGGCCTTCAGCGCAAAACCCGCGATCTGCTTGTAGTTGTCGGAAATCGCGCGCAGTTCGTCCTGGCTGATCAGGTCGTCGATGTTGGCGAACGGCTGCCCGCCACTGAGTTCGTCGGCCTTCATGATGATGAAGTCCGGCGGCAGGGTGCGGTTGGTCTGCACCACGCGGGCGGTGGCGGGCAGGCGCGCAGCCTGGTAGCGCTGCAGGGCTTCGCGCAGGTCGCCACCGGCCTGCCGTCCGGCAGCGATGGCGTCGGCCAGGGTGCGGGCGTCGATGAGCGCCTGCGCCGAGCCGTTGGAGCCGCGGGGGTACATGGGGTGGGCGGCGTCGCCCATCAGGGTGACGCGCTCGAAACTCCAGCGTGGCAGCGCGTCCTTGTCGACCATGGGGTACTCGAACACCTGCCCGGCCGAGCCGATCAACGCGGGCACGTCGAGCCAGTCGAAACGCCAGTCGGCAAAGGTGGGCAGGAAGTCTTCGATGCGCCCCGGGCGGTTCCAGTCGTTCATGCGCGCTTCGCTGTCGCGGATCTCGGCCACCCAGTTGATGAGCTGGTTGCCCTGGCCGTCCACGTCGTCCACGATGGGGTAGATCACCATCTTGCCGGTGTCGATCGAGCCGACCCGGATGTAGCTCTTGCCGCCCAGGATGGGCTTGTGCACCGTGGTGCCACGCCAGGTGTTGATGCCGGCGAAACACACCTGGTCATCCGGGTAGAAATGTTTGCGGATGGCCGAATTCACACCATCGCAGGCCACCACCCACGCCGCGCGCACCGGCGCCACCGGCCCCTGCGCGTTGTCGGCAAAGTACAGCGTGACACCCTCGTCGTCCTGCTCGATCGCCTGGCAGCGGAAGCCGGTGTGCACCCGCTGCGGTCCCAGGCGCTGCAGCGCGGCCTCGAACAGGATGCGGTGCAGCTTGCCGCGGTGGATGCCCAGTTCGGGCACGGCGTAACCGGCGTGGCGCCCGCGCGCCTCTGCATACACACGCTGACCGAAGCGGTTGAAGAACACGCTCTCGCGGTTTTCAATGCCCACCGCCTCCAGCTGCGGCAGCAGGCCCAGTGCCGTGAGCTCCTCCATGGCGTGCGGCAGCAAGGTGATGCCCACCCCCAGCTCCTTGACGTCGGCCACGCCCTCGTACACATCGCAGGCCATGCCCCGCTGGTGCAAGGCCAGCGCAAACGCCAACCCGGCAATGCCGCCACCCACCACCGCGATCGCGGTTTGATCAGACATGCTCACTCCGGTTTGATGTTCTGCGCCTTGATGAGGTCTGCCCAACGCTGCGCGTCTTTCTGCACCAGCTGGCCGAAGGCCTCGGGCGTGCCGGTGCCCGGGTCCATGCCCTGCGCCGAGAAGGCCTTCTTCACCTCCTCGCTGCCCAGGATGTCGTTGATCTCGCGGTTGAGCATGGCCACCATGGCCGGGGCCAGCCCCTTGGGCGCGAACACGCCGTACCACATGTCCACGTTCACCTCGCCGGTGCGCGACTCGGTGAGTGTGGGCACATCGGGCAGCAGCGCGTGGCGCTTGTCGCTGCCGATGGCCAGCGCCACCAGGCGCCCGCTGCGAACCTGCGGCAGCGCCACGTGGATCGGCAGGAACATGGCATCCACCTGGCCGCCGATCATGTCGGTGAGGGCCGGGCCGGTGCCTCGGTAGGGGATGTGGGTGATGAAGCTCTTGCTGGTGTTCTTGAACAGCTCCATCGACAAGTGGTGCGGCGTGCCCACGCCGGGCGAAGCGTAGTTGAGCTTGCCGGGCGCGCGGCGCGCGGCCTCCACCAGGTCGGCGGCGGTCTTGAAGCCGGTCCTGGGGTGGGTCACCAGCATCAGCTGGCCCCAGCTGGTCAGGCCCACCGGCGTGAGGTCGCGCAGCGGGTCGAAGGTGGACGCCGGGTAGAGGCTGCGGTTCATCACCAGCGTGTTCACGCTCACCAGCAGGGTGTTGCCATCGGGCGCGGCGCGCACCACGGCCTCGGTGCCGATGTTGCCCGAGGCGCCGGCGCGGTTGTCCACCACCACCGGGCGCTTGAGCCGCTCCGAGAGTTTGGGACCGATGGTGCGTGCGATCAGGTCGATGCCGGTGCCGGGCGTGAACGGCACGATGAGGCGCAAGGGCGCGTCCGTCGTCTGGGCCTGGGCCAGACCGGTGCCGGCGAGCACGGCAAGCGCCAGCAAACCACGGCGCGTGCGGGAGGCCAGGGGCCGGTGCGACGGCGCACCCGGCGTTGTCGAGCGTGTCATGCAAAGTCTCCTATCGTTAGCATGCTGACCATTATGAAAGTGACGGACGGTGATCGCCATTCGTAGAATCCCGAGTTTCCGAGCACGTCATGACCCTCAAAGACCTGTACCAGCGCCCTGGCTTCCTCCTGCGCCGCACCCACCAGATTTCGGCGGCGGTGTTCGAGAACGCCTGCGCCAGTGTGGGGCTGACGCCGGCACAGTACGGGGTGCTCACGGTGCTGTCCAGCGAACCGGGCCTGGACCAGACCCGGCTGGCACGTGCACTGGCCTTCGACAAGGTCACCGTCATGCGGGTCTGCAAGGGCCTTGAAGAGCGCGGGTTGATCGAGCGGCGCCTGTCCGAGCACAGCCGCCGCCAGATGGCCGTGGTGCTCACTGCGGCCGGCAAGAAGCTGCTGCAACAGGCCCGCGGCCCGGCCGAACAGGCGTACCAGCGGCTGCTCTCGCCGCTCACGCTCACGCAGCGCCACCAGCTGATCGAGATCCTCGAAACCCTGACCCAGGGACTGGCCGACGACGCGCGTGCGCCCTTCGTTCCCCTGCTGCCGGCGCCATCCGACACGCAGCCGGCCCAGCCCGCACCCAAGGCCCGCGCCCGCCGCACCAACACGGGGCAAGGCGAGGCACCCAGGCGCCGCTGACAGGCCGCCGACCAACTGCTTTTGGTGCAGGAACAGCACCAAACCCAGGTAGCGGGTGTCCGCCAGCCTGGCACGCTTTCTGCTGATGAACATGGCGCAAGAAGAGCGATTGCGGGTCCGCCCGATCATCTGCTCGGTATTCAGGTGCACTAGGGTTCCGACCGCGTTTGCGCGGTGTCTGGTCCGAGAGTGTGCCGGCCTCATCGCAGGCTCCACGGAGGGACAAAAGCCCGGGAGAACGATCCACCGATCGCTTCTTCCTGCACGCCCTTTCAACCCACGGAGCCCCCTGATGAAAACCTCTGCCCCCACCCTGTCCAGCCGGCGCAACCACTTCTTCAAGCCGGCCCTGGGCCTGGCCCTGTCGCTGGCCGCTTTCTCATCGTTCGCGCAGGCACCCGCCCAGATGAAGATCGCCACCGTGGTGTGGATCGGCTACGGCCCGTTCTACGTCGCCGAGTCGCTGGACCTGTTCAAGAAATACAACCTCAAGGTCTCGCTGCAGGTCTTCAACGACCCGGCGCTGATTCCGGCGGCCATCGCCTCGGGCGCAGTCGACGGCGGCATGCTGACCTACGACCAGGTGGTCGGCCAGGTGGCGGCGGGCCGCAACATGAAGGTGGTCATGCCCATCGACTACTCCAACGGAGGCGATGCGATCGTGGCCGACAGCAGCATCACCAAGGTGACCGATTTCAAGGGCAAGAAGATCGGCTACAACCCGCTCTCGCCATCCGACTTCCTGCTCTCGTATGCCCTCAAGACGGTCAACCTCACCGAGAAAGACATCACCCCGGTGAGCATGACGCCCGAAGCCGTGCCGGCGGCGATGGCCTCGGGCCAGCTGCCCATCGGCGTGACCTACGAGCCCAGCCTCTCGCAGATCCTCGGCCAGGGCGGCGGCAAGAAGTTCAAGGTGGTGTTCTCGTCGAAGAACGCGCCCGGCCTGATCGCCGACGTGCTGGTCTTCGACGACAAGGTCATCAAGGCCAAGCCGGCCCAGATCACCGGCGTCATGCAGGCCTACCTCGACGGCCTGGCCTACATGAAAGCCAAGCCCGACGAAGCCAACAAGATCATCGGCAAGTTCATGGGCGTGACGGCCGCCGAGGTGAAGGAGCAGCTCACCGGCGTCTACAACATCCCGCTGGCCGAGATGCCCAAGGCCTTCACCAAGGCCAAGGAGACCACCTCGTACTTCGCCAGCGGCGAGATCATCGGCGAGCTGCTCAAGGCCAAGGGCCAGATCACCACGATCCCGGCGATCGAGTCCACCTTCGACGCCAGCCTGGTCAAGGGCCTCAAGTAAGCCTCCGGGCAGACGCACCGGTGCCCGGGCGGGCATCGGTGCTGGGCTGACAGCGATCTCCATTGAAGGCACTTGCATGAAACCGGTTTTTCGATACGAGGACGGCGTCTGGCCGAACCTCGCCGCCATGGGCTTCACCGTGCTCGGCTGGCCGCTGGGCATCGCCCTGCTGGGTCAGGCCAGCTGGCTGATCAACGCACTGGGCGTGCTGCTGGTGGCACAGACACTGGTCTGGTCGGCCTATTACATCCACGAGTTCGCGCACAACGCCATCTTCCGCACCCCGCAGGCCAACGAACGCTGGGGCACGCTCATGAGCTGGATCAACGGCAGCTGCTACGCCAGCTTCGCCGACATGCGTCGCAAGCACATGCGTCACCACGTGGAGCGCGCCGATGTCATCACCTTCGACGCGCAGGCGTTCCTGCGTGCCCACCCCGCCGTGCGCCGCGTGGTGCTGGCACTCGAATGGGCCTACATCCCGGCGGTGGAGTTCGTCATGCGCGGCTTCGTGATCGCCATGCCCTTCATGGGCGACAAGAAGAAGCAGGCCCGTGGCCGGGTCGTCGGCGTGGCGCTGGTGCGCATCGCTGCACTCGCCTTGCTGGGCTGGTGGTCGCTCAAGGCGCTGGCACTCTACTGTCTGGCCTTTTTGATCTTCGTGACGGTGCTGCGTTTCGCCGACTGCTTCCAGCACACCTACGACGCCTACCCGATCATGGACGACACGCCGATCCCGGCCGACAAGCTGCGCGACCGCGCCTACGAGCAGGCCAACACCTACAGCGATGTGGTCAGCCTCGATGCGAAGTGGTTCAACCTGGTCTGGCTCAACTTCGGCTTCCACAACGCGCACCACGAGCGCCCCACCGCGCCGTGGTACCGCCTGCCGGCGTTCCACCGCGAGCTCTACCCCGACAGCTACCCGCAGGTCATCACCGTGGGCGAATTGCTCAAGAGTTTTCATGTCAACCGCGTCAAGCGCGTGCTGGCGAGCAACTACGGTGCCGTGCAGCCGCCGGGCACGCCGGGCCGGGCCGATGGTTTCCTCGGTGCGGTGGGGGTGTCTTTCCTCACCGCGGTCTGACATGGGCGCCGCGTCGTACGGCCTGCAGGGCAAGACCGTGCTCATCACGGGGGCTGCCGGCGGCATCGGTCTGGCGCTGGCGCGGGCCTTTGCGGCGCAGGGAGCCCGGCTGATGCTGCTCGACCGGGTCGATGCAACCAGCACCCTGGACTGGATCCGACGAGACCAGACCCCCTCCATTCGGGCCGAGCCCACCTCCGTTCGGGCCGAGCCTGTCGAAGCCCACTCGATCCTGTGTGACCTCGCCGACGCCCGACAGGTGGCGGCGGTTGTCGAGCAGGTACGGGAACGCTGGGGCGCACTCGACGTGCTGGTGAACAACGCCGGCACCGAGTACCCCACACCGCTGGACGACACCGCGCCCGACGCCATGGAGCGCTGGGCCGGCCTGCTCGACAACAACGTCACCTCCATGGTGCGGCTCACGCAGGCCTTGTTGCCGCTGCTGCCGCGTGGCGCCAGCGTGATCAACCAGAGCTCGATCTGGGGTCGCATCGGCGTGGCGGGGTTCTCGGCCTATGCCGCGAGCAAACACGCCGTGGTGGGCCTCACACGCTCGCTCGCACTGGAACTCGGCCCGCGCGGCATCCGTGTCAACGCGGTCTGCCCGGGCTGGGTGCGCACCGACGCCGCGCTGCGTTCGCTCACCGCCATGGCGCAGGAGCAAGGCCGCAGCGAGGCCGAGGTTGAACGCGAGATCCTGGCGCGACAGGCCGTGGCCGAGATGCTCACGCCCGACGACCTGGCCGGCGTCTTCCTGTTCCTGGCCAGCGAAGGTGCCCGCCCGCTCACCGGCCAGTGCCTGGTGGCCAGCCACGGTGAGGTGATGGCATGAGCGTTGCCATCTCGCTGGCGGGTCGCACCGCTCTGGTCACGGGCGCTGCCACCGGTATCGGACGCGCGATCGCGCTGACGCTGGCCCAGGCGGGCGCCTCGGTGGTGGTCAACCACCTGAACCAGCCGCAGGAAGCCGCGACGCTGGTGCAGGCCATCAGGAACGGCGGGGGCCAGGCGGTGGCCATCAACGCCGACGTGAGCGACGGCACAGCCGTGCAGCGCCTGGTGGCGGAGGCGCTGCACACCGTGGGCGACATCCACATCCTGGTCAACAACGCCGGCATCATCCAGGAGAAGCCATTCCTGGAGACCACCGAGGCCGACTGGGACCGTTTGCTGGGCACCGACCTCAAATCGGTCTTTCTCATGGCGCGCGCCGTGCTGCCCGGCATGGTGGCGCAGCGCAGCGGCGTGGTGGTGAACCTCGCCTCCGATCTCGGCATCCTCGGCCGCGAGAACTTCGCGCCCTACTGCGCCGCCAAGGCCGGCGTGATCGGCCTCACGCGTTCACTGGCGCGCGAATTCGCGCCGCACGGCATCCGGGTCAACGCGATCGCGCCCGGCCCGGTGAACACCGCCATGGTGTCGCTGCAGAACATGAGCCCCGAGTGGATGGAGAAGGAACTGGCGATTCCGCAGCACCGCGTGGCCGAGCCGGAAGAGATTGCTGCCACCGCGCTGTTTCTGGCCAGCGACCTCTCGCGCTTCTATTGCGGTCAGGTGCTCGGTCCCAACGGCGGCTCCGTCATGCCCTGATCGGCCCGCATGTCCGTCTTCACCCACCCGTCCAACCGCTTCGCCACCGGCGTTCTGCTGTTCTCCGCTTCGCTGTGGGGTCTGTCGTGGATGCCGCTGAAGTGGTTCATCGCACAGGGACTGAGCGGGCCCATGGTGTCGCTGCTGTCGTATGGCGTGGTGGGCCTGTTCAGCTGCATCTTCATCTGGCGCCAGCGCGCCGCCTGGCGCCCCCAGTGGGGCTTGCTGCTGGCACTGGCCGTGGTTGGCGGCTGGGCCAACACCTCGTTCGTCAACGCGCTCATGCTGGGCGACGTGGTGCGGGTGATGTTCCTGTTCTACCTCTCGCCGGTGTGGTCGGTGCTGGGTGGCTGGCTGTTCCTGAAGGAGCGGATCCCGCCGCTGCGCTGGGCCGCGGTGGTGGTGGCGCTGCTGGGGCTCTGGCTGTTTCTGGGCGGGCCGGGCGGGCCCGATCTCGCCTTCACCTTCGTCGACTTCCTCGCGCTGTCGGCAGGCTTCTGTTTCGCGGCCAACAACGTGATCGCGCGCGCCGCGCAGCAAGTGCCCATGGTCAGCAAGACCTTCGCGGTGTTCGCCGGCTGCGGTGTGATCTCGCTGTTGGCCACCAGCACGCTGGGCCACGCCGTGCCCGCCGGCATGGGCCTGGGCGTCTGGCTGGCCGTGCTGGCCTACGGTTTTGTCTGGCTGCTGCTGGCCACCGCCACCTGGCAGTTCGGCGTCACCCACATCGAAAGCAGCAGGGCCGGCGTGATTTTGCTGGCCGAGCTGGTGGTGGCGGTGATGAGCGCGCTGTGGTTCGGCGACGAATCCATGACCGGCATGGAGTGGGCGGGTGGTGCGCTGATCGCCATGGCCGCCTTTGCCGAAGCGCTCGACACCTCGCCTGATCCCAAACCCCAAGGAGCCTGAATGAACACCACCGTGTGGATGAACGAACTGTCGTGGGTGGACTACCAGTCGCGTGTGCAGCGCGACCAGCCGCCGGTGCTGCTGCCGGTGGGTGCACTCGAGCAGCACGGCCCGCACCTGCCACTGGGCACCGACGGGCTGCTGGCCAGCGCCGTGGCCGCCGACACCGCAGCGCTCGTGGGCGGGCTGGTCGCGCCCACGCTGTCGTATGGCTACAAGTCGCAGCCCAAGTGCGGCGGCGGGCAACACTTCTGCGGCACCACCAGCGTGGACGCCGCCACGCTGGTGGGCCAGGTGCGCGACGCGGTGCGTGAATTCGCGCGCCATGGCTTGACGAAACTGGTGATCGTCAACGGCCACTACGAGAACCAGTGGTTCCTGATCGAAGGCATCGACCTCGGCCTGCGCGATGCCCGGGCCGCCGACCCGGCCAGTGCACTGCAGGTGATGCGCCTGGAGTACTGGGACTTCATGACGCCCGAGACCCTGGGCGATGTGTTTCCCGACGGTTTCCCCGGTTTCGCGCTGGAGCACGCCGCGGTGCTGGAGACCTCGATGATGCTGCACCACCACCCGCATCTTGTGCGCATGGACCTGCTGCCCGACGACGGTCCGGCCGACTTTCCACCCTACGACATGTACCCGCCGCGCACCGACTGGGTGCCGGCCTCGGGTGTGTTGTCGTCGGCCAAAGGTTCCGACGCCGACAAGGGCCGGCTGCTGAGCCACGAAGTCGCGCGGCGCATGGCCGAGGCCATCACCACCGGCTTCACGCGACCTGCCGGCGTCTGACCATGGACACCTTGCCCGACCCCGGCCGCACCGCCTTGCTGTTGATCGACCTGCAGCGCGATTTCTGCAGCGCCGGTGGCTATGCCCACCAGGCCGGCATCGACATCGGCCCCATGCAGGCGGTGGTGGCCAATGCCGTGCGGCTGCTGCGCGCGGCGCGCGCCGCCGGGCTGCTGGTGGTGCACACGCGCGAGGGCCACCTGAGCGACCTGAGCGACTGCCCACCCACCAAGCTGGCGCGCAGCATCCAGGCCGGCGCGCCGATCGGCAGCACAGGCCCGCTGGGTCGCCTGCTGGTGCGCGGTGAACAGGGACACGACTTCGTGGACGCCGTGCGCCCCGTCGGTGGCGAAGAGGTGATCGACAAACCCGGCTACGGCGCCTTTCACCAGACGCGGCTGGCACAGCTGCTGACAGCACGCGGCATTGGCCAGCTCATCGTCTGCGGCGTGACCACCGAGGTGTGTGTGCATTCCACGCTGCGCGAAGCGGTGGACCGCGGCTACGCCTGCACCACGGTGGCCGACGCCACCGCCGCCAGCAACCCCGCGCTGCAGGCGGCTGCGCTGGCCATGATCGGCGTGGAAGGCGGCATTTTCGGACGGGTGTGCAGCACCGACGAAGCGGTGGCTGCGCTGCAGGGCTTGCCCGCGCAGCCGCCCGATCGCCACGACGCCAGGGTCAGCACCTGGGTCAGCGCCTTCACCGGCGCCTGAAGGAGTCCACCATGACCCAGGCACTTCGCATCTGGCCGCTGCTCACCGCCACCCACCGCTACGACAAAACCATCTCCACCTTCAACCGGGGCCACGGACAGACCATCGAGGCGCCGATCCTGGCCTACCTGATCGAGACGAAAAACGGCCGCCTGCTCTACGACGTGGGCTGCGACCACGCCAAGATCCACACGCCCGAGCTGCGTGAGCGCCACTACAACCCCGCCAGCTTCGAGATGGGTGCGCCCGACATGCACGAGGAGCAGCGAATTCCCAACCACCTCGCGCGCCTGGGGCTCAGCGTGAAAGACGTCGACCTGATCTTCATCGGCCACCTGCACTTCGACCACGCCGGGGGCTTGAAGGAGTTGAAGCGCTGCGGCTGCGGCGCCGAGATCCAGCTGCAGCGCGACGAGTGGGACGCCGCCTGCAGCGGCCTGGACGGCGCGGTGTTCGAAGACGAACTGCTGGACGACGAAGGACGGGCGTTCCAGTTCTGCCTGAAGCAGGGCGAGTACAGCGTGCTGCCCGGCGTGCAGGCCGTGGCCACCCCTGGCCACACCGCCGGCCACATGTCGATGCTGGTCGAGCTGCCCACGGGCGCGCCGGTGCTGCTGGCCGGCGACGCGGCCGACCTGCAGGAGAACATCGACGACGAGGTGGCCCCCGGCACGCTGTGGCAGGGCCGCGAACAACAGGCCGTCGAGAGCATCCGCAAGCTCAAGGCACTGGCCCGCGAGACCGGCGCACGCCTCTGGCCGAACCACGACATGGCCTTCTACCGCAGCCTGCCCAACTTCATCTGAACGCATGCCCACAGGTCCGTTCGGGCTGAGCCTGTCGAAGCCCATCCGCACAACCATGAACGCCATCGACCCGATCCCCGAGCGCTACCACGGCGTGTGGCAGCGCACCCTGCTGGAAACACCCACCGAGCGTGACACCACCACCTGGGTGCGCTGGCTGCAGACCGGCCTGTGGCACGGCGACCTGCGCGTGCCGCCCGAAGCCGACCGCCGCACTCCCGCGGGCCGCGCCGCGCAGCAGGGTTTCGGTGGCACCACGCTCATCACACAGCCCGACGCCACCCAACCCGAGGTCTGCACCTGGCAACGCCAGATCGACCTGCAGCCGCCACGCAGCACACCCGATGCCGGCCACATGGTGTTCGAGTCGCCCGACTGCGTGCACGAGACCGGTATCCACGGCACCTACTTCGAGGTGTGGGAACGCCTGCCGGGCTCGCTGGGCACCCGCATCGCACTGGGCGCGCTCGACGAGAGCGGCGCACCCACCGCCGAGCGCCTCCTGGTGGCCGGACGCTACCTCATGCACCTGCGACCGCGCAGCGCCGCCTGGCCCGCCGACACGGCGCCCGACGACTCGCTGGCCGGGGTGGTGGCGCGCCATCCGGGGCATGCCGATGAGCTGCTGGACTTCGACATCGGCTTCGGCACGCTGGAGCATGGTGTGTGGACCATCGAGCGCGCCACCGTGCCCGAACGGGAAGGCCGTGTGCACACGTGTGCCCTGCAGCGCACGAGCCAGTCGGAGGCCACGGTGAAGAGCCCTCTTCTGCCGGTTCATTGGCAGGTGCTGGAGTGGCACGCACCCGACTGAAGCCCGCCCACGCACCGCTGCCGTGCACCCGGCGGCACATGCACCAGCTTCGCAGCGGGTGGTGTGGACGCGTCTGCACAAACGGACCTCCATGGTCTTTTGATGGGCATGCAACTTGCGCGGAAGGTGAAGCGCTCAACCCCGCTTCACTTCAACCCCCAGGAGCTTCACCATGCCAACCACCCTCCCATTCTCTCGCCGCGGCGTGCTCGCCGCCCTGCTGCTGCCGCTCGCGCTGTGGGCCACCACCGCACAAGCCGCCAACCTCGACGAGATCAAGAAGCGCGGCTACATGACCGTGGTCACAGAAGACGACTTCCGCCCGTTCGAATTCGTCAAGGACGGCAAGCCCACCGGCTTCAACAACGAGATGGTCGATGCGCTGCGCAAATACGCACCGTTCGAGATCCGCCAGGAGATCCTGCCCTGGCCCGGCATCCTCGCGGGTGTGGCGACCGGCAAGTACGACATCGCCATCACTGCGGTGCTCATGACCAGGGAGCGCACGCAGTCGCTGGACTTCACCAGCCCGATCGCCGACGCCACGCACTACTACGTCAAGCGCAAGGACGACAGCAGCATCAAGTCGATCAAGGACCTGAACGGCAAGACCGTCGGGGTGCAGACCGGCAGCGCGTTCCTGAGCCGCCTGCCCGAGCTGCAGGCCATGCTGGCCAAGGAAGGCGGCAAGCTCGGCAAGATCGTTGAATACGCCTCCTACCCCGAGGCCTACCAGGACCTCGCGCTCAAGCGCACCGACTTCGTGGTCAACACGGTGATCAACCTCAAGGCCCTGGTGGCCGAGCGCCCCAACGTGTTCGAACTCGGCCAGCCGGTGTCGGGCAGTTCCTACCCCGCCTGGGCGGTGAAGAAGGGCAACACCGACCTGCAGAAGTTCATGAACGACTTCATTGCTGCGCAGAAGGCCAACGGCGTGATGCCGGCCTTGCAGAAGAAGTGGTTCGGTGAAGCGTTCACGCTGCCGGTGAGCTACACGCCCGAGCAATAAGACCGAACCGCGAGAAACCGCCAGCGCATGACCCACGCCGATGTCCTGTCGATCTTCAGCGGCGCGCTGACCACGCTGCTGCTGTCCATCGCCGGCATTGCGCTGGGCCTGCCGCTGGGCCTGGGTCTGGCGCTGGCGCGCTGGGCCCGGGTACCGATCCTGGGCGCGGCGGTGGCGGTTTACGTGAGCCTCTTGCGCGCCACACCGCTGATCACGCTGGTGCTGCTGATCTTCTTTGCCCTGCCCACCGCCGGCATCTCGGTCGGCCCGGTGTCTGCCGGCCTGATGGCGCTCGTGCTCAACACCGCGGCGTTCAACTGCGAGGTGTGGCGGGCCGCGCTGCTCGATCTGCCGAAAGACCAGATCGAAGCGGCGCAGTCGGTCGGCATGGGTCGCAGCCTGCGCTTTCGGCGCATCGTGCTGCCGCAGGTCTGGCGCACCGCGCTGCCCGGCCTCATCAACGAGATGTCGCAACTGGTCAAGCTCACGCCGGTGCTGGCGGTGGTGGGCGTGGTCGACATCACGCGCGCGGCCGTGCGCATCGGTGCACAAACCTACGAGCCGCTGCCCCCGTTTCTGGTGGCGCTGGCCATCTACATTCCCATCGTCTATGCACTGGTGAGCGTGCAACGCCGGGTGGAGCGGCGCACCCACCAGCGTGGGGCCGCCGCATGATGCGCGACTTCGCCACCGTGTGGTCCGAGCGTGGCCTGCTGCTCTCGGGCCTGGGCAACACGGTGCTGCTGTCGGTGCTGGCCGGCCTGGCGGCACTGGTGCTGGGCGCGCTGCTCTCGACCCTGCTGATGTCGCCCCGGCGGTCGCTGTCGCTGCCGGCCAAGGCACTGGTGGACCTGGCGCGCTGCACGCCCTTCCTGCTGTTCGCCTACATCGTCTACTACGGCCTGCCCTCGCTGGGCCTGCCGTTCGACGCCTGGAGCGCGGGCCTGTTCGCGCTCACGGCCTACCACGCGGCCTACATGGCCGAGATCCTGCGCGCGGCCTGGGCCAGCCAGCCACGCGCCCCGATCGAGGCCGGCGTGGCATTCGGCTACAGCGGTCTTGGCCTGTTCCGGCGCATCGTGCTGCCGCCGCTGGCGCTCTCCAGCGCGCCGGTGCTGGGCAACCAGCTGATCCAGATCATCAAGGACAGCGCCTTCCTCACCATCATCACCCTGCCCGAGCTCACCCATGCGGTGAGCTCCATCCAGTCGCGCCACTTCATTCCGTTCGCCGCCTTCCTCACCGCCGTGCTGCTGTACTGGGCGCTGTGCCTGGTGGTGGAGGCCGGCGTGGCCGCCGTGGGCCGCCTGGCCGACGCGCGGCGCTGACCCACCACCCGCCCGCACCATGCCCACCCTCATCCCCCTCCTCAGCGTCCAGTCGCTCTGCAAGAGCTACGGCAGCCTGCGCGTGCTGGACAACATTTCCTTCACCGTGGCGCCTGGCGAAACGGTCTGCCTGCTCGGGCCCTCCGGGTCGGGCAAATCCACCTTGCTGCGCTGCATCAACTGGCTCGAACGCCCCGACAGCGGGCGCATCCTGATCGACAGCCAACCCATCGGGGTGACCTCGGGCGGCGTCGTGATGGACGACCGCAAGCTCGCGCAGGTGCGCACCCACATCGGCATGGTGTTCCAGCAGTTCGCGCTGTGGCCGCACCTCACGGTGCTGCAGAACGTGATGGAAGCACCGGTGCATGTGCAGCGCCGCCCGAAGGACGCCGTGCGCGTCGAGGCCGAAGCGCTGCTGCGGCGCGTGGGTCTGTTCGACAAGCGCGATGTGTTTCCGGCCCGGCTCTCCGGTGGACAGAAACAGCGCGTGGGCATTGCACGGGCGCTGGCGATGAAGCCCGCACTGATGCTGTTCGACGAGCCCACCAGCGCACTCGACCCCGAACTCGTGGGCGAGGTGCTGGCCGTCATGCGCGACCTGTGCGCCGAGGGCATGACCATGCTGGTGGTGACGCACGAGATGGCGTTTGCCCGGGAAGCCGCCCACCGCGTGGTCTTCATGGACCATGGGGTGGTGGTGGAAACCGGTGCGCCGGAGGCCTTCTTCGATGCGCCGAGCACCGAGCGCGGCCGGCAGTTCCTGCAGCGCTTCGCCGACGGCCGATCACCCGCGGCAGCCTGAAGACCGGCGCGCGACTCAGCGCTTGGGCACGCCGGGACCCTGGCCCCCGCCCGGCCCCATGCCGCCGGGCATCGGTGGCATCGCGGGCAGGGTGGAGCCGCGCTCCTTGGCGCGCACCTGCATTTTCTCGTGGTGCTGGTTGCGGATCTGCTCCCGCTCCTCCTGGGTGCGCGCTGCGCGCATGCGATCGCGGTACTCCAGCCGCTCCTGCTGCGTCATGAGCTCCGAGCCAAAGATGGGCGCCTCCGCCGGGGTCTGGGCGATGGCGCTGCCCGACAGGGCCGTGAACAATACCGCTGCGGCAAACATGCCTGGTTTCATGGTGGACTCCATTGGATCCCGTCACCTCACGGCACATGCCGTGAGGTCGGACACCGCATGGTGCATCGCCCGGCGCCGGACCGATTGATTGCGCTCAACGCGCCGCAGCCACCTGCCCGGGCGCGACAGACCGCGTTTCAGCGCGGCTCGGACGCCGCCGGGGCTTCGACCCGGGCCAGTGCTTCGCGTTTGCCCAGCGCCAGCAACTCCAGCAGCTTCGGAACCCTCGAGGCGCGCGGCACGGCGCCGCCGGACTCCCATTTCCAGATGGAGAGCGACGACACACCCAGCAGCCGGGCCGCCTGTTCCTGCGTGAGGCCCAGGCGTGCACGCTGCAGTTTCAGTCGCTCTGCCGAGAAAACCACCTTGCGCCCGGGCTTGCCTCGGGGCGCCGCCGCCGGCCCGGTGTCGGCCGCCTGGGCAGGCTGGCGCGCACCCTGCGCGCTCGCCTGACCGAGCCGGTTCAACTGAACCTGCAACGCCCTGGTCTGCTTTTTCAGCGCAGCCAGTTCGGCGCGCTGGAGCAACGCGGTCTTGCGCAGGGAGGCGAGTTCGTCGCGCAGTTCCTTGCGTGCCACCCGGGCAATCTCTTTCTTGAGGGAGTCGGCAAACGTGGTCATGGGCGGATGGTACGACATCGAACACAGCCATACCGTGAGGGGCAGCACGGCGGCCTCCGTTAGCATGCAACCCATGTCCCGACCATCCGACCTTGAACGCCTGTCCCCCGAAACCGTGGCCGGTCTGGCGAAAGCGCACGCTGGCGCCACAACCTGCCCCGCCTGCCGGCCGTATGCCAGCGCAGGCTGGGAGTCGTTTCCCGCCTCGCAGGACGGTGCCGCCCTGCAGCCGATTGGCGCACTCTGGCTGCCCGGCGACGACGAGCCCACGCTGGAGGAACACCGCCCGCCTGGCGTGGACGCGTGGTCGCCCGAGGCGCCGATCTCGCTGGCCCACCACCCTTGCAACCGCTGCGAGATCTGGGCCTGCAGGTCGTGCGGTTTTCCCTTCCTGCGCTACACCGAGTACGGCGGCTACTACATCGATCCACGCATCCGCGAACTGCGCGCCGACCGGGTCGTGCCGGGCTCAATCCCTCAGGGTTAGCGATCTGTCCCGGTGCGGGTTTGCATGCTTACCATCCAGACCCTGTTCATGCAACCTGTTGGAGACAATCACATGCTGAAGAAACTCGTGGTGGGCGCCCTGGTGTCCACGGTGCTGGCCACCTCGGCCTCGGTCGCCCTGGCGCAGGAGTGGCCTGCGGCCAAACCGATCCGCGTGATCGCGGTGTTTCCGCCGGGCGGCTCGGTCGATCAGGTCTCGCGCATCCTGGCCGAAGCGCTGCGGGTGCAACTCAAGCAGTCGGTGATCGTGGAGAACATCGGTGGGGCCTCGGGCGTGATCGGCACCGCGGCCATCGCCAGGGCAGCGCCCGACGGCTACACCTTCGGCGTGGTGTTCGACACCCACGCGGTGAACCCGGCGCTCAAACCGTCCATGGCCTTCGACACCATGAAAGACCTGGAGCACATCACCCTGATCGGCACCGCGCCCATGGTGCTGGCCGCCACCAAGGGCTCGCCCATCACCAGTTTTGCGCAGCTGGTGAGCGAGGCCAGGGCGAAGAAGTCCACCAGCTTCGGCACCATCGGCACCGGCAGCCTGGGGCATCTGGCGATTGCGCAGATGGCCAAGAACGCCGGCTTCGACTGGACCCATGTGCCCTACAAGGGCGGCGGCCCGCTGATGAACGACGCCATTGCCGGCCATGTGCCGCTGGCCGTGGGATCGTTGTTCCTGATCAAGCCCCATGCGGACTCCGGCAACGTGACCCCGTTGGCGGTGAGCACCAGCAAGCGCTCCAAGGACATGCCCAACGTGCCCACCATTGCCGAGAGCGGCTTCCCCGGTTTTGACGCACCGGCCTGGTGGGGCGTGATCGGCCCGGCCAACATGCCCCCGGCCCTCACCGCCCGCATCCACGCCGCCGTGGCCGCTGCGCTGAAAAATCCCGAGGTGGCCAAAAAGCTCGAGGCCCAGGGCATCGACCTGGTGGGCGGCGGCCCCGAGGTGTTCAAGCCTTTTGTCGAAAAACAGATGACGACCTGGTCGGCCTTCATCAAGGCCAACAACATCACCGAGTGACGCGCGCGCCCCGCCGCAGCCCGGCTCAGCCGCCGTGCTGCGGCTGCAGCAGCGGCACGCGGTTGATGGCCATGGCGGCGGCGGCGGTGCGGGTTTCCACGCCGAGCTTGGCGTAGATCCGCTCCAGGTGTTTTTTCACGGTGGCGGGGCTGGCACCCAGGATGTCGCCGATGTCGCGGTTGATCTTGCCCTTGACCACCCAGTACAAAACCTCGGCCTCGCGCGCGGTCAGGCCGAACGCGCCGGCCACGCTGGAGAGCACGCTGGCGTCCGAGGTTTCCTGCATCACGATGAGCCAGTCACCACCGGCATCGGCATCACCGTCCTCGTCGCCCACGCGCTGGTGCAAGCGGAACGTGAGCCGGCGCGGGCCGTTCTCCAGGGTCAGGCGCGGCGGCTCGCGCTGCTCGCTGGCTTCTCCGAGGTGGCGGCGCAGCCACTGCAGCACCGCTGGCGGCGTGGTGGGCGATTCGGTGCCGCAGTGGTTGCGCAGCAGTTCACGCGCCAGCGGCGTCTGCCACATCAGGCGGCCGTCGCTCTCGCGCACGGTGATGGTGGCGTAGCCGAAGGCATCCAGCGCGTTGCGCGCCTGGCTGCGCTCCACCGCGCCCTGGCGCACGTGCCGGGCGGTGCGCAGGTGCACGCCCATGCGCGCCATCACCTCGCGCGGCTTGATCGGTTTGGTCACGTAGTCGGCCCCGCCCGCATCGAGCGCGGCGACGAGGTGCTCGGTCTCGGTCAGTCCGGTCATGAAGATGATGGGAATGTGCGCGGTGGCCGGCTGCGCCTTGAGCCGGCGCGCCACTTCGAAGCCGTCGATGCCGGGCATCAACGCATCGAGCAGCACCACGTCGGGCAGGGCCTGGGTGGCGCGTCGGATGGCGCTCTCGCCGTCCAGGGCCACCAGCACGGTGTAGCCGGCCTCGTCCAGCGCGTCGTGCAGCGGCGCCACGTTGTCGGGCACGTCGTCGACGATCAGCACGATGGGCTGGTCGCCATGCGGCAGGGGCATGGGCGCCGCCGGCATGTTGGCGGTTCGGCTGGACACGGTCTCAGACATGGCGTTGCAGCAGTTGCTGTTCGATGGCGTCAAAGCGGAACTCGCGCGCGAGCGTTCGCAGTTGCTGTGCGAACGCGGCCTGATCGGGGTGTTCGTGCACCCAGTCGTCGAGCCACTGCACGATGCCCTTGTAATAGCCCAGGCGCACGAGTTCGAGCAAGGGCACCCATTCGTGGCTGCGGGTGATGGCGGGGTCTGTGCCGGCGGGTTGGGTCGACACCGCAGCGGCGGCCGGCGGCGCGAGTTCGATCCACGCCAGCCGCAGCCGCAGGCCGAGCCAGCCCACCAGGTCGTCGCGCCGCACCGGCTTCACAAAGAAGTCCTGCGGCCGGTGACCCAGGTGGCCGTCGCCGTCGATCTGCGGGCCCTTGTCGAAAGCATTGGCCGACACGATGGCCAGCGGCACCGCGCTCCAGCCCGCGGCACGCAGGCGGCGCATGGTTTCCCAGCCGTCGATGCCGGGCATGGCCAGGTCCATGAACACGGCGTCGGGTGCACCGGCGGCACCGGGTTGCAGGCCCTCGAGCAGCGCCAGCGCGTCCAGGCCGCTGGTGGCCAGCATCACCTCGAAGCCCAGCGGCTCCAGCCAGCGCTGGATCAGCTCGCGGTCGGCTTCTTCGTTGTCGACCACCAGCACGCGCCGGCGCGGACCCTCGTAGCCGATGTGGCCGGGCAGCGCCAGCGGGCGCGGCAGCACCGCACCATGCACCTCGGGCAGAAAGAGGCGCACGGTGAACACCGAACCCGCGCCGGGCTCGCTGCGCACGGTCATTTCGCCACCCATGAGATCGGTCAGCATCTTGGCGATCGTCAGGCCCAGTCCGGTGCCGCTGGACGGCCCGGGCGCAGCGGCTTCGTTCTGTCCGCGCGCAAACGGCTCGAACACGCGCTCGAGATCTTGCGCCCGCATGCCCGGTCCGGTGTCGTGCACCTCGAACTGCGCCATCTCGCGGGCGTGCGTCACGCGCAGGCGCACCTGCCCGGTGCGGGTGAACTTCACCGCATTGCCCAGCAGGTTGATGAGGATCTGGCGCAGCCGCTTTTCGTCCGCCCGCACCGTGTCGGGCAGGCGGCTGCCGGTCTCGAAAGCGAAGCGCAGGCCCTTGGCGCTGGCCTGCAGTTCGAACATGCCGGCCACCTCCTGCATGGCGCCGGCAAAGGCCATGGGCCGCACATCGAGTGCGAGCTTGCCGGACTCGATGCGCGCGATGTCCAGCGTGCCCTCGATCAGCGAGAGCAGGTGCTCACCCCCGCGGTTGATCACCCGGATCGCCTGGGCCCGGTGCGGTGCCAGGCCGGTGTCTTCCTGCAGCAGCTGCGCGTAGCCCAGGATGCTGTTGAGCGGCGTGCGCAGCTCGTGGCTGATGGTGCTGATGTAGCGCGTCTTGGCCTGGTTGGCCTGTTCCGCGGCCCGTCGCGCCTGCTGCAGGGCCTCGTCGGTGAGGCGGTGCGACTCGATCTCCTGCAGCAGCAGGCGCGTCTGGCGGTTGGACTCCTCCTGCGCCACCTCGCGGCTCTTGTGCGTGAGCACCAGCCACCACGCCACCGTGGCCGTGATCAGCAGCAGCACCGCATACACCCGCAGGAAACCCGAGCGCAATGCGGCATCGAGCAGGCCGGCGTTGGCCGCCAGCCCCATGCGCTGGGCGATGGCCTGCACCTCCTGGCGGTACAACAGGCCGAGCACCGCAGCGAGCACCGGCGCCATCACCAGCATCAGCAGCAGGTAATGCGCCAGGCCGGCTTCGAGGTAGGGCCAGATGGAGCGCGGCAGCACGCGCCGCAGCGCACCCATCCACTGCTCGGAGAGTTTCGCGTGCGGTTTGCACAGGTCTCCGCAACGCGCGTCGAGCGTGCAGCAGAGCGAACAGATGTGCCCCTGGTATGCCGGGCAGTGGGCCATGTCCGGCCCCTCGTATTCGCGCTCGCAGATCACGCAGGTGTGGACACGCTCTGCAAGCTCGCCGCCAGCCCGCGCAATGTAGTACCGGCCCTGGGTGGCCCAGGCGATCAGCGGCGCCGTCACAAACGCCGTGACCATCGCAATCACGGCCGAGAACGCCTGCGCTGTCGGCCCCATCAAACCCATGTGGGCGGTGATCGACAGCACGGAGGCCAGCACCATGGCACCCACGCCCACCGGGTTGATGTCGTACAGGTGGGCGCGCTTGAACTCGATGCCCCTGGGGCTCCAGCCCAGCGGCTTGTTGATCACCAGATCGGCCACCACCGCCATGATCCAGGCGATCGCGATGTTGGAGTACAGGCCCAGCACCTGGCCCAGCGCCTGGAACACGTTCATCTCCATCAGCATGAAGGCGATGAAGGTGTTGAACACCACCCACACCACGCGCCCCGGGTGGCTGTGGGTGATGCGTGAGAAAAAATTGCTCCAGGCCAGCGAACCGGCATACGCATTGGTGACGTTGATCTTGAGCTGCGAGACCACGACAAACAGTGCCGTGGCCGCCACCGCCCAGCCGTAGTCGGCGAACACGTATTCGTAGGCCGCCAGGTACATCTGGTTGGGGTCCACCGCGCGCTCGGGCGGCACCATGTGGCTGATGGCCAGATACGCCAGCAGCGCACCACCGAGCATCTTCACCACACCCAGCAGCACCCAGCCCGGCCCGCCCGCCAGCACACCGGCCCACCAGCGCAGGCCCTTGCCGGGCTCCTGTGCGGGCATGAAACGCAGGTAGTCGGCCTGCTCGCCCATCTGGGTGATGAGCGCGATGCCCACGGTGAGGGCTGCACCAAACAGGTGCCAGTCAAACACCGCTCCTGCACCGGATTCGCCCCCATAACGCACCACGTTGGTGAATGTTTCGGGCGCCATGACCGCCACCGCCACAAAGGGCACCACCATCATCACCAGCCACAGCGGCTGGGTCCACATCTGGAAGCGGCTGATCACCGACACCCCGTGCGTGACCAGCGGAATGACCACCACCGCGCAGATGAGGTAACCCCAGGCGGGCGGAATGTCGAGCGCGAGCTCCAGCGCGTAGGCCATCACCGCCGCTTCGAGCGCAAAGAAGATGAAGGTGAAGGTCGCGTAGATCAGCGAGGTGATGGTTGAGCCGATGTAGCCGAAGCCCGCGCCGCGCGTGAGCAGGTCCATGTCGACCCCGTAGCGGGCGGCGTACACGCTGATCGGCAGGCCGGCGAGGAAGATGATCAGGCCGGTGCACAGGATGGCCAGCGCGGCGTTCACAAAGCCGTATTGCACCAGCAGCGTGGCGCCCACGGCTTCCAGGATCAGGAAGGAGGCGGCGCCGAATGCCGTGTTGGCCACGCGCCATTCGCTCCATTTGCGAAAGCGCTGCGGCGTGTAGCGCAGCGCGTAGTCCTCCATGGTTTCGCTGCCCACCCAGTTGTTGTAGTCGCGGCGCACGCGGGTGATGCGCTGGGGCGCATCCATGCCGGGTTCCTGCCCGGCGGTGGCGGCAGGCGTGGCTCTGATGGGAACAATGGGGATGGTCGTCACGCCACGTTTGTGCAGCTTTCGTGCCACACCGGTGCCCGGGGCACGGGACTTGCTGACCTGAAGCGTCAGACACCACCGACCCGCACGCACCGCCATGGAACTCACGCCCCGCGAAAAAGACAAGCTGCTGATCTTCACCGCCGCCCTGCTGGCCGAGCGGCGCCAGGCACGGGGTCTGAAGCTCAACTACCCCGAAGCCGTGGCGCTGATCAGCGCGGCCGTGATGGAAGGAGCGCGCGACGGCAAGACCGTGGCCCAGCTCATGAGCGACGGGCGCAACGTGCTCACCCGTGCCGACGTGATGGAGGGCATCGCCGAGATGATCCCGGACATCCAGGTCGAGGCCACCTTCCCCGACGGCACCAAGCTCGTCACCGTGCACCAGCCCATACCTTGAAGCATCCCCATTCCCCGGAGACCCGCATGAGCTCTTCTGCCCTGATCAAACGAAGCCTGTTCGCCGTCGCGCTCGCCACCCTGTCGTTTTCCGCCGCGGCCCACGTGGGTGGCGCACACGACCACGGCGGCCTGCTCACCGGCTTTCTGCACCCCATCACCGGGCTGGACCACCTGGCCGCCATGCTGGCTGTGGGCGTGTGGAGCGCCATGACCACGCGGCGCCTCTGGGTTGCACCGCTGTCCTTCGCGGCCTTGCTGCTGGCGGGCGCGCTGCTTGCACAGGCCGGCATCGGTTTCCCGGCGATCGAACCCATGATCGCCGCCTCCCTGCTGGTGGTGGGACTGCTGCTGGCTGCGCAGGTGAAGCTGCCCGAGGCGGCGGGCGCGGTGCTGGTGGGCACCTTTGCGTTGTTTCATGGCGCAGCCCACGGACAGGAGCTTGCCGATGGCGCAGCGCTGGCCGGCATGGTGCTGGGCACCGCTGCGTTGCACGGGGTGGGCATCGCCATGGGTCTGGGTCTCCAGCGCGCCAACCACTGGGCACCGCGCGTGGCCGGTGGCGTGGTCGCCGTGATGGGCTTGAACATGGGCTGGTCGCTCATCGCTGGCTGAAACCGAGGAGGCACCGAATGATCCCCGGCGAACTCTTCACCGACGAGGGCGTTCACACGCTCAACCCCGGCCGGCGCACGCTCACCCTGGTGGTGAAGAACAGCGCCGACCGCCCGATCCAGGTCGGCTCGCACTACCACTTCGCAGAGACCAACGGCGCGCTCGATTTCGATCGCGCGGCGGCTCGCGGCATGCGCCTGAACATCGCCAGCGGCACGGCCGTGCGTTTCGAGCCTGGCCAGCAGCGAACGGTGGAGCTGGTGGACTACGCGGGTGCGCGCATCGTGCACGGCTTTCGCGGCCTCGTTCAAGGGAAGCTCTGACCATGGCCACGATTTCAAGAAGCGCCTACGCCGACATGTTCGGCCCCACCGTGGGCGATCGCCTTCGCCTCGCCGACACCGGCCTGATGATCGAAATCGAACAGGACTTCACCCTCGCCGCTGGCGGTTACGGCGAAGAAGTCAAGTTCGGCGGCGGCAAGACCATCCGCGACGGCATGGCGCAATCGCAAAGAACGCGCGCCGAAGGCGCCGTGGACACGGTCATGACCAACGCCGTCATCGTCGACCACTGGGGCATCGTCAAGGCCGACATCGGCCTCAAGGACGGACGCATCGTGGCCATCGGCAAGGCCGGCAACCCCGACACACAACCCGGTGTGGACATCGTCATCGGCCCGGGCACCGAGGTCATCAGCTGCGAAGGCAGCATCGTCACCGCCGGTGGCATCGACTGCCACATCCACTTCATCTGCCCGCAGCAGGTCGACGAGGCCCTCACCTCGGGCATCACCACCATGCTCGGCGGCGGCACGGGTCCTGCGACCGGCACCTTCGCCACCACCTGCACGCCCGGCCCCTGGCACATCGAGCGCATGCTGCAGGCGGCCGACGGCCTGCCGATGAACCTGGGCTTTTTCGGCAAGGGCAACGCCAGCCTGCCCGCCGCCCTTCACGAGCAGGTGAACGCCGGCGTGATCGGCCTGAAGCTGCACGAAGACTGGGGCACCACGCCAAGCGCCATCAGCAACTGCCTCGATGTGGCCGAAGCCACCGATATTCAGGTCGCCATCCACAGCGACACGCTCAACGAATCGGGGTTTGTGGAGAACACGATCGCGGCCACCAAGGGGCGCAGCCTGTGCGCCTTCCACACCGAAGGCGCCGGCGGCGGCCACGCGCCCGACATCCTGCGTGTGGTGGGCGAGGCCAACTTTCTGCCCAGCTCCACCAACCCGACCATGCCCTACACGGTCAACACGCTCGACGAACACGTGGACATGCTCATGGTGTGCCATCACCTCGACGCCGGCATCCCCGAAGACCTGGCCTTTGCCGAGAGCCGCATCCGCCGCGAAACGATTGCCGCCGAGGACATCCTGCACGACATGGGCGCCATCAGCATGATGAGCAGCGACAGCCAGGCCATGGGCCGCGTCGGCGAGGTCATCATCCGCACCTGGCAGTCGGCCGACAAGATGAAATCGCAGCGCGGCAGCCTGCCCGGCGACGGCCCGCGCAACGACAACTTCCGCGTCAAACGCTACATCGCCAAGTACACGATCAACCCGGCCATTGCCCACGGCATCTCCCACATCGTTGGCTCGCTTGAAGTCGGCAAGTGGGCCGATCTGGTGGTGTGGAAGCCCGCCTTCTTCGGCGTGAAGCCCGCGCTCGTCCTCAAGGGTGGCAGCATCGCGCTGGCCGCCATGGGCGACCCCAACGCGTCCATTCCCACGCCGCAGCCGGTGCACTACCGGCCCATGTTCGGCAGCTTCGGCGGCGCCATGGCCCGAAGCAGCCTCACCTTCGTCTCGCAGGCGGGTCTGGCGGCCAGCGTGGGCGAACGCTTCGGGCTGCAGAAAACCCTGTCCGCGGTGCAGGGTTGCCGCGGCGTGACCAAGGCCGCCATGGTGCACAACCACCTGCTGCCCCGGATGGAGATCGATCCCCAAACCTATGCCGTGCGCGCCGACGGTGTGCTGCTGACCTGCGAACCCGCCAGCCGGCTGCCGATGGCACAACGCTATTTCCTGTTCTGAACGACACCCCATGTTGCAAGCCTCCCGACTCATCCCCCAGGGCCATGGCCTCGCCAGGCCGCTGGTGCAGCGTGCCGCACACCTGGATCTCGACTGGGACATCCGCCAGAAAAGCCGCTTCGACACCGTCGCTTCCGACGAACGCCACGTGGGCGTGTTCCTGCCACGCGGCACCGTGGTGCGGGGTGGCGATGTGCTGGTCACCCAGGACGGCTCGCTGCTGCGTGTGGTGGCCGCGCCCCAAGCGGTGTTGCGCATCAGCGCCTGCCCCGACCACCCGGCGCAAGACCAGGCCTTCGACCTCATGCGCGCCGCCTACCACCTGGGCAACCGGCACGTGCCGATCGAGTTGCAACGCGACCACCTGAAGATCGAGCCCGACCATGTGCTGGCCGCGATGCTGCGCGCCATGCACCTCACAGTGGTCGAGGTGCGGGAGCCCTTCGAGCCCGAGGCCGGCGCGTATGGTGGCCACGGTGCCGGCGCGGGCGACACCCACGTTCATGCCGCCCGGGACGATCACGGCCACGCGCACCACAGCCATGACCACGGCTGACGGGGCCCTGGCCCCGCGGCGAACGGCAGCCAGCCTGCTGCAGATCCTCTGGCTGGCGTCTCCCGCCCTGCCGGTGGGCGGCTTCTCGTATTCCGAGGGGCTCGAATCGGCGGTGGAGGCGGGTCTGGTGCACGACGAAGCCAGTGCAGCGGCCTGGCTCACCGACCAGCTGCAGCTCGGCCTGGCCCGCAGCGACCTCGCGGTGGTGGCCCAGGCCATCCCCGCGTGGCAGGCGAACGATCTTGTGCGCATCGCAGCACTCAACCATTGGGTACTGCAGACCCGCGAGACGCTCGAGTTTCGCCTGCAGAGCGAACAGATGGGGCGTTCCCTGATGGAGTGGGCGCGTCAACTCGGCGCGCTGGGCAGCGGTGTCTTCGAGCAGCTTCAGTCCGCGCGGCTGGACCCACCCACCTACCCCGTGGCCTGCGCCTGTGCCGCCGCCCGCAGCGACGCCAGCGTTCACGACAGCCTGCTGGGCTACGCCTTCGGCTGGTGCGAGAACATGGTGCAGGCAGCCGTCAAGTCGGTGCCGCTCGGACAGAGCGCCGGTCAACGCATGCTGGCGCGCCTGGCGGGACAGATCCCCGCGGCCGTCGACCGTGCCATCGCCCTGCACGACAATGACCGCCAGGCCTTCCTGCCCTTGCTGGCCATCCATTCCGCCCGACACGAAACCCAGTACTCACGCCTGTTCCGCTCATGACCCCCCTGCACCACATTCCCCGCCGCACCAAACACCTGCCACCGCTGCGCGTGGGCATCGGCGGCCCGGTCGGTTCGGGCAAGACCACGCTGCTCGAGATGCTCTGCAAGGCCATGCGCGACCGGTACGACCTGATTGCCATCACCAACGACATTTACACCAAGGAAGACCAGCGCATCCTCACCGTCAGTGGTGCGCTGCCGGCCGATCGCATCATGGGCGTGGAGACCGGTGGCTGCCCGCACACCGCCATCCGCGAAGACGCCTCCATCAACCTGGAAGCCATCGACCGCATGCTCGCCGAGTTTCCCGACGCCGACGTGGTGTTCATCGAGAGCGGCGGCGACAACCTCGCTGCCACCTTCAGCCCCGAGCTCAGCGACCTCACCATCTACGTGATCGATGTGGCCGCGGGCGAGAAGATTCCGCGCAAGGGCGGACCCGGCATCACCAAGAGCGACCTCTTCGTCATCAACAAGACCGACCTCGCACCGCACGTGGGCGCCGATCTCGAAGTGATGAAGGCCGACACGGCCCGCATGCGGCCCGACAGCGTTCGCCGGCCCTGGGTGATGACCAACCTCAAGACCCTGGACGGTGTTGACGAGGTGGTGCGATTCATCGAGACGCGCGGCATGCTGTGCAGCGAAAGCAGCCAGCCGGAGCCGGCGTGAGCGGGTACGCAGGCTAAAATCGTCGCCTTGCAACCGCATCCGGAGACGTGGGTGAGTGGTTTAAACCAGCAGTCTTGAAAACTGCCGACCCGCAAGGGTCCGTGAGTTCGAATCTCACCGTCTCCGCCAGACCATTCAAGGGCCTTGAGAAATCAAGGCCCTTTTTTGGTTTTCTGGCGCATCTGGTTGCCGGCGTGATGGCCCTGTGCACAAGCGCCCGACGGCGCGCCATCCGCCATGGCGTCGTCGCCTCCACCGCAGCTGGGCAAGCCGGCCGGGGCCGCACGCTTCGTGGGACCTCAACGCCTGGACACCAACACCCGCGTTGGATGGAGGGCGTCCTTGGCATGGTGTCGAAGGGCCGGCAGCACCTCCCTGCGCCGATCGGATCAAGGGCCCGCTGGACGAGGTGCGCAAGCCTTCGAGGCGGCCTCAGTCCGCCAGAAACAGGGCCTGCAGGTCGCTGAGGAAATCGAAGCCGCGCTCGGTGGGCCAGACCCGCGCGGCATCGCGTTCGATCAGCCCCTTTTGAAGCGCCTGCGCGAGGCCGGGCTCGATGCTGGAGAGCGGCAATCCGGTGCGCTCCATGAACTGCTGAAGGGAAAAACCTTGCCTGAGTCGCATGGCGTTGAGCATGAATTCGAACGGCAAGTCCGCGCGCGAGACTTCCTCGGCACTGACCACGGCGTCGCCGGCCAAGGCGCGCTCCATGTACAGGCGAGGTTCGCGCACGCGCACCGGGCGCGCGATGCGGTGGGCAAAACTCAGCTTGCTGTGGGCGCCGGCGCCGATGCCCAGGTAGTCGCCGAACTGCCAGTAGTTGGTGTTGTGCCGGCTGTGGTGCCCGGTGCGCGCATAGGCCGACACCTCGTAGCGCTGCAAGCCCGCCGCGCCGGTGAGCGCGGTGATGCGGTCGAGCATGTCCCAGGCCTCGTCCTCGGGTGGCAGGGCTGGCGGGTATTTGGCGAACACCGTGTTCGGCTCGAGCGTGAGGTGGTAGATCGACAGGTGAGGCGGTGAGAACCCCAGCGCGGTGCGCACATCGGCCTCGCAGTCGGCCAGTGTCTGCCCGGGCAAGGCGTACATCAGGTCGAGGTTGAAGGTGTCGAAGGCCTGCGCGGCCTCTTCCATCGCGGCCATGGCCTGGTCGCGGTCGTGCACCCGGCCCAGCGCCTTCAGGTGGACGTTGTTGAAACTTTGCACGCCAACCGACAAGCGCGTCACGCCCGCGGCGCGAAACGCCCGAAAGCGGTCCTTCTCGAACGTGCCCGGGTTGGCTTCCAGCGTGATTTCGGCATCCGCGTCGAGGCGCAGCAAGGCACGCACCTCAGCCAGCAGACGGTCGATGGACTCGGGGGAAAACAGGCTGGGCGTGCCGCCGCCAATGAAAACACTGTGCACCGTGCGGCCCCAGATCAAGGGCAGCGTGGCCTCCAGGTCGGCGCGCAAGGCGTCGAGGTAGCGCGCTTCGGGCAGCGCCTGCCCAGGCGCTGCGGTGGCGCTCCATTCGTGCGAATTGAAATCGCAATAAGGACACTTCTTCAGGCACCACGGCAGGTGGATGTAGAGCGACAGCGGCGGCAGGCTCTGCAACTGCAGTGTGCCGGGGCGCATCCAGTGACGAACATCGTTCCAGCGCGCGTCGCCAGGCAACACTGCCCTGGCCGGCAAACCGCCGGGCCAGGCGACCGGCACCGGCTTGTCGGCACTCACGGCGTGGGCCTGGACTCGGGCGCCGGTGCGAACCAGCGTTCGCGCATCAGCGCCAGCATCTGTTGCGCCGCGCGACCGCGGTGGCTGTTGGCGTTCTTCACCTCGGTGGGGAGCTCGGCAAAGGTCTTGCCGAACGCCGGCAGGTACATCACCGGATCGAAGCCGAAACCATTTTGTCCGACGGGCTGCTGCGTGATGAGCCCCGGTGCGCGGCCGGTGGCCACCAGCGGTTCGGGGTCGTCGGCGCTGCGCAGGGCCACCAGCGTGCTGACCAGCGCTGCGCGGCGGTCGCTTTGGCCCTGCATCTGCTCCAGCAAGGCCCGCACGTTGTTGTCGTCGCCCTTTTCGTAGCCGAACCGGGTCGCATAGAAGGCCGTGTCGACGCCCGGCAGGCCACCGAAAGCCTCCACGCACAGTCCGGCGTCGTCGGCCAGGGCGGGCAGCCCGCTGACTTGAGCCGCGTGACGCGCCTTGGCCAGCGCATTTTCCACAAAGGTGCGGTGCGGCTCGGGGGCCTCGGGAATGCCCAGGTCGGCCTGGCACACCAGCTCGATACCCAGCGGCGCGAACAGCGCCTGCAGCTCGGCGAGCTTGCCCTTGTTGTTCGACGCCAGAACCAGCTTCATGCCTTTGTGGTGCCCAGCGTTTGCTTCTGCAGGGCCACCAGCTCGCCAATGCCCTGTTCAGCCAGTGCCAGCAATGCATCCATTTCGCGGCGGGTGAAGGCCACGCCCTCGGCCGTGCCCTGCACTTCCACAAAGTGACCGGCGCCGGTCATCACGACGTTCATGTCGGTGTCGCAAGCCGAGTCTTCCACGTACTCCAGATCGAGCAGTGGCGTGCCTTGCAGAATGCCCACCGAGATGGCGGCCACGTGGTCCTTGATGGGAGAGGCCGCGATTCTGCCGTCGGCGATCAGCTTTGAAACTGCGTCGTGCGCCGCCACAAAGGCACCGGTGATGCTCGCGGTGCGCGTACCGCCATCGGCCTGGATCACATCGCAGTCGAGCGAAATGGTGCGCTCGCCCAGGGCCTTGAGATCGAACACGGCGCGCAGCGAGCGCCCAATGAGGCGCTGGATTTCCTGTGTGCGCCCGCTTTGTTTGCCCTTGGCGGCTTCGCGATCGCTTCGGGTATGGGTCGCGCGCGGCAACATCCCGTATTCGGCGGTCACCCAGCCCTCCCCGCTGCCGCGTTTGTGCGGCGGCACCTTTTCTTCGACCGATGCGGTGCACAACACCTTGGTGTGACCGAACTCGATCAGCACCGAGCCTTCGGCGTGCATCGTGTAACTGCGGGTGATGCGCACAGGGCGCAGGGCATCAACGGCCCGTTGGCCGGGTCGGGAAACATCGCTCATGGGAAAACCTCAGGTGTTGCGTTCGGCCGTGCGGCGGATCGCTTCGTTGATTTCGGCGATCGATTGTTCGATCGCTGCGTCGTCCAGATCCTCGATGGTCGAGTCTGGTGTGCCCGACTGGATGGTGGAGGCGAACACGCCGTCCTCGATGTCCTCGGTGGACACGCGGGTGCTCTGGAATTCGTCGGCCGTCTCCCACTCCATGGCGAGCACGGTGACGTTGTCGCAGCGCGGGCCGCCCCGCTTGAGCGCCAGCTCCACCAGCTCCGGCACGGCCTGCTCCAGGGGGCGCTTGGACAACTCGGACGTGATTTCTTCGTCGGTCACCGTGCCCCACAAGCCGTCGGAGCACAGCAGCACCCGGTCACCTTGCAGCAATTGCACAGGACCCGACAGGTCAAACACCGGCTTGGCGGGTGAACCCAGGCAGGTGAAGAGGATGTTGCGGTTGATGTGCTCGGTGGCGCGCCCCAGGTGCGCTTGCTGCTCCATGTAGGAGTGGTCGCGCGTGCGGGTCAACATCTCGCCATTGCGCACGACATACAGTCGCGAGTCACCGCAGTGCACCCAGTACACATGGCCACGCTCCATGACGGAAGCCACCAGTGTGGTGCGCGGCGTGTCCAGCATGCCCTTCTCGGCGGCGTAACGGATGATCTGGTGGTGTGCGGCCATGAGCGCACTGGAGAGAAACTCGGGCACCTCCCGCACCGTTGGATTGGCCGCTTTCTGGAAGTAGGCCGAAAACGTCTGCAGGGCCAGCTGGGCCGCCATGGCACCTTCAGGATGCCCGCCCATGCCATCGGCCAGCACGAAAAGGCCGGACTCCCGGGTGTAGGCATAACCCATGCGGTCTTCATTGCGCTCCCGCCCACCCTGGCGGCTGATCTGATAGACCGAAAATTTCATCGAAACTTGGTGCCGGCGTTGGTGGATTTCCGCAGGGATTTCTTGTTGTCCGAGACGATGTTGTCAAACTGCAGCCGCATTTTTTCGGCCACCGTGAGCTTGGTGTAACTGCGCTCGGTCTCGCGGCTGAGTTCTTTCTGCAGCGCAAACACCGACTGCGGACGCGACAAGGGATCCAGCGACATGCACCATTCGACCACCTCGATCAGGTTGTCGGAGTAGACGCCGCGCAGGCGGGACAGCGCCAACGACAGGCGGTCTTTTTCCAGTCGCTGCGGCGCGTCGTTCGGTGGGTAGCCCTGCATGCTGGCGTAAATGCAGGCGCCAATGGCGTAGATGTCGGTCCATGGGCCCATGCTCGAATCGCGCCGGTACATCTCGGGTGCTGCGAAACCCGGCGTGTACATGGGACGGATGAAGTTGCCTTCCTTGCTCAGCACTTCGCGAGCTGCACCGAAGTCGATCAGCACTGAACGGTTGTCATCGGTCACGAAGATGTTGGCGGGCTTGATGTCCAGGTGGAGCATCTTGTGCTGGTGCACGATGCGCAGTCCGCGCAGAACTTCGTCGTACAGCGAGCGGATGGTCGATTCGCGGAAGACCTTCTGCTTCTTTTGCTCCCGTGCGGTGATGATGAATTCCTGCAGGGAGGCGCCCTCCAGAAAATTCATGACCATGTAGACGGTCTCGTTCTCCCGGAAGAAATTGAGCACGCTGACCACCGAAGCGTGCGAGATCTGCGCGAGAGCGCGGCCCTCTTCGAAAAAACTCTTGAGTCCGAGGCGGTAGAGCGAGAGCTTTTCGGGCTGCACCTGGGGCAGCAGTTCGCCGGGGCCGCGCGAGGCCAGAGACGAAGGCAAATATTCCTTGACCGCGACCTGCTGCCCTTCGGTGTCCACCGCGAGGTAAACCACGCCAAAGCCACCCGCAGCCAGCTTGCGAACAATGCGGTAACCACCAATCACGGTGTCCGGCGGGAGCGGTGCGGGTTTGACCTTTGACATAATTCGAGATGGTTTCCGGAACGCCTCGTTTTGGACCACTCAACCTGACGGGCGAAGTGCAATGGCAGTTTACAGCATGACCGGCTATGCAACGGCCCACCTGGGCGGGCCCACAACTGCCGCGAACGCAGAGCCGGCGCGCGATCCGAAGCCGGGTCTGGGTTTGGAGATCCGCTCGGTCAACAGCCGCTTTCTCGACCTCACTTTCAAATTGCCCGACGACCTCCGCGGATCGGAGCCCGCCTTGCGCGAACTGCTGACATCGCGTCTCAAGCGGGGCAAGGTGGAGGTCCGGGCCTGGATCGAAGGCCGCAGCGACGCCAGTCCGCGTTCACCCAGCGCGGTGGAACTCCAGAAACTTGTCGGCCTGCAGGACAACGTGCGCGCCTGGCTGCCCACCGCCGCACCCCTGTCTGTGTCCGAGGTGCTGCAGCTCACCTCACGTCAGCAGGGAAACCCCGGCGAACTCAACGATGGCCTTCAACTGCTGGCCGACACCGCCGTCCACAACCTGATGGAAGCACGAGCGCGCGAGGGCGAGCGCCTGGCGGCCATGTTGCTGGACCGACTGGGTCAGCTGCGACAACTCGCCCGGGACGCGCAACCCTTGATTCCCCTGCTGGTGGCCCAGCAGCGCCAGCGCTTCATCGATCGCTGGAACGAGGCCCTGGCGGCGGGTGGCGCGTCGGCCACGGGCAATTCGGTCACGTCGGACATGGCCAGCGACCGCGCCCTGACCGAAGCCACCGCCTTCGCCATCCGCATCGACGTGGCCGAGGAGCTGACCCGGCTCGACTCTCACCTGACCGAAATCGAACGCCTGATCCACAAAGGTGCCGAGGTCGGCAAGCGGCTGGATTTCATGATCCAGGAGCTGCATCGTGAAGCCAACACCCTGGGCTCGAAGTCATCCAACCTGGAGCTCACCCGCATATCCGTGGACATGAAAGTCTTGATCGAACAAATGCGCGAGCAAGTCCAGAACATCGAATAAGCATGGAATACCCCGGAAACCTGTTCGTCGTCGCAGCCCCCAGCGGGGCCGGCAAATCCAGCCTGGTCAAGGCGCTGATGGAGCTCGACTCCCGCGTGGTGCCTTCGGTCTCGCACACGACCCGGCCGCCGCGCGGCCAGGAGCTGCACGGCCGCGAGTACTACTTTGTGAGCAAGGAAACCTTTGATCACATGGTCATCCAGGGTGCGTTTCTGGAATGGGCCATGGTGCACGGCAACCGCTACGGCACATCCAAGCTGGCGATCGAGCAACGCATGGCGCAAGGAGCCGACGTGGTGCTGGAGATCGACTTTCAGGGTGCGATCCAGGTCAAGCGCATCTTCCCCAACGCGGTGCTGATCTTCATCCTGCCGCCAAGCTGGGAAGAGTTGCGCTCGCGCCTGGAGCGCCGGGCGGAGGATTCTGCCGACGTGATCGAGCTGAGGCTGCAAAACGCCGCCGCCGAGATGACCCATGCCCGGGAATTCGACTTCGTTATAATCAACGAGCTGTTCGAGCGGGCCCTGTTTGATCTCAAGGCCATCGTCCATGCCCAGCGGCTCAAGTTCGCCGCCCAGCGTATCGCCCGCGGCGATACCTTCAAAGCGCTCAACATCCTCTGACCCCAAGCCCGTTTACTGGAGCCCGCCCATGGCACGCATCACCGTCGAAGACTGTCTCGAAAAGATCCCCAACCGCTTTCAGCTCGTGCTGGCGGCGACCTACCGCGCCCGCATGCTGAGCCAGGGCCATGCCCCCAAGATCGAAAGCAAGAACAAGCCCGGCGTGACCGCGCTGCGCGAAATCGCCGAAGGCAAGATCGGCCTCGAAATGCTCAAGAAGGTTCCGCTCTGACCCGGGCTTGAATCAATTGAAGGAAAACACCGCACTGCGGTGTTTTTTTTTGCCCGGACACCGCGCTGCCGGCAATCCCTCACCGGATCGAGCGGGTCGCTGCACCGCCGGCGGCGGCCGAAGCGATCACACGCTAAAGTACCGGGATGTCCACCATGGCCGAGAACGGCTCACTTCTGTCTTCGGACGATCAGGCCCATCCAGCGGCCAGCGCAGCCGCGGCCAGCTTTGCCGGACTGCTCTCGAAGCTGGACTACCTGAGCCCCGGCGACATCGAGAACATCCGGCGGGCCTACCGGTTCGCCGACGAGGCGCATCTGGGCCAGTTGCGCAAGAACGGTGATCCCTACATCACCCACCCGATTGCGGTGGCTGCCCAATGCGCCGAGTGGAAGCTCGATGCACAGGCGCTCATGTCGGCGCTGATGCACGACGCGATCGAAGACTGTGGCGTCACGAAAGAGGAACTGGTGGAGCGCTTTGGTGCACCGGTTGCCGATCTGGTCGACGGGCTCACCAAGCTGGAGAAGCTGGAGTTCGACACGCGGGAGCAGAACCAGGCCGAGTCGTTTCGCAAGATGCTGCTGGCCATGGCCAAGGACGTCCGCGTCATCCTCATCAAGCTGGCCGACCGCACGCACAACATGCGCACCATGGGCGACATGCCGCGCAGCAAGTGGCAACGCATCAGCAGCGAGACCCTCGAGATCTATGCGCCGATCGCGCACCGCCTGGGCCTGAACTTCACCTACCGCGAATTGCAGGACCTGGCGTTTCGCTTCCTGCACCCCTGGCGCTACGAGGTGTTGTCCAAGGCGCTCAACAAATCCCGCAACCGCCGCCGCGACCTGATCTCCCGGGTGCAGAAAGAGGTGGAGGGCGTGTTCGCCCGGCAGGGCATGAGCGTGCGCATCATGGGTCGCGAAAAGACGCTCTACTCCGTCTATCGCAAGATGGACAACAAGCACCTGTCTTTTTCCCAGGTCACCGATGTCTATGGCTTTCGCATTGTTGTGCCCGAACTCACCGATTGCTACACCGGACTCGGGGTGCTGCACCAGCTCTACAAACCACTGCCCGGCAAGTTCCGGGACTACGTGGCGATCCCGAAGGTCAATGGCTACCAGTCGCTGCACACCACCCTGATCGGCCCCTTCGGCACCAACATCGAGTTCCAGCTGCGCACCCACGCCATGGACGTCGTGGCGGAGTCCGGCGTCGCGGCGCACTGGCTCTACAAGGCCAGCGAGCCAGGCAGCGACATGTCGCAGCGGCTGGGCACGCAGTGGCTGCAATCGCTGCTGGACATCCAGCAGGAAACCCATGACGCCGGGGAGTTCTGGGACCACATCAAGATCGATCTGTTCCCCGATGCGGTCTATGTGTTCACGCCCAAAAGCAAGATCATGGCCCTGCCGCGCGGCGCCACGGTGATGGACTTTGCTTATGCCATCCACAGCGACGTGGGCAACCACACGGTGTCGGCCCGCATCAACGGCGAACAACGGCCACTGCGCACGGAGCTTGCCAATGGCGATGTCGTGGAGGTGATCACTGCAGAGAGTGCGGAACCCAATCCCGCGTGGCTTTCGTTTGTGAAGACCGGCCGGGCACGATCCAAGATCCGCCATCACCTGAAGACCGTGGCGCAGGAGAAGTCGCACGAACTCGGTGAACGCATGCTGAGTCAGGCGCTGCGGTCGGAGGGCATTGCGGCCCTTCCCACCGAGGACGGGGAGTACCAGAGCACATGGGAAAAACTGCTGCGCTTCACCGGCAACAAGTCGCGGGAAGAGCTGCTGGCCGACATCGGCATGGGCAAGCGCATCGCCAGCATGGTGGGCAAGAAACTGGCGGTTCTGCTGTCTGAAACCGGTCTCAAACCCGACGCGCTGCTGATCAGCACCGAGCGTTACGCCAGCGGTCGCGACGAATCGGCATCCCAGGGCGTCGTCACGCTTGACGGCAGCGAGGGACTGTCGGTGCAATACGCGCCGTGTTGCAGGCCGATCCCGGGGGACCGCATCGTCGGCTACCTGGGCAGAGGTGAAGGACTGGTGGTGCACGCTGAAGACTGCCCGACCGGCAAGCGCCTGCTGCTGCGCGACAGCGAGCGTTTCCTCGAGGTTGAATGGGCCGACGAGCCGGTGCGCTCCTTCGAAACCACAGTGGTGGTCACTGTCACCAACGGCAAGGGCGTGCTGGCCCGGGTGGCGTCCAGCATCGCGGCGGCAGAGGCCGACATCACCCATGTGGACATGGGTGACGAGCCTGCCCAGACCGCCACCGACATCCGGTTTTCCGTGTCGGTACGCGACCGTCAACACCTGGCCGACGTGCTGCGCAGCCTCAAGCGCACCAGCTCGGTGATCAAGGCGCAGCGCTTCAAGCCCGTCAAGGCCTGATCAGCTGGGCGCGGTCGGGATGGGGTAACTCACCGACAACACCTCGAGTTCCTGGGCTCCCCCTGGCACCACCAGCCGCACCACGTCGCCCACCCTGGCCTTGAGCAGGGCACGGGCCACCGGCGACACCCAGCTGATCTGACCCTGCGCGCTGTCGGCCTCGTCCACACCGAGAATCGTGACAGTGGTCTCAACCCCCGCCTCATCGGCATAGGTGACGGTCACGCCAAAGAAGACCTGATCGCCACCATGATGGAGCGATGCGTCCACCACCTCGGCCACTTCCAGCCGACGCGTGAGAAAACGGATGCGCCGATCAATCTCGCGCAATCGCTTCTTGCCGTACAGGTAGTCACCATTTTCCGAACGGTCGCCATTGCTCGCCGCCCAGTGCACGATCTCGACCATCTTGGGTCGCTCGTCGTCCATGAGCGTGAACAGTTCGGCACGCAGCCGGTCATAGCCCGCACGCGTGATGTAGTTCTTCCCGCCGGCCACTGGAGCGACTTCGGGAAGATCGTCATCCTCGTCCTGATCGGATTCTTTGGTGAATGCCTTGCTCATGGTGGCCTCTTGCCGTCTGGCGCTCTTTCGACGGCAGAAATGAAAAAACCCGCAGCTTGTGGCTGCGGGTTTTTTGTTTGGTGCGGCTGGCAGGAATTGAACCCACGACCCCTTGGTTCGTAGCCAAGTACTCTATCCAACTGAGCTACAGCCGCGAAGCCTTGCATTGTAGCAGGGTTTTTTGGTAGGCCGTGTTGGACTTGAACCAACGACCAAAGGATTATGAGTCCTCTGCTCTAACCAACTGAGCTAACGGCCCGGAAGGCGGGATTGTAGGGCCGGCCACGGTTCGCTCTATTTGTGGTGACTCAAGGCGTTGCCCACCAGCTTGGCAGTGACATCAACGATCTGGATCATGCGTTCGTACGGCATGCGCTGGGGGCCGATCACGCCGAGCGTGCCGACGATCTGTCCGTCCACCTCGTAGGGTGCCGTGACCACCGACAGGTCTTCGTAGGGCACCACCTGGCTCTCGCCACCAATGTAGATGCGCACACCGTCCGCTTGCGCAGAAACGTCGAGCAGGCGGATGAGCTGGGTCTTTTGCTCGAACAGATCGAACATGCGGCGCAGATTGCCCATGTCGCTCGAAAACTCGGTCACCGACAGCAAATTGCGTTCGCCCGACACGACCACCTCGTCTTGTGCCGCGTCGCCTTCGGCACCAATGTCCACCGCTGCCTTCATGAGATCGGCGATTTCACCGCGCAGCGCGTCAACCTCGTTCTTCAGCCGCTCCCGCACCGCCTCCATGGTCAGCCCCGAGTAGTGGCTGTTGAGGAAATTGGCTGCCTCGAGCAGTTGCGGCTGGGTGAACGTGGCCTGTGTGTGGATGATGCGGTTCTGAACCTCGCCTTCGGGCGAGACGATGATCACCAGCACCCGGCGCTCGGACAGGCTGAGGAATTCAATGTGGCGGAACACCGTGGCGCGACGCGGGGCCGTGATCACGCCGACGAACTGCGACAGGCTGGAGAGCATGTTGGCCGCATGGCTGATGACGCGGTGGGGCTGGCCCGCCTCGATGCCCGGCGTCGACATTTCGCTCACTGGCGAAAGCCCCTCGCGGCGCACGGTGAGCATGGTGTCGACAAACAGGCGGTAGCCGCGGGCGGTGGGGATGCGTCCTGCCGAGGTGTGGGGGCTGGCGATGAGTCCGAGTTCTTCCAGGTCGCTCATCACGTTGCGGATGGTGGCGGGCGACAGCTCCATGCCCGCCGCGCGCGCCAGGGTGCGCGAACCCACGGGCTGGCCGTCGGCGATGTATCGCTCGACAAGGGCTTTGAGCAGCAGCTTCGCACGTTCGTCCAACATCGCTTCATTTTACGGAGAGACCGATGCCTGAGGCCGTTTGCAAACGAGGGTTTTCGGTCAATCCGCCACAGACGGGCTATGTTGTAATTTGCGCATGAACCTGCCCCCCGACACACGGTCCGCTCCCACCCCATCGGGCCGTCCCTTGCGTTTCTCGCATGTGGCCATCGTCGGCAAATACCAGGCACCCGGTTCGCGGGACGCTGTCGAGGAAATCGCGCATTTCCTGCACGACGAAGGTTGCGATGTGTCGCTGGAGCAGGAGACCTGGCTCAACACCGGCCTGAACCAGTACCCCTCGCTCTCCGTGCCGGCCATGGGCCAGCACTGCGACCTGGCGCTGGTGGTGGGCGGCGACGGCACCATGTTGGGCATCGGGCGCCAGCTGGCACGCTTCGGCGTACCGCTGGTGGGCATCAACCAGGGGCGACTGGGCTTCATCACCGACATTCCTTTCGAGGACTTCCGCGACACGCTGCGCCCCATCCTGCGTGGATCGTTCGAAGACGATCCACGCTCGCTCATGGCCGCCGGCATCTGGCGCGATGGCCGCTGTGTCTTCGAGGCCACCGCCCTCAACGACGTGGTCGTCAACCGGGGTGGAGCGGCGAGCATGATCGAACTGCGCGTCGAGGTGGACGGGCATTTCGTGGCCAACCAGCGCGCAGACGGCTTGATCATCGCCTCCCCCACCGGCTCCACCGCCTATGCCCTGTCTGCCGGCGGGCCGCTGTTGCACCCGGCCATCGGCGGCTGGCTGCTGGTCCCGATCGCACCACACACCTTGTCGAACCGACCCGTCGTTTTGCCGGGTCACAGCGAGATCGCGGTGGAAATCGTCTCGGGCAAGGAAGCCAGCGCGAATTTCGACATGCAGTCCTTCACCAGCCTGCTGCACGGTGACCGCATCGTGGTGCGCCGCTCCGACCATGCCCTGCGCCTGCTGCATCCGGTGGGATGGAGCTATTTCGATACCCTGCGGAAGAAGCTGCACTGGAACGAAGGGGTCTGAGGACCCGCAGAATCCCGCCTGTTCACAACGCCCCACACCCACCATGAGCCTGCGCCGAATTGCCCTGCGTGACTTCGTCATCGTGCAGTCCCTTGATCTCGATCTGGACCAGGGCTTTGGCGTGCTCACGGGCGAAACCGGTGCCGGCAAGTCCATCCTCATCGACGCCCTCCAGCTGGCGCTGGGTGCGCGCGCCGAAAGTGGCGTGGTGCGCGAAGGCGCTGCACGCTGTGAAATTGCCGCCGAGTTCGATGCGCCCGCATCGATCCACCCATGGCTCGAGGAGCAGGGATTCCCGATCGAAGACGGTCTGCTGTTGCGCCGCACGGTGGACACCGAAGGCCGAAGTCGCGCATGGATCAACGGCAGCGCAGCCACCATGGCACAGCTCAAGGCGCTGGCCGATGGCCTGGTCGACATCCACGGGCAGCATGCATGGCAGAGCCTCACGCGCGCCGACGCCGTGCGCGACCTGCTCGACGCCTATGCCGGCATCGACACCTCCGCGGCCACCCAGGCCTGGGCCCGGTGGCGCCAGCAACGCAAACTGCTGGACAACGCCACCGAAAAACAGAACACGCTGCGGCAGGAAGGCGAGCGCCTGGCCTGGCAGATCGCCGAGCTTGACAAGCTGTCGCCGCTGCCGGACGAATGGGCCGAACTCAACGCCCAGCACAGCCGCCTGGCCAACGCACAAGGGCTGCTGGATGCCGCGCAGGCGGCTGTCACGGCGCTGGACGACGAAGAGGCCAATGCGGCCGCGCTCATCCACCGGGCCCTGGCGGCGCTGCAGGCGCAGGCCCACATCGAGCCGCGCTTTGCAGACCCGATCGCCGCACTCGAGGCAGCACTGGCGCAGGTGCAGGACACCGTGCACAACCTGCACCAGTACGCGCGCCACACCGACCAGGACCCCACCAGCCTGGCATCGCTCGACCAGCGACTGGCGCTGTGGGTGTCGCTGGCACGCCGCTACCGACGCAGCCCCGAAGAACTCGCCGACGTGCTCGCCCAGTGGAAGAGTGAACTGGCCACCATCGACCAGGCGCTGGATCTCGATGCCTTGCAGGCCGCCGAACGGTCCGCCTTCAAGGCGTTCAATGCCGAGTTGCAGACCATCACCAGGGAACGCCAGAAGGCCGCGCCCCGGCTGTCGAAAGCGGTCACACAAAGCATGCAGTCCCTGGGCATGCAAGGGGGCGTGTTTGAAGTGGTCTTGCAGCGCCTTGAGGAGCCGCAGGCGCACGGCTGGGAGCTGGTCGAGTTTCGCGTGGCGGGCCATGCCGGCACGACACCCAAACCCGTTGGCAAGGTGGCCTCGGGCGGCGAGCTCTCGCGCATTGCACTGGCGATTTCGGTGGTCACGAGTCGACTGGGGCAGGCACCCACACTGATCTTTGACGAAGTGGACTCCGGCATTGGTGGCGCCGTGGCGCACACGGTGGGCCAGCTGTTGCGCCAGCTCGGACGTGATCGCCAGGTGCTGGCCGTGACCCATCTGCCCCAGGTGGCGGCCTGCGCCGACCACCATCTGTTGGTGAGCAAACAGCGGGTCGGGAAACAAACGCTCAGCACAGTCGCACCGATCGCGCACGAGGCACGCGTGGTCGAGCTCGCACGCATGCTCGGTGGCAACGAGAAGTCGGAAATCTCGCTGGCCCACGCCCGCGAACTCCTGTCTGCCTGAATGCCCAAAACACCCATCATGTCCACCACCCCAGACACTCCGATTCGCCTGGTGCTGATCACCGGCATGTCCGGCTCCGGCAAGTCGGTGGCACTCACCGCGCTGGAGGATGTGGGGTTTTACTGCGTGGACAACCTCCCGCCCGAGCTCCTCGAGCCTTTCATCGAGCTTGAGCAAAGCCACAAAGCCAGCAAGGTCGCCATCGCCATGGATGTGCGCAGCGCCGCTTCGCTGCCGGGTTTGCCCAAGCGACTCGCGCAACTGCAGCGGCATGCCCAGCGACCGGTGAACCTCACCACGGTGTTCCTCGACGCGACGACCGACACCCTGGTGCGCCGTTTTTCAGAGACCCGTCGGCTGCATCCGCTGTCGCTCAAACAGTTCAACGACCAGCATCGCGCATTGACCGATGCCATCGAACAGGAACGCGAGCTGCTGGCCGAGCTTCGCGACCAGGCGCTGGTGCTCGACACCAGCCTGATCCGGCCCACGCACCTGCGCAGCCAGATCAAGGACCTGCTGGGCGCCACGCAGGCGCCACTCACACTGGTGTTCGAGTCGTTCGCGTTCAAACGCGGCATTCCCATGGACGCCGACTTTGTGTTTGATGTGCGCATGCTGGCCAATCCGCACTACGAGCCCGAACTCAAGCCGCTGACCGGGCGCGATGCGCCGGTTGCCGCCTACCTGGCGGCACAACCGGAAGTGCAACAGATGGAGCAGCAAATCAGCGATTTCCTCGGACACTGGCTGCCCCAGATGCTGCGCGACCACCGCAGCTATGTGACGGTGGCGATCGGCTGCACCGGAGGACAACACCGCTCGGTGTATCTGGTCGAGCAACTCGCCCGCACCTTTGCGGTGGACTGGTCGAGCCGGGTGCGCCACCGCGAAGCCGACGCCTGGCCTGCAGCGCCGACTGCGCGGGCCGGAACGGCCTGATTCAGTTGCTGCCCGCTGCTGCCGCCTCGAACAAAGAGGGTTTGAACAAGTTCTGCAGAAGCAGCTTGACCGGCGCAGGCAGACCGTGCTGTTCAAGCATCGCCACACTGACCCACTGGCCATCGGGCCAGGCCTCGCCCTGAGGCTCTGCCTGCAGTTGCATCAGCATGGGGTGCAGGCGCAGCTCGCGGTGTGTCAGGCTGTGGCTCACAGCGTCCAGCGCCGCGAGTCCGCCGGCCTGCATGGGTCCGAGCGCCTCGCGCGCCGCCTCTTCGCTCGGGTAAACCGGCGGGCAAAACAAGCCGGCCCAGATGCCACTGGCGGGCCGGCGCTGCAGCCAGATGCGGTCCTGCCCGCCACGCAACAGCAGCATCAACAACCACCAGCTTTCGTGCCGACGCTTGAGGGTGCGGGTCTTGATCGGGAACCGCTGTGGCTCACCCGACCGCCAGCCCAGGCAGATCGGCTGCATGGGGCAAAGCTCGCAGGCTGGCCGGCTGCGCGTGCACACGGTCGCACCCAGGTCCATGAGGCCCTGCGTGTAAGCGGTCATGTCATCGGCTGATGGGTGCAGAGGCAACAGGTTCTGTGCCTGCTCCCACAGCGCCCGCTGAGACGCGGTCTGCGCCAGGTCTCCCTCAAACGCGAGCAGGCGAGTCAGCACCCTGCGCACGTTGCCGTCAACGATGGACACCCGTTCACCGAAACAGAACGCCGCGATGGCGGCCGCCGTGGATGCGCCGATGCCCGGCAGCTTCTCCAGCTCTGCGGCCGTGGAGGGAAACGCGCCGGCATGGCGCAGCACAACGGTCTGGGCACAGCGGTGCAGATGGCGCGCACGGCTGTAATAGCCCAAGCCGCTCCACAACGCCATCACCTCGTCGGTTTCGGCGGCCGCCAGGGTGTGCACATCGGGAAAACGGTCGAGGAAGCGTCCGTAGTAGCCCAGCACCGTGCTCACCTGGGTTTGCTGCAGCATCACCTCGGACAACCACACGCGGTAAGGATCCCGACTGCCCTGCCAGGGCAAACCGCTGCGCCCGGCGCGCCGCTGCCAGTCGATCAGCCGGGGGGCGAACGCGGCAGGCAGTTCTGCGCCCGGGCCAGGCACGCTCATGCGGCCAGGGCTTCGTCGGACTCTTCTTCGGGGGCAGCCAGCAGGTGGTCGGTCAGCTCGGACAACTTGGCATCGAGCACATTGAGCTTGCCCTGGTGGGTCTGGAGTTCGCGAATGCGCTCGTCCAATCCCCCCGCCGCTTGCTGGATGCGCGAGACGGCTTCGATGCGGCGGGTGAAGTTTCGCCGACGTTCGCGCAGCTGCGCATCAAGCTGGGCCGCCGCCGACTTGTTCCACAGTTCAACTTCGTTGACCGCCGTGTCGTAGACCACGCGCAGTCGACTCATGAGCGCACGCGCCAGACGCTCGGCGAATTCGGGCTGTGCGAGCTTGAGCGCATTGCCCAGGCTCAAATACTGCAGATGGCTTTTTTCGATCAGGTCCAGGTCGTTGACGTATTGGGCCAGCTTGGGCGGCGTGGGCGCCTGCAGCGAAAACCCGTACTCGGCGTTCAGGCTCTTGAAGCTGCCCTCCAGCATGGACTGGATGTCGCCCGCCATGCCGTCGGCTTTGAGCATGTCGGCGCGAAGACGGTCGAAGGTGTGGTCGTAGGCGCGGCGCACACCGAGCTTGATGCCGGGTTGCCGCAGCGCCTTGGACAGCACCGACACCTCGGCCTTGAGGTGCGTGGCACTCAACATCGCAAAGAGGTCCTTGAGCAAACGCAGATGCACCGAGCGCACGGCCTGTATCTTGGCGCCGCTGGCATCGAAGTCTGCCTGCTCCTGTTCAATGCGAAGGCGCATCTGCTTGATCACCCCGGCGTTCTTTCCGCGCAATCCTTCGAGCTCCTGAATCTGCTCGACCAGGTCGCGCGAGCGGGTGTGCACCATGCGGGTGGTTTCCACCCGCAAGGCCTGGATGCCGGTGGCCACGGCCGCACTCAGGATCTTGCGCCGCTGACCCAGGAGGTCCACACCCAGCGCCGTTTCCAGCTCCATCAGGTTGCTGGCTTCGAGCAATTTCTTGTCCCGATTGACCTTGGCCAGGAGACCCTTCTGGGCGGACACCGCCAGAACCTGCCTGGGCGAGAGCCCGAGGATCTCGGCAGAGTCGGTGCGCTGCGAAGCAATCTGCAACTGCACTTGCTCGGGAGAGCTCAGCGCGTCCCACATGGTGTCGATCTTGTTGAGCACCACCAGGCGCGATTCCTTGCCTTCCCCCAGCACCGACAGATGCTGGCGCCAGATGGTGAGGTCGGACTTGGTCACGCCGGTATCGGCCGCGAGGATGAACACCACCGCCTGCGCCTGGGGCAAGAGGCTCACCGTCAGCTCGGGTTCGGCACCGATGGCGTTGAGTCCGGGTGTGTCCAGAATCACCAGGCCTTGCTTGAGCAGCGGGTGCGCCATGTTGATCAGGGCGTGGCGCCACCTGGGTACCTCCACCGTGCCGTCGGCACCGGCCAGCGGGTTGTCTTCGGGCGTTTCATCGCTCCAGAAACCCAGTCCACGCGCTTCGTCCAGCGTGACCCGGCGAACCTCGGCCACTTTTTGGATGGCCCGGGCCAGTTGCTTGGGATCGTTCACGTCGAGATCCACGCGTTCCCATTTGTCGGGGGCGTTGCGCCAGTCCAGCAGGGACAGGGGTTGCATGCGGGTCTCGATGGGCAACAGGCGAAGGCAGGGCGGCACCTCGGCGTCGTAGCCCAACTCGGTGGGACACATGGTGGTGCGGCCCGCGCTCGCCGGCATGATGCGGCGGCCGTAGCCTGCGAAAAACACCGCATTGATCAGCTCGGACTTGCCGCGCGAGAACTCGGCCACGAAAGCGACCATGATCTTGTCGTTCTTGACCTGGGCGTGCAGCCCGTCCAGGCGTTCACGGATGCCGGGCTCCATCAGGTCGTGGTCGGTCAACCACTCGGCAAGCAGACGCAGGCGCAAGGCAAACTGCTTGCGCCACACGCCATGTTGATCAAATTCCTGATTGAAACTCATAGCTCTGTTGTTGTAACCATCGGTCAATATAGCATCGGCTCCCCTCGCAATGCTGGTCGGCGTGCATGACCGACAGCCGGGCTGCCCCGACGCTCAGCTTTTCTGGCAAGAGGTGCAGAAAAACGTCGATCGCTGGCCCTGCCGGATGGCTTTGACGGGCCTGCCGCATGCCCTGCAGGGTTGTCCTTCCCGACCGTAGACCATGGCATCGAGCTGGAAGTAGCCCGAACGACCCTCGGCATTCGAAAAATCGCGCAGGGTGCTGCCGCCCAGAGCCACGGCCCGGGTCAGCACCTCGACGATGGCCGCGTGCAGACGCGCGGCACGCGGCTTGCTGATGCGATCGGCCCGCATGGTCGGGCGAATGCCGGCCATGAACAAGGCTTCCGAGGCGTAGATGTTGCCCACCCCCACCACGATGTCACCGCACAGCAAAACCTGCTTGATGACCGAGCGGCGCAGTTGCAGGGCACGGTGAAACGCCAGCGGATCAAATCCGCCCTCGAGCGGCTCCACACCCAGGCCACCCAGCAACTTGACGGCCACAGCATCGTTCAGGGCGTCGGCGTAGACCACGGCTCCGAAACGCCGGGGATCGTGCAGCCGCAAGCTGCCCCGTGTGGTCAACAACTCGAAGTGATCGTGCACGCCCGGGGGCGGCAGCGTGACCGCGAACTGCAGGCTGCCCGACATGCCCAGATGCACCAGCAGATGGCCCCGGTCCAGGTTGAGCAGGAGGTATTTGCCGCGCCGGCTCACCGACACCACCGTGCGGCCATGAAGGGCGGCCGTCTCGCAACCCAGCGGCCAGCGCAACGCCTTGCCCATGCGCAGATGCAGGATCGAGGCCCCGGCAATGCGGTCGGCAAAACTGCGCCGTGTGACTTCAACTTCGGGGAGTTCGGGCATGGATCGTTGATTTTTTCAAGGCGTCCGGAACGCTTGTGCGGTCTTCCTGTCTGACCACAGCACCCCGAAACCCTTCCATTATCATGAACCGATGAATACCGTGCTCCGCTCCCAAGGCCCGTCCACCCAGCGTGCCCGTTTGCCGGGTTCCCGCGCGGTGATCTCGGCCGGCCTGCTGCGCCACACCGCCGTCGCGCTGGCCGCAGCGGGCAGCATCTGGAGCGCCTGGGCCCAGACTTCACCCCCCCCCGCGACGGCGCCAGCACCCGTGCCGGCGGCTGCGCCGGGCGCCGGTGAGGTCGTCAATTCGGCACTCAACGCACCGCTCTTCTACCAGTTGCTGCTCGGTGAACTCAACGTGCGCGCAGGCGAGCCGGGCACGGGTTACTCCTTCATCCTTGATGCAGCGCGCAAACAACGCGACCCGTTGCTGTACCGGCGTGCGGTTGAAGTGGCCCTGCAAGCCAGGTCGGGCGACGCAGCACTTGCCGCTGCGCGCGCTTGGGCACAGGAACTTCCCGGCAGTTCGGAGGCCAGGCGTTTCGAATTGCAGATCCTGCTGGCCCTCAACCGCGTCGGCGAAACCGGGCCGGTGCTGCAGGCCATCCTGAAGGGCGCGTCGGACGCCGACCGCAACGACACCATCAACGCGATTCCCCAGACCTTTTCACGTGCGTCCGACAAGAGCCTGGCGGCGGCCGTGGTTCGTGAGGCCTTGGGCCCCTACCTCAAACAACCGGCCCATGCGGCGCCCGCCTTCACATCGATCGGCCGCATGTACTTTGTGCAGGACCAGTTGCCCGAGGCTCTGGTGTCCGCCCGGCTGGGCCACACGGCCGATCCGGCCTCGCCCTTCCCGGCCCTGCTGGCGCTGGAGCTGATGGAACGCGGTGAGCAAGAGGCCGAGCCCATCGTGCGCCAGCAGCTCGAAGCCAGCAGCATCACCACATCGACAGACACCGCTGTGGCGCTGAGCTATGCGCGAACCCTGCTTGACGCCCAGCGCAATGTGGAGGCACGCGTCCAGCTGGAAAAACTCACCACGCGACAAGCCGATCAAGCCGAGCCCTGGCTGCTGCTGGGCTCGCTGCAGTTGCAGGAAAACGCCCTGCCTGCGGCCACCGCATCGCTGGAGAAGTACATGACCCTGGCCCGGCAGGCGGGAGACGAACGCTCTGCCCGGGGCCTCACCCAGGCCTACCTGATGATGTCGCAGATCGCGGAGAAACGGCAGGACTATGCCGCGGCCGCTGCGTGGCTGGACCGTATCGAAAACGCCGATGACATCATGGCCGCCCAGATGCGCCGGGCGTCGTTGCTGGCTCGCCAGGGCCAGATGCCTCAAGCCCGTGCCCTGTTGCGCAGCCAGCCCGAGCGGCGCCCCGAAGACGCACGCCTGAAGCTGGTGGCCGAGGCCCAGCTGCTGCGCGAATTCAAGGCCTGGCAGGAGGCCTACGAGGTGTACGGCGAAGCCGTGGCGCGTTACCCCGACGAAGCGGACCTGCGGTACGACCAGGCCATGATGGCCGAGAAGGCGGGCAAGCCTGCCGACATGGAGGTGCTGCTGCGTGCCTTGATCGCGGCCAAGCCCGACTTCCACCACGCCTACAACGCGCTGGGCTACTCGCTGGCCGACCGCAACGAGCGCCTGCCCGAAGCCAAGCGCCTGATCGAGAAGGCCGTGGAGCTGGCGCCCGGCGACGCCTACATCCTGGACAGCCTGGGTTGGGTCGAATTCCGCATGGGCAACACGGCCCGCGCGCTCGAGATCCTTCAGTCGGCCTACGGCAAGCGTCCGGATCCGGAGATCGCGGCCCACCTCGGCGAAGTGCTGTGGTCGAAAGGCCAGCGGGAACAGGCACTCAAGATCTGGCGCGAAGGCCTGCTGCTTTCGGCAGACAACGAAACGCTGCAAGGAACGCTCAAGCGACTGCGCGTCAAACCATGAGGTGGGTGGCGTTGCTGGTCACCGTCGCGCTGGTGTCGGCTTGTGCCACCCCTCAGCGCGTCGCGTTGCCCGGGGAAGAACTGTGGAGCGGTCGCCTGGCCATGACCGTGCAAGGCAATCCGCCGCAATCGTTCTCCGCCGGCTTTGATTTGCGAGGCTCTCCCGACGCAGGCGAGTTGCAACTCACCTCACCCCTTGGAACTTCGCTGGCCACCGTGGTGTGGCGCCCCGGCAGCGCCGAGATGCGCCAGGGGGGTCAAGTGACCCGTCGGGGCAGCCTGGACGAACTCACCGCAGAACTCAGCGGCACGCCCGTGCCGGTGGCTGCGCTGTTCGGCTGGTTGCGCGGTCAGGCCGGCGACGTGCCCGGCTGGCAGGCCGACCTGGCCCGGCAACCCGAAGGCCGCATCACCGCGCGCCGCTTTGCGCCTCAACCGCCAGCGGAACTCCGGGTCGTGGTGCAGCCATGATCCGTGGCGCGACCTTGCGGCGCTTGCTGGATGTTCCAGCCCCGGCCAAGCTCAACCTCTTCCTGCACATCACCGGGCGCCGCGCAGACGGTTACCACCTGCTGCAATCTGTCTTCATGTTGATCGACTGGTGCGACCGACTGCACTTCGATCTGCGGCAGGACGGCCGGATCAGCCGTGAAGACCTCATGCCAGGCTCGTTGCCGGCCGAGGACCTCTCGGTGCGCGCGGCCCGTGCGCTGCAAGCCGCCACGGGGTGCCCGTCGGGCGTGCACATCGCGCTGGAAAAGCACGTGCCGGCCGAAGCCGGCATGGGCGGCGGCTCGTCCGACGCGGCCTCCACCCTGCTCGCGCTCAACCGCCTGTGGGGCCTTGGCCTGACGCGCTCCCAACTCTGTGCCATCGGTCTCACCCTGGGCGCCGACGTTCCATTTTTCGTTGGCGGGCAACACGCATGGGTGGAAGGCGTGGGCGAACAGCTCACGCCCCTGAAGCTGGCCCCGGCCCGGTTTGTGGTGGTCAAGCCCTCGGGCGGGGCATCGACACAGCGCATCTTCGGCGCGCCCGAACTCAAACGCGATACAAAAACTGCTACAATCCAAGGCTTTGCTGCAAACGACTCGCGTGAAGGTTCCCCTGGAGACAGGGTGTTCGATATCCAGGCAATGCTGGCCTTCGGACACAACGACCTTCAACCCGTGGCGCAGGCGCTTTGCCCCGATGTGGGGCACTGCATACAGTGGTTGAAAGACCAGGGTTTGCAGGGGCGCATGACCGGTTCGGGAACGGCGGTGTTCGCACAGTTGCCGCAGGGCACGGTATTGACCACCGCCCCGGGCGACTGGATGGTTCGTGAATGCAGCAACATGGATGTCCATCCATTGCTTGACTGGTGCACCGATTAGAATCGGCAGCGCGCAGCCCAGGCAGCGGTTGTGCAACCTGCAAAGGTTTTCGGTGGTCTGTCCGGCTTCACGTTGAACAGACCTCCTGCGTAGGGGAGTCGCCAAGTTGGTAAAGGCACTGGATTTTGATTCCAGCATGCGAGGGTTCGAGTCCTTCCTCCCCTGCCACCCGGTTTTCATCACATCACGTACCCCACCGGCCGTTCCACAAGCGGCCATTTTTGACGGCGATCCATCTGGGCCGTCGTTCAAACAGCTGGGAACCCCATGCAAGTTCAGCCGCCGGATTTCATGATCTTCACCGGCAACGCCAATCCGGTGTTGGCCTCGGAGATCGCACAGCATCTGGGCACCCAGCTCGGCGCGGCCAATGTGGGTCGCTTCTCCGACGGTGAAGTCACTGTCGAGATCACACAAAACGTGCGCGCGCGCCACGTGTTTGTGATCCAGTCCACCTGCTCGCCGACGAACGAAAACCTGATGGAACTGATCATCATGGTCGACGCGCTCAAGCGCGCCTCGGCTGTGAGCATTTCCGCCGTCATCCCCTATTTCGGTTATGCCCGCCAGGACCGTCGCCCGCGCTCGGGCCGGGTGCCGATCTCGGCCAAGGTGGTGGCCAACATGCTGACGGCCGTGGGCGTGAACCGCGTCTTGACCATGGATCTGCATGCCGACCAGATCCAGGGCTTCTTCGACATTCCGGTGGACAACATTTACGCCTCGCCGGTGCTGCTGGGCGACCTGCGCCAGAAGAACTATCCCGACCTGCTGGTGGTCTCTCCCGACGTCGGGGGCGTGGTGAGGGCGCGGGCGCTGGCCAAGCAGCTCAACTGCGACATGGCCATCATCGACAAGCGCCGCCCCAAGGCCAACGTGTCGGAAGTCATGCATGTGATCGGTGACATCGACGGCCGCAACTGCGTGATCATGGACGACATGATCGACACCGCCGGCACGCTGGTCAAAGCCGCCGAGGTGCTCAAGGAGCGCGGCGCCAAACACGTCTATGCGTACTGCACGCACCCGATCTTCTCGGGCCCGGCCATCGAGCGCATCGCCAAGGGCAACGCGCTGGACGAGGTGGTGGTCACGAACACGATTCCCTTGTCGCAAGCCGCCCAGGCCTGCGCCAAGATCCGCCAGCTCTCCGTGGCACCGCTGATGGCCGAGACCATCGCGCGCATTGCCTCGGGTGAGTCGGTGATGAGTTTGTTTGCCGATCAGGACAACCTCTTCTAAGAGGCCCTGGAGGCAGCAAAAGCGGGTGACTCCCATGGTGGGGGTCGCTCATTTGAAACAGAGGCGTTCTGGTCGCGGAACCCCTCCACAGGAGAAATGTATGCAATTCGTCGCTTTTGAGCGCGCCAAGCAGGGTACGGGTGCGAGCCGCCGTCTCCGCAACACCGGCCGCACGCCCGGTATCGTCTTTGGTGGTGAAACAGCCGCCGCCACGATCGAACTCGATCACAACGCCCTGTGGCACGCCCTGAAAAAGGAAGCCTTCCACTCGTCCATCCTCGAGATGGACGTGGCCGGCACGGTGCAGAAAGTGTTGCTGCGCGATGTGCAGTACCACCCGTACAAGCCGCTGGTGCTGCACGTGGACTTCCAACGCGTGAACGAGAAGACGCGCCTGCACAAGAAGGTGCCCCTGCACTTCATCAACGAAGAGAGCTCGCCTGCGGTCAAGACCGACAAGTGCGTGATCAACCACGTGATGACCGAGATCGAGATCGAGTGCCTGGCCACCCAGCTGCCCGAGAACATCACGGTCGACCTGGGCGAGGTCGTCAAGGGCGGCACGGTCCACACCGGCGACATCAAGCTGCCCAAGGGCATCAAGCTGGTCATGCACGGCCGCAAAAACCTGACCATCGCCACCGTGGTGGAGCCGGTTGAAGAAGTCGTGGCCGCTCCGGTGGTCGCCGCTGTCGACGACAAAAAAGGCGCCAAGGGCAAGAAGAAGTAACCCGTCTTCGGACCGTTGACTCCATCAGGACGGCCCGCTTCATGCGGGCCGTCCTGCATTCAGCGCCCCCCTACCTGCCGATAATCCGACCTCATGATCAAACTCATCGCCGGCCTGGGCAATCCGGGCCCGGATTACGAACACACGCGTCACAACGCAGGTTTCTGGTGGGTGGACGAAGCCGCGCGCCTGCTCAAGACCTCGCTGCAGATGGAGCGTGGCCATTTCGGACGGGTGGCCCGCGCCGTGGTGGACGGCCAGAGCGTCTGGCTGGTGGAGCCGCAGACCTTCATGAACCTGTCGGGCAAGTCGGTGGCGTCGGTGGCGCGCTTTTTCAAGATCGCACCGGAAGAGGTGCTGGTGGTGCATGACGAACTCGACCTGCCACCCGGCGAGATCAAGCTCAAGAAGGGCGGCGGGCACGCCGGCCACAACGGTTTGCGCGACATCCACGCCCAGCTGGGCAGCGCCGACTACTGGCGCCTTCGCGTGGGCATCGGCCACCCGGGCAACAAGAACGAGGTGGCCAACTGGGTGCTGAAGAAACCGTCGCCCGACGACCGCATTGCGATTGCCCAGGCACTGGACCGCAGCCTCAAGGCGCTGCCGCAACTGATCGCCGGGGAAATGGACAAGGCCACAGCGCTCATCCACACCAGCAAGCCGCCGCGGCCCAAACCGCCGCGACCGGCCAAGCCCGATCAGCTACCCGTCGAGGGAGCAGCGGGTGAAGGCACATCACCCGCGGCCGACAAGGGCTGACCGGCTTTCTGCAGGCGCTGGTACTTCTGCCAGAGCGTCTCGCGCGATTCGATGTGGTCCGGGTGGATCGGAATGCAACTCACCGGGCACACCTGCACACACTGCGGCTCGTCGAAATGCCCAACGCACTCGGTGCAGCGTGACGGGTCGATCTCGTAGATCTCCTCGCCCATGTAGATGGCCTGGTTCGGGCACTCGGGCTCGCACACGTCGCAGTTGATGCATTCGTCGGTGATCAGCAGCGCCATGGGTGTCGGCTCCGGGTCAGGCCTGCAACGGCGCCGGCTTCAAGCAGGCGGCCACCGCCGGGCTCACCATCTGCGACACATCGCCGCCCAATTGCGCGATCTCCCGCACCAGCGTGCTCGAGATGCACTGCAGTTCGGCCTGCGGCAGCAGGAACACCGTCTCCACGCCGGCGTGCAGCTTGCGGTTCATCGCCGCCATCTGAGCCTCGTAGTCGAAGTCGGTGAGGTTGCGGATACCCCGCACCACGGCGCAAGCGCCCTGCTGCCGGCAGAAATCCATGATCAGGCCGTCGAACGGCAGCACCCGCACCTGGCCAGGCATGCGCGAGGCGGCCTCGGCCGCCATGCCGAGCCTTTGCTGCAGGGAGAAGCGGGTCTTCTTGTGGTGGGCGATGGCCACGGCGATGATCACTTCATCGAACAGGGAAGCGGCTCGGCGCGTGACGTCTTCGTGACCCAGCGTGAGCGGGTCGAAGGTGCCGCTGTAGACCGCGACGCGTGGCGCCGTCGAGGACGGAGGAAGTTCGGAACTCATGCCCGGAATTATGCGCGCGGGGTGGTCAGTGCCCGCTCACTGCACGGGCAATGGCCGCAACAGATGAAAGGCCACCGCGCCCGCCCTGGCCTGGCGGTGCACTTGCAGACCCAGGGTGGCCAGCTCGTCGTCGAGCCAGGGGCGCGACGATTCCAGGTAGATCAGCCCCTGCGCCCCGATGGCCTGGCGCGCCGCCGCGAGCGCCGACAGCACCAGGGCTTCGTTCTGGCCATCGGCAAACGGCGGGTCGAGGAAGACCACGTCCAGCCCTTGTCCGGCACGCTGGCGCAGCGCGGCCACGCCATCCCCGCGTTCCACGCGCACTCCGGTGGCCTTGAGACGGGTGGTGATGCGGCTCAGGTTGGCGAGCAGGGCACTGTCCTGCTCCACCAGCACCACCTCGACAGCGCCGCGTGACGCCGCCTCCAGACCCAGCGCGCCGGTACCGGCAAAGGCATCGACGCATCGAAGTCCGGTGAGGTCCTGCCCGAGCCAGTTGAACAAGGTCTCGCGCACCCGCGAGGGCGTGGGGCGCAGGCCGGGGCGATCGGCCACCGGCAGCAGCGTGCGCTTCCACAGGCCGCCGATGATGCGGATCTCGTGGGGGGCACTGGCCGCAGCGCGCGCTGCAGGAACGGGAGGTTTTTTCATGGCCGTGAGCTTACGACACGCGGCAGACAACGCCCGCCGGCGACACCGCGGAGCGCGGCCCTGGCCTGTCCCGAGCCGGTCGAAAGGCCGGGCCGCAGGCATTGCACCCGGGGAAGCCTAGGGTGTTGCGCCCACCACCACCGTCACCATGCGATCGGGCTGCAGCACGCGGTCAAACGCGCGCCGGATGTCGGCCACGCTCACTCGCTCGATCTGCCGGGTCCAGGTGTCCAAGTAGTCCAGCGGCAGGCCGTTCCAGCCGATGTTGGCCACGTTGTCGAGCAGCTTGCGGTTGCTGTCGATGCGCAGCGAAAAGCCGTTGACCAGAAACGCCTTCGCTGCAACGAGTTCGGCTTCGGTCGGGCCCTTTTCCACGAAGTCCCGCACCACCTTGCGCGAAACCTCCACCGCCTGCGCGGCCTGGTCAGGGCGGGTGGTCAGGCCGATCTGGAAGGCCCCCGCGTGGCGCCCTGGGGCAAAGTAGCTGAACACGCTGTAGCTCAGGCCGCGCTTTTCCCGCACTTCGGTGGTCAGCCGCGACACGAAACCGCCCCCGCCGAGGATGTAATTGCCGACGAACAGCGGAAAGAAATCGGGGTCGTCGCGGGCGATGCCGGGCTGGCCGATCGAGACCTGGGCTTGCGCGGCAGCAAACGGCAGGCGCTCGTCGATCGCCCGTTCCAGCGACGCCACCGCAGGGACCCCCGGCAGCGGCCCGCAACCGTGCAGCTGCAGCGGCGCCATGAAACGGCCGACGATGGCATCGGCCCGGTTCCGGTCGATCGCACCCACCAGCGTCACCTGAGCGCGGCAAGCCACCACGTGGCGCCGGTAAAAGGCCTGCATGTCGGCCACACCGATGGCGTTGAAGGTGGCGGCATCGGGCTGGTACCCGTAGGGATGGCTGCCGTAGACCGCGCGCGCGAAAGCGCGGGCGGCCTGGGTGCCGGGCCGGGTCTCGGCTTCCTTCAGGGCCGCCAGCAAACGCTCGCGGTCGCGTTGCCAGACGTTCTGCGGCCAGGCCGGTGCAGCGATCTGGCGCGCAGCCAGGGCCACGGCGCGCTCCAGCAGGTCGGGTTCGGTCAGCGTCCGCAGCGACAGCGTGAAACGGTCGGCGCTGGCCTGGGCGCCAAACTGCGCACCGAGGTCCACCCAGGCTTCGCTGAGCTGGTTTTCATCGAGTGCGGGCAGGCCGGGTTGCGCCGCGACACCGCCCGAGAGCAAACCGGCCGTGACACTGGCCAGGCCGGCCTGGGCCGCCGGGTCGCGACGACTGCCGCCGTCGAAGTCGAGCTGCACGTCGAGCATGGGGATGGACGGGCTGGCCACGAGGTACACGCGCGCACCGCTGGCGTGGGTCCAGTGTTCAACGGGGATGGCCGCCTGGGCGGTGTTGAGCAGGCCCGACAGGGACAGGCAGGCCAGCGCCACAGCGGCACGGCCACGGCCCTGGGAGAGCCATCGCCGGGAAGGTTTCAGCAAGACATTCATTTCGGGCTGCCCTGGGGCACCAGCACCGCGGTGGTGAGCTGCTGGTCGGAGAAATAACGTCGGGCCACCGACTGCACCTGGGCCGCCGTCACGGCGCGCAGGCGTTCCATCAGCCGGTCGCCGGTGTGGATGTCCAGGCCGTTGGCCCAGTAACTGCCGAGCTCCTGCGCCTGGTTGAACACCGAGTCGAGCTTGTAGACCTCGCCCGCCGTCCACTGTGTTTTCACGCGGCGCAACTCGGCCTCGCTGATGCCCTCGCGGGCGATGCGCTCGACCTCGGACTTGAGCGCAGCCGCGGCCATCTCGGGTGTGACACCCCGCGCAGGCACGGCCGTGAGCGAGAAGAGCTGCGGGCCACGGCCCATCAATCCGTAGGACGCGCCCGCGCTGTCGGCAATGCGTTTGCCCCCCGTGCCCTGGCCCTGCACCAGCGCACGGTCGAGTCGGGCGCCACTGTAGCCGTCGAGCACGGCCGAGAGCACCGTCAGGGCCAGCGCGTCCTGGCTCTGGGCACTCTCCTCGGCCGTGCCACGCCAGCTCGGCACCTTGAACGCGAGCGCCACCAGCGATTGTTCGGCCACCGCGCGGAACTCCAGGCGACGCGGTCCCGTCTGCAGCGGCTCCTCGCGCGGCTTGCGCGCGGGCACGGCCCGGGCAGGAATGGCGCCGAAGTGCTTTTCTGCCAGCGCACGCGTCTGTTCCACGTCCACATCGCCGGCGATCACCACGGCAGCATTGGCCGGTGAGTACCAGCGCTGGTGGAAGTCACGCGCGTCGTCGGGCGTCATCGATTCGAGGTCGCTCATCCAGCCGATGATGGGCCGGCGGTAGGGGCTGGCCTGGTAGACCATGGCGTTCATCGCCTCGAACATGCGCGCGCGCGGCGACTCTTCGGTGCGCTGGCGGCGTTCTTCCTTCACCACCGCGAGCTCGCGCCTGAACTCCTCGTCGTTCCAGCGGTTGTTGGCAAACCGGTCGGCCTCGAGCTTCATCACCGCCTCCAGCGCCTGGGCCGGCACCTGCTGGTGGTAGGCCGTGGCGTCGCGGCTGGTGAAAGCGTTGTCGCGCCCGCCGAGCGCTGCGATGCGGCGCGAGAACTCGCCCGGCTGCAGGCTGGGCGTGCCCTTGAACATCATGTGTTCGAGCACGTGGGCCACGCCCGAGATGCCGTCGACCTCGTCGATCGAGCCCACCCGAACCCACAGCATGTGGGCCACCGTGGGCGCGCGCCGGTCGGGTCGCACGATCAGCGTCATGCCGTTGGACAGCGTGAAGCTCTGCGCAACCGGGGTGGCGGGAGCCACGGAAGGGACTGGAGGAGTCTGAGCCATCGACCCGAAGGCCATGAAAGCCAGTGCGAGGGACAGTGCGGCGCGGCGCCCGTCAGGCAGGAACGATGTGCGTTTCATAGAATGCAATGGATTCTAGAGATGGACAAATGTTCTCGTTCTTTCGCAAAAAAGCCCCTGCCGAGCCCACACCGGCTCTTTCCGCTGCCCCGCAGGCCGCGCCTCCTGTCGAACTGGCGCCACCGCCACCCGCTGCCGCACCGGTGCGCCAGGGCTGGATGGACAAGCTCCGGAGCGGTCTGCGCAAGACCGGATCGAGCATCACCACGGTGTTCACCGGTACGCAGATCGACGACGCGCTGTACGAAGAACTGGAAGCCGCGCTGCTGATGGCCGACACCGGCGTGAAGGCCACCGCCCACCTGCTGAGCGATCTCAAGCGGCGGGTCAAGGAGAGCAAGACCACCGACCCGGCCGCCGTCAAGGGATTGCTGGCCGACGCCATCACCGAGTTGCTCAAGCCGCTGCAAAAGCCTCTGGTGATCGGTCAACACAAGCCCACGGTGATCATGGTCGCCGGCGTCAACGGCGCGGGCAAGACCACCTCCATCGGCAAACTCACCCGGCACCTCGCGCAGGGCGGTGCCACCGTGCTGCTGGCCGCTGCCGACACCTTCCGCGCTGCGGCGCGCGAACAGCTCGCGGTGTGGGCCGACCGGAACACGGTGGAGATCATCACCCAGCAGGGCGGTGATCCGGCCGCGGTGAGCTTTGATGCCGTGACCGCCGGACGGGCCCGCGGGCGCGACGTGGTGCTGGTGGACACCGCCGGGCGCCTGCCGACGCAACTGCACCTGATGGAAGAACTGCGCAAGATCAAGCGCGTGGTGCAGAAGGCCGACCCGACCTCGCCACACGAGGTCCTGCTGGTCATCGACGGCAACACCGGCCAGAACGCCTTGCTGCAGGTGAAGGCCTTCGATGAGACCCTGGGCCTCACCGGCCTCATCATCACCAAGCTCGACGGCACGGCCAAAGGCGGGGTGATCTGCGCCATCGCGCGCGAACGGCCGGTGCCAATCTATTTCATCGGTGTGGGCGAAAAGCTGGAAGACCTCGAAACCTTCAACGCGCGGGAATTCGCGCAGGCGCTGCTGTCCTGAGCGCTCAGAGGTCGTTGTCGGAATAGTGGCGCCACTGGCCCATGGCGCTGCGCAGGGTCAGCAGCTGGCGCTCGAACCGCGGGCAGGCCTGGCACATGGCCATGTGCAGGCGCAGCGCCAGGCGATCGGCCAGTGGCAAGGCGCGGTCTTCGCGGGCAACGAGCAGCGCGGAGACCTCCTTGCAGGTGCGGCGCAACGGATAAACGGGCTTCATGGTGGACTCGGTCGGGTGGGTGCTCGGGCAAACCAGTTCAGTTCAAGACATTCCCGCAGCCGCAACCGTGCACGGTGCAGCTGCACATAAAGGTTGGTCGGGGTCAGCGAGAGTTCCTTACAGATGTCCTCGCTCGAGAGCTCCAGCCATTCGCGCATCAGGAACAGGCGTCCCTGCACCGGCGGCAGCTTGTCGGTGCAGGCCTCGAGCACCGCGAAGAACTGCCGGCTGCTCATGTCCTGCTCGGGATTGCCCCACTCGGCGGGTTTCTCGGCGAAGTGTCCGTCGGTCTTGAAGGCCATGTGGTCCAGCGGGTCGCTTCCTTCGTCATCACTGCCGCCGGGCAGACACACCTCGCGGCTGTTGTGCCGCAGGGCATCGATGATCTTGTGCTTGAGGATGCCCACCAGCCAGGTCTTGAGCTGGGAGCGCTGCGCGAAGCCTTGCGGGCGGGAAATCGCGGCCAGCACGGTCTCGGACACCGCGTCCTCGGCCCAGGCGTCGTTGCGCAGTTGCAGGCGCGCGAACTTGAGCAGGTAGCCCCGCAGATCCGCGACTTGTTGCTCGAACGAAGGAGAAGGGGGCTGCGGCATGGGGGGTGAGTGTAATGAAACGGCTGTCAGGCCGACTGAAGGACACCCCGGAGGTTCCCATGTCCCTGTTGCAGCCCCGTTTCAGCGCAGCCTTCGCTGCCCTCCTTGCCACCCTGGCCATCGCCGCCGCCCTGTTCGCGCCGGTCGCCGCGGCCCAAACCAGCGAGATCACCGCCAGCCGCGGGACGAGCCCGCAGCTGCGCGGCAGCACGCTCGACGGCCGGGCCTTCGACCTGATGTCGCTGCGCGGCAAGGTGGTCATGGTGGTGTTCTGGTCGACCGACTGTGCGGTCTGTCGCGACAAGATGCCCGAGCTGCGTGCCAATGCACGGGGTTGGGCAGGCCAGGCCTTCGAGCTGGTCAGCGTGAGCACCGACCGCCAACGCGGCAACGCGCTGAGCTACCAGCAACTGGTCAACCTCACCGTGCCGGCCAGCCAGCGCTTCACCACGCTGTGGACGGGAGAGCCCGGCTACCGCGACAGCTTCGGCCCGACCGCCACCCTGCCCGCCGCCTTCCTGCTCGACAAGAACGGGCAACTGGTGGAGCAGTACCAGGGCCGCATTCCGCCCGAAGCCTGGGACCGCATCGCCGACCTGCTCTGAACCCATTTTTTCAAAGCGGCGTAAGAAAGCGGCCCGGCGCCTGACCAACCCACAACCCGCTGCTGAAGCAGACGCCTGCGCCAGGCAACGCGGCGGGTTGTTCTTCAACCTCTTCCTTTCTTCTTCCAGGAGCTTCCCATGAACCAACGCACCATGATCGCCGCCGCCGCCACCTCGCTGATGTCGCTGGCCCTGCTCTCTTCGCCGGCCTTCGCGCAGAACGCCGCCAAGGAAAAATGCTTCGGCATCGCCAAGGCAGGCCAGAACGATTGCGCCAACATCGCCGGCACGCATTCGTGCGCCGGCCAGTCCAAGGTCGACAACGACAAGGGCGAGTGGAAATACGTGCCCGCCGGCACCTGCAAGCAGATGGGTGGCGTCAGCCAGGAGCAGGCCAAGATGGACATGAAGAAGTCCTGATCGCAGCCTCCCGCTCAAGACCAAGTACATGACCGCCGCCGGGCCACTCCTGCCGACCTGCCAGGTCGCACCTGTGGGCATCGGCTGGCGGCACCCCCATCACGCCGAGCTGCTGCAGCGGCAGCCGGCCCTGGACTTCATCGAGGTCCATTCCGAGAACTTCTTCGCGCCCGGAGGCGCTGCGCGTGCAGTGCTGCGCCAGGGGCGCGAACACTACCCCGTCAGCCTGCACGGCGTGGGCCTGTCGCTGGGATCGGCCACCGGCATCGACGAGGCACACCTCGACCAGCTCGCGGCCCTGGTGGCCGAGATCGAGCCGGTGCGTGTCAGCGACCACGCCAGTTTTGCCCGGGGCGGGCTGTCGTTTCAGCCCGCCAGCGCCGTGCACGCCTCCGACCTGCTGCCGACCCCGTTCACCCGAGCCGCGCTCGACGCCATGCGCGCCAACGTGCAACGCGTGCAGGACCGCCTGCGCCGCCCGATCGCGGTGGAAAACCTCTCGGCCTATGTGCGATGGCGGGGGAACGAACTCGACGAGCCCGGGTTCCTCAACCTGCTGGCCCGACGCACCGGCTGCCAGCTCCTCGTGGACGTGAACAACCTGTTTGTGAACGCGCTCAACGACAGGCTCCAAGGCTCGTTGCAGGATCCGCTGAGCGCTTGCCGCGATTGGCTCGACGCCATTGAACCGCCGGCCGTGGCCGAGCTGCACCTGGCCGGTCACCTGGACTGTGGCGACATCGTGATCGACGACCACGGCAGCCGGGTGGTGCCTGCGGTCTGGTCGCTCTACCGCCACGCGCTTTCGCGGTTTGGCGCCGTGCCCACGCTGATCGAGTGGGACACCGATCTGCCCGGGCTGCAGCTGCTGCTCGATGAAGCCGCCATGGCACGCGACCACGCCGGCCACGCACTGGAGACGGTGGCCGCGTGAGCACCTTGATGCAGCAGCAGCAGAGCCTGCTCGACGCGATGTTCGCCCACCCGGGCAGCCCGTCGGCCGTCAGCGCCCTGCGCCAGCTCGACACGTGGCTCGAACCTCGCGCGTCGCGCGGTCTCATGGCCTACCGGGCCAACGGCCACGCGCTGGCCGAACGCTGCCTGCCGGCCGCCTACCCGGTGGTGGCACAACTGATCGGACAGGACAACATCCAGGCGCTGGCGCGCGACCTCTGGCACAGCCACCCCCCGCACTGCGGCGACCTGGCACAGTGGGGCGATGCCCTGCCCGCCTTTCTGGCCGGCAATGAGCAACTCGCCGACGTGCCCTACCTGGCCGACGTGGCGCAGGTGGAGTGGGCGCTGCACCGAGCCGCCGGTGCCGTCGATGCCGACCCCGATCTGTCCGGGTTCGCGCGCCTGACCAGCGAAGACCCCGAGACCCTCACGCTGCGGCTCGCTCCCGGCACCACCCTCATCACCAGCGCCTGGCCGGTGGTCAGCGTGATCACCGCCCACACGTCGGGCGAGCCCACCCTGGCCGAGGCGGGCCGGCGCCTGCGCGACGGCCTGGGCGAAACCGCCGTGGTCTGGCGGCACGGCTGGCGGCCATGTGTGGCGGTGTGCCCCGCCAACGCGCTCGGCCCGCTGCGGGCGCTGCTGCGAGGCGCGGCACTGACCGAGGCCCTGGGCCAGGCCGCCGCCGGTTTCGATTTCTCCGACTGGCTCACACAAGCCGTGCACCGTGGCCTGGTGACCGGCGTGGCCGACGCAACGCCCCTTTCCCGGCGCCACGAGGACACCCCCTGAGCACCCGCACCCTGCTCCCGAACACCCACGCGCCGAGGTCGATCGACGGCCAGGGGATCCGGCCCCGACTCAACCGCACGCCGGCACCGGGCGTGAGCTTCAACTAAGCTTGGTCATCCCCATCCAGTTGCCACGGAGACCGCGCCTTGCCCCACCGCCCCACCCTCATCCATTTCTCCCGCCGCCAGCTGCTTCTGGCCGCCGGCGCGGCCACCAGCGCTGCCCTGCAACCGGCCTGGGCGCAGTCCGGCTGGTCCGCCATCGAACAGGCCGCCCGGGGCCAGACCGTGTTCTGGAACGCCTGGGCCGGCAGCGAGCAGACCAACGCCTACCTGCAATGGGTGGCGCAGCAGGTGCAGGCCTCACATGGGGTGAAGCTGCAGCATGTGAAGATCACCGACACCGCCGACGTGGTCAAGCGGGTGCGGGCCGAGAAGGCCGCCGGCCGCGGTGCCAACGAAGGCACGGTCGATCTGGTGTGGATCAACGGCGAAAACTTTGCGGCCATGAAGCGCGAGGGCCTGCTGTTCGGCCCCTGGGCCGAATCCCTGCCCCACTTCCGGCTGGTCGACGTGGTCGGCAAGCCCACCACCTTGAACGACTTCTCGGTGCCGACCGAGGGCATGGAGTCGCCCTGGGGCATGGCGCAGTTCACCCTGTTTGCCGACAGCAAGCGCTTGCCACAGCAGCCGCAAAGCATGCAGGCCCTGCTGGCACTGGCCCGCGCCCAGCCCGGGCGCATCACCCACCCGCGCCTGCCCGACTTTCACGGCACCACCTTCATCAAGCAGGCGCTGGTCGAGTTCGCGCCCGATGCCAGGGCGCTCGCGCAGCCCGTCACCGACGCGGCCTTCGCCACCCAGACCGCCGCGCTGTGGCCCTTTCTCGATGCGCTGCGCCCGCACCTGTGGCGCGCTGGCCGGCAGTTTCCGCAGAACGCTGCCGCCGTGCGCCAGATGATGGCCGACGGTGAACTGCTGCTGGCCATCACCTTCAACCCCAACGAAGCCGCCAACGAGATCGCCGCCCGACGCCTGCCCGCCTCGGTGGTGAGCTGGCAGTTCGAGCGGGGCACGATCGGCAACACGCATTTCGTCGCCATTCCGTACAACGCGCGCGCCAGGGCCGGTGCGCAGGTGGTGGCCAACTTCCTGCTTTCGCCCGGCGCGCAGGCGCGCAAGGCCGACCTGGCGCACTGGGGCGACCCGACCGTGCTCGACCTGGCGCGCCTGAGCGCCGCCGATCGCGCGCTGTTCCAGACCGGCAAGCTGCCCGGCCTGGTGACCCGGGTCGCCCCCACCTTGCCGGAACCCCATGCGTCGTGGGTCGATCCGCTGGAGAAGGAGTGGGCGCGTCGCCACGGCGTGTGAGCGCCTTGGCACACACCGCTGCCCGCAACGGCCGGCTGCGACGCGCAGCTGCCGGCGTGCTGCTGGCGCTGGCCGCCGTTCCCCTGCTGTGGACGGCGTGGGAAGCGCTGGGCACCGGCAGCAACAGCGCCGCCTGGCGCTCGCTCGCACAAGACCCGGCGCTGCGCCACGCTGTGCTGCTCACGTTGTGGACTGGCCTGGCGTCCACGCTGCTGGCCTGGTGGGGTGCGGCCGCGCTGCTGGCGCGTGGCTTCGTGCGCCAGCGCCTGGCGCGCCTGCTGAGCGGACTGCCGGTGATGCTGGCCACGCCCCATGCCGCACTGGCCATCGGCTTGTTGTTCCTGCTGGCCCCCAGCGGCTGGCTGCTGCGCGCGCTCTCGCCCTGGCTCACCGGATTCGACAGCCCTCCGCCCTGGCCCACCACGCAAGACCCCTGGGGCCTGGGCCTGATCGCCGCGCTGGTGATCAAGGAGATTCCGTTCCTGCTCTGGACCGCAGCGACCCAGTTGCAGCGCGACGACGTGCGCCAGCGCTGGCGCGCCGAACATGCCCTGGCGCAAACGCTCGGTTATGCGCCACGCCGCGCCTTCTGGCTGGTGCTGTGGCCGCAACTCGCCGGGCGCCTGCGCTGGCCGCTGCTGGCGGTGCTGGCCTACGGCCTGACCGTGGTGGACATGGCGCTGGTGATCGGCCCGGCCTCGCCGCCCACGCTGGCCGTGCTGGCCTGGCAATGGCTGCAGGACGCCGACCCGGCCACCTACGCACAAGGCGCGGCCGCCGGCCTGCTGCTGGCGCTGCTGGTGCTGAGCTGCAGCATGGCCTGGCTGGCCGCGCAGCGCCTGCGGCGCAGGCTGCTGGCGCACGGGCACGGCGTGCGAGGCGAGCCGGCGCGATCGCACGGCAGCGACCTTGGCCTGTGGCTGCTGATGGGTGTTTACGCCGCCGTGCTGCTGGCACTCGCGGTGGGCAGCATCAGCGGCGTGTGGGCTTTTCCGTCGGTGTGGCCGCAAAGCTTCACTGCCGCTGCCTGGGAACAGGTGGCGCAGAGCAGCGGCACGGTGGTCACCACGCTCTGGCTGGCGGTGGGCAGCAGCGCCATCGCGCTGGCCTGGAGCGTGGCCTGGCTGGAGCTGGCGCCGCGCCGCTGGGACGACACCCTGCGTCCGCTGCTCTACCTGCCGCTGGTGCTGCCGGCCGTGCTGTGGGTGGTGGGGCTGTACGGCGTGGGGCTGCAGTTGCGGCTGGAGGGCCGGGCCAGCGGCCTGCTGATCGCCCACACGCTCATGGTGCTGCCTTATGTGTTGCTGGCACTGGGCCCGGCCTACCTCGGGTTCGATGTGCGTTACGCCCAGCTCAATGCAAGCCTGGGCCGCTCGCCCTGGGCGTTCTTGCTGCGCGTGAAGTGGCCGCTGCTCAAACGCTCGCTGGCCTCGGCCGCCGCGGTCGGTTTCGCGGTCAGCGTGGCGCAGTACCTGCCCACCCTGTACCTGGGCGCCGGCCGCTTTTCCAGCGTCACCACCGAAGCCGTCACACTCGCGTCGGGCGGACAGCGTTCGCTCACCAGCGCCTACGCCGGGCTGCAGCTGGCCCTGCCGGTGCTCGCCTTTGCAATGGCGTCCTGGCTGGGCCGCCCCCGCCGTTTTCGACACACCACCGCATGACACTCTGCGTTCACATCCGGCAACTCGCCACCCGCACCCACACGCTGGTGCAAGACCTGCGGATCGAGGTTGCGCCGGGCCGGATCCTCACGCTGATGGGGCCCAGTGGCAGCGGCAAGAGTTCGGTGCTCGCGGCCATCGCCGGCACGCTCGAAGGCGTGACCGAGGGCAGTGAAGCCCTGCGCTTCGAGGGCACGGTGACGCTCGACGGGCGTGAGCTCACGACCTTGCCCACCGCACAACGCGGCGTCGGACTGCTGTTCCAGGACGACCTGCTGTTCGCCCACATGACGGTGGCCGAGAACCTGCTGTTTGCCGTGCCCGCCGGGCCCCGGCGCGAGCGGCTGGCTGCGGTGGAGGACGCATTGCAGGACGCCGGCCTGGCGGGCTTTGGCGAACGCGATCCGGCCACGCTCTCGGGTGGGCAGCGCGCGCGCGTGGCCCTCATGCGCGCGCTGCTGGCGCGCCCCCGCGCGCTGCTGCTCGACGAGCCGTTCTCCAAGCTTGACGCCGCGCTGCGCGACCAGTTCCGGGCCTTCGTGTTCGACCACCTGCGCGACAGCGGCGTGCCCGCCGTGCTGGTGACGCACGACGCGGCCGACGTGGCCGACGCTGCGCTGGTGCTGGAGCTGGGCCGTGCTTGACCGGGCGATCCAGCAGGCGATCCGGCCGCTGCTGGCCCGTGTCGCCGGCACGCTGGTGCGCGCGGGCATGGGTGCGGACATGCTCACCGTCACCGGTTTTGCCATCGGCATGGCCGCGGCCGTGGCGATCGGGCTGCAGCACTTCCTGGCGGGTCTGGTGCTGCTGTTGCTCTCGCGCCTGATGGACGGCCTGGACGGCGCCGTGGCGCGCCTCACCCAACCGACCGACCGGGGCGGTTTTCTCGACATCACGCTGGACTTTCTTTTCTATGCGTCGATCCCGCTGGCCTTTGCCGTGGCCGACCCGGCACACAACGCCCTGCCCGCGGCGGTGCTGCTGGCCAGCTTCATCGGCACGGCCAGCAGCTTCCTGGCGTTTGCCATCGTGGCCGCCCAGCGCGGGATCACATCGACCGCTTTGCCCGACAAGAGTTTCTACTTCCTGGGCGGCCTGACCGAGGCCACCGAGACCATCGCCGCGTTCGTGGCGATGTGCCTGTGGCCGCAGTGGTTCGCGCCCATCGCCTGGGGCTTCGCAGCGCTGTGCGCGATCACCACGGCGCTGCGCATCGGCTGGGGCTGTCAGCGCCTGAAGTGACGCAGCAGGGTTTTCTCGAGCTCCAGCACCAGCAGCACCGCCAGCCCGGCACCCGCACACAGTGCCAGCTGCAACAGGTCCAGCGCCCGCGTGTTGAACAGCGTCTGCATGAAGGGTGCATAGGTGAACAGCGCCTGCAGCACCAGCACCCCCGCCACCGCCAGCAACACGCGGGGCGTGCCCTGGACGCCGCGCCAGGTGAACGAGGGCGCCTTCAGGTAGCGCACGCTGAACAGGTAGAAGATCTCCATCGCCACCAGCGTGTTCACCGCCATCGTGCGCGCCACCTCGATCGGGCTGCCCATGTCCAGTGCCCAGCGGTAGATGCCGAAGATGCCGATCAGGAACAGTGTGGACACCAGGACGATGCGCCACAACACGAAGGAAGAGAGCATGGCCTGCGTGGCGGGCCGGGGCCTGCGCTTCATCACGTCGGGCTCGGTGGGCTCGAAGGCCAGCACCATGGCCAGTGCCACCGAGCTGACCATGTTCACCCAGAGAATCTGCGCCGGCAGGATCGGCAGCGCCAGACCGAACACCACGGCGGCCAACAGCGAGAGCGACTCACCGCCGTTGATGGGCAGCAGGAAAACCACCGTCTTGCGCAGGTTGTCGTACACCGTGCGCCCCTCCTCCACCGCGTGGGCGATGGAGGCGAAGTTGTCGTCGGCCAGCACGATGGCGCCAGCCTGTTTGGCGGCTTCGGTGCCCTTCTTCCCCATCGCCACACCCACATCGGCCTGCTTGAGCGCGGGGGCGTCGTTCACCCCGTCGCCTGTCATGGCAACCACCTCACCGCGCGCCTGCAAGGCCTGCACCAGCCGCAGCTTGTGCTCCGGGCTGGCGCGCGCGAACACGTCCGTGTCCTGCACCGCCTGGCGCAGGGCCTGGTCGTCCATGGCCTCGATTTCCGGGCCGGTGACCGCGCGCAGCGCCTGTCCCATGCCGAGCTGCATCGCGATGGCACTGGCGGTCGTGCCGTGGTCACCGGTGATCATCTTCACGCGGATGCCGGCCGCCCGGCACTGCGCCACCGCCGCGATGGCTTCGTCGCGCGGCGGATCGATGATGCCGACCAGACCGAGCAGGGTCAGGCCCTGGTTGACCGTCTGGTGATTCAGCGCCTGTCCATCACCGAGCCGACCGCGCGCCAGCGCCAGCACCCGTCGACCACTGCGGGCCTGCGCTTCCACGGCCGCGTTCCAGTGCTGCGCATCCAGCGGCGCCTCCTGTCCATTGCGCAGCAGCTGGTGGCTGCACCTCACGAGCACGCTTTCGGGGGCACCCTTGAGCAGCACCTGGTGACACCCGGCCCGGGCATGCGCGGTGGCCATGAAGCGGTGCTCCGATTCGAACGGAATGGCCTGAAGACGCGCGCGCTCGAGGCGCAGCTCCGCCGGATCGATGCCGGCCTTCATGGCGAGGCAGAGCAAGGCGCCCTCCGTCGGATCGCCGGTCAGCTGCCAGGACACCCCGGTGCCGCCCGGGGCCTGGCCACTGCCCGCCTCGGGCCGCTGCTGCAGGCTGGCATCGTTGCAGAGCGCGGCCGCCTCGGCCAAGGCCAGCAGGGCCGGCGAATCGCGAAACAACTCGCCAGCCATCAAGGGCCGACCCTCGTCGCGCAGATGCCCTTCGGGTGCATAGCCCACACCCTCCACATCAATGAACTGGTCGGCCAGCACCACCTGCTGGACCGTCATTTGATTGCGCGTCAGGGTGCCGGTCTTGTCGGAGCAGATCACGGTGACCGAACCCAGCGTTTCCACGGCGGGCAGCCGGCGCACCACCGCATGGCGCGCAGCCATGCGCTGCACACCGATGGCCAGCGTGATGGTCATGATGGCGGGCAAGCCCTCGGGAATGGCCGCCACGGCCAGGCTCACGGCCGTCAGAAACATCTCGACCGCCGGCATCCCGCGCACCAGGGTGCCGAAAGCAAAGAGCAGCGCCGCGGCCCCCATGACCGCCAGCGTGATCCAGCGGGCGAGCTGGGCCATGTTGCGCAACAGCGGCGTGGTGCCCGTCTCCACCGTCTCCAGCAAGCGGCCGATGCGCCCCATCTCGGTTTGTGATCCGGTGGCCACCACCACCGCACGGGCCTGGCCCTGCGTGACCAGCGTGCCGGCGAAGGCCAGGCACAGACGATCGCCCAGCGCGGCGGCAGGGGCCACCGGATCGAGCGACTTGTCCACCGGGACGGACTCGCCGGTCAGCGCCGACTCGTCCACCCGCAGGCCGTGGTGGACCAGCAGGCGCACATCGGCCGGCACGCTGTCCCCCGAGGCGAGCTGCACCACATCGCCCGGCACCAGCCCGGCGGCGTCGATCTCGACGAGGTGGCCATCGCGCAGCACCATGGCGTGGGGCGCGAGCAAGTGCCGGATCGCCTGCAAGGCCTTCTCGGCCTTGCCTTCCTGCAGCACCCCGATGGCGACGTTGAGCAGCACCACGGACATGATCACGCCGGCGTCGAGCCAGTGGCCCACCAGCGCGGTGGTCACCGAGGCCGCCATCAGCACGTAGATCAGCAGGTTGTGGAACTGCAGCGCGACCCGACGCCACAGGCCGGGTGGCGCCTCGGCCACCAGCTGGTTCGGACCGTGCCGGGCCAGGCCTTCGTCGGCCTGAGCGGTGCTCAGGCCCTGTTCGGTGGATCGCAGGGCCTGCAGCGTCTCACGGGCCGTGCGGGCGTGCCACGGCGCAGGCGCTGGCGAGGGGTTGCCGGGGGGGTTTGTGCCGCTCATGCCTTCACGCTAAGGCACTTCGCGGCGACGCGCCATGACACGTGTCAAGGAACAGCCCGGGGCGCGGCCGCCTGCCAGCGCAACCAGTCCGCGGGTTCGTCCACGTCCCACAGGGTGGGCAGTTCCTGCCAGCTCGCACCGCAGCCTCGCAGGCGCTCCCGGGTGCGCTCGAGTACCTGCGCGGTGCTCCACGGCACTTCGGTGAACACCTCGGGCACGGGCCTGCGCAGACCGATCAGCACATAGCCGCCGTCCTCGGCCGGAATCAGCACCGCGTCGTGGTCCTGCAGCGCGTCGGCCGCCTGCTGCAGGTGGGACGGCGTGAGCACCGGGCAGTCGGTGCCGACGATCAGCAAGGGCGTGTGCGGCGCCCGGGCAAAGTGGTGCTGCATGGCGGCCGCCATGCGCTGCCCGATGTCGCCGGCGGGCTGGGACAGTGCCGCCACACCATGGCGCACCGCCAGGGCGCGAAAGAAGCGGTGTGCGGCATCGGGGGCGCACCACAAGCTCAGCTCGCCGGTGCTGGCCGCGCGGGCGGTTGCCAGCGTCTGCAGTGCAAAGCCGCGCTGGGCGCGGGCAGCACCGGCGGCGCCCAGCAGGGGAATCAGCCGCGTCTTGGCCAGCCCCGCCACCGGCGCCTTGGCCAGCACGGCCACGGCGGCCGGCGCGCGCGGCCGGTAACCGTAGCGCAGCGCCAGGGCGTGGGCATCGCGGCCCAGCGCGTGCGCTGCGCGCAGCCGCCACATGAGCAGCACCGTGCGCCAGAAACCGTGCTGGTCCCAGCGCCGGCCCGAGGTGCTCACGCGCTCACTCAGGCAGGCCGGTGCCTCGATGGCCTTGAGCCGGCGGCTCAGGTCGATGTCCTCCATCAGCGGCAAGGCCGCGAAGCCACCCACCGATTCGAACAAGCGCCGCTGCACGAACACCGCCTGGTCGCCGGTGGCGATGCCGCTCAAACGCGAGCGCTGGTTCATGAACCAGGCCACCATGGGCAGCAGCGCGTGATCACCGTCGATGCGCACGTCGAAGCGGCCCCAGCGGTGGCCGCGCTGCAGGGCCTGGTGCATCCGGCGGTCGGCGTCGGCGGGCAGTTGCGTGTCGGCGTGCAGGAACAGCAGCACCTCGGCCCGCGTGGCGGCAGCACCGGCGTTGAGCTGGGCGGCGCGCCCGCGCGGGGCTTGCAGCACGCGGTCGGACAGGGCGCGCGCAATGGCCGGGGTGCCGTCGGTGCTGCCGCCGTCGACCACCAGCAGCTCGGCACCGCGCGCGCGCAGCGGCGCGAGCGCCTGCAGTCTCGCTGCCAGCGTGGCGGCTTCGTTGAGCACCGGCACGATGATGGCCAGGCTCATGCGCGCAACCCGCGTTCGAACCGGTCGAAACCCTCGATCACCTCTTGCACCACCTCGGCTTGCAGGTAGTGGTCGACCCGGTTGCGCACATGGTCCACCAGCGCGGCCTCGCTGCGCTCACCCGACCAGTCTTCACCGTCGGCACCGGCACGGGCCGCTTGCGGTGACAGCGCACGCCACTTGGCGCACCAGGTGACGGACCACAACCACATGGCGCGGCGCAGCGGTCCGTGCCAGGGCCGGGCACCGGCGGCCAGCGGTCCGACGGCAGCCGCCCAGGCCGCGTGGAAACCGAGCACCTCGTCCACCGTGAGCACCGCCTGCGAGTCCAGGTCCCAGGTGGTGGAGGTGTAGAGCGTGGCGTGGGCCAGGTCCAGCCCCGGGTGGGCGTAGCGGCACTTCTCGAGATCGACCAGCACCGCACGACCGTCGGGTTGCACGATGAAGTTGCCCGGGTGGGCGTCGAAGGCAATGAGGCAGCGCGCAGGCCGGGCCGGGCCTTGCAGGCAGGACTGCAGGCGCTGGCGCTCGCGTTCGATGGCGTCCTGCACGGCGGCGGGCAAGCCGGCCGCGCCGAGGTGCCGGGCCTGGGCCTCGATCTCCTGCGCCAGCGCCTGCAGGGGATCGTGCGCATGCAACAGGGGTGCGCGACCCGCCGGCGCGGGCACAGGCAGCGCGTGCAAGGCCGCGAGCGCGGTGGCCAGGGCCGGCAGGTCCTGCGGCAGGCGGGCCGGGCGGCCCGTGATCGCCTGCACCAGCAGCGCGCCACGCGGCAGGTGGGTCGATGGCGGCAGCACACCGAGCAAGGCGGGCGTGTGGCCGGCGGGTGCGGCGCGTTCGAAACAGGCGCGCTGGTAGTCGAGGTTGTCCTGCGCGGCCAGGCCGAGCTGGCTCTGCTTGGGGATGCGCGCGAGCGCACCGGTGCCGGCCAGGCGCACATGGTCGTGCGCCAGACCCTTGTCGGGCAGGCGCTCCAGCGCCTGGCCGGCTGCGGGGTGCCCCTGCGCCTGCAAGGCCAGGCGCAGGTGGTCAATGAGGTCGGTGGAGGGCGACACGCCGGGATACCTTGGTGAAGACTGCGTTGCGAAAGATGGATGATGTAAGAATGCAGCGGCCCCGGTGACCAACGGGCTGCAACCCCACACAGGAATTGTCGTGAGCTTTCGAAAAATCTTTCTGCTGGCCGTGGTGCTGCTGGGCATCACGGCCTTTTTTCTGTTCGATCTGGGCCGCTTCCTGAGCCTGGACTACCTCAAACAGAGCCAGGCCCGCTTCGAGGCACTCTACGCCGCGCAGCCGCTCACCGTGTCGCTGGCGTACTTCGCCCTCTATGTGGTGGCCACGGCGCTGTCGTTTCCGGGCGCCGCCATCATCACGCTGGCCGGTGGCGCCATCTTCGGCCTGTGGTGGGGCACGCTGCTGGTGTCGTTTGCTTCCAGCCTGGGTGCCACGCTGGCGTTTCTGGTCTCGCGCTTCGTGCTGCGCGACAGCATCGAGGCGAAGTTCGGCAACCGCCTGGCCGAGATCAACCGCGGCATCGAGAAGGACGGCGCGTTCTACCTCTTCACGCTGAGGCTGATCCCGGTGGTGCCGTTCTTCGTGATCAACCTGGTGATGGGCCTCACCAAGATGAAGGCGATCACTTTCTACGCGGTGAGCCAGATCGGCATGCTGGCCGGCACGCTGGTGTATGTGAATGCGGGCACGCAGCTGGCGCAGATCGATTCGCTGCAGGGCATCCTGAGCCCGGCGCTGCTGGGCTCCTTTGTGCTGCTCGGCGTGTTTCCCTTGATCGCGAAATGGATCGTGGGCCTGCTGCAAAAGCGCAAGGTGTACGCGCGCTGGGCCAGCGTGAAGCCCAAGCGGTTCGACCGCAACCTGATCGTGATCGGCGCCGGTGCGGGCGGCCTGGTGTCGGCCTACATCGCCGCGGTGGTCAAGGCCAAGGTCACGCTGGTCGAGGCGCACAAGATGGGCGGCGACTGCCTGAACTACGGCTGCGTGCCGAGCAAGGCGCTGATCAAGAGCGCCAAGCTCGCCCACCAGATGCGCCACGGTGAAACCTACGGCTTGCACAGCAGCGCGCCCACGTTCAGTTTCAAGGCGGTGATGCAGCGCATCCAGGACATCGTGCGCGCGATCGAACCGCACGACAGCGTGGAGCGATACACCGGCCTCGGTGTGGAGGTGCTGCAGGGCTACGCGAAGCTGGTGAACCCGTGGACGGTGGAGATCGCCATGAACGACGGAACCACGCAGACCCTCACCACCCGCAGCATCGTGATTGCCGCCGGCGCACGGCCCTTTGTGCCGCCCCTGCCCGGGCTGGAAGACAGCGGCTATGTGACCAGCGACACGCTGTGGGAGAAGTTCGGCCAGCTCGACGAGGTGCCCGGACGCCTGGTGGTGCTGGGCGGAGGGCCGATCGGCTGCGAACTGGCGCAGAGCTTTGCGCGCCTGGGCTCGCAGGTGACCCAGGTGGAGATGGCGCCACGCCTGATGGCGCGTGAAGACGCGGAGGTGAGCGAACTGGCGCGCCAGGCGCTCACGAAGGACGGTGTGGATGTGCGCACCGGCCACAAGGCATTGCGCGTGGAAAACACGAACGGTGTGAAGACACTCGTGGTGGAGCACGCCGGCGCCGAACAGCGCATCGAGTTCGACGAACTGCTGTGCGCCGTGGGCCGCAGCGCGCGCCTCACCGGCTACGGGCTGGAGGAACTGGGCATTCCGACGAACAAGACGGTGGAGACCAACGAATACCTGCAGACGCTCTACCCCAACATCTTTGCTGCCGGCGATGTCGCCGGGCCCTACCAGTTCACCCACGTGGCGGCCCACCAGGCCTGGTACGCCGCGGTCAACGCGCTGTTCGGCGACTTCAGGAAGTTCAAGGCCGACTACTCGGTCATCCCCTGGGCCACCTTCATCGATCCCGAGGTGGCGCGCGTGGGCCTGAACGAACAGGAAGCAAAAGAAAAAGGCATCGCGGTGGAGGTGACGCGCTACGGCATCGACGACCTCGACCGCGCCATTGCCGACAGCGAGGCGCACGGCTTCGTGAAGGTGCTCACCGTGCCGGGCAAGGACACCATCCTGGGCGTGACCATCGTCGGCACCCATGCGGCCGACCTGCTGGCCGAGTACGTGCTCGCGATGAAACACGGCCTGGGCCTGAACAAGATCCTGGGCACCATCCACACCTACCCCACGCTGGCCGAGGCCAACAAGTTCGCCGCCGGCGAATGGAAGCGCGCGCACGCACCGCAGCAGCTGCTGGCCTGGGTGGGCCGGTTTCATGACTGGAGGCGCGGTTGATGGCACCCGCGCGAACGCTGGCTGCGCTGCTGCTGGCCACCAGCCTGGGTGCCTCGGCCCGAACACCCCTGCCTGCGCTGGTGCAGGCCGATGGCGCGCTGAACCCCGCCTGGCGGTTCGTCGGTTTCCCCAAGGCCAAGGCCGACCTGCCCCCGACGCGCTTCGAGGCCGGTCTTGCGGACGGCGTGGCTGCGGTGCAGGTGGTCACGGCATCGAGCTACGGCACGCTGGTGCACGACTGGAGCGGCGCCGCGCCGGCCCGGCTGCAGTGGCGCTGGCGACTGGACACAGCGCTCTCAGGCGGAAAGGCCCCGCCCGACATCCTCACGAAAGCGGGTGACGATGCCGCGCTGAAGGTCTGCGTGATGTTCGACCATGCGCTGGACCGTGTGCCCTTTGTCGAGCGCACCGTGCTGCGCATCGCACGCAGTGTCAGCGGCGAGGCGCTGCCGCCGGCCACCGTCTGCTATGTGTGGGACAGCACGCACCCGTCGCTCACACAGGGCCCGAACCCCTACACGAAACGGGTCCGGTTCATCAGCCTGCAAGGCCAGGGCGCGCCTCTGGGAAGCTGGGTCAACGAGTCGCGCGATGTGGCGCAAGACTTCACCACGCTGTTCGCCGACGAGCTGCCTGCGGGCGCCGGGGCACCCCGCATCACCCGCGTGCTGCTGGGCGCCGACAGCGACAACACCGCCACCAGCAGCCGCGGCTGGGTGGCCGACCTCCGGTGGACAGACGGCGCGCCTTGAGGCGTCACGCACCATCGGAGCCAGGCACCGCGGCTTCATCGAGCGCGACCGGATCAGACCGCGGCGCTCCTCAGCAGCCGAGCAGCTCGGCCAGGTGCAACAGGTCGCGCGCATGCAGGGTGTTGGCCGCATCGGCCGACACGTCCTTGGGGTGGCGCTCACCGAACTCCAGGGGTCGCTCGATGTAGGCGGTGCGCAGGCCGCATGCGCGCGCCGCGGCCAGATCGTCCTGGTGGGCGGCCACCAGCATCACCTCCGACGGCGCCACGTCGAACACCCGCGCCACGCCGAGGTAGGTCGCCGGGTCGGGCTTGTAGGCGCGAAACACCTCGGCCGACAGCACACAGTCCCACGGCAGGCCGGCGCGCTTGGCCATGTTGGTGAGCAGGCCAAGGTTGCCGTTGGACAGGCTGCACAGGGTGTGGCGGGTCTTCAGGCGCGTGAGTCCGGCCACCGCGTCGGGCCACGGGTCGAGCCGGTGCCAGACCTTGTTGAGGTGCTGTTTCTGCGCTTCGGTGAGTGAGGTCAAACCGAACGTCGGCAACAGGTCGTCCAGGATCAGGCGGTGCAGGTCGTCGATCAGCGTCCAGCCCAGCTCGCCCGAGCGCACCCGCTGCATGGCCGGCTGGTACCCGGCGCGCCAGGCGAGTGCAAAGGCATCGGCGTCCACCTGCGGGAAAAGCGCGGCGACTTCGCGCTGGATGCTGCCGTGCCAGTCGACCACGGTGCCGAAGATGTCGAAGGCGAGGATGGGGGCGTGCGTCATGGGCAGTGGGTGAGATGGCTTTTTCGCAAATGCACGAGAACGTCGTGAATCCGCAAAAAGCGGGATTCAGCGTGGTTTGAAAGCCGTGACCTCGATCTCGATCTTCATGCGCGGATCGAGCAGGCCAGCGGTGATCATCATGGCGGCCGGGCGAGCCGCGCCCAGGTGTTTGCGCAGCACCGGCCAGCAGGCCTCGAAGTCGGCGCCGTCGGGCAGCACGTAGTTCACGCGCACCACGTCGTCCAGGCTGGCACCGGCCTGCCTGAGCGCGGCGGCGATGTTCTGCAGGCACTGCTCGGCCTGCTCCACCACGCTGTCGGAAATGGTCATGGTGGTGTAGTCGAAGCCGGTGGTGCCGGAGACGAACACCCAGTCGCCCGCGACCACGGCGCGCGAGTAGCCGATCTGCCGCTCGAACGGCGAGCCGGAGCTGATGCGCCTGCGCTCCATGGCTCAGCCCGCTTCGGGGCGCACGCCAACGCCGCGGTGCGTCGGGCTGGTGAGGCGGGGCCGGCTGGCGGCGGCGGGAGAAGGTGTGTTCATGGAAGTCTGCGTAAACAATGAAAACGGTTGCGCTCGCTCAGAACAGCCCCTTGAGCAGGCTCGACAAGCGGGCGTGCTCGGTGCCCCGGTCGAACAGCGGCGCGCGAAGCCCACATTGTGCTTGCAGGGTGGCGAGCCGGCCAGCTGGCGCGGCCAGGTCTGCGCGGCACTCGCGCAGCGCCTGTGCCAGGGCAGGCGCATTGCCGGCGGGAAAGTAGCCGCCATAGTCGGCGCCCAGCATGCCCACATTGCCCGCGATGCGCGATGCCAGCACCGGCGTGCCGCTGAGCACCGCCTCGACCAGCACGTGGGCGCCGCCTTCCATGCGGCTGGTGTGCACCAGCACGTGCGCACGCTGGATGCGCGACCGCGCAACCGCATGCGGCAGGCTGCCGAGCCAGCGGTAGTGCGGGCAGGCCAGCGCGGTGGCGCGCGCGGCCTCCCCCAGCGCGGGGTCGAGCGCGGCGCCGATGTGGTCGATCAGGATGCCTTCGTGCGGGCCGATCAGGCGTGCGGCCTCGAACAGGGTCTGCGGCCACTTTTCATCGCGCAGGTGGCCCACCATCACGGCGCGCAGGTGGTCGGTGGTCCTGGCCAGCGTCCGGCGCCGCGTGCCCGACTGGAAGATCACCTCGCAGCTGGCACGCAGTTCCGGCGGCAGCGACAACGGACCTTGCTCCTGCAGCACGATGAGCCGGTGAGCGAGCACCAGCGAGCGCTGCGCACTCGCGTCGGACGCGATGTCGCGGTAGAGGTCGGTGCCGGTGAGTGCCAGCACCAGCGGTCGCTGTGGATGGGCCTCTGCAAAGGCGGCCACCGAGGGCGCCGAGCGGCGTGCGTGCAGGGCCAGCAGGCCGTCGGCCTCGTCCCCGGGTGACCAGGCCCGCGCCAGCCTCACCCGATAATCGCCCGAGAGCATGCGGGCCCAGCGGCGGGCCGTCTGCCAGTTGCCGTTGTTGGCGTCGGCCAGGGCCGGCGTGACGATACAAAGCGAAGGTTTTTTCATGGACATGGGCGAGGGCTCGATTGTGGGCGACACACCGGCGGGCAGGCTGGCACCGGCCGACATGGCCCGCCAGGCCGGGCGGGCAAGCCTGGCCGCCGCGCTGGTGGACGCACGCGAGCGCAGCCTGCGGCTGTTCGCGGCGTACGAGGCCGCGCTCGGTCCCGATCTGCGCGTGCCCTGCTGGCCCGAGCTCAATCCGCCGCTGTGGGAACTGGGCCATGTGGGCTGGTTCGCCGACTGGTGGATCGCGCGCAACCCGCAGCTGAGTCGCGGCGTGCAGGCCGACCCGCTGGCACCGCGGCGCCTGGCGCGCCAGGCCAGGCGGGGTGTCGACGCCGATGCGCTGTACGACTCCAGCACCGTGGCCCACGACCACCGATGGCAGCTGCACCTGCCCGGCGCACAGGACACGCGTGCCGACCTCTCGGCGAGCCTGGACGACACGCTGGAGTGCCTGCACACGGCGACCGAAGACGACAGGGGCCTGTACTTCTTTCGGCTCGCGCTGTTCCATGAAGACATGCACGCCGAAGCCGCCGTGACCATGGCACAGACGCTGGGCATCGACGTCGGCCACCGGCCCCCGGTCACGTTCACGGCGCCGGCCGAAACCCGGGTGTCGGCCACGCGCTGGCTGCAGGGCTGGAGCGGCCCCGGCTTTGCCTTCGACAACGAACGGGATGCCCACGAGGTGGCGGTGGAGGCGTTCGAGATCGACACCGGCGCAGTGACCTGGGCGCGCTACCTGCCGATGGTGGACGCCGGTCTGGCCGCCGTGCCGCGCCACCTGCGGCGCTCGGACGATGGCTGGCAGACCCGGGCCAACGGGTGCTGGCAGGCGCTGGACAGCCGGGCTGCGGCCTGCCACCTGAGTGCCACCGAAGCGCAGGCCTGGTGCCGCTGGGCCGGTCGGCGCCTGCCCACCGAGGCCGAGTGGGAGGTGGCGGCGCACGCCGTGCCGGGCTTTGTGTGGGGCGAGGTGTGGGAATGGACCGCCAGCGCGTTCGCGCCCTTCCCCGGCTTTGTGCCCCACCCCTACCGCGACTATTCACAACCCTGGTTCGATGGCCGCCCGGTGCTCAAGGGCGCCAGCAGCGCCACCCACGCGCGCCTGCGCCACCCGCGGTACCGCAACTACTTCAGCGCAGAACGCAACGACCTGTTCGCCGGCTTTCGCAGCGTTCGGGCGTGAGGCTCAAGAGCCGGTGGGTGTTGCCGGCCAGGCGCGATCAGGCCGGTGCCCAGAACACACTGAACCAGCCTTGCGCATCGGTCCAGTGGTGGCCCCGGGCAAAGCCGGCCTGCGTGAGCAGCGCCTCGAAGGCCTCGGGCTGCCACTTGTACGAACTCTCGGTGTGCACCCGAGCGCCCGGTTCGAACACGCGCTCGCCGCCGGCCCAGGTCACGGCCTGGCGGGTGGTTGCCTGCAGGTGCATCTCGATGCGCGAGGCCTGCTCGTTGAACAGCCCCACGTGTTGCCAGGCGGCCGGCGCGAAGTCGGCACCGAGCACGCGGTTCACGTTGAGCAACAGGTTGCGGTTGAACGCCGCGGTGACACCCAGCGCATCGTCGTACGCAGGCTCCAGCACGGCCCGCGGCTTGAGGCGGTCCACACCGATCAGCAGACCACCGCCCGCGCCACCCGAACGGCACACCGCGTGCGCCTGCTGCAGCAGGGCCAGTGCCTCGCCAGGGTTGAAATTGCCGATGCTGGAGCCGGGGTAGAACACCACGCGTGGCGCCTGCGCCGCCGGCCCGTCGGCCAGCCAGTCGGCCACCTCGGCGCCCAGCGCGAATCGGGCCGAGAAGTCCATGCCCAGGCCCATCATCGCCAGCGCGGGGTGCTGCTTCTGCAGTTGCTGCAAGGTGTCGCGCAGGTACTCCACCGAAATGTCGATCGCCACATAGGCCGAGGGCCGCAGCACCGGGAACAGGCGCGCGGCCTTCACGCAACTGCCCGCGCCAAGGTCGAGCAGGATCGCCCCGTGGGGCACCACACGCGCCATCCCGGCGCCGTGCTGCCTGAAGATCGATGCTTCGGTGCGGGTGGGGTAGTACTCGGGCAGTTCGGTGATGGCGTCGAACAGGCGCGAGCCCAGCGCGTCGTACAGGAACTTCGGCGCGATGCGGGCGGGTATCTGCAGCAGGCCCGCCACCAGCTCGGCGCGCAGCGCGGCTCTGTCCTCGTGGTGGAGCTGGATGAAAGGCGGGGGTGGGGGTGGGGCTTGAATGGGCATGAACGCTTTCGGGAAGGTGCTTTATATCGGAGGCGTCCTTCCCCGTCGCTGCGGTGACCCGGTTCAGGACAGGGTCTTGCCACGATGAGGGTTGCTGTGCGGCCGCGCCGCCGGATGGAAACCGCTCAGGTCTAATACGCGCTCCTCAATCCCTCTTCACCGGATTCACCATGTTCAACAGCTCCCCCCGCACCCTGCGCGCACTCTTGACCTGCGCCGTGCTCGCCGTCTCTGCCGCCGCCCACGCCCAGACCGTGTTCCGCGTCACCACCATTCCCGAAGAAGCCGCCACGGAGCAAATCCGCAAGTTCACGCCGCTGGCCTCCTATCTTGAAAAACAGCTGGGCGTGAAGGTCGAATTCACGCCGGTGAGCGACTACCCTGCGGCGGTGGAAGCGCTGGTCAACAAGAAGGTGGACCTGGTCTGGTTCGGCGGCTTCACCTTCGTGCAGGCCAACCTGCGCTCGGGCGGCAAGATCGTGCCGCTGGCCCAGCGCGAGGAAGACACGAAGTTCCAGTCGGTCTTCATCGCCAAGACCGACTCGGGCATCAAGAGCCTGGCCGACATGAAGGGCAAGCAGGTGTCGTTCGGCTCGCAGAGCAGCACCTCCGGCCACCTGATGCCGCGCAGCTTCCTGCTGGCGGCCAACATCGAACCCGAAAAGGATTTCCGCCGCATCGCCTACAGCGGCGCGCACGACGCCACCATCGCCTCGGTGGTGAGCGGCAAGGTCGACGCCGCTGCGCTCGACATCACGGTCTGGAAGAAATTCGTGGCCGAGAACAAGGTGGACACCAAGGCGGTGGACGTGTTCTTCACCACGCCGGGCTACTTCAACTACAACTGGTCGGTGCACGCCGACACGCCGGTGGCGATGCAGCAGAAGATCAAGTCCGCACTGCTTGGCCTGTCGCCAGCCAATCCCGAGCACGCCGAGATCCTCAAGCTCAACCGCGCCACGCGCTACATCGAAACCCGACCCGAGAACTACAAGGGCCTGGAAGCCGCCGCCCGCAGCGCCGGCCTGCTCTGATCGGCAAGGCGGTCGGTTGAACATCACACTGCAAGGCGTCTCGGCACGCCACCCCGCGGCGCGCACGGGCCACGCGCCCGCGCTGCGCTCGCTCGATCTGCAGATCGCCTCGGGCGAGCAGGTCGCAGTGATCGGGCCGTCGGGTGCGGGCAAGACCACGCTGCTGCAGGTCATGGCCTGCGCCCTGCCGCCGTCGTCCGGCCAGCTGACGCTCGACGGGCGCGATCCCTGGGCCTTGCCGCGAGCTGCGTTGCAGCGCCAGCGCGGCCAGCTGTTTCTGGCGCCGCAGGTGCCGCCGCTGCCACCGCGCCAGCGGGTGGTCACCTCGGTGCTCGCCGCCCGGTTGCCCGCCATGGGCCTGCTGGCCAGCCTGCGCTCGCTGTTCTATCCGAGCGACATTCCGGCCGCTTTTGACGCGCTGGATCGCTTCGACCTCGCCGACAAGCTGTTCGAGCGGGTCGACCGGCTCTCGGGCGGTGAGCGCCAGCGCGTGGGCCTGGCGCGCGCACTGCTCGCGCCGGCCCGGGCATGGCTGATCGACGAGCCGCTCTCGGCGCTCGACCCCACCCGCTCGAAACAGGCCGTGGCCACGCTGCTGGACGGCGCGCGCGAACGCGGCGCGACGCTGATCGCCACGCTGCACCAGGTGGATGTGGCGCTGGCCCACTTTCCGCGCATCGTCGGTTTGAGAGACGGCCAGCTGGCCTTTGACCTGCCAGCCGCCGACGTGACCCCGCAACGGCTGGCGCTTCTGTACGACCAGTTCGAACACGAACTTCGGGGCGAGATGCCGATGGTGGTGCCGGTTCAAGCCACCGCCGCGCCACCGGCCGTGATGCACTGCCGTTGAGCATGGGCGCAGCGGTCACCCCCTCTCGCAGCCCCCCCGTGCGGGATCCGGCCTGGACGGGCCGCGTGTTCTGGCTCGGCCTGGGGGCGGTGCTGTTGTGGCCGCTGATGGTGGCCACCGAGTTCAGGCCCTGGATTTTTCTGGAACCCGACAACCTCAGGGTCACCCGCCAGTTCCTCGCCACCTTCTGGCCGCTGGTGGTCAATGCGGGGTTCATGCAGATGGTGGCGGTGGAGACCTGGCGCACCGTGGCCATGGCCACCGCCGGCGTGACGCTGGCGCTGGTGGTGGCCATTCCGCTCACGCTGCTGTCGGTGCGGGTGCTGTCGGTATCCGCGCTGTCGGGCCGCATGGCGCGTGGCCCGTTCTGGCTGCGCCAGCTCGTGCGCTGGTTGCTGATCGTGCTGCGCAGCATTCCCGAACTGGTCTGGGCGCTGGTGTTCGTGCGTGTGGTCGGCCTGGGCCCCACCGCCGGCGTGCTGGCGATTGCGCTGACCTACGGCGGCATGCTGGGCAAGGTGTATGGCGAGATCCTGGAAAGCGGCGAGACGCACGCCACCGAGACACTGCTGCGCAACGGCAGCGGACGGCTGCAGGCTTTCTTTTATGGTCTGCTGCCGACCAACGCGGCCGAGCTCACGAGCTACACGGTCTACCGCTGGGAATGTGCGATCCGCTCGTCGGTGGTGCTGGGCTTCGTGGGCGCCGGTGGCCTGGGCCAGCAGCTCGACAACTCGATGAAGATGTTCAACGGCGGCGAGGTGGCCACCATGCTGCTGGTGTTCGTGCTGCTGGTGGCACTCGCGGACCGTGTGAGTTCGTGGCTCAGGAAATCGCTCGGATGAAACCCGCTGCATCGAACCCACCCTACAAGTTGCCCCCGCGCCTGTTCGACGCGCGTTGCAAGGCCTGCTGGTTTGTCGCCGGCCTGATCGTCCTGGTGGTGGCCAGCTTCGCTTCGCTCAACCTGCAGTGGGCGCAGTTCCTCTCGCTGGAAGCGGCGCGCAGCATGGGCCGTTTTCTGGCCGAGTTTTTCCCACCCGATCTCTCGCCGGTGTTTGTGCAGAAGGTGGCCCTCGGTGCCTGGGAGACGCTGGCCATGTCGGCGCTGGGCACGGCCCTGGCGGCGGCCGCCGGCCTGGCGCTGGCGCTGCCGGCCAGCCGCCTGCACGCGGCCGATGCCGCCTGGGCGCGCGCGCCCACCCGCTGGGTGCTCAACGCGCTGCGCAGCATTCCCGAACTGGTGTGGGCCGCGCTGTTGTTGATTTCGGCCGGCCTGGGGCCGTTCGCCGGCACGCTGGCGCTGGCCCTTCACACCACCGGCGTGCTTGGCCGCCTGTTCGCCGAAGCGATCGAAAACACCCCCAGCGGCCCTGGCGATGCCCTGCGCGTGCAGGGCGTGGGCAACGGCCGCGTGTTCCTCCACGCCACGCTGCCCCAGGTGCTGCCCCAGCTGATGAGCTACACGCTGTACCGCTGGGAGAACAACATCCGCGCCGCTGCGGTGCTGGGTGTCGTGGGCGCGGGCGGCCTGGGCCAGCTGCTGGCCTTTCACATGGGTCTGTTCCAGATGAACAAGACCGCCACCATCCTCGGCGCCATGCTGCTCATGGTGGCGGTGGTGGACGCGTCAAGCCACGGCGCCCGGCGGCTGCTCACTCGATAAGTGATCTGGCCAACCGTAGCCCGCTGAACTGCCAGCGTGCATCGGTCGGAAAAAAGTTGCGGTAGCTGGCGCGGATGTGCGAGGCCGGCGTGGCGCACGAGCCACCGCGCAGCACGGTCTGGTTGACCATGAACTTGCCGTTGTACTCGCCCACCGCACCCGCCACGGGCTGGTAGCCCGGGTAGGCGCTGTAGCTGCTGGCGGTCCATTCCCACACATCGCCGAACATCTGCTGCAACCCCGGGCCGGCGGCGCGTGCGGGCAAGGGATGCAGCGCGCCGGTCTCCTGCAGGTTGCCCTGCACGGGCAAGCCAGCGGCTGCTGCCTCCCATTCGGCTTCGGTGGGCAGGCGCGCGCCGGCCAAGTCGGCGTGCGTGGCAGCGCTCCAGCGGGCGAAGGCATCGGCCTCGAAGTAGCTCACATGCACCACCGGCGTGTTCGGGTCCAGCGGCACTTCGCCATGCAAGGTGAACACGGTGGGCAAGGCGTTGGTGTCTGGCGGCAAGGTCCAGTAGAGCGGTGCCCGCACCGCCTGGGCACGGACCCAGTCCCAGCCGGCGGCGAGCCACCAGCGCGGATCGCTGTAGCCACCGTCGCGCACGAAGTCCAGCCACTCGCCGTGCGTGACCGGGCGGTTCATCAGCGCGTGCGGCTCCAGCCACTGTCGGTGACGCGGGGTTTCGTTGTCGAACGAAAACCCCTCCCCCGCATGGCCGATGTCGACCAGACCACCCTCGCGCTCGATCCAGCGCGCAGGCACCGGCGCCACCGACACCAGCGGCCAGGCGCGCTGGTAAACCGGGCTCAGTGGATGGATGGAGAGCAGGTGCTTGATGTCGGTGATCAGCAGTTCCTGGTGCTGCTGTTCGTGGTGCAACCCCATGGCGATCAGGTGCAGGGCCTCCGGGCTGTCGGTGTGCCGGATCAACTGCGCGATGCGCTCGTCGACCTGCTCGCGCCAGCGCCACACCTCGGCCAGGTCGGGTCGCGTGACCAGCCCGCGCTGCGGCCTGGAAAACTGCTCGCCGACGCCGTTGTAGTAGCTGTTGTAGAGCACGCGGAACGCGGGGTTGAAGGGCTGGAAGCCGGGCTCGAAGGGCTCCAGCACGAAGGTCTCGAAGAACCAGGTCACATGGGCCAGGTGCCATTTGGTCGGGCTGGCGTCGGCCATCGACTGCGCCTGGCAGTCCTCGGGCGACAGGGGAGCGGCCAGGGCACGGGTTTGCTGGCGCACCGCCTGGTAGCGCCGAGCCAGGGCCGCCCGTGCGGTGTGTGGATCGGGCGAGCCCGAGGCCTGCGGGGAGTTGTGTCGCATGGGGCCTTTCAGCGCCCGGGCAGCAGGCGCAACAGCTGACCGTTGCGGTCGTCGGTCAGCAGGTAGATGAAACCGTCGGGACCCTGGCGCACGTCACGCACGCGCTGGTTGAGATCGGGCAGCAGTTTTTCCTCTCGCACCACCCGGTCGCCTTCGATGACCAGGCGCGAAAGGTAGCGGAACTTGAGCGATCCGGCCAGCAGGTTGCCCTGCCAGGACGGGCCGTACCGCTCGCTCGTCACGAAGGCCAGGCCCGATGGCGCGATCGAAGGGGTCCACTGGTGCAGCGGCTGCTCCATGCCCTCCCGGCGGGTGATGCCTTCACCGATGGTGCCGCCGCCGTAGTTCTGGCCGAAGGTGATCACCGGCCAGCCGTGGTTCTTGCCCGCCTCGGGCCGGTTGATCTCGTCACCACCCTGCGGGCCGTGTTCCGAGGTCCACAGGCGTCCGTCGGGTGCGAGCGCGGCGCCTTGCAGGTTGCGGTGACCAAAGCTCCAGATCTCGGGCAGGGCGCCCGCGCGACCCACGAAGGGGTTGTCCGGGTGGGCGCCGCCGGTGGAGCGCACGCGCACCACCTTGCCGTGGTGGTTGTCCAGCGTCTGGGCGTCGTTCATGCGGGAATAGCGGTCGCCCAGCGTGAGGAACAGGCTGCCGTCGCCGGCCTGCACGATGCGGCAGCCGAAATGCGCCCGGCTGCTCACCTTCGGCGCCTGGCTGAAGATCACTTTCACGTCCTCGAGCCGCGAAGCGTCGGCAGACAGCCTGGCCGAGGCCATGGCGGTGGAGTTGCCCCCACCGCTGGCCGCCGGCTCCGAATAACAGAAATACACCGTGCGGTTGCTGGCGAATGCGCGGTCGGTGATCACGTCGAGCAGGCCGCCCTGCCCGCCCGCCTCCACCGGGGGCAAACCGGCCAGCGGTTCGCCCACGCGGCCATCGGCCCCCACCACGCGCATGCGCCCGGGCCGCTCGGTCACGAGCATGCGGCCCTCGCCGATGAAGGCCACGCCCCAGGGGTTCTGCAGGCCGCTGGCCACCACCTCGGTGGTCTGGGCATGCACCAGCGCAGGCGTCAGACCCGCCACGGCCAGCAGGGCGGTGAATGAAAGGGCGATCGGGCGAATCATCAAGGGCCTCTCCGGTGTCGTTTCAAGGGATGGAGCCGGTTGGTGCGCCGCAGCGGGCGAGGGTTCCCTCAAGCCGCTCAGCCGAAGGGCCGCACGCCGAACAGCCAGGCGTGTGCCCACACCACGAACAACACGTAAATACCCAGGCCACCGACCAGCGCGATGGCGTCGTTGGCCTTGCCGGCGGGCAGCGCCGGGGCCGCGCGCGTCAAGCCCGCAGCAGCGCGTTTTTTCACCGAGATGCGGTCGACCACCGCCCAGGCGAGAAAGCCGCCGAAGAGCAGCACATCGGCCAGCGTGCCATTGGCCAGCAGGTGGGCCAGCGCCCACAGCTTCACCGCCAGCAGCATGGGGTGCCGGGTCGCACGCTGGATGCGCCCGGGCAGGTAGGCGGCCAGCAGCAGCACGAACACCGGCAGCATGAGCAGGGCCGCCAGATGCCGAAAACCGTTGGGCAGGGTGTAGAGCAGCACCGGGGCTTCACGCGCTGCGGCGTAGCCGATGACGATGAGAACGAAACCGGCCAGCGAGACCAGCGAATACAGACCCTTCCAGGGTCCTTCGCCCATCTGCCTGGCCAGGCGGTTGCGCCCGTCGGCCGAGACGATGGACACCGAATGAATGCCCAGAAACAACACCAGACCCAGGATCAACAGCAGCATGGCCACCCCTTTCGAAACTCGCCGCGCCGGCCCATCCGGCGCCGCGGCGCAGAGCGCACTGTAGCGTCTGGCCACCCATCCGGAACGGGAAGGGGCCATGTCCCCATCGGCCCGGGAGGTGCGCTGGCCGGCCCGGCCCGGCCCCCGGGCTCAGGGGGGAGCGGGAACGACGCGCAGCACGCGGCCATCGGGGCTGTCGGTCAGCAGGTAGATCGCGCCGTCGGGACCGGCACGCACGTCGCGGATGCGCTCGCCGAGCTCCTGGAACAGGATGTCCTGGGGCCCGGGTGTGCCACCCGTCAGGGGCACGCGGCGCACGCTGCGCTCCTTGAGCGCTGCCACCAGCAGGCTGCCACGCCAGGCCGCAAACAGCTCACCGTCGTACCAGGCCAGTCCGGCCGGGGCGATCGACGGGGTCCACTCCACCAGCGGCGGCTCGATGCCGGGCAGGCTTTTGAAAGGCGTGATGCGGGCGTAGGTGTAGTCGATGCCTCCCGTGGTCACCGGCCAGCCAAAGTTGGCGCCGGGCCGCAGGCGGTTGAGTTCGTCGCCACCCCGCGCGCCGTGTTCGTGGGCATAGGGCACGCCGTCCACCACCACCAGCCCCTGCGGGTTGCGGTGGCCAATGGAATAGATCTCGGGCCGGGCATCGGCGCGCCCGACGAAGGGGTTGTCGGCCGGCACACCGCCGTCGGGCTGGATGCGAAGCACCTTGCCCAGGTGGGTGTGCAGGCGCTGCGCATCGGTTCGTTCGAGGTTGCCGTCGCCCATGCCGAGCAGCAGGCTGCCGTCGGCCAGCCAGGCCATGCGACCGCCGAAGTGCTGGGCATCGGCCTTGGCCGGCATCGAGGTGAAGACGGCCTGCACATCGAGCAGGCGACGACCGTCGAAACGCGCGCGCACCACGCGCAGGTGGTTGGCCTCGGGCCTGCCGTGGGCAAAGGAGAGCAACACCCGACCGTTGACCGCGAAGGCCGGGTCCACCACCACGTCGAACAGGCCGGCCTGCCCGCGTGCCAGCACGGGCGGCACGCCGTCCACCGGCTCGGCACGCAATTGAAGCCGCCCATTGGGCCCGGGCTCGATCAACCGCAGCCGGCCCGCCCTCTCGGTCACCAGCAGACGGCCACCGGGCAAAAACGCCAGCGACCACGGGTGTTCGAGCCCGCTGGCCACGGTCTCGATGCGGTAGCTGGCGGCCTGGAGCGGGCCCAGCAGAGCCAGCGCCCCGACGATGAAAACAAGCAGGTATTTCATAATCGGCCATTATGAGATCCGGCCCCTCCACCCAGTCCGCCAACCCACGCTGGACGCGCCATCTCGGGCCGCTGCTGCTGGCCTGGCTGCTGGCGGCGGCCTGGGGCTCGGTGGTGCAGACACAGTGGAACCTGCAGGCCCTGGTGGGCCTGGGCGTGGACATCCCGGCCGCCGAGCGGGCCCGCACCACCTGGCAGGACCTGGCCGGTTTTGCCCCGGTGTATGCAGGCCTCCTGGCCGCGGGGTGGCTGCCGGCGCTGGCCGCAGCGGCTGTTCTGGCGCGCCGCCGGCCCGCCTGGCGCAGCCCGTTGCTGGCGGCAGCGGCCGGCGCGGGCATGGTGGCGGCGGTGCGCACGGTCGACGCGCTGGCACCCATGCCGGTGTTCATCGACGCCACGCGCGAGTGGCCCGGCCTGCTGGTGATGGCGGCCGGCGCCGCCATCGCCGGCTGGCTGTACGCCCGGCTCACGGCGCGCCGACCCGCTCAGAAAAACGCGCTGTCGCCCGGCTTGGAGCACTCCGGCGGCTCACCATAGCCGGCTGAACGCACCGTCTGGTCCTGGGCCAGTTCGATCTGGAACCAGAGACACGAATTGTTTTCGTAGCGGTAACTCCAGAGATGGCCTCGTGAGCGGCCCAGCAGTCCCACTTCACCCGGTCGACCCAGGATCTGGCGGACCTGCTCCCGGGTCATGCCCGGCAGGATCCGGTTGAACGTGGCCTCGTTGAGCACCTGCTCGCTGCGCACCGCGCGCCCGTTGGCATCCAGGTACACGAACCAGGTGTGCACGCCACGGGGGCCACGGGGAAACTCCAGCCGTGTGCCTCCTTCCACGGGGCGCTGCATCTCCGGCGGACCCATGAGGGCGACAAGCTCATCCCGGGTGGTGCCGGCCACCGGATGGGGCGGCGCATAACCACTGCAGGCCGACAAGGCCGCGACAGCGGCCAGACACAACAACACGCGCATGGTTCGAACTCCTGGTCAACGATCCGGTCCGTGTGAGCAGACATTTCAACGCAAGTTCAGCCCCGGCTGTAGGCCAGCCCCGAAGCGACACCCCCGAACAGGTCGCCCTCGACCAGATCCACGCCAGGGAACTCCGCCTGCAGCGCGCGCTGGAAAGGCCGCAGGGCCGACGAGCCGCCGGTGAGGTAGATCGCGTCGAGGGTGTTGTCGGTCAGGCCGGCGCGTTGCACGCATTCGCGGGCGCAGGCCACGGTGCGCGCGAGCAGGTTGCCCAGGTGGTCGCGCATGGCCCCGGCGTCCATGGCGGCGCCCAGGCCCGGCTCCACTTCCGACAGGTCGACCTGCGTGGCGCCATCCTGCTCCGAGCAGCGGATCTTGGCCTGTTCCACCTCGTGCGCAATGCGGTGGCCGTCGCGATGCTTGAGCACCCTCATCAGGCGCTCGTGCAGCGCCACGTTGGCGTAGTTCACGCGCAGCTGCTGCGCCTGGCTGAGCGCACGCGGCTGGTACAGCCACTGGATCAGGTGCCAGGTCGACAGATCGAAGAACACACGGCTGGGCACCTCGCGCTGCTGCGGTCCCAGGTGCTTGTAGCCCAGCAAGGGCATGACCTGCTCCAGGCTGAGCTTCTGGTCGAAGTCGGTGCCGCCGATGTGCACGCCGGTGGTGGCGAGCACGTCACCGGCCCGGTCGGCCAGCCGGATGCGCTGCGGGCCGAGCCGCACGACGGTGAAGTCGGACGTGCCGCCGCCCAGGTCCACCACCAGCACCACCTGTTCGCGCTCGAGCCGCCGCTCGTGGTCCAGCGCGGCGGCGATCGGCTCCAGCTGGAACGACACCTGCCGGAAACCCACGGCGTGGGCGGCCTGCCGCAAGGAATCCTGCGCCAGCGCGTCGCGCTCGAGGTCATCGTCGACAAAATGCACCGGCCGGCCCATCACCACCCGGGTGGGCGCCACGCCCAGCGACTGTGCGGCGCGCTCGCGCAACGCAGCCAGATAGGTGGCCACGATGTCCAGAAAGCTGATCTGCTGGTGATTGACCACGGTGGTCTCCAGCAGCAGCGGGCTGCCCAGCAGGCTCTTGAGCGAGCGCATCAGCCGGCCCTCGGTGCCGGCGAGGTACTGCGCCACCGCGTCACGGCCGAAGTGGGTGCTGCTGTCTTCCGAGTTGTAGAACACGGCCGTGGGCATGGACAGCGCCGTGCCCTCCAGCGCAATCAGCCGTGCCGTGCCGTTCATGTCGGCCCAGGCCATGGCCGAATTGGAGGTGCCGAAATCGATGCCGAGCGTGCCGTTGAGCGGAGGAGTCATGGGGAAGGGGAAGGAAATGAGCCCCGAGTCACGAACGGAGGCGCCGGCTCATGGGGAGCGCGGATTCTGCCACCGTTGCGTGGCGGGCCCCACGGCCCGCTGTTCCCTCACGGCACGCTACGTGTGGCGGACGCTCGTTTTCTCCTGCGGCGGTGGTTGCCCCCCCGGACCCGGCACGTCGATGGCGCGCTGGGCCGCGTCCTGGCCCGGCGTGGCGCGCATGTCAGTGTCCACCTGGCCTTCTTTCAGGTCCTTCCAGGCCTGCAGGATCTTCGGGTCCGGCTGGTCGTCGGTCATGTCCGTGTCTTCGTCGTTCTCGTGCGGCAGCTTCAAGGGCGTCTTGCCGTCCTCGGGCGGCACCTCGAACGGCGTGTCGGGCTCAACGGGGTGGTGAGGCACAGCGGGGTGGCCAGGCTTGTTCATGCGCGGCTCCCGGTCGGCACGGTGCCACCGGACAGCCCCCGTGCGAACCGTGTTCACCCATGCCGATGGGCTTGCCCGCCACCGCCGACGCGATGCTGCCGATGAGCCGCACCATCTTGCTGCTGGGAGCGTCCCAGTAGTCGGCCGAATGCGGCACGAACTTCAGCAAGGCCAGCGTGGGCGAATCCACACCATCGGGAAACCAGGGACGCGCAAAGGGCGACCACAGGCGTTCGATCTGGTCCCGGCCGGTCACGATCTCGGCGTGCCCCGAGAGCGACACGTAGGTGCTGTCGTCGAGGTCGGTGAAGGCCAGGTTGACCGCGCCCAGGCGCTCGACCTTGGAAGACCGCGTGTCGGTGAAAAACCAGATGGCCCCGCTGGCGTCCATTTCGAGCGCAGACATGGGCCGGCTGGCGAGCGACCCGTCGGCCTCGATGGTGGTGAGCATGGAGGTGGCGATGTCCTCGATCAGCTCGGCGATGTGCTTGAGTTCGGGCGTGGTCTGGGCTTCGATGTTCATGGGTGGTCCTCGTCATCGTTGAATGAAGGAACCACGGTAGAAAGAATCGCCGGGTGGGTCTGTGCGCTGGCATACGTGCCCGGCCGGATCCACCAGGACAACAGGTTCGCGCTGCCTTGGCGGAGCATGCCTGGCGGCTGGATGGCTCAGAACGCGCTCTGTCCCCGGTGCGCATTCCAGAAGTGCAGGAGCTTCTCGGTGGGCCCCGTCAGCGCTTTGCCGTAGTCGGCGCAGCGCCCAGTCAGCAGGGCATCCAGATGGGTGGGATGCGACATGCCGTGCGAGCCGTCGGCGCGAAAGGCCATGGACCACTGGGCGAATTCCCGCTCACGGATCGGCTCGTGGGCAAGTTCGACGATCCGGTGGTGCAACGGGTCCGCCTGGATGATGTCCCAGATGGTCGCAACACCCTCGGCAGGACCTTCGATGTACTGGATGAAATGCCCGTTCGTGTAAAGCAGCACACCCGTCACGCCGTGCTGTCCGTTGCGGGCCTCGGCTCTCTTGAGGAGGTGTTCGATCTGCGGGCGCGTCAGTGGGCTGATCGCTTCCGACAGGTAGGTGAGTGCGCGCAAGCCGGCCATGGTCAACAGATCCAGAAATGCAATGACGCTGGCAAGGCGAATGCTTTGCCAGCAAATGAGTGGGCTACAGGGTACTCCCGGACGCCCGGCCATCAAACCCCGGGCAGCTCTTCCCGCGCTTCCACCGCCAGCTGCCGCACGACCGATCCCGAAACGCCGGCCACGGCACGCACTCGCAGCGCGCGCCCGGTGGGCAGTTCGACGCGGCAGTGGTAGTCCAGCCCGTCGGTCAACCCGGGGCTGTTGCTGGCAATGCGGCGTGACCACTGTTGTTGGCCGTCCAGCTCCACGGTCAGGGCGTGCCAGGCGCCTTCCAGCGGCTGCGGCACCCGCACCACCAGGGTGACGTCGATGTCGAAGCTGCGGTGCCGCTCCAGCGAGCCGGGAATGTCCAGCACCGCCACGTTCGCACCGCCCACATCGCAGCGCCACACTTCCGCCCTGGACTTCATGCGCTCAGCAGCCGCTTCAGTTCGCCCGATTCGATGAGACCGGCCACGTCTTCTGCACCGCCCACGAGTACACCCCGCACGAACACCATGGGAAAGGTGGGCCAGCCGGTCCACATCTTCAGGGCATTGCGCCGGCGCCACTGCGAAAAATAGCTGCCCACCTCCAGGTAGCCGTGGGCCACACCGGCTGCGTCCAGTGCCTTGCGGGCCTTGCCCACGAAGGGGTTGCCCGACATGCCGAACACCATCACCGCGTTGGCGGCCACCTCGGCCTGGGCCTGGCGCAGCAGGTCGGCATGCAGGCTGGCCACTTTCTGCTGGATGGCGGGGTGAATGGCGGCTTCGTCAAGTGTCGGGCGGGGCATGGGCGTTCCTTGTTGTGGCCTTGAACTGTAGTGGCAGTTGATGCGGTCTGCGCGGATCGTCCAGGAACTCCCCGCCGCAGCGTTGCCACCACATCGCCTCCCAGGGTGGCCACGTTCGATGGGCTCCTGGCGAGCTGGTTGGCTTGCTGCGCGTGGTCGGCGGCCCGAGGGCGAGCGCCAGGCGGCTACCCACCTTGACGTTGTTGAGTGGCATGGGTGTCGCGGACGGCCATCCAAAAACACAGACCAAGCGCAGCGTGTGGGCTGAGGCCAGGCACTCGCTGTGTCTGGGTCGTCCATGGTGACCCGTTCCTGAACGGCCCTTCAGGGCGCCGTCCCGGGCATCGGGGTCCGGCCCGTCAGCGCACCTTGCCCAGGGCGCGCAACACTTTCTGCGGTGTGATGGGCTGCGAGAACACGTGCGCGTCAAAAGGCGCCATGGCGTCGTTGATCGCGTTCATCACCGCCGCGGGTGCGCCCGCCGTGCCGGCCTCGCCCGCGCCCTTGGCGCCGAGCTTGGAGGTGGCGGTGGGCGTCTGAATATGGGCCACTTCAATGTCGGGCATCTCGGCCGACATGGGCACGAGGTAGTCGGCCATGCTGGCGTTGATCATCAGACCGCTGTCGTCGTAGAGGCACTCCTCCAGCAGCGCGCCGCCGATGCCCTGCACGATGGCGCCGCGCATCTGCTCGTCCACCAGCATGGGGTTAAGCACGCGGCCGCAGTCTTCCACCGCCCAATGCTTGAGCAGCTTCACGAAGCCGGTGTCGGTGTCCACCTCCACATACGAGGCCTGCACGCCGTTGGTGAAGATGAACGGGAAGTCGCGCTGCGCGTAGTGCCGGGTGACCATGAGCTCGGGCGTGAACTCGGCCGGCAGTGTGTCGGAGCGGAAGTAGGCGATGCGGCCCAGCTCGGCCAGCGGCAGCAGCTCTTCGCCGGTGGTGGCGTCCACGATGCGGTCGCGGCGCACCGCCAGCGTTGAGCCCGCGCGCTTGAGGATGATGGCCGCCACCTTCACGATGTTCTCGCGCAGCGCCTGACCCGCCAGCAGCACGGCTTCGCCGCCGATGCCCGCGCCGCGCGAGGCCCAGGTGCCACCGCCGTACGGCGTGGCGTCGGTGTCGCCGGTGACCACGCGCACCTTGGTGATGTCCACGCCCACCGCGTCGGCCGCGATCTGCTGGTAGATGCCTTCGGTGCCCTGGCCCTGCTCGCCCACGCCGATCAACACGGTGATGTGACCTTCGGGGTCCAGCCGCACGGTGGCGCCGTCTTGCGAGGCGATGCGCGCGCCGCCCACGCCGTAGAACGCAGCACTCGGGTTGGTGAGCTCGATCACGGTGGCAAAGCCGATGCCGCGGTGGATGCCCTGCTGGCGCAGCGCGGCCTGCTCGGCGCGCAGCGCGTCGTAATCCATGAGCTCGCGCAGCTTCTTGAGGCTGGCCTCGTGCGACAGGATCTCCAGCTTGATGCCCGAGATGCCGGCCGTGGGGTAGGCGTCGTCGGGAATCACGTTGAGCTCGCGGATGCGCAGTGGGTCCATGCCGATCTTCTGCGCGGCCAGGTCCACCAGCGCCTCGGTCACGGCACAGGCGATGGGGTGGCCCACGCCGCGGTACTGGCAGGTCGGCGTCTTGTTCTGGAACACCACGTTGAGCTTCGCGCGGTAATGCTGGTGCTTGTAGGGCCCGCCCACAAGGTTGACCACCTGGTTGCCTTCGATGGCGCTGGTGCGCGGGAACATGGAGTACGGGCCGATGCCGGTGAGGTCGTCCATGTCGAAGCCGAGGATCTCACCGTCGCGATTGACCGCGATGCGCGCCTTGATGTGGTGGTGGCGCGCGTGGATGTCGCTGGTGAAGCTCTCCAGCCGGTCGGCCACAAACTTCACCGGACGGCCCAGCAGGATCGAGAGCGCCACGGTGGCGAAGTCGTCGGGGTAGGCGTGCACCTTGATGCCGAAGGAGCCGCCCACGTCCTTGCAGACCACGCGGATGGCGCTGGCCGGCAGGTCGAACTGGCGGCCGTAGAGGTCCTGCATCATGTGCGGCGCCTGGCACGAGTGGTACACCGTGAGGCGGCGGTCGGCGGGACTCCAGTGCGCGATCTGCGCGCGGGGCTCCAGCGTCACGCCGGTGTGCCGCCCGAACTCGAACTCGATGTCGGCCACCACGTCGGCCCGGGCAAAGGTCTCGTCGACCTGGCCCACGTCCAGCGTGCGGGTGAAGCACAGGTTGTCGCCCAGCTCGGGGTGGATCAGCGGCGTGGCCGGGTCCAGTGCGGTGAGCATGTCGGTGGCGGCGGGCAGTTCTTCCCAGTCCACCTCGATGTAGGCCAGCGCGTCTTCGGCCGCGGCGCGCGTCTCGGCCACCACGGCCACCACCGGCTCGCCCTGCCAGCAGGCGCGGTCCAGCGCCAGCGGGTACTGCGGTGCCGACTTCATGCCCGCCAGGTGGCCCAGCGTGGCCACCCAGGGCTTGCAGATCCTGGCGAGATCCTGCCCATCGGCCACCAGCAGCACGCCCGGCATGGCGCGCGCGAAATCGGCGTTGACCGACTTGATGCGCATGTGCGCCACCGGGCTGCGCCAATAGACCACGTGGGCCATGCGCGGCAGCTCGATGTCGTCGAGGTACTGGCCCAGGCCCTGGGTCAGGCGCTCGATGCCGCCGCGCGGCACCGAGGCGCCTATGTAACGCTGGTCGTCGTTGACCGGGGTCAGCGGCCGGCTGAGGTCCAGACCGGGTTCGAGGTTGACGGTGTCGCGTTTCATGCGGCCTCCTTGCGTTGTTGCAGCACGTCGCAGATCGCGTCCACGATGGCGTGGTAACCGGTGCAGCGGCAGTAGTTGCCCGAAATCCATTCGCGCACCTCGGTTCGGGTGGCGTGGGGCATCTGCTCCACCAGTTCCTTGGCCGCCATCAACATGCCCGAGGTGCAGAAGCCGCACTGCAGCGCATTGCGCCGTACGAAGGCGTCTTGCAGGTCGCGGATCACGCCGGTCGCGCTCAGACCTTCGATGGTCTGCACGCTGCCACCGTCGGCCTGCACGGCCAGGGTGAGGCAGCCGCGCACGATCTGGCCATTGAGCTCCACGGTGCAGGCGCCACAGACGCCGTGTTCGCAGCCGAGGTGGCTGCCCTTGAGGCCGAGATCGTCGCGCAAGAAGTCCACCAGGTGGGTGCGCGGTTGCACGCTGCACTGGTGCGGCTTGCCGTTGACGGTGACTTTGATCGGGTACAGGTCTGCCATGGTGTTCCTTGGGGGCTCAGGCGGTGACGGCAACGGGCAACATGCGCTGCAGCAGCACGCCGGCGAGGTGCCGCTTGGTGTCGGGGGTGTTGGTCAGGTCGGGCAACGGGTCGATCTCGCTGCGCAGGCTGGCCACGGCCTGGGTCACGGTGGCAAGATCCAGCGCGCGGCCTTCCAGCAGGGTTTCGGTCTGGCGCGCGCGCACCGGCGTGGCGTCCACACCCAGCAGCACGATGCGCAGGCCGCGCAGGGCCGCACCGTCGCGCCGGGCGGTGGCGGCCATGCCCACGATGGCGTAGTCGCCGTGGCGGCGCGCGAGTTCGCTGAATCCGAACCAGTGGTCGGCACCGGCGCTCGGTATCTCGCAGGCGGCCAGCAGCTCGTCGGGCTGCAGCGCGGTGCTGTAGAGGCCGGTGAAGAAATCGTCGGCGGCGATGCGGCGCTCGCCTTTCGGTCCGCGCGCGACCACCGTGCCGCCCAGCGCCAGCAGGCAGGTGGGCCACTCGGCGGCCGGGTCGGCGTAGGCGATGGAGCCGCCAAAGGTGCCGCTGTTGCGGATGGCGCGGTGTGCGATGTGCGGCGCGGCCGCCTTGAGCAGCGGCGCGTGGCGCGCCACCAGCGGGCTGAACTCGATGTCGGTGTGCGTGGCCAGCGCGCCGATGCGCAGCACCTCGCCCTGCACGCTGATGCCGCGCAGGGATTCGATGCCGGTGATGTCGATCACCAGCTGCGGCTCTGACAGGCGCATGTTCAGGGTGGCCATCAGGGTCTGGCCACCGGCGAGCAGGCGGGCGTCGTCGCCGTGTTCCTGCAGCAGCGCGATCACCTGGTCGATGGTGGCGGGTTTGACGTAGTCGAAGGCAGCGGCTTTCATGGAGCGGTCCTCAAGAAGTCAACATCGAAGCGATCCACACGCCGAAGCCGGTGGACAAGGCACCAAGCACGAACCACAGCACCCTCACACCCTCGCCGCTGGCGGCGGGCTGGGGTGCGTGAACGGTGCGCGGCACGAAGGCAGGCTGGGGCGCCGCCGGGGCGGCGGCTGCTGGTTCTGCAGGCGCTTCAGCGGCTTCCGTCACCGGCACACCCACCATCTGTTCGTTGAACGCGGTGAAGAACTGGTCGGCCATCTGCTTGGAGGCGGCGTCGATCATGCGGCCACCCACCTGGCCGAGCTTGCCGCCGATGGCCGCCTGCGCGGTGTAGCGCAGGCGCGTGCCGCCGGCCTCGTCGGTGAGCTCCACGTTCGAATGGCCCTTGGCCATGCCGGCCGCACCACCCGAGCCCTGGAAGCGCAGCACGCAGCCCTCGTTGGCGCGAATGTCTTCCATGCGCACATGGCCTACAAAACGGGCGCGTACCGGGCCGATCTTCACGGCCACGCGGGCGGTGCGTTCTGTCGGGCTGGTGGCTTCCATGGCTTCGCAGCCGGGGATGCAGCGCGTCAGGATCTTCGGGTCGTTGAGCCCGGCCCAGACTTTCTCGCGCGGTGCGCCGATCAGGATGTCTCCAGTCAATTCCATGCCTTGAATCCTCGGGTTTTCACGGGTGTTTTTGTTTACCAGTCGGTTAACAATGGTACGAATCATTGACCGATCGGTAAATAGCGTGCGCATCCAGACAAACCCTGACAAGGCCAAGGAAGCCGGCAAAGCGGCGCCAGCTGCCCCGGCACGCCGGCGCATGGGTGTGGTCGAGCGCGAGCGCCAGATCCTCGATGGCGCGATCCAGTTTTTTTCGGTGCACGGCTTCAACGGCCAGCTGCGCGACCTGGCCAGCAGCATTGGCGTGACCCACGCCCTGCTCTACCACTACTTCCCCACCAAGCAGGCGCTGGTCGACCGCGTCTACCTCGAGGTGTTCGAAGGCCGCTGGCGCGCCGAGTGGGATGCCCTGCTCGACAACGCCGATATACCGGTGGAAGACAAGCTCACCGCGTTCTATTGGGAGTACGTGACGATCACGCTCACGCAGGAGTTCGTGCGCATCCTGGTGTTCTCGGGCCTGACCGACCACACCATCACTGACCGTTTCTTTGCCATGCTGCGCGCGCGGCTGTTCCCGCGCCTGATCCGCGAGACGCGCCGCTTTCGTGGCGTGGTCAGCCGCGCCAAGCCCAGTGAGCGCGAGATGGAGCTGCTCATGGGTCTGCACGGCGGGTTCTTCTACATCACCATGCGCCGCTGGATCTACGCACAGGACGTCTACAGCGAAAGCGCCCACGAGGGTTACGACGAACAGCTGGTGCGCGACCGCGTGCGCGCCTACCTGAACGCCAGCCGCGACCTGTTTGCCGACACCACCGGGAGCACGCGCAAGCGCGCGGCCCCACGCTGACCCAACCGTTTTGATGAAGCCGGTGCGGGGGCACCGGCACCCTGCCCACCCGGCTGAACCTGCAGCCATCACACCCACCGAGGAGACAACATGAAGCTCAAGAAAATCGCGTTTGCAACCCTGGTCGCCATGGGCGCCACCCTGGCGGCCGGTTCGGCCATGGCGCAGCAACGCGTCACGGTCAACATCGGCTCCAGCCACCCCACCACCAACATCTGGGCCTTCGCCATGAAGGAAGTGTTCCAGCCCGAGGTGGACCGCATCCTGAAGGAAGGCGGCGCCAAGTACGAAGTGCGCTGGCGCGAGAACTACGGCGGCACGCTCTACAAGTTCACCGACACCCGCGCCGCCGTGCGCGACGGCATCGTGGATGTGGGCATGGTCGGCACGGTGTGGGAGAACTCCGCCATGCCGCTGCAGAACGTGACCTACTTCACCCCGTTCGCCACCACCAACCACGAACAGCTCATCGAGATCTTCGACAAGCTCAACGCCACCGTGCCCGCCCTGCGCGACAGCTGGACCGCACAGAACATGGTGCCGCTGTCTTCGCTCATCACCGACAGCTACGACATCTACGCCACCTTCCCGGTGAAGGACATGGCCAGCCTGAAGAACAAGCGCATCAACGCGCCCGGCACCTCGGCCAACTGGCTGCGCGAGACCGGCTCCACGCCAGTGGACGGCGCGCTCACCACCTACTACACGAACATCCAGACCGGTGTGACCGACGGCGCGCTGTCGTTTGCCAGCGGCATCGGCCCGGCCCGCGTGTATGAAGTGGCGAAGAACCTCACGCGCATCGACATCGGCGCCATGTACTTCGGCAGCGTGGCGGTGAACAAGAAGGTGTTCGACGGCCTGCCCAAGGAAGTGCAGGACGCGATGCTCAAGGCCGGCAAGGCCACGTCGGTGGCGCACGGCAAACACGTCACCAAGACCGCCAACGCCGCGCTGGACACCATGAAGGCCGCCGGCCTGCAGATCACCGAACTGCCCGCGGCCGAGAAAGCCAAGTGGGTCAACGGCCTGCCCAACATCGTGGCGCCCTGGCTGCAAGGCACGGGTGACGCAGGCAAGCAGGTGCTCAAGGCCTACTTCGACGAACTGCGTGCCCGTGGCGTGAAGCCCCTGCGCGACTGGGACCTGCAGAACCGCTGATCGGCCTGACGCCGTCTTGTCCACCCGGTGGCGCCCAAGCGCTGCCGGGTGCTGTTTCTTCCAGCCTTCGCAGGTGACCTGTGCTCAACCACCCCGACTTCGCCAGCGAGACCCCCGCGGTCGCCGGCCTCACCAACCCCTTGCAAGGCCTGGCCAACGTGCTCGCTGCCGTGGGCACGGTGTGGATCTTCCTCATGATGTTGTTGATCGTGGCCGATGTGCTGGGGCGCAACTTCCTTGACGCGCCCATCACCGGCGTGGCCGAATTCGCCGCCCGATCGGTGGCCTCCATCGTTTTTCTGCAGCTGGCCGCGGCCATCTGTTCGGGCCGCATGACGCGCAGCGACTTCCTGTTGCGCATCGTCGGCAAACGTTCGCCGGCGGCCTTCAAGGCACTGGAGGTGTTCAACGTCGTCGTCGGCGCCCTGCTCTTCTTCGCGCTGGCATTCATCGCCTGGCCCGAGCTGGTCGAGGCCATGAAAATCCAGGAGTACTTCGGCGTGCAGGGCGTCTTCACCGTCGTCACCTGGCCGTTCCGTGCCCTCATCGTGCTGGGCTCGGTGGTCGCCGCCGTGGCCTACCTGGCCTGCATTCCTTCGCTGCTGCGCCAGCCCCCATCCAACGGAGCACAGGCATGAGCGAACTGGCCATGGGCGGGCTTCTGATCGGGGCCCTGGTGTTTCTGGTGTTGTTCGGCCTGCACATCGCGGTGGCGCTGACTGCGGTGGGCTTTGCCGGCATCTGGCTGATCCGCGAAGACATGGACATGGCGATGCGGCTCATGTACCTCTCGGCCTACAACGGTGTGGCCGACTACATATTTGCCACCATCCCGCTCTTCGTGCTGATGGGGCTGCTCGTCTCGATATCGAATGTGGGCAAGGACACCTTCGACGTGGCCGAAACCCTGCTGCGGCGTTTGCGCGGCGGCCTGGGCGTGGCCACCGTGGCGGCCAACACGGTGTTCGCCGCCGTCACCGGCGTGTCCATTGCGTCGGCGGCGGTGTTCACCCGCGTGGCCGTGCCCGAGATGGTGAGCCATGGTTACCGCGCCAGCTTTGCGGCGGGCACCGTGGCCGGCAGCTCGGTGCTGGGCATGATGATCCCGCCCAGCCTGCTGCTCATCATCTACGGCGTGCTGGCCGAGCAGTCCATCGGCACCCTGTTCATCGCCGGCATCATCCCCGGCTTTGCCATGGCCGCCGCCTTCGCCGCCATGATCATGTTGATGGCGAAGTTCACGCCCGGCCTGGTGTTTGATCTGAAGCGCCAGGCCGAGATGGCCTCCGAGCGCAGCACCGCGCGCCTGCTCACCAGCACCGAAATGCTGGCCAAGCTGGTGCCCATTGCCGCACTGGTGGCGCTGGTGCTCGGTGGCCTCTACTCGGGTTTCTTCACGCCCACCGAAGCCGGTGGCGTTGGCGCCTTCGGTGCCTTCGTCATCGCCATCCTGCGACGCAAGCTCGGCGGCGGCAACCTGTGGCGCGTGCTCACCGAAACCGGCGCGGTGTCGGTCGGCATCCTGATCCTCCTGGTGGCGGCAGGCTTCTACAGCCGCATGCTGTCGGTGGCGGGTGTGCCCATGGCCATCAGCGACCTCGTGCAGGACGCGGGCCTGGGCCCCTACGGCTTCCTGTTCCTGTACGTGGTGATCCTGCTGTTGCTGGGCATGATCCTGGACTCCAGCTCCATCCTGCTGATCATGACGCCGGTGGCGGTGCCGATCGCGGCAGGCCTGGACTTCAACCTGATCCATTTCGGCATCATCACCGTCATCGCGGTGGAGATCGGCCTGCTCACGCCGCCCTTCGGCATCTCGGTGTTCACCGTCAAGTCCACCCTCAACGACCCCAAGGTGTCGGTGGAAAGCATCTTTGCCGGCACCATGCCCTATGTGGGTGTGATGCTGGTCGTGCTGCTGCTGATCGCCCTTTTCCCGGTCATGGCCCTGGCGCTGACCTGAGCGGCGCCTGGGGCCGTCCCGCCCGACGAAAACGCCCATGGAAAACCTCGACCTCACCGTCCTGCGCACGCTGCACGGCTGGCGCAACCAGGGGCAGCGCGCCCTGCTCGCCACCGTGGTGCGCACCTGGGGCTCGTCGCCCCGCCCGGTCGGCTCGATCATGGCACTGTGCGAGAGCGGCGCGGTGGTCGGCTCGGTCTCGGGCGGCTGCATCGAGGACGACCTGATCTACCGCTACAGCCGGGCCCACCAGACCGAGGCCAGCCAGAGCGTGCCAGGCATCACGCACGACATTCCCGACAGCACGCCGCAGCGCGTGACCTACGGCGTGAGCGCCGACGAAGCCCACCGCTTCGGCCTGCCCTGCGGCGGCACGCTGGAGCTGGTGCTCGAATTCAACCCCGACGCCGCCTCGCTGCTAGCGCTGGTGCAGACCCTGGCCGATGGTCAGATGGTGCAGCGGCGAACCGACATCGCCAGCGGCCGCGTGGAGCTGCGCGCGGTCACCGCGCCCTCAGCGCTGATCGACGACGGCGAGGTGCTGGCCAACACCTTCGGCCCCGAGTACCGCATGCTGCTCATCGGCGCCGGTCAGCTCACCGAATACCTGGCCACCATGGCCTTGTTCAGTGGCTTCGCGGTCACCGTGTGCGACCCGCGCGAGGAATACCGCGCATCATGGTCGGTACCCGGCGTGGCCTTGCTCACCGGCATGCCCGACGATGTGGTGCACGACTTCAAGGTCGACCGGCGCAGCTGCGTGATCGCGCTCACGCACGACCCCAAGCTCGACGACCTCGCCCTGCTCGAAGCGCTGGCCACCGAGGCCTTCTACGTGGGCGCCATCGGCTCGCGGCGCAACAACGAGGCGCGCCAAGCCCGTTTGATCGAACACTTCGAGCAGACGGCCGAGAGCCTGGCGCGGCTGCGCGGGCCGATCGGCATCTACATCGGCAGCAAGACGCCGCCCGAGATTGCGGTGAGCATCATGGCCGAGGTGCTGGCGGTGAAAAACGGCGTGCCGCTGCCGCGCGACATGGACGTGGCCAGCGCCAAGAACGCGCTGGCCGGCAGCGCGCCTGCGGATCCGACCTGCTTGTCACCTCAGGGGCCGCGTTGAACACCACCGACACCCCCCCGCTGCACCACACCGGCGTGGTCATCCTCGCCGCGGGTGCCGGGCGGCGCATGGGCGGGCGGGCCAAGTGCCTGCTGGAGGTGGAGGGCCAAAGCCTGCTGGCGCGGTTGGTGGACAGTGTGCACCGCCTGGGGCTTGGCACCCCTGTGGTGGTGCTGGGTCATCACGCGGCGGATATCCGGGCGCACCTGGCCCAATGGCCCGAGCACCTGAAGCCGCGCCTGGTGACCAACCCGGCGCCTGAAGACGATCCGGGCACGTCGCTGCACCTGGGCCTGGGCGCTCTCGATCCCGATGCAGGCGCCGTGATGGTGCTGCTGGCCGACCAGCCCCTGATCGGCCCCGCCGACATCGGCGCGGTGCTGAGTGCTTTTGGTCGCCGGTCAGCCGGTTGCCACCTGCTCGTGCCCAGCGTGAACGGTGTACCGGGTCATCCGGTGATGTTCGATGCCACGGTACGTGGCGAGCTGCTGGCCGCGCCCGGCACCCGCCTGCGGCACTGGCGCGCAGCCCACCCTGGCGCCACGCTGGCTTGGGAAGCCACCAACCCGGCCTACACCCGCGACCTGGATACCCCTGACGACCTGGCCACCCTGGCCCGCGAGACCGGGTGGACCATCCGCTGGCCCGAAGCCACCCGGGCACCTGGCTGAGCGGGAAACCCTGGGTCGGGAAGCCCTGAGGAACTTTCGGTTTAGCACTCACTCATAGAGAGTGCTAACATAAATGCAACAGACCTGAGGAGGTTCACCGTGTCCCACTCACTCGCTCCCATTGCAACTGCTTCCACTGGCCAGATCGCCGTCGCCAACCCTTGGGCCCTGGTGCCCCCGCTGGGCAATCTCGATGCCTACATTTCAGCGGTCAACCGCCTGCCGCTGCTCACGCTGGACGAAGAGCAGCAGGCGGCGCGCCGCCTGCGCGACGACAACGACCTGGAGGCCGCAGGGCAGCTGGTCATGTCGCACCTGCGCCTGGTGGTGTCCATCGCGCGCCAGTACCTGGGGTACGGCCTGCCGCACGGCGACCTGATTCAGGAAGGCAACGTCGGCCTGATGAAGGCGGTCAAGCGTTTTGACCCCGACCAGGGCGTGCGCCTGGTGAGCTACGCCATGCACTGGATCAAGGCCGAAATCCACGAATACGTGTTGAAGAACTGCCGCATGGTCAAGCTGGCCACCACGAAGGCACAGCGCAAGCTGTTCTTCAACCTGCGCTCGCGCAAGCAGGGGTTCCGCTCGGACGCACTGGACGGTGAAACCCACCGCGACGTGCTGAGCGACGCCGAGGTGGGCATCATGGCCAAAGAGCTCAACGTGAAGCCGGAGGAAGTGCGCGAAATGGAAACGCGGCTCTCCGGTGGCGACGTGGTGCTGGACCCGAGCCCGGGCGACGACGGTGAAGATGCCTTCGGCCCGATCGCCTACCTCGCCGACGCCACGCACGAGCCCACGGCGGTGCTGGAATCGGCCGAGCGCGACGCTCTGGCCACCGAGGGTGTGGCCCGGGCCATGAACGAACTGGACGACCGCTCGCGCCGCATCGTGAGCGAGCGCTGGCTCAAGGTGAACGACGACGGTTCGGGCGGCATGACGCTGCACGAACTGGCCGCCGAGTACGGTGTGAGCGCCGAGCGCGTGCGCCAGATCGAAGTGGCGGCCATGAAAAAGATGCGCAAAGCCCTCGCTGCATACGCTTGAGCGCCGACGCCACCGTCTGCGCAAACCCCGGCTGCCACAAGCAACCGGGGTTTTTTTGCGCCTGGCGTGCACCGGCACGGTGCCGGCGTGAAATGGGCGTGTCAGCCTGACAAGACACAATCGCCGGCTTGCGCCCTCGGGCCCCGATTCCGCCGCCACCCCCTCCGTGACACGTCTCTTTCACCCCTTCCGCGTCTTCGCCTTCCTTGCCTTGCTGCTGTGTTGTCCGGCGGCCTTCCCGGCTGAGCAAGCTCCTGCGCTGGTGCTGGACAGCAGTCAGAGCAGCCTGTCCCTGGCCGGGCGCAGCAGCTACTGGGTGGACGACAGTGGCGAACGGTCCGTGGAGCAGCTCGAACAGCAAGTCGAACCGGCGTTCCAGCTCCGAAGGCCGGGCCACCGCCTGCTCCTGAAGCCGGGCGCCGTGCTTTGGGTGCGTTTTGACGCCCTGGTGAGCGACACCAGCGCTCGCTGGGAGCTGGAGCTCACCCATTCGGGCACCGACCGGGTCAGCCTGTTCCATCGCCGCGCCGACGGCAGCTGGCGCGCCCAGCACGCGGGCGACCGCATCGCCGTGCGCGATTGGGCCCACCCCGACCGATACCCGGTGTTCGCGCTCGACACGCGCGCCGACCAGCTGGTGTCCTACTGGGTGCGCATCGAACATGCCCGTGTGCCGTTTTCGGGAGAACTGCTGGTGCACGACCACAACACCCTGCGCGAGTTGCGCATCCAGCAGCAGTTTTTGCTGGGTGCGTACTTCGGCATGGCAGCACTGCTGATCGCCACAGCCATCGCCAACGCACTGGTGTTCCGGGACAGCAGCTTTGCCGCCTACGCGGGCTACGTCACCTTGCTGGGTCTGGCGCTGGCCGCGTCCCTGGGCGTCGGTGGGCAATTCCTGTGGTCGGGCTGGCCACGCTGGAACGGCCTGGCCGAGTTCGTGCTGCTGCCGCTCACCGCCGTGGCCGGGCTGCTGTTCGTGCGCCATGTGGTGCAGCCGCGGCGCATCGGGCGCGGACTGGACCGCCTGGCGCTGAGCCTGGCAGGCGTCTTTCTGGCACTGACCGCCTGGGACGTGGCACGCCCCACCACCACCAGCCTGCAGGCCGTGACCGCAGCAGGTGCACTGACCATGGCGTTGGTCTATGCCATGTTGTGGGCGGCCTGGCGCACCGGCGACCGGTGGGTGCGCTGGATCGCCCTGGGCATCCTGCCCGTGCTGATGGCCGGCACGCTGCCGGTGCTGCGCAATTTCGGACTGGTGTCGTCGGGCTTTCTCTCGCAGTACGGCATGGTGCTGGCCGCAGCCATCGAGGCCCCGCTGCTCATCTATGGCCTGCTGCAACGGTCTTCCATGCAGCACGAGGCACAGACACGGGCGCGGGCCCTGGCCTTGACCGAACCGCTCACCGGCCTGACCAACCGCCACAACTTCATGCTGCGCCTGCACGACAGTCTGGTGCGTGCGCAGCGCTACCAGCACCACAGCGCGTTGCTGCTGATCGACCTGGACAACCACGGCTGGTTTGCCGAGGCACATGGGCGCGAGGTGGCCGACCGGGCGTTGGTTCTCACAGGCTCGTTGCTGCGCTCGGTGGCGCGCGACGTGGACACCGCAGGCCGCGTGGACGACACGCTGTTGGCCTTGCTGATGGAAGGCCCGGTGAAAGAAGCCCAGGTGGTCGCGGCCGCCACCAGCATCGTGGCCGGAGGGCTGCGCCCCTCGGCCCAGTTGCCGGTGGGCGCGACCCTGAAGTTCAAGGTGGTGCTGGCGTTGCTGCCCGACGCCGCCAGCGGCTCCGAGCTGGAAAGCAACGCCCAGGCCCACCTCGACTGGATGCGCGGCGGCCTGCAGACCCTGCGCCAGGACGGCCGCCGCACCATCCTGAAACTCAACTTCTGATCGGGGGTTTCTCACCACGCGCAGCGGGTGCAGCGTGGGGGCACCCGGATCCGGCGCCGGGCCGCCCCCAGCCGGATCAGCCCCCCCGGGGGGCAGCGGACCACGCGCAGCGGGGCAGCGTGGGGGCACCCGGATCCGGCGCCGGGCCGCCCCCAGCCGGATCAGCCCCCCCGGGGGGCAGCGGACCACGCGCAGCGGGGCAGCGTGGGGGCCACAGCCCAACGGTTCAGTGCTCCCTTCTGAGCGCCGGGAACAGGATCACATCGCGAATGCTGGCGCTGTCGGTGAGCAGCATCATCAGGCGATCGATGCCGATGCCGCAGCCTCCGGCCGGTGGCATGCCGTACTCGAGCGCGCGGATGTAATCGGCGTCGAAATGCATGGCCTCGTCGTCACCACTGTCCTTGGCGGACACCTGCGCAGAGAAGCGCGCGGCCTGGTCTTCGGCGTCGTTGAGCTCCGAGAACGCATTGCCGAACTCGCGACCGGTGATGTAGAGCTCGAAGCGCTCGGTCACCTCGGGCCTTGCGTCGTTGGCACGGGCCAACGGCGAGATCTCCGTGGGGTGGTCCATGATGAAAGTCGGGTTCCAGAGCTTGTCCTCGACCTTCTCCTCGAAGTACATCACCTGCAGGCTCGCCAGGCTGCGTGTGGAGAGCTGGTGTCTGGCTTCGGTCAGGCCCAGCTTCTTCAGCTGGTTCAGCAGCCAATCCATGCTGTCCACGTTGTCTCCGGCCTCGGTGTGCTTGAGGATGGCCTCCCGGATGGTGAGCCGCTCGAACGGCGAGCTCACGTCCACCGGCTGGCCCTGGTAGGTCAGCGGCACGTCGCCGCGCACCTCTCGCACCACATGACGGATCAGGTCTTCGGTGAAGCTCATCAGGTCCTGGTAGTTCCAGTACGCCGCGTAGAACTCCATCATGGTGAACTCAGGGTTGTGGCGCACGCTGATGCCTTCGTTGCGGAAGTTGCGGTTGATCTCGAACACACGATCGAAACCACCCACCAGCAGGCGCTTGAGATACAGCTCGGGCGCGATGCGCAGGAACATTTCCTGGTCGAGCGCGTTGTGGTGTGTCTTGAACGGCTTGGCGTTGGCGCCGCCCGGGATCGGGTGCAGCATCGGTGTCTCGACTTCGAGAAAGCCATGGCCGACCATGAAATTTCGCAAACTGGCGATGCCGCGGCTGCGGTTGACGAAACGCTGGCGCGCACTTTCGTCGGTCATGAGGTCCACATAACGCTGGCGGTATTTGATCTCCTGGTCGTGAATGCCGTGGAACTTGTCCGGCAGCGGGCGCAGGCTCTTGGTGATGAGCCGGATGCTGTCGGCGTGGATGGTGAGCTCACCCGTGCGGGTGCGGAACAGCACGCCCTCTGCCGCCACGATGTCCCCGAGGTCCCAGTGCTTGAACGCGTTGTGCAGCACCTCGCCCACGCTTTCGTTGTTCAGGTAGATCTGGATGCGGCCGCCGCTGGGGCCGAACGAGGCGTCCTGCAGCGTGGCAAAACTGGCCTTGCCCATCACCCGCTTGAGCATCATGCGACCGGCCACGCAGGCGCGCACCGGGTTCGCTTCGAGCATCTCCTTGGTGCTTTCACCGTGCACGGCAAAGAGTTCTGCCGCCTTGTCCGAGGGCTTGAAGTCGTTCGGAAACGCCACCCCTTCGCCGCGCTGCTGCGCTTCGCGCATCGCCTTGAGCTTCTCGCGGCGCTCCGCGATCAGCTGGTTGTCGTCGTGTGCGGGAGCGCCGGCATCGGCGGTGGAGGGGTTTGGGGCTTGGGTCATGAATGAAAAATGGGTTGGACACCGAAGTGCGCAACCCATGATTGTAGGTTTGGCGAGCACCCGCCGAATGAGCGACTCGCCGCCGGGCCGCCTCCAGGCAAATCAGCCCCCCTGGGGGCAGCGACCCGCGCAGCGGCGGAGCGCGGGGGCGCTTCACTCGCCGAGGTAGGCGGCTCTCACCTTGGGGTCGTCGAGCATGTCGCGGCCTTTGCCGGTCATGATGATCTCGCCGGAGTCCATGACGTAACCGCGGTCGGCGATCTGCAGCGCGCGGCGGGCGTTCTGCTCCACCAGCAGGATGGTCACACCCTGTTTGGACACATCACGAACCACCTCGAAGATCTTGTCGACCATGATGGGCGACAGGCCCATGGAAGGCTCGTCAAGCAGCAGCACCTTGGGCTGGCTCATGAGCGCACGCGCCATCGCCAGCATCTGCTGCTCGCCGCCGCTCATGGTGCCGGCCAGCTGGTCCTTGCGCTCACGCAGGCGCGGGAAGATGTTGAACATCTTCTCGATGTCCTGGGCGATGCCGGCCTTGTCGTTGCGGATGTAGGCGCCCATCTGCAGGTTCTCGGTGATGCTCATGCGGGTGAACACGCCGCGGCCTTCCGGCACCATGGCCAAACCCTGCTTCACCAGGTCCCAGGCGCCCTTGCCCTTGATGCTTTGCCCCATGTACTCGATGTCGCCGGCTTCAAAGGCGAGCGAGCCGGTCACGGCCTTCATGGTGGTGGTCTTGCCCGCCCCGTTGGAGCCGATGAGCGAGATCAACTCGCCTTCGTTGACTTCGAGGTCGATGCCCTTCACAGCCTTGATGCCGCCATAGGCGACCTTCAGGCCGCTGATCTTGAGGAGTGTGTTTGCCATGTCGTTTCCTTGTTCGTTTCGGCATCCGGCGCAAAAGGGCTCAGCCGGGAACACCGCCGGCCCGGCTTTGCCGGTCGGCAGGTGCTGCCCCCTTGAGGGGGTGACGCGAAGCGGCGCGGGGGTGGGTCAAGTCAGCCTCCGCCCGTGCCGAGGTAAGCCTCGATCACCTTGGGGTCGCGCTGCACGTCGGCCGGGGTGCCGGAGGACAGTTGTTTGCCGTAGTCGAGCACGGTCACACGGTCGCACAGGCCCATGACCAGCTTCACGTCGTGTTCAATCAGAAGGATGGTGCGGTTGTCGTTGCGGATCTGGTCGATCAGTTCGCGCAGCTGCACCTTTTCGGTGGCGTTCATGCCGGCGGCGGGTTCGTCCAGCGCAATCAGTTGCGGGTCGGTGGCCAGCGCTCGCGCAATTTCCAGCCGGCGCTGGTCGCCGTAGCTCAGCGTGCGTGACTTGTAGTCGGCGAAGCGCTCGATACCGACATAGGCCAGCAACTCGCGGGCGCGGGCCGTGATCTCCGCTTCCTCGCGTTTGAAACCGGGCGTGCGCAGCACCGCTCCGATCAGGCCCGAGTGCGTGCGCACATGGCGCCCGACCATCACGTTCTCGAGCGCCGTCATTTCAGCGAACAGCCGGATGTTCTGGAAGGTGCGTGCAATGCCGGCCTTGGCCACTTCGTGCACCGCACTCGGTGTGTAGGGCTTGCCGGCGAGTTCGAAGGTTCCGCTGTCGGGCGTGTAGAGGCCGGTCAGCACGTTGAAGAAGGTGGTCTTGCCGGCGCCGTTGGGTCCGATCAGGCCATAGACCTGACCACGCTTGATTTCCATGCCCACATCGCTGAGCGCTTGCAGGCCGCCGAAGCGCTTGGACACGTTGGCCACTTTGAGGATTGTTTCTGTCATGAAGAGGCTCCGCTCACTTGGACAAGGACTTGCCGTGCTCCGGGGCGGGCCACAAGCCTTTGGGACGGATCAGCATCACCACCACCATGGCCAGCGCAATCAGCAGCTGGCGCAGGATTTCAGGGGCCAGACGGCCGTCGGTCAGCTCGGTCAGCGGGTGCGCCACATGGCGCAACAACTCGGGCAGACCCGCCAGCAGCAAGGCACCGAGCACCACACCCGGAATGTGTCCGATACCACCCAGCACCACCATGGCCACCACCATCACCGACTCCATGAGCGAGAAGGATTCGGGCGACACAAAGCGCTGGAACGACGCGAACAGCACGCCGGACACGCCGCCGAACGACGCGCCCATGCCGAAGGCCAGCAGCTTGAGGTTGCGGGTGTTCAGGCCCATGGCCTTGGCGGCGATCTCGTCCTCGCGGATCGCCATCCAGGCGCGCCCGATGCGCGAATCCTGCAGCCGGTACGAAATGACGATGGCCAGGATCACGAAGAAGAGGAACAGGTAGTAGTAGAGCGTGACCGGCTGGAAGGTGTAGTCACCGATCTCCAGCCGCTTGCCAAGGTCCACCCCGAAGACCGTGATGGTGTCGATCTGGCTGATGCCCTTGGGTCCGTTGGTGATGTTCACCGGGCGGTCCATGTTGAGCAGGAAGATGCGGATGATCTCGCCGAAGCCCAGGGTGATGATGGCCAGGTAGTCGCCGCGCAGCTTGAGCGTGGGCGCGCCCAGGATCATGCCGACGATACCGGCAATCACCGCGGCCACGATCATCACGATCCAGATGCTGTAGTGGATGCCGTCGGGAAACATGGCCTTGATGGCCGGGAACGTATCGGTGAGGTGGGGCGAGCCCAGCAAGGCAAACACATAGGCACCGACCGCGAAGAAAGCGATGTAGCCCAGGTCGAGCAGGCCGGCGTAGCCGACCACGATGTTCAGACCCAGGGCCAGCAGCACGTAAAGAAGCGCGATGTCGAGAATTCGAACCCAGGAGTTGCTGCCGGTGGACTGCAGCAGGATGGGCAGCAGCAACAGGGCCGCTCCCGCGAGCAGGTAGACGATCAGCTTGCCGGTTTTGGTGTTCATCATGTGATTTCTCCTGGCGGTCAGGCGCGGTCGGCCACACGCTCACCCAGCAGGCCCGAGGGGCGCAGCGTGAGCACGACGGCCAGCACGATGAACGCGAAGATGTCGGTGTACTGGCTGCCCAGCACACCGCCGGTGAGCTTGCCGAGGTAACCAGCGCCCAGCGATTCGATCAGGCCCAGTGCAATGCCACCCACCACCGCACCGGCCAGGTTGCCGATACCGCCCATGACCGCAGCCACAAAGGCCTTGAGGCCAGGCATGAAGCCCATGGCGTGCTGCACGGTGCCGTAATTCGATGCCCACATCACGCCGGCAATCGCCGCCAGCATCGCACCGATGATGAAGGTGGCAGAGATCACCACGTCGGGCTTGATGCCCATGAGTGCGGCCACGCGCGGGTTCTCTGCGGTGGCGCGCATGGCGCGGCCCAGATTGGTGCGGTTGACCAGCCACATGAGAAAGGCCAGTGTGATGGCGGTAGTGGCCAGGATGGTGATCTGCGTGATGGAGATGACCGCTCCGCCAATCGCGACCGGCTCGGTGGGGAGCATGTTCGGATACGACTTGGGATTGGGCTTCCAGATGATCATGGCAAAGGTCTGCAGCAACAGCGACATGCCGATCGCAGTGATCAGGGGCGCCAGCCGGGACGAGTTGCGCAAAGGCCGGTAGGCCAGCTTCTCGATCGTGTAGTTGAGGGTGGCGCAGACCACCATGGCAATGATCACGGCCAGCAGCAGCACCAGCCAGCCGGGCATGCCGGGCGACGCTTCGCGCATCACGCCGATGATGGTCCAGCTGGTGAGGGCTCCGACCATGAGCACGTCGCCATGGGCAAAATTGATCAGCCCGATGATGCCGTAGACCATGGTGTAACCCAGAGCCACCAGCGCATACATGCTGCCCAGCACCAGACCGTTGATGATCTGCTGTAGCAAAACTTCCATGAGGGTTCTCCGTGTTTCAGACAGGTCGCCTGTGACTGTGATGTGACGACCTGTTTCAACCTAGCAAAAAACCCGCCAGACCTGTCCTTGGAACAGGACAGGTTGCGGGTTGGTGCGCGATTGTATCGAGGGGATTTCAGCCGCCCCATGCGCGTAAGCCCTTGGTTGACACGGGTTTACCCGAGGATTCGAATCACCAGGCGCCTTGCATCAGCGCGATTGCCGACTCATTAGTTCTTTTGATCGTTGCGGATCTTGAGTTCGCGCAGCTTATCGGCGATGCGCGCCTCCAGCCCGCGGTCCACCGGCCGGTAGAAGTCCGGCTCGGCCATGCCCTCGGGCAGGTAGCGCTCGCCGGCGGCAAATCCGCCCTCTTCGTCGTGCGCGTAACGGTAACCCTTGCCGTGGTCGAGCGCCTTCATGAGCTTGGTGGGCGCATTGCGCAGGTGCATGGGCACCGGGCGTGTGCCGTCTTTCTTGACCCAGGCCTTCGCCTCGTTGAATGCCTTGTAGACCGCGTTGGACTTGGGCGCCACGGCCAGGTAGATGACGCACTCGGCCAGCGCCAGCTCGCCTTCGGGGCTCCCCAGGCGCTCGTAGACCTCGGCCGCGTCCAGCGCCAGGCGCAGCGCACGCGGATCGGCCAGCCCGATGTCTTCGCTGGCCATGCGGATCAGCCGGCGTGCCATGTAGCGCGGATCCGCACCGCCATCGAGCATGCGCACGAACCAGTACAGCGCCGCGTCCGGATCGGAACCACGCACGCTTTTGTGCAGGGCACTGATCGTGTCGTAGAACTGCTCACCCCCCTTGTCGTACCGGCGCATGCGCTCACCCAGCACCTTGAGCAGCCAGGCGTCGGTGATCTCGGCGAGTTTTTCGCTGCCTGCGGCCACCGCCAGGGTCTCCAGGGTGTTGAGCAGGCGGCGGGCATCGCCGTCGGCGTAGGCGATCAGGCGGTCGGTCGCGGCCGCTTCAATGACGGGCACCGCGTCGATGCCCTGCGCCCGGTGCACGATCTGGCGCAGGTCGTCTTCCGACAGCGGCTGCAGCACGTACACCGCCGCACGCGACAGCAGGGCGGAGTTGACCTCGAACGAAGGGTTTTCGGTGGTGGCGCCAATGAAAGTGAACAGGCCGCTTTCCACATGGGGCAGAAAAGCATCCTGCTGACTCTTGTTGAACCGGTGCACCTCATCGACGAACAGGATGGTGCGCTGGGCCGTGAGCCCGCGGCGCGCGGCTTCGGCCCGCTCGACAGCCTCGCGAATGTCCTTCACGCCCCCAAGCACCGCGCTGATGGTGAGGAACTGCGCATCGAAGGCGTCGGCCATGAGCCGCGCGATGGTGGTCTTCCCCACACCGGGCGGGCCCCAGAGGATGCAACTGTGCGGCTGTCCCGACTCAAAGGCCAGCCGCAACGCCATGCCCTCGCCGAGCATGTGCTGCTGGCCGATCACCTCGGCCAGCTTGCGCGGACGCAGCCGCTCGGCCAGGGGCGCGTGGGGACTCGGGGCAGGCACGGGCTTCAGGGCCGCATGACCGAGGCGCCCACGGGTGCCTCGAACTTGAAGTCGGCTGCCTTCAGGGGCGCGTTGCTCTGCCAGTTGTTGAAGGTGAGCACCGAGCGCTGACCCAGGCTGTCCTCGATGTCGAGCACCGAGAGCTGGCCCTGACGGAACCCCACGCGCACCATCTGCAACTGGCCATTGCGGTCTCTCGGCTTCGCCTCCAGCCACTCCAGCCCGTCCTGGGGCACGCCGGCCTTGAGGTCAAACGCGTCCGACAGGCCCTTGAGATCGGTACCTGCCGCGATCAAGGCCGCCGGCGTGCTGCCCAGCACCTCCTTCTGGCCCCGTGCCGTGACCTGGTTCAGGTCCACGTCGTAGAGCCACAGCGTCTGGCCATCGGCCACGATGGTCTGCTCGAAGGGTTTGGTGTATTCGAACCGGAAACGGTTGGGCCGCAGGAACTCGAACGTGCCGAGCGACGTCTTGCTGCGCGCCACGGTCTCGGTGGCGCGTTTGGGCGATGTCACCACCTGGGTGAAGCCGGCCTTGCCGCTGCCCACTTCGCGCAGGAATTTTTCCAGGTCCTGCAGGCCGTCGGCCGATGCGCCCAGCGTGACAAGACTCGAGGCAAGAACAAGCCACATTTTTTTCATCATGAACATCCGATCCGGTTGGGCCGGCTCTTTCAAACCGGCGTCATTCGCCGCGCGCCGGCACCAGGATGTCCCGCTGCCCGCTCGATGTGAGGGCGCTCACCAGACCGGCGTTTTCCATGTCTTCGAGCAAACGGGCGGCGCGGTTGTAGCCGATTTTCAGTTTGCGCTGCACATAGGAAATGCTGGCCTTGCGGTCCTTGATGACGATTTCCACCGCCTGGTCGTAGAGGGCATCCTTCTCGCCGTTGCCCTCCACGCCACCTTCGCCCAACAGGTCGCCACCCTCTCCGTCGCCGACACCGCCTTCCAGCACGCCGTCGATGTAGTTGGGTTCGCCCCCTTGTTCCTTGAGGTAGGCCACCACGCGGTGCACTTCGTCATCGCTCACAAACGCACCATGCACCCGGATCGGGAATCCTGTACCCGACGGCATGTAAAGCATGTCACCCATGCCCAGCAGACTCTCCGCGCCCATCTGGTCGAGGATGGTGCGGCTGTCGATCTTGCTGCTGACCTGGAACGACAGGCGGGTGGGGATGTTGGCCTTGATCAGGCCGGTGATCACGTCCACGCTGGGGCGCTGGGTGGCCAGGATCAGATGGATGCCGGCCGCGCGCGCCTTTTGCGCGAGGCGAGCGATGAGCTCTTCGATCTTCTTGCCCACCACCATCATCAGGTCGGCCAGCTCGTCGATGACCACCACGATGTACGGCAGGCGCTCGAGCGGCTCCGGTTGCTCGGGGGTGAGGCTGAACGGGTTGCCGATGAACTCGCCGCGCGCCGCGGCCTCGTCGATCTTCACGTTGTAGCCCGCCAGGTTGCGCACACCGAGCTTGCTCATGAGCTTGTAGCGCTTCTCCATCTCGGCCACGCACCAGTTCAGGCCGTTGGCGGCGTGTTTCATGTCGGTGACCACGGGCGCCAGCAGGTGCGGAATGCCTTCGTAGACGCTCATCTCGAGCATCTTGGGATCGATCAGGAGCAAGCGCACGTCGCGCGCATCGGCCTTGTACAGGAGCGACAGGATCATCGCGTTGATGCCGACCGACTTTCCCGAGCCGGTGGTGCCGGCCACCAGACAGTGCGGCATCTTTGCAAGATCGGCCACGATGGGCTGGCCACCGATGTCCTTGCCCAGGCCCATGGTCAACATCGACTTGGCGTCGTTGTAGACCTGTGAACCCAGGATCTCGCTGAGCTTGATCATCTGCCGCTTGGCGTTGGGCAGCTCCAGCGCCATGAGGTTCTTGCCCGGAATGGTCTCGATCACGCGGATGGAAACCAGCGAGAGCGAACGCGCCAGGTCACGACCCAGATTCACGATCTGGGAGCCTTTCACGCCGGTGGCAGGCTCGATCTCGTAGCGGGTGATCACCGGCCCGGGCGCGGCTGCGACCACCCGCACCTCGACCCCGAAGTCCTTGAGCTTCTTTTCGATCAGGCGACTGGTCATCTCCAGGGTCTGGCTGTCCACGCCCGCCTGGTGCACCGGTGCGCTGTCGAGCAGATCGACCTGAGGCAGCTTGCTGTCCGGCAACTCGGTGAAGAGGGGCTTCTGGCGCTCCTTGGCCACCCGCTCGCTCTTGGGCACATCGACCAGCGTCGGCTCGATCAACACGGGTATGGGATGGTGCTCCTCGATTTCAACGCGCTCGACCTTCACCACTTCCTCGCGCTCGCGGGCAGCCTTCTCGCCGATGCGCTGGTCTTCCACCGCCTCGCGTTTCTCGCGACGCGCCTCGAACCACCCATCCAGCCGGTGCCCCAGCTCCTCCGCCCAATGGCCCCAGGAAAAGCGAAACACGCGAGGCAGGCACACCAGCAGCAGGGCCAGCATGGTCAAGGCCGAGCCTGTGAAACCGAGCCAGCGCACCGAAAAGGCCCCGAGCGCATGACCCAGCACACCCCCGGCGTGGCCCGGCAACAGTGTCTCCAGCCGGTACAGGCGGCTCCACTCGAGCACCGTGCTGGCGGCCATCACCGTGATCAGGGCCAACCAGAACAGGCTGCGGCGCGCCCAGGGCCTGTGCCAGACGCGCGCACCGTCTGCGGCGCCCAGTTCGGCCCGCGTGCCACGGATCCAGCCGGCCAAAGCGGACAACCAGGCCCGCACTCCCACCAGAAAACACCACCAGACCGAAAAGCCGAACAGGTAGTAGCTGCCGTCTGCCAGCAAGGCGCCGAGCCGACCGCCCCAGTTGCCCACGGTATCGGCGGTGCCGGTGGTGCTCCACGCCGGGTCGGCAAGGGAATGGCTGAGCAAGGCCAGCAGCCAGAACGCCAGCGCGGCCGCGCCCAGCACCAGTCCGATTTCCTGGGCAAAACGGGAAACGCCGACCTGCGGTTGGCCCGACCGGTCGGCGTTGAGGGTGTTCAATGAGTAGGTCATGGGCTGTTCAAATGTCCAGCAGGAAGCTTACCCCAAGCCCATGCCTGCGCGACCCGGCCGCTCCCCGGCGGCGGTCCAGATCAGCCGAGGGAATTCAGCCGTTCCTTGATGATGGTGCTGCCGTCCTCGGCCATCTCGATAAAGCCCCGGTCCTCCAGGTCCTTCATGACGCGACTGACCATTTCGCGCGAGGCCCCGATCATCTTGGCCACATCCTGGCGCGACACCCGGTCCTTGATGGTGAGTTGGCCGTCCTTGTCAGGCTGGGCAAATTCGAGCAGGGCGCGTGCCACGCGTCCGTAGACGTCCATGAGGGCGAGTGACTCGATCTTGCGGTCGGCATGGCGCAAGCGCTGCACCAGCCCCTTCATGACCGCATAGGCCATGGAGCTGTTCTCGGGCAGGCAACGCGCGAACTCGGCGCGGCCCAGGATCAGCACGTCGGTCTGAACCTCGGCCTTCACCGTGGCCGAATGCGGCTGGTTGTCGATCAGGCTCATCTCACCGACATAGTCACCCGGGTTCATGGTGGCCAGGATCACCTCGCGGCCACGGGCGTCGGTGGTCACCACACGGGCCCGGCCCGTGAGAACGATGGCCAGGCAGTTCGACTTCTTGCCCTGCTCCACGATGCACTCTCCGCGCTTGAAACGGCGCTTGATGACCGCGTCTGCCACCCCCTCCGCCTGCGCCTGCGTGAGCGTTGAGAACAGAGGCACCCGGCGGATCAGATCGAGGTTGGACAGTATCGACATGCGTGTATTCCTTGTTCTGGGAAGCGCCTGCGGCGCCGTTTCATACAATGATCCGATGTCAGGGCCGCTGCTCCGCAGGCTTCCGACCTGACGCGCCAATATAACCGCCGACTCTAAACCACTTGCCCCGGATTGCGATGGGGACTTGCACCATGAAACACGCCAAAGTACTGATCCTGGGCTCCGGCCCTGCCGGCTACACCGCTGCGGTTTACGCCGCCCGCGCCAACCTCAACCCCGTGCTCATCACCGGCATCGCACAAGGCGGGCAGCTCATGACCACCACCGATGTCGACAACTGGCCGGCCGATGCCGATGGCGTGCAGGGACCCGACCTCATGCAGCGTTTTCAGGCCCACGCCGAGCGCTTCAAGACCGAGATCATCTTTGACCACATCAACGAGGTTGACTTCAGCAAGCGGCCATTCGTGCTCAAGGGCGACAGCGGCGAATACAGCTGCGACGCACTCATCATCGCCACCGGGGCCTCTGCCAAATACCTGGGACTGCCCTCCGAGGAAGCCTTCATGGGCAGGGGCGTATCGGGCTGCGCCACCTGCGACGGCTTTTTCTACCGCGAGCAGGAAGTCAGCGTGATCGGCGGCGGCAACACCGCGGTGGAAGAAGCGCTGTACCTCTCGAACATCGCAAGCAAGGTCACGCTGGTGCACCGCCGCGACACCTTCAAGGCCGAAGCCATCCTGATCGACAAGCTGATGGAGAAGGTTGCTGCCGGCAAGATCGAGCTCAAGCTGCACAGCACGCTCGACGAAGTGCTGGGTGACCCCGGCGGCGTCACCGGTGTGCGCCTCAAGAACGTGAAGACCGGCGCCACCGAGGAGATCACCCTCAAGGGCTGCTTCATCGCCATCGGCCACCAGCCCAACACCGACATCTTCAAGGGCCAGCTCGACATGAAGGACGGATACATCACCACCCGCTCCGGGTTGCAGGGCATGGCCACCATGACCAGCGTGCCCGGCGTTTTCGCCGCCGGCGACGTGCAGGACCATGTGTACCGCCAGGCCATCACCAGCGCCGGCACAGGCTGCATGGCCGCACTGGACGCCCAGCGTTTCCTTGAGCAAAGCGCCTCCTGACCGATTGCAAACCCCGCCCGTTGGCCGATTGGCTATAATCGCGGGCTTTGCTGAGACAAACCGGTTCGTCGGAAGCCACAGCAGATTCGGGTTACCGCCACCCTTTCCTGGCGAGGTGAGGCTGTACTGGCCAGACACGGAACATCTTCCGGTCGCGGTCAGCAGCTGTTTGAATGATCGGAGTGTCCTCATGGCACGCGTCTGCGACGTCACGGGCAAGAAGCCCATGGTCGGGAACAATGTTTCCCACGCCAACAACAAAACCAAGCGCCGGTTCCTGCCGAACCTGCAATACCGCCGTTTCTGGGTCGAGAGCGAAAACCGCTGGGTGCGTTTGCGCGTCTCCGGTGCAGCGCTGCGCCTGATCGACAAAAACGGCATTGACGCCGTGCTCGCCGACCTGCGCGCACGCGGTCAAGCTTAAGGAGAACCGAACATGGCAACCAAAGGCGCACGCGAGAAGATCAAGCTGGAATCCACCGCTGGAACCGGCCACTTCTACACCACCACCAAAAACAAGAAGACCACGCCCGAGAAGATGCTGATCAAGAAATTTGATCCCAAAGCTCGCAAGCATGTGGACTACAAAGAGATCAAGCTGAAATAAGCTGGGTCTCTCCCGACAAAAAGCCGCTGTGACCCAGCGGCTTTTTTGTGCGTCATTGGAAACGACTTATCCATGAAAAAACCACCCCGCGGGGTGGTTCTTCTGGAGTGGCCTGTTTCAGGCGCGGGCCGAGCGCAACTGGATGGAGAAGTCGCGCAGCGCGGCAATGCCGCTCTCTTCCGCGCGACGGCACCAGGCCTGGAGGTCGGTGGCCAGCTGCTCCCGGGTGGAGGTGGTGCTGGACCACAGGGCGCGCAACTCTTCTCGCATGGTGACCATCTTGTCGAGCACCGGGTGGTCTGCCCGTACCTGGGCCAACTGGGGCTTGACGCTGGCAGGCACCTTGTCGTCGTCGCGGTGCAGCCACTGGCGGGCCGATTGCAGCACGGTGGCGTCGCCCCGGCGCTGCTGCAGTGTCTCGATCTCGCGCTTGCAGGCCGCACGCATTTCCCTGGCGTATCCCGCCATCACTTCGTAACGGTTGGCGATGATCGCCTCCAGCGTTTTCTCGTCGGCCACCGGCTTGACGGCGCCATAAGCCATTTTCGGCGGCACCTTCTTCACCGAGGCCAGGCCGACCGAACTCAGCATGGTGATGTACATCCAGCCGATGTCGAACTCGTAAGGCTTCACCGACAACTTCGCCGACGTGGGGTAGGTGTGGTGGTTGTTGTGCAGTTCTTCGCCGCCAATGAGGATGCCCCACGGCGACACGTTGGTGCTGGCGTCGGCCGCTTCGAAATTGCGGTAGCCCCACCAGTGGCCGATGCCGTTGATGATGCCGGCGGCCGTGATCGGGATCCAGATCATCTGGATCGCCCAGACGGTCACGCCCAGCACGCCGAACAGCGCCACGTTCAGGATCAGCATCAGGCTCACGCCCAGCCGCGAACGGCCGGTGTAGACCACACGCTCGATCCAGTCGTTGGGCGTGTTGTGGCCATAGCGGTCGAGCGTTTCCTGGTTCTTGGCCTCGGCGCGGTACAACTCACTGCCTTCGAAGAACACTTTCTTGATGCCGAACACCACCGGGCTGTGCGGGTCACCTTCATGCTCGCACTTGGCGTGGTGCTTGCGATGGATCGCGGTCCATTCCTTGGTGACCATGCCGGTGGTCATCCAGAGCCAGAAGCGGAAAAAGTGCGATGCAATCGGGTGCAGGTCCAGCGAGCGGTGGGCCTGGTGGCGGTGCAAATAGATGGTGACGCTGGCGATGGTGATGTGGGTGAACACCAGGGCCACGATCATGGTCTGCCACCAGGTCGCGCCGGTCAGGCCGTGGGCGAGGAACTGGATGAGACCGTCCCAGAGGGACGAAAAGATACCGGAGTCGGAAGAAGACATTGATTTCCCAATGAACCGCGGATGGCGGTGGATGGATACCGAACATGCTCCAGCACAACCGGAGCAAAAGCACCCGGCATTTTACGGGCGGGGGTGCCAAACACCAACCGATATCCCGCCCCGGATGTGGAAACTGCTGACTCAGATCAAGTGAATTGACGGCTTTTCAAGGCTTTTTCCGCCAGACGGCGGCAAAGAAGCCGTCGGTCGCATGGCGATGGGGCCACAAACGCAACCACCGCCCCTCGTCTCCCTGGCACAGCGAAGCGGCGCCGTTGACCTGAGCGCTGTCCAGCAAAGCCGCCACGGGCAGGGCTTCAAAGTCGGCATGCGCCGCTTCGAACGCGGCACAGACCGACTCGTTTTCTTCCTTCAACAGGCTGCAGGTGGCGTACACCAGACGTCCACCCGGCTTGAGCAGGCGCACCGCACTGTTCAGGATGGCGAGCTGCAGTTCGGCCTGGGCCGCCACCGTCTGCGGGTTTTGCCGCCATTTCAGGTCGGGGTTGCGTCGCAGCGTGCCCAGGCCGGAACACGGGGCATCAACCAGCACCCGATCGATCTTGCCGGCCAGGCGTTTGATGCGGTCGTCGCGCTCGTGGGCGATGGCCACCGGATGCACATTGGACAGTCCGCTGCGCGCCAGCCGCGGCTTGAGCGCATCCAGCCGGTGACCGGAGGTGTCGAATGCATAAAGTCGACCACTGTTGCGCATGGCAGCACCAATGGCCAGCGTCTTGCCGCCCGCGCCCGCGCAGAAGTCCACCACCATTTCGCCGCGCTTGGCGTCCAGCAGCAGGGCCAGCAGTTGGGAGCCTTCGTCCTGCACTTCGACTTCGCCCTGCGTGAACGCCGGCAGTTTGGCCAGCGAAGGCTTGCCCTGCAGGCGGATGCCCAGCGGCGAATACGGCGTGGGCTCCGCCACGAGAGCGGCGGCCTTCAAGCCAGCCAGCACAGCGTCGCGTTTGGCCTTGAGCAGGTTCACCCGCAGGTCCAGGGGCGCTGGCTGGTTCAGGCTGGCCACCAGATCGTCGAATTGTTCGCCCACCTGTTCGCGCAGGGCCGTGGCCAGCCACTCGGGCAGGTTGTGCCGGTGCGGAGCCATCAGGTCGGCGTCGGTCACGGCGTCGCAGTGATCGAGCCACGCCTTCTCGGTTTCGGTGAGGGCGCTCTTGATGAAGGCGCGGTCACCCGGAAACGCCAGGATCGCCAACCGCCGCCATTTGGAGCCACTGCCCGAGCGTGCGAGCCACTCCAGCTTGAGGCGTTGGCGCAGGATGGCGTACACGGTGTCCGACAGCGTGGCGCGCTCGCGGGAACCGAGCGATCGGTTTTCGCGAAAGTGGCGGGCAACGACAGCGTCGGCGGGGTGTTCGAACTTGAAGATCTGTTCGATCAGGGTGGCGGATTCGTCCAGGAGGGCTTTGGGGTGCATGAAGTATTGTCGCCCCCCTGCGCCGCTGACGCGGCTTCCCCCAGGGGGGACGATGCCTGTGGCCCGGCAAAGCCGGTTCCACGGCATCTCCGGATTGGGACACGCGCGCCGGGCCGTCCCAAGGCAGGCCCAGCCCCCTCGGGGGGCAGCGGACCTCGCGCAGCGGGGGAGCGTGGGGGCAAAAGACCGGGCCAGCCGCCGGGCCGCCCCAAGGCAGGCCCAGCCCCCCCGGGGGGCAGCGGACCTCGCGCAGCGGGGAAGCGTGGGGGTCAGCTCCGGGCCCGCCGCCGGGCCGCCCCAAGGCAGGCCCAGCCCCCCCGGGGGGCAGCGGACCTCGC
>NZ_JAUCZG010000007.1 GCF_030373225.1 Hydrogenophaga sp. | reverse complement strand
GATCGCTCTCGGCCGGCATCGAGCTCTCGCGGCGCTTCTGATCCCGGCGCGGCGGGTCGCCTGAACACCGCGGCTGACCTGTTCCGAGAGCCCGCCGGCGTCGGCGGCATCGGGCCGGCCGCCGATATTTCTTGCACGATCTTCATTTTTTGCACAAAATCCACTTTGTGCAAAATATTGAACATTCCGAATCTGCCTCCCTCGCCGGCCACACCCTGTCGGAGCAGGCGTTCCTGCGTCTGCGGCGCGACGTCATCGGTGGTGCCCATGCGCCCGGTGCCAAGCTCAAGCTCGACGAGCTGCAGGAAGCCTATGGCTACTCCAGCAGTCCGCTGCGCGAGGCCCTGAACCGCCTGAGCCAGGAGGGCCTGGTCAAGGCCGATGACCGGCGCGGCTTTCGGGTGGCGGCGATCTCGTCCGAGGACCTGCACGACCTGACCCACATGCGCCTGATGGTCGAAGTCCCGGCGCTGCGCCTGGCCATCGAGCACGGCGACGAGGCCTGGGAGGCGGCGGTGGTGGCGGCCGCGCACCGACTGGAGCGTGCCGAGGCCCAGCTCGGCGATGGCCCGCAGGTGCTGGACGAAAACTGGAGCCGTCTGCACCGCGACTTCCACCTGTGCCTGCTGTCCGGCTGCCCGTCGGGGCGCCAGCGCCTGCTGTGTGCCAGCCTGTTCGACCAGGCCGAACGCTACCGACGCTTTTCGGCCCGCCACCGGGTGACCTCGCGCAGCAAGAGCCGTGAACACAAACGCCTGCTGGAGGCGGTGCTCAAGCGCGATGCAGACACCGCGTGCGCTGTGCTGTCGGAGCACACGCAGGGCACGCAGCGCAGCGTGGAAGCGGCCCTGCTGCGCATGCGCGCCAGCGCCAACTGACCCCCAAGTCCAGCCCTTTCGAGAAAGACAGCCCATGCTTTCAGTGACCCGGCCCACGCCTTCGCACTTCGGCATCTACGCCACCGATCCCGACCTGCTGGTGAATTTCTACACCCGGGTGTTCGGCCTGACGCAGACCGATCGCGGCCAGGGCAAGACCTTTCCCGTCGACCTGATCTTTCTGAGCGCCAGCCCGGACCAGCACCACCAGCTCGTGATCGCCGGCGGTCGCCCGAAAGAGGCCACCTTCAGCACGGTCATGCAGATCTCCTTCGTGGTGCCCAGCATCCAGTCGATGCGCGAGATCCGCCAAAGCGCACTGGACGCTGGCGCCACGAAGATGCGCGGGCTCAACCACGGCAATGCGCTGTCCATCTATTTCTCGGACCCCGAGGGCAACACGGTGGAGGTCTACATCGACACGCCGTACTACGTGGCCCAGCCGCACGGCGACCCGCTGGATCTCGAGAAGAGCGACGAGGAACTGATGCGCGAGACCGAGGCGATCTGCCGCGCCGACCCGACCTTCATGCCGATCGACCAGTGGAAAGCCCGCTTCGCGCAGGCGGCGCCCGACGCCTGACTCCACCCGTCTTCACCACCCCATCCCATCCATCAGGAGACTTCATGCGGCTGCTTTCATACCTTCACAACGGACAGGAGAGTTACGGCGCCGCCGTGGGCGAGAACGTCGTCAACCTCAGCCGGGCCTTCGCGCAATACCCCACGCTGGCCGACTACATCGGTGCCGGGCGCTGGCAGCAGGCGGCGCAGGACGCAGCGGGCCAGCCGGTGGACGGAGCCCTTTCCTCGATCACCTACCTGCCGGTGATTCCGCGCCCCGAGAAGATCGTCTGCGCCGTGCGCAACTACATGGACCACCACCAGGAAGTGCTGGCCGCCGGCATGCAGCGCGAGCTGACCGAAGAGCCGCCGATCTTCCTGCGCGTGTGGCGCTCGCAGGTGGCCCACGGCCAGCCGATCGTGTGCCCGCGCGTCTCCGGCTCGCTGGACTGGGAGGGCGAGCTGGCCGTGATCATCGGCAAGCCCGGGCGCGACATCCCGCAGGACAAGGCCTTCGAGCATGTGGCCGGCTACGCCTGCTACAACGACGGCAGCGTGCGCGAGTGGCAGTTTCATGCCAAACAGATCGCCTCGGGCAAGAACTTCGAAGCCACCGGCGGCTTCGGCCCCTGGATGGTGACCGCCGACGAGATCGAGCCCAACGCCGAGCTCAAGCTCGAAGTGCGGCTCAACGGCACGGTGGTGCAGTCCAGCCACACCGGCCACATGATCTTCCCCATTGCCAAGCTCATCAGCTACGCCTCCACCATCTTCACCCTGGTGCCCGGCGATGTGATCGCCACCGGCACACCGGCCGGTGTGGGCTGGAGCCGCAAGCCGCAGTGGTTCATGAAACCTGGCGATGTGTGCGAGGTCGAGATCGAGCGCGTCGGCACGCTGGTCAATCCGGTCGTGGCCCAGGACTGAGCGAAGCCCGTGCAGGCGATCCAGGTCCACACGCCGGGCGGTCCCGATGCGCTGCAGCTGGTCTCGCTGCCGGAGCCGCAGGCCGAGGTCGGCACGGTGCGTGTGCGGGCCCAGGCGATCGGCGTGGGACGACCCGACGCGCTGATCCGCGCCGGCACCTACAAATGGATGCCGCCGCTGCCCGCCATTCCCGGTGCCGAGCTGGCCGGTGTGGTGGACCAGGTGGGCCCGGGTGTGACGCAGTGGGCCGTGGGTGACCGGGTGCTGGTCAGTGCGCGCGATCTGCCACAGCGCGGCGGCTGTTATGTGCAGGCCATCGTCGTGCCCGAAGCCGCGCCCTACCGCCTGCCCGAGGCGATCGCCTTCGCCGACGCGGTCAGCCTGCCCAACCTGCAGCTGGCCCGGGCGCTGCTGCTGGGGCTCAACGGTGGCCGGGCCGACGCCCGCAGCGTGCTCATCACCGGTGCCTCCGGCGGGGTGGCCACCATGCTGGCCCAGCTCGCGCGGCACCACCAGATGCGCACCCTGGGCACGGCCCGCACCGCCGACAAGCGCAGCCATGCGCTCACACAGGGTTTTGATGCGGTGCTCGACCCCGCGTTGACCGACCTGCCGCAGCGCGTGAAGGCGCTCACCGACGGCGTGGGTGTCGATCTGGCGCTGGACCCGATCGGTGGCCAGACCTTCATCGACTGTCTGCACAGCCTGGCGCCGCTGGGCACCGCGGTCTCCTACAACATCGTCGCCGGCCCGCCCGCGCAGGATGTGTTCGCCACCCTGCGCAGCCTGCTCGGGCGCAGCCTGGCGGTGCGCTGCTTCTCCATGCACACCTTCGACGAAGACACCGGGCGCCGGCGCGCGCTGATGCAGGGTGCCATCGACCTGATGGCGGCCGGCCATGTGCGCGCGCCCGCCCCCACCCTGCTGCCGTTGACCGAAGCCCGCCAGGCCCATGTCCTGCTGGACGCGGGTCTGGTCACCGGAAAGATCGTGCTGCAACCCTGACCCGATTTCCAACCCGCGGAACAAAGGCACGGCACAGACCGTGGCGACCGCTTCTTCCACCACCCGCAAAGGAGACATTCCATGCAACGCAGACATTTGATGCAGGCCGGCGCCGCCCTGGCCGTCACGCCCTGGTTCCCGGCCCACGCCGAGACCTATCCGGAGCGTCCCATCCGCATGCTCCAGGGCTTTGCCCCGGGCGGCAACGCCGACAACATCGCACGTGTCATCGGCATGGAGATCGGCAAGACGCTGGGCCAGCCGATCGTGGTGGAGTCACAAAGCGGCGCGGGCGGCACGCTGGCCGCGGGAACCGTGGCGCGCGCCAAACCCGATGGCTACACCCTGCTGCTGGCCACCGGTGGCCACGCGGTCGCCGGCGCGCTCTACAACTCGCTGCCCTACCGCACGGTGCAGGACTTCGACGCCGTCTCCACCCTCACCTTCTTCCCCTTCCTGGTGGTGACCAACGCCGAGTCGAAGTTCAAGAGCTTTGCCGACGTGCTGGCGGCGGCCCGCGCCGCGCCCGGCTCCGTCGCCTACGGCACCGCCGGCATCGGCTCCACGCACCACCTCGCGGGCGAACTGCTGGCCAGGATGGCCGGCGTGCAGATGCTGCACGTGCCGTACCGGGGCGACTCGGCTTCGCTGACCGCGCTGCTTGCGGGCGATGTGCCCATCATCATCGCGCCGCCCACGGCCGTGCTGTCCAACATCAAGGGCGGCAAACTGCGCGCGCTGGCCGCCACCGGACCACAGCGCTGGCCCGGTCTGCCCGAGGTGCCCACCGTCGCCGAGCAGGGCGTGGCAGGTTACGACGTGCGCTCGTGGGCCGGCGTGATGGCCCCGGCCGGGCTGCCCAAACCGGTGCTCGACCGGCTCAACGCCGAGATCAACAAGGCCCTGCAGTTGCCGGCGGTGAAGGCCCGCCTGGAGGAGATGGGGGGTGAGGCCCGTGGCAGCACACCCGACGAGATGAAAACCCTGGTGGCCAACGAAACCCAGCGCTGGTCGCAGGTGGTGGCCGACGCCAAAATTCCCAAACAATGAGCGGCGCCCGCCTGCGCTGAACCCTTCCCCCAGCTCCCATCCCCCTGCACACCATGTCATTGATCGAAATCCGCAAGCGCAGCCTGACCATCGAAACCATCTACCACGAGGGGGGGCCGCCAGCGGCGGTTCCGCTGAAGCTGGCAGCGGCTTGCGCGGTCATCCGCAACCCTTATGCGGGGCACTACGAGCCCGACCTGCTGCCGTTCATGGCCGAGCTGCGCAGCCTGGGCACGCTGCTGGCCGAGGAACTGGTGGGCACCCTGGGGCGCGAGCAGGTGGAGGTGTACAGCAAGGCCGCCATCGTGGGCGTGAACGGGGAGCTCGAACACGCCGCTGTCTGGCACGAGGCCGGTGGCTGGGCCATGCGCGCGGTGCTGGGCGAGCCCAAGGCGATTGTTCCTGCGTCCAAGGCCGTGGCCGCCACCGGCTACCGGCTGATGGTGCCCCTGCACTACATTCACGCCGCCTACGTGCGCAGCCACTACAACAGCATGGAAATCGGCATCCAGGACGCGCCGCGCCCGAACGAGATCCTGTTTGCCCTCGTGATGGGAACCGGGGGGCGCATCCACGCTCGCCTGGGCGGCCTGAGCAAGGACAAGGTGTCGGTGCACGACGGCCAGCGCTGAGCTCGCCCGGGCGGGTGCTCGCCGGTCTCAGAGAACCCGTCTGCGCAGAACGGCACTCACCCGTTCGACCACCAGCACCAGCGCGAAGATGGCCAGGATGATGGTGGCTGCCTCGTCGTAGCTGAACAGGTCCATGGCGACCTTGAGCTCGATGCCGATGCCACCCGCGCCGACCAATCCCAGGATCACCGAGGATCGCGTGGCCTTCTCCAGGCTGAACAGCGAGGTGTTGATGAACGAGGGCAGTGCCGCGGGGATCACGGCGCACATGATGATCGACGGTTTGCTCGCGCCCATGGCCGAGAGCGCCTCCTGCGGGCCGCGGTCGACTTCTTCCATGGCTTCGGCGAAGAAGCGGCCGCAAAACCCGATCTTGTCCACGATCAGAGCCAGCGTGCCGGCGAACGGACCGAGCCCGACCGACACCACGAACAGCAGCGCCCACACCAGATCGGGCACGGTGCGAAAGAAGGCGATCAGGGTGCGCGCGGCGTGGTAGACGGCCGGGTGGGGCGACAGGTGCGGTGTCGCCAGCACGGCGATGGGCACGCTCAGCAGCACGCCGACCACCGTTCCCACCAGCGCCATCTGAAAGGTCTCCAGCAAGGCGCGCCCCACCGCCTCCAGCCGCGCCGTCGAGGGGGGAAGCATCTCGCCCACCAGCCGGCCCATCTGTGGAAATCCCTCGAAGAAGTCGGTCAGCGACACACCCGTGCCCTTGAGCGCCCACAGGAAGAACGCGGCGGCAACAGTGCAGGCCACGAAGGCGCCCGCGCTCATGCGCTCAAAGCGTGGCGGCAAGGCGTGTGTCGGCAGCGGGGTTGGCGATGTCATACAGACTTCTGAGGGCGGTTGCATCGGTCCGGGCGGACGGGGTGTCCTTGACGATGCGCCCGCGGTTGAGGGCGATCACTCGGTCTGCATAACGCAGCGCATGGCTCAGATCGTGCGAGGTGAACAGGAGGGTCAGGCCATCGCGCTTCACGAGGCTGGCAAAGAGTCCCATCACCTCGTCACCCGAGACCGGGTCCAGGCTGGCGGCGGGCTCGTCGGCCACCAGAAAGCGCGGGCGCTGCATCAGCGCACGTGCCACGGCCACCCGCTGGGACTGCCCACCCGAGAGGTGATCGGCTCGCTTGAGCGCGTGGTCGGCGAGGCCCACCCGCTCCAGGCAGTGCATGGCCTCGTCGCGCAGGTGGCGCGGCGCCGTGCCCTGGAACCAGGCCCGGCCGGGTGGGGTGCGGGTCAGTGCGCCGTGCAGCACGTTGGACAGCGCCGACAGGCGGGGCACCAGGTTGTGCTTCTGGAACACGAAGCCCACCTGGGCGCGCAGCCCGCGCAGACCGCTGGCGGTCTGCGCCTGCAGCGACTGCCCGAACAACTGCACGCTGCCCTGGTCGGGCGCGATCAGGTGCATGCAGCAGCGCAGCAGCGTGGACTTGCCCGCGCCGTTGGAGCCGATCAACGCCACCGACTGGCCGGCGGGCACCGAAAAGCAGATGTCGGCGAGCACCGGTGCACCCGGCGAGAAGGCCTTGCCCACACCGCGCACCACGAGGTCGGGCCAGACGCCACCGGGCGGCGGTGACCCGTCCGGCGCGGCGGATGCACCGGAACCCTGCGGCATGAAGCCGACCACCTGGGCGTCGTGGAGGACCATGGACCTGTGCTCGCTGGCCAATGCGTTGCGAGCCACTCAGTCGCCCACGAAGGTGGCGAACTGCGGCTGGCCGATGGTGGCGTACATCTTGCGCACGTAGTTGTAGTCGCTGTCGGCGACGGTGGGGATGAAGGCCATGCCGCGGAACTTCTGGTTTTCGTCGGGGCCGAGCAGCACCGCGTTGATGAGCGCCTCGCTGTTCTCGCTGAACACCTTCTTCATGTTGGCCACCACCGCATCGGGCACATGGGCGCCGGCCAGCAACACATCGTTGGGCAGGTCGCGGCCGCGCGCGATCACCTTGAACACCACGTCGGGAAACTTCTTGCTCAGACCGGGCAGGTCGGTGCGGTTGATGCCGATGGCGGCCACGTCGCCGCGCTTCATGGCTTCCACCGCCACGTTGCGGTTGATGTGCATCACCTGCAGGTCGCGCTGCGGCTGCAGGCCGAGGTCGGCCAGCACCTGGATCGGGGCGAGGTGGCGCGAGGTCGAGCCCACGTCACCCAGGGCCACCTTTCTGCCCTTGAGGTCGTCCACGCCGTCCACGCCGGAACCCACCAGCGTCACCACCGAGCCGTAGTACTCCGGACGGCTGAAGCCCACGACCAGCTTGGCGTCGGTGCGCTTCTTGAACACCACGTATTCGGCCGGGCCGGTCAGCACAAGATCGATCTTCTTCGCGTTCAGTGCCTCCACCGCTGCGGTGCGGTTGGGCACCGGGAACAGCTCGACCTTCAGGCCCGATTTTTCGGACAGGATTTTCTGGAACGGCGCGTACTCGCGCTGCAGGTTCTCCAGACCCACGATGTCGGTCACGGCAATGCGCAGGGTTTGTGCGCTGGCGCCCAGCGCAGTGGCTGCGCACAGCGTGAAGGTCGCCAGCAGGCGGGTTGCTCGGAACATTGATTTCATGGGGGTTTTCTCCAAGTTGGTTAGACAACTTCGTGAGGTTCGTCGCTGCGCGTGACACCGGCGTGCAGCGGCCATGAAGTTTTCATGACAGAGTCGCACGGCGGGTGTGCGTCGTCGTTCTGTCATCTGCGGACGGCACCATGGCGTTTTAAGTTGTCTAGACAGGAGATGGCATGTTGAACCGACACAGCCGGGCGATCGTTGGCGGCAGGACGCTGTTGCCGACAGGGTTTGAAGATGGCGCCGTCGTGGTGATCGAAGACGGTGTGATCACCGACATCACCGACGGTACGCGGGGTCACCCGGTGCTCGACGCGGGCGGACGTCTGGTGCTGCCGGGCATGATCGATCTGCATGGCGACGCCTTCGAGCGCCAGCTCATGCCGCGACCCGGCGTGCATTTCGACATGCGCCTGGCGCTGGCCGACACCGACCGGCAACTGGTGGCCAACGGCATCTCCACCGCCTTCCATGGGGTGACCCATTCGTGGGAGCCGGGCTTGCGCAGCCGCGACAGCCTGGTGGCGCTGATGGAAGCGCTGGAGGCGGTGCGTCCGCACCTGGCCTGCGACACCCGCTTGCACCTGCGCCAGGAGACCTTCAACCTGGACGGCGAAGCCGACGCCCTGCGCTGGCTGGCGCAGGGCCGGGTGGCGCTGCTGGCGTTCAACGACCACATGGCCGACATCGTGAAGAAGATGGACAACCCGCTGGAGGCCATGACCGTGCTGCAGCGAACCGGCCTGGGCGCCGAGGCGCTGGGCCGGCTGGCGCGGCAGGTGGCCTCGCGCGCCGGCGAGGTGCCCGCCTCCATCGGCCGCCTGGCCGCAGCGGCGGTGGTCGCCGGAGTCCCGCAGGCCTCGCACGACGACCCCACGCCACAGGTCCGCCACGATTACCAGGCCTTGTCATGCAGCATCTCGGAGTTCCCCAAGAACCGCGAGACCGCCCGAGCCGCGCGCGCACTGGGCAACCACGTGGTGATGGGTTCGCCGAACGTGGTGCGCGGTGGCAGCCACCAGAGCCATGCTGTCGGTGCCGCCACGCTGGTGGCCGAAGGCCTGTGCACCGTGCTCACCTCCGACTACTACTACCCTGCCATGCTGCAGGCTCCGTTCCGGCTGGCGCTCGACGGTGCCTGTGGCTTCCCCCAGGCCTGGGCGCTGGTGTCGGCCAACGCCGCGGATGCCGCCCGGCTGCACGACCGGGGGCAGCTCGCGGTGGGCATGCGGGCCGATGTGCTGGTGGTGGAGCCGCCGGCCGAGATGCCGGCGCGGGTGACGCTGCACCTGGCGGCGGGTCGTCTGGTGCACGCTGCACAGGAGTCGGCCCTGGCCCGTTCTCCGGCGTCCCGTCAGCGCGCGACGGTGCCGGTTTCCGAAGCGGTGGGCTGGGTCGAACCCTGAGCATGGCCAGCTTCAGCCTGCTCACGATCAACAGCTGGAAGTGCGACGGGGCCTACGCCCAGCGCATGCGGCTGCTGGCGCAGGGGCTGATCGACCTGGCACCCGACGTGGTGGCCCTGCAGGAGGCCTTCACGGCCGGGGACGGCAGCGCCGACACGGCTGCCCGTCTGGCTGCGGCGACCGGCCTGCGCGCGCTGCAGGCGCCGGCCCGGCCGCGGCTGCGCTGGCTGGACGGTCGTGAGGTTCCCAGTTTTTCCGGTCAGGCCGTGTTGACCCGGCTGGCGGTGCAGCACGCGCAGAGCCTGACCCTGCCTTCCAGCGACGCCGATGGCGGTCGGGTGGCCCAGGTGGTGCAGTTGCAGCTGGGCGGCTACAGCGTCACCGTGGCCAACGTCCACCTCAGCCACGTCGGCGGGGCCTGTGGTGATGCCTTGCGCCAGCGCCAGCTGCGCTCGGTGCTGGATCACCTCGACCAGATCGGGCCGCGCTCGCTGACCGTGGTCTGTGGCGATTTCAATGCGCCCCTGAGCTCGCCCGCGCTCAGCGCATTCATGGGTGCGCCGTGGCACCTGCAGGACAGTTTTGCGCTCGCCGCCCAGCCGCGCGAACCCACGCATGTCGACGGGTCGGGCCACGGCCAGGTGCTGGACCACGTGCTGGTGGTGCCCGGGCTGTGCCTTGCCAGGGTGGAGGTCACGTCCGCCGCCACCGTGCTGCGCGCCGATCGACCCGACGGCCGCGGCATCGCGCCCAGCGACCACAGCGCCCTGCAGGTCGGCTGGCGACTCAGCCCGGCTGCAGGGCCGCGGCCGGAAACAGGTGGGCCTTGAGTTGCCGTCCGGCGCTGGCCAGGTCGTCGTCGTTGGTGATGCAGAACGCACCGGCCGGCGGCGCGAATGCCACGGCCCGCTGCAGGCGTGCCTCCACCTCGGCGCCCGATTCGCGACGTCGCGCGGCCAGTCGCTCGCGCAACACTTCGGTGCTGGCCTGCAGGTGAATCGCACTCAGACCGGGGTAGTGCTGTTGCGCCACGGGCAGGTGGGCCCGCGACCCACTGACCAGCACCCAGGCCCCGGTGGTCAGCGCCGCCAGTTCATGCCTTCGAATGCCGTAGTGCAGGCCGTTTGCAGACCAGTGCAGGGCAAACGCCTGCGCGCGCAACAGCTCGGCAAATGCCGTGGTGTCCACCGCCTCGTCTCCTTCGACGCCGGCCATGGAAGGCCGCGTGACGGTGCGCCGGGCCAGCTGGATGTCGGTGTGCGCGGGCGGATGCTGCACCAGCCAGTGCAGCAGGCTGTCCTTGCCCGCCCCGGAGGGCCCCACCACATAGACCAGGCGATGGTTCATGCCGCCAGCTCCCAGTGCCGGTGCAGCCGGAAATCGGCCCCGGGGCCGGGCTCGATGAAGACCGCGATGCTCTCCAGCCTGACCGGCGGCAGCGGGTCGAACAAGTCGATCGCCGCCTGCACCACGGCGTGGCGGGATTCGTTGTCCAGCGCGTCCAGCGGCCCGGTCAGGGAACAATGGAAGCGGAACTGGTCGAACACCCAGGGATAGCCCCAGCGCTGCAGCAGCGCGTCCTGGTGCGCCGTGAGCGGCGCGCGCCGTCGGCGCTGCAATTCGTCGGCCGAGAGCGGCTGGCTCAGGGGGTGCAGCGTCTGCACGCAGGCCGCGGCCAGCGCGTTCGCAGCCACTGCTTCCTGCTGCGGGCGCAAGGCCAGGAACTGGCCGAGGGGCTCCACCCGCAGCGCAGGCATCGGACTGGCGCAAAAGCGCCCGGCCAGCGCCTGCAGCGCAGCGTCCAGGTCGTTCAGGTCGGTGCCCTCGCGCAGGCGAAAGGGGGGCTTCAGCGTGGCGTGCCAGCCGTAGCGGCGCGGCTCGGCCGTGAGCGACGCGAAGCGGTCGCCCGCGATGCCCGGGACAACGGGCTGCGGCGGCCGTTCCCCGGTGGCGGCATCGCGGCCGAGCCAGCGGCAGCCGGCCTGCCACAGCGCGCTCCCGGGCCGGGGTGCCCAGTACAGCGCGACGCGGTGTGGCGTTTCATTCACCATCGTGGTTCACCGTCAGCGTGACCCGGTCACCGGCGAACCAGGTTTCGGCGTATTCGATCGGCAGGCCCTGCATGTCGGTGTTGACCTTGGTGACGTACAGCGCCGGTCGCGCCGTGCCCTGGCGCAGATGACCCGCGATGCGCGCATCGGGCAGGCGCGCGCTGATGCGGCTCTCGTGCCGGATGTAGTCGTTCACGCCGAGGGCGGTGAACGCGGCCGTGATCGACCCGCTCTCGCGCACCCCGTCGGCCAGGCCTTGAAAGCGGGGCAGCGGAAAGTAGCGGTCGCTCACGTGCAGCGGCTGGCCCGCACCTTCGCCGAGCACCAGCAGGTGCAGCACAGGGCTGCGCGGGGCCACCTGCAGCGCACGCGCCTGGTCGGCGGTGGCGCGCACGCGCTCGTCGTGCAGCACCCGCAGGCCACCGCGCAAACCCGCCTGGGCCAGGTTCTGCCGGTGCCGCGTGCGCTTGCCGATCGCCAGATCGACCGCGAAATCCTCGACATAGGTGCCGCTGCCCTGTTCGGCGCGCACCAGGCCTCGCTGCACCAGCGCCGCCAGCGAACGGCGGATGGTGTGTCGGTTCACGCCGAAGCGCTCGGCCAGCGAGTGCTCGGAAGGCAGGCGCTGGCCCGGCGGGTACACGCCCTGGCCGATCGCCTGGGCGATCTCGTTGGCGATGTGGGTCCAGAAGTGTTCGCCGGTCTCGATGGTGTGGGTCGACGGGTTTGTCATGAAAGCTACATCTGTTGGGCCTACGCTGGCGGCATCGACAAGTTGTCTATACAAGTGACAGGGTAACACCGCGATGTTTCACGCTTTTGACAACAGCGGGCCCAACCGGCCGCTGCCACGCCCCGACTGGATGGCCCTGCTGGCGCGCGCGCCACTGGCGCTGCTGGAGAACTCGGTGGCCACCCACCTCGGTCCCGGCGTGCACTGGCTGCGCCGCCCCGAGACCGGTTTGATGATGGTCCAGGGCCGGGTGGGGGGCACGGCAGAGCGCTTCAACCTCGGCGAGATCACCGTCACCCGGTGCGCGCTGCGGCTGGAGGGCGCCCCAGCCGGCGTGGCCTGGGTGATGGGGCGCGATGCACGGCGCTGCACCCTGGCCGCGGTGGCCGATGCCTTGCTGCAGGATCCCCGGCACACCGACGCGCTTGATGCACGCCTGCTGCAGCCGGTCAGAGAACACCTGCAACAGCTGGCCAGCGAGCGCGCGGCGCGCGCGCAGAGCACCCGGGTCGACTTTTTCACCATGGTGCGCGAGTCCGACGGCGGCGCCGATGCAGGGGATGACGCATGAGCGCCGATGCACTTCAAGACATGCGGGCCGGCTTCTCCAGCGAAGCCCTGGGCAGCCAGGCGGTGTTCCGTGTGGCGCTGCACGCGCTGTCCCATCCGGGCCGGATCCTGCCCATGCCGATCGAGGCCGAGTGTCCGGGCGGTGGTCACGGCGCCGCCGCGGTGCTGCTGCTGGCGCTGCTCGATGCCGATTGCACGCTCTGGCTCTCTCCCCGCCTGGCCGCTTCGCCCACCGCGGCCTGGCTGCGCTTTCACACCGGTTGCCGCTGCGTCGAGGCGGCGGCCGGGGCGCAATTCGTTTGGGTGGCGCAGGGCGACACCGTGCCCGATCTGGCCACGCTGGCGCAAGGCACCGATGTCGATCCGCAGGGCTCGGCCACGCTGGTGCTGGAGCTGGCAGCGTTCCAGGGCGACGAACGCCTGAGCCTGAGCGGTCCGGGCATCCAGACCGTCCAGGGGCTGGACGTCACCGGCCTGCCCCCGGGCTTTGTTGCGCAGTGGGCGGCCAACCACGCGGCCTTTCCGCGTGGCGTTGACGTCTACCTGACCACCCTGGATGCGATCTGTGGTCTGCCGCGGACCGTCCACATCAACGCCGGCTCGCCGGTGGAGGCCTGACATGTACGTTGCCGTCAAGGGCGGGGAAACCGCCATCCTCAACAGCTACCGGCTGCTCGACCGCCAGCGCCGGGGCGACCCGGCGTTGCCCGAGCTCGAGGTGGCGCAGATCCGCTCGCAGCTCAAGCTGGCGGTGGACCGTGTGATGGCCGAAGGATCGGTGTACGACCCCGAGCTCGCGGCGCTGGCCATCAAGCAGGCCAGCGGCGATCTGGTGGAGGCGATCTTTCTGCTGCGGGCCTACCGCGCGACCTTGCCGCGCCTGGGCACCACCTGCCCGCTGGACAGCGCTCGCATGCAGCTGGAGCGGCGCATCTCGGCCACCTTCAAGGACCTGCCCGGCGGGCAACTGCTGGGCCCCACGCACGACTACACCCAGCGCCTGCTGGACTTCGCGCTGCTGGCCGAAGGCGCGGTGGCGCCTGCTGCGCAGCCGGCACCGGCGCCGCTGGCCGACGTGCCGCGGGTGATCGACCTGTTGAACCAGGAAGGGCTGATCGAGCGCAGCCCGCCGCCCGCAGAAGACCCGATGCCGTGCGACCTCACGCGCGAACCGCTGCGCTTTCCCGCCGACCGGGCCACGCGCCTGCAGAACCTGGCGCGTGCCGACGAAGGTTTCCTGCTCGCCATGGCGTACTCGACCCAGCGCGGCTATGCACACACCCATCCGTTCGTGGGCGAGTTGCGGGTGGGGCAGGTGGAGCTGGTGGTGGAACCGGAGGAGCTGGGGTTTGCGATCTCCATCGGCGATCTCGAAATCACCGAGTGCGAGATGGTCAACCAGTTCGCCGGCAGCGCCAGCGAGCCCCCCACGTTCACCCGCGGTTACGGGCTGGCGTTCGGCCACAGCGAGCGCAAGGCCATGGCCATGAGCCTGGTCGACCGTGCGTTGCGGGCCGAAGAACTCGGCGAAATGGTCGAGTCGCCGGCACAGATGCCCGAGTTCGTGCTCTCGCACAGCGACAGCCTGGAGGCCTCGGGCTTCGTGCAGCACCTGAAGCTGCCGCATTACGTCGACTTTCAGGCCGAGCTCGCGCTGGTGCGCCAGATGCGCGCCGAGGCCCTGACCCGCGCACCGCGCCCCGAGGAGAGCCAGCCATGAACGCGCCCATCGATCCGTCCACCTTCAGCGCGGTCGCACCCACCGGGGTACCCACCGAGGCGGGGGTGAATTACGCCTACCTCGACGAGCGCACCAAGCGCATGATCCGCCGCGCCATTCTCAAGGCGGTGGCCATCCCGGGGCACCAGGTTCCCTTCGGTTCGCGCGAGATGCCGCTGCCGTATGGCTGGGGCACGGGCGGCATCCAGGTCACGGCCGCCGTGATCGGCCCGGGCGACACCCTCAAGGTGATCGACCAGGGGTCCGACGACACCGTCAATGCGGTCAACATCCGCCGTTTCTTCCAGCGCACCGCGGGGGTGGCCACCACCACGCGCACGCGCCAGGCCAGCGTCATCCAGACGCGTCACCGCATTCCGGAGACGCCGCTGGCCGAGGGCCAGATCCTGGTGTACCAGGTGCCGGTGCCCGAGCCCATGCAGCGGCTCGAACCCCGGGCCACCGAGACGCGCACCCTGCACGCGCTCGCGGAGTACGGGCTGATGCACGTCAAGCTCTATGAGGACATCGCGCGCCACGGCCACATCGCCACCACCTACGACTACCCCGTCATGGTCAACGGGCGCTACCTCATGGCGCCGTCGCCGATCCCCAAGTTCGACAACCCCAAGCTGCACATGAACCCCGCGCTGCAACTCTTCGGCGCCGGTCGGGAAAAACGCATCTACGCGGTGCCGCCTTACACGCCCGTGGAAAGCCTGGCGTTCGACGACCACCCGTTCGAGGTGCAGACATGGGACACCGCCTGCGCTCTGTGCGGCGCGACCGATTCGTTCCTGGACGAAATCATCACCAGCGACAGCGGCGACCGCATGCACGTGTGCTCGGACTCGGACCACTGCCAGGAGCGGCGCGCCGCCAGCGAAACCCCTCAGGACCCCACATGACCACCCTTCCTCCTTCGTCCTCCAGCCTGCCGCTCCTGCGCGTGCGCCGGGTTGGCCAGCACTACGGTTCGCGCGTGGCGCTGCAGGACGCCTCTTTCGACCTGTGGCCCGGTGAAGTGCTGGCCGTGGTCGGTGAGTCGGGTTCGGGCAAGACCACGCTGCTCAACGCCATCGCGGCACGCCACCGGCCCGGCGCCGGGACGGTGGAGTTCCAGGCGCGCGACGGGCACATGCACGACGTGCACCGCCTGAGCGAAGCGCAGCAGCGGTTGCTCGCCCGCACCGACTGGGGCTTCGTGCACCAGAACCCGGCCGAAGGCCTGCGCATGGATGTCTCGGCCGGTGCCAACGTGGGCGAGCGCCTCATGGGTCTGGGGGAGCGCCACTACGGACGCCTGCGCCGCACCGCCATGGACTGGCTGGCCCGGGTCGAGATCGATCCGGCGCGCATCGACGACATTCCCCGCACCTTCTCCGGCGGCATGCGCCAGCGCCTGCAGATCGCACGCAACCTGGTCACCCACCCGCGGCTGGTGTTCATGGACGAGCCCACCTCGGGGCTGGACGTGTCGGTGCAGGCGCGCCTGCTCGACCTGTTGCGCCAGCTCGGCCAGCAGATGCAACTGGCGGTGGTGATCGTCACGCACGATCTGGCCGTGGCCCGCCTGCTGGCCCACCGCATGGTCGTCATGCAGCAGGGCCGCATCGTGGAGACCGGACTCACCGACCAGGTGCTGGACGACCCGCAACACCCCTACACCCAGCTCCTCGTCTCGTCTGTCCTGCAGCCATGAACACCACCACCCCACCCATGCTCGAGCTGTGCGGCGTGAGCAAGACCTTCACCCTGCACCATCAGCAGGGGACCGAACTCCATGTCCTCGAGGCGGTCGACCTGCGGGTGAGCGCCGGTGAATGCGTGGTGCTCGACGGTCCGTCCGGGCAGGGCAAGAGCACCCTGCTCAAGCTCATCTATGCGAACTACCTTGCCACCGACGGACGCATCCTCCTGCGTCCGCCCGGCGAGCCCGAGCTGGACCTGACCGCGGCCGAGGCGAGGTCGCTGGTGCGCATCCGCCGCGACACCGTGGGCTATGTCAGCCAGTTCCTGCGTGTGATCCCGCGCGTGCCCGCGCTCGACGTGGTGGCCGAGCCGCTGGTCGAGGCCGGCGTGGAGCTGGAGGCCGCCCGCGCGACGGCGCGCCGCTGGCTGCAACGCCTGCGCATTCCCGAGTCCCTGTGGTCGCTGCCGCCGGCCACCTTCTCCGGTGGTGAGCAGCAGCGGGTGAACATCGCCCGCAACATGATCCGCCAGCGCCCGCTGTTGTTGCTGGACGAGCCCACCGCATCGCTGGACGCGGCCAACACGGCCACCGTGATCGAGCTGATTCGCGAAGCGGTGCAGGCCGGTTCGGCCGTGATCGGCATCTTTCACGACCGCGCTGTCGGCGATGCGGTGGCCACCCGCCACGTGGACGTGGCCAGCTTCCGGAGAGCCGCATGAGCGCCGCCTTCCGCAACGCCCGGCTGGTGCTTGCCGACCGGGTGATGCCGGGCAGCCTGGCCGTCAGGGACGGGCGGATCGACAGCATCGACACCGATGTGGTGCTGGCCTCGGCCATCGATTGCGAGGGCGACTACCTGATGCCGGGCCTGGTGGAGATGCACACCGACAACTTCGAGCGCCATCTCATGCCACGCCCGAAGGTGCAGTGGGCCACGCTGCCGGCCCTCATCGCGCACGACGCCGAAGTGGCGGCGGCCGGCATCACCACGGTGTTCGACGCGCTCGGCGTGGGTGATGCCGATCCCGAGAGCCTGCGCGGCAGCACCTGGCACTCGGTGGTGGACACCATCGACCACGCGGGCCGCAGCGGCCTGCTGCGGGCCGACCACCACCTGCACGTGCGCTGCGAGCTGCCGGCGCCCAACACCATCGAACTGTTCGGGCCCTTCCAGGGCCATGAACGCCTGTCGCTGATCTCGCTCATGGACCACACACCGGGCCAGCGCCAGTGGGAGGACATCGAACAGGCCCGCACCTACTTCACCGGCAAGAAGGGCTGGAGCGAGGACAAGTTCCAGCGCCAGCTGGCCTTGTCGGCCGAGCTGCAGGCGCGGTACGCCGCGCCGCACCGTGCCTGGTTCGTGGACCACTGCCGCGACAACGGCATCGCGCTGGCCAGCCACGACGACACCACCGAAGGCCATGTGGCCCAGGCGCACGCGGAAGGCGCGAGCATGTCGGAGTTTCCGACCACCGTCACGGCCGCACGCGCCGCCCACCAACGTGGCCTGTTGACCGTGATGGGCGGGCCGAACGTGGTGCGCGGCGGCTCCCACTCCGGCAACGTCGCGGCGGCCGAGCTGGCCCGCGCGGGGCTGCTCAACATCCTCTCGAGCGACTATGTGCCGGGCAGCCTGCTGGGCGCCGCCTTGCGGCTGGCGCACGACGGCCTGGCCACGCTGCCCGAAGCGGTGGCCATGGTGTCGTTGAACCCGGCACGCGCGACCGGCCTGCACGACCGCGGCGCGCTGCAGCCCGGCCTGCGCGCCGACCTGATCCAGGTTCGGCTGGTGGACCTGCCCGACGGTTCGCAGCACGGTGTGGTGCGCGCCGTCTGGCGTGAAGGACGGCGCGTCCTTTGATCGCTTGTCGCGAAAGCTTCCCCGGCGCGTCAAGAAACTGTCACGCCAGCTTTCGACACTGGCTTGTCTAGACATATTTTTTGGAGGTCGCGACATGAGCCTGCGGATCCGCAACCTTGACAAGCACTTCGGCAACGGCAAGCACGCCTTGTGCAACATCAACCTGGAGATCGGCCAGGGAGAGATGGTGGCCCTGATCGGTGCCTCCGGCTCCGGCAAGTCCACCTTGCTGCGCCACATCGCCGGATTGATGCCCTCGGATGCAGGCGGCGATGCCTGCATCGAGGTCAACGGACAGTGCGTGCAGCGCGCCGGCCAGATCCAGCGCGACGTGCGGCGCACGCGTGCCGGCATCGGCTTCGTGTTCCAGCAGTTCAACCTGGTCGACCGCCTGCCGGTGCTGGTCAACGTGCTGGTGGGGCGGCTGCACCAGATGCCCTGGTGGCGCGCGGTCACACGCCTCTTCACCGTCCGCGAACGGGCCCTGGCGCTGGAAGCACTGGACCGGGTGGGCATCGCCGACTGCCATGCCCAGCGCGCCTCCACCCTGTCGGGCGGACAACAGCAGCGCGCTGCCATCGCGCGCACCCTGGTGCAGGGCGCGCGGGTGGTGCTGGCCGACGAACCCATTGCATCGCTCGATCCCGAGTCTTCGCGCAACGTGATGGAGATCCTTTCGCGCATCTGCCGCGAGGACGGCTGCACCGTCGTGGTGTCCCTGCATCAGGTGGACATGGCGCGCCGCTTCTGCACGCGCACCGTCGCCCTGCACCAGGGCCGCGTGGTGTTCGACGGGCCGTCTGCCCAGCTCACGACGGCGCTGCTGCGCGATCTCTACGGCATGCAGGCCGACGAAATCCTCAACGGCAGCGAAAGCGTGCACACCGGCGTGACGCGACTGCCCACCGCACCCGCTGCCCCCTGGGTGCAGCCGATTCCGCAGGCTGCCTGAACAGCGCCTTCTTTCGTCCCTTTCTTTTCCATCCAACCCACTGGAGCCACCCATGATCCAACGCGCCCTGGTCGCGCTCGCCGCCGGCCTCACCTTCACCCTGGCACATGCCCAGGAGATCAACTTCGGCATCATTTCCACCGAGTCCACGCAGAACCTCAAGGCCGACTGGCAACCGCTGCTCGACGACATGGAAAAGCAGACCGGCCTGAAGATCAAGGCCTTCTTCGCCCCCGACTACGCCGGCATCATCGAAGGCATGCGCTTCAACAAGGTGCAGGTGGCATGGCTGGGCAACAAGTCGGCGATGGAAGCGGTGGACCGCGCCAATGGCGAGGTGTTCGCGCAGATGGTCAATGCCGACGGTACGCAGGGCTATTACTCGCACTTTGTGGTGCACAAGGACAGCCCGCTGGCCTCGCTCGACGACGTGCTCAAGAACGGCAAGTCGCTGAGCTTCGGCAACGGTGACCCGAACTCCACCAGCGGCTTTCTCGTGCCGGGCTACTACGTGTTCGCAAAGAACAAGATCGACGCCAAGACGCACTTCAAGACCGTTCGCAGCGCCAACCACGAAACCAACGCACTGGCCGTGGCCAACAAGCAGGTCGACGTGGCCGTGACCAACAGCGAGACCCTGGGCAAGATCCAGGAGCGCCAGCCCGAGAAGGCAAAGACCATCCGGGTGATCTGGACCTCGCCGCTGATTCCCCTGGACCCGCTGGTGCTGAACAAGGGCGTGCCCGAGGCCACCAAGCAGAAGATTCGGACCTTCTTCGTCAGCTACGCCAAGACCGACGAGCGTGAAAAAGCCATCGTGATGAAGCTCTCCAAGCTGTCCGGCTTCAAGGCGTCGAACAACGACCAGCTGATCCCGATCCGCCAGCTCGACCTGTTCGGCAAGCGCACCAAGATCGAGTCGGATGGCACCTTGAGCGACGCCGACAAGAAGGCGCAGATCGCCGCCATCGACCAGCAGCTGGCCGCCTTGAACTGACCGTTGACGGCCGCCACCATGAACACCCTGACCCATCCCAAGTGGCAGACCCTGGCGCAGACCGCCGCGCCCAAGCATGGCCTGGCCTGGTATGCGTCATGGGGTGTGCTGCTGGCCTTGCTCGCGGCGTCCTGGAACGGTGCCGACATGCGCCCCATGGCCTTGTGGCGCGACTCGGGCAACATGGCGACCTACGCCTCCGAGTTCTTCCCGCCCAACTTCGCGGACTGGCGCATCTACGTCACCGAGATGGTGATCACCCTGCAGATCGCGCTGTGGGGCACCGCGCTGGCGGTGGTCACCGCCGTGCCGCTGTCGCTGCTGGCCTCCAGCAACATCGCGCCGTGGTGGGTGCACCAGCCGGTGCGCCGTCTGCTCGATTCGTTTCGCGCGATCAACGAAATGGTGTTCGCCATGCTGTTCGTGGTGGCCGTTGGTCTGGGGCCGTTTGCGGGTGTGCTGGCCTTGTGGATCCACACCACCGGCACCCTGGCCAAGCTGTTCTCCGAAGCGGTCGAGGCGATCGACCCCCAGCCGGTGGAGGGCATCCGCTCGACCGGCGCCAGCGCACTGCACGAAATTGTCTACGGCGTGATCCCGCAGGTGATGCCGCTGTGGATCTCGTACACGCTGTACCGGTTCGAGGCCAACGTGCGCTCCGCGTCGGTGGTGGGCATGGTGGGTGCCGGTGGCATCGGGGTGGTGCTGTGGGAAATCATTCGCGGTTTTCAGTACCCTGAAACCTGCGCCGTGATGATCATCATCGTGGTCACCGTGAGCGCCATCGACCTGGTGTCGGCCCGCATCCGCAAGATCGCGGTCTAGCAGGAGGCGCGACCATGACCCTGGATGACATCGAGGCCGTGCTGTTGCGCGAGGGTGCCGCGCGTTACGGGCGCGAGTCCGTCAGCCAGCTCGATCACGCCCTGCAATGCGCCCACCTCGCCGAGCAGGCCGCAGAATCCCCGGCGACCATTGCCGCCGCCCTGCTGCACGATCTGGGACACCTGGTCCGGCCGCCGCAGGAAGGCATGGGCGGCGCAGCGCCGGATTCCCGCGACGACCTGCACCAGTTCATCGCGCTGCCGTTCCTGCGCGCCACCTTCGACGACGCCGTGCTGGAGCCGATCCGGCTGCATGTCGATGCCAAGCGTTATCTGTGCCACGCCGATCCCGCCTACCTGGGCACACTGTCTGCGGCCTCGGTGCACAGCCTGCGGCTGCAGGGGGGTGTTTTCGCGGCCGGGGAAGCCGCCGCCTTCGTGCGCCAGCCCCATGCGCCAACGGCGGTGCGCTTGCGCCGCTACGACGATCTGGCCAAGGTGCCTGGTGCCCGCACGCCGTCGCTCGGTCACTTTCTCGAGCGGATGCGCGCCCTGGTGCTGCCTGCCGGCTGAAGCGCCTGGTTTCGCGCTGCCTGCGCCACCGTGCTGGCGCTTCCTGCCCAATGCCGGGTACCCTGCGGGGCTGGCCGTTCGCCGTGATGGCTGGACGGCGCCACGATCAGCCGCGGCTGACTCCCCCCGACCCCATGAGCAGGCCTCGCCGATGAACCAGTCCAGTTTCCTGTTTGACGCACCACCTTCGCCCTCTTCACCACCGGCCACGCCTCCCGACGCCGCGCCCGCCCTGGCGTTGCCCCCGCTGGAGGACATGGCCCGCCGACTGGAGCAGGACCCCGATTACCGTGTGCTGCGGCGGCTGGTTCCGCGCGCCGACTTCGGGCCTGCGCCGCCCGAGCCGCTCGTTCGCCGCGTGCTGGTGCTCGATACCGAAACCACCGGGCTGGTGCACCAGACGGACAAGATCATCGAACTGGCCATGCTGCTGGTGCAGGTGGACGCCCACAGCGGGCTGCCGTTCGGGCCGGTGGAGGTGTTCGAGGGGTTTGAAGACCCCGGCATGCCGATTCCGGCGGTGGCCAAAGAGGTGACGGGCATCAGCGACGAGATGGTGCAGGGCCAGCGGCTGGACGACGCGAGCGTCGAGGCAATGGTGGCTCGCGCCGACCTGATCGTGGCCCACAACGCCGGCTTCGACCGCCCGTTCGTGGAGGCGCGGTTCCCCGTGTTCGCCGGCAAGGCCTGGGCCTGCTCGTTTGCCGACATCGACTGGAAAGCGGCCGGCGCCGCCTCGGCCAGGCTCGGCGCGCTGCTGCTGGACCACGGCTGGTTTTTCGATGCCCACCGTGCCCAGGTGGACTGCCACGCCTTGCTGCAGCTGCTCGCCCGGCCACCCGGCAGCAGCCCGGTCACCGGCCTGTCGCTGCTGATCAGCGCCGCTGCCTTGCCCAGCTTCAAGCTGCGCGCCACCGGATCGCCCTTCGAGTCCAAGGACGTGCTCAAGGCCCGGGGCTACCGGTGGGATGCCGAGGCCCGCGTCTGGAGCTGCACCCTGCCTGACCCGGCGCGACTGGAGGCGGAACTCGAATGGCTCAAGGCCGAGGTGTATGGCCGGCGCAGCGCGCGGGTCGATGTCGAGGCCCTGGACAGCCTGGTGCGGTACTCGGCGCGCCCGGGCGTGCTGTCGCAGCGAGCGTTGTGAGCCGGCGCCTCAGCCGGCGCCAGCGCCCGCCAGCCGCGCGCGCCCGATGCGCCGCACCCGGAAGTACAGCCACGATGCGATGCTCATGTTGAGCAGGTTCCAGGCGATGCCGTTGAGAAAGGCCGCGTCGTAGCTGCCGGTCAGGTCGAACACCCAGCCCGACATCCATCCGCCCAGCGCCATGCCCACCAGCGTGGCCATGATCACCGCGCCCACCCGCGCGCCGGCCTCGTTGGGCGGGAAATACTCGCGCACGATGATGGCGTAGGAGGGCACGATGCCGCCCTGGAACAGGCCGAACAGGGCCGCGATCAGGTAGAGCGAGACCAGGCCGTCGAATGGAATGAACAGCAGCAGCGCCACGCACTGCAGGGCCGAGCCCAGCAGCAGCGTGCGGATGCCGCCGATGCGGTCGCAGATCCAGCCCGAGATGAGGCGGCTGGCGATGCCGCAGAACAGCATGAGCGAGAGCATCTCGGCGCCGCGCGCCGCGCCATAGCCCAGGTCGGTGCAATAGGCCACGATGTGGACCTGGGGCATCGACATGGCCACGCAGCAGCCCACGCCGGCCACGCAGAGCAGGGCTTGCGCGTGGTTGGGGCTCAGGCCGAACGGACGGCTGGTGTCGGGTGCCACCTCGCCCGCGCTCACCGGCGCGGTCACCACCAGCGGCGGACGCTGGCGCATCAGGTTGGCCAGCAGGAAGATGCCGGTGCCGCAGACCAGGCCCAGGATCATGTAGGTCTGGCGCCAGCCGATGCTCTCGATGCCCCACTGCACCAGCGGCGGCCAGATGGTGCCAGCCACATAGTTGCCGCTGGCCGCAATGGCCACCGCCATGCCGCGGCGCTTGTTCCACCACAGGGCCGTGTCGGCGAGCAGCGGCGCGAAGGTGGACGAACTGCCGAGCATGCCCAGCAGCAGCCCGTGCGCCAGGCCAAAGGTCCAGATGCTGCCCGAGTACGCCGCCCAGATGAAACCACCCGCCACCGCCACCGCACCCACGCGCAGCACCGGCGTGATGCCGTGGCGGTCGGCCAGCCTGCCGGTGAACAGGCCACCGATACCCAGGCAGATCATCATCAGCGTGTAGGGCAGGGAAGCGTCGGCCCGGCCGACGCCGAACTCGGCCTGCACCGCCGGCAGCACCACCGCCACCACGTACATGCCGCTGTTGCCCAGTGTCACCAGCCCCAGCGTGGTGAGCAGGCGGCGCACGGCCACCTTCGAGTCGATCAGGCTGGGGTCGGCGGGGGTGTGGGGCATGTGCGAGATGCTACGCCGCGTCGGCGGGCGGCTTTGTCACCCGCGTTCAGTCGAAGAGATCGGGTTCGGAACGCACCAGGTCGTTCCAGATGGTCTGGAAGTGCAGCCACCCGATGTACTCGCTGCCCACATGCTCGCGGCTGTAGCGCGCGCGCTCGGCCGGCACCAGGCGCGGGGTGGCGCCGGTGGCCATCACGGCCAGTTGCTGCTGGCAGCAGCGTTCCAGCGCGATGAACCAGAACGCAGCGGCCTCGATGCTGTGGCGGCTCGCGGTGAACAGCCCGTGGTTCTGGTGGATCGCGGCCTTGACCCCCTTGAACCAGTCGGCCACCTTCAGACCGGCCTTGACCTCCACCGCCACCTGTCCCGCTTCGTCGCCGATCACCACATGGTCTTCGAAGAAGGCGGCGGCATCCTGCGAGATCGGCAGCAGCGGCTGGCCCAGCGAGGCGAATGCCGTGCCGTGGACCGTGTGCGCGTGACACATGGCCAGGATGTCGGGGTGTGCCTCGTGCACCGCGGCGTGCAGCACGAAACCGGCGCGGTTGACCGCATGCCGGCCTTCCACCACCCGACCCTGGTGGTCCACCAGGATCAGGTTGGACACCTTCACTTGCGCGAAATGCACCGCCATCGGGTTGGTCCAGTACAGGTGCGGGTGCTCGGGGTCGCGGATGGTCAGGTGACCGGCGAAGCCGTAGTCGAAACCCTGGCGGGCAAAGGCGCGGCAGGCGCCTGCCAGGCGCTCCTTGAGGTACTGGCGCTGCTGCGCCACGTGTTCGAACGCGGGCACGCCGGGATAGATCAGGCCCGGCTGGTCGGGCTGGTAGATAGAGACCTTGGGGTCGGTCAGCGGGTCGTGGCGGTATTCCCGGGTCTCGGGCGGCAGGCGCATCGTTGACAGTTGTTCAAGCACGGCGGACATGGCGTTTCCTCGGAAGGTGGGAAGCCGCGATGGTGGGCCAGCCGGGCCTGGTTGACAAACGATGAGTGTTCATGAAAGCATGAATCAAATTCATCCGAAAGACGTTTGCATGAGAAATCTTCCACCGCTGGCCCGGCTGCGCACCTTCGAGGCCGCCGCGCGACTGCAGAGCTTTGCGCTGGCCGCGCTCGAGCTCCACCTGACGCCCTCGGCCATCAGCCACCAGATCCGCGACCTGGAGCGTCACTTCGGTCGCGCCCTGTTCGAGCGGCGCCACCGTCAGGTGCAGACCACGCTGGAGGGCCGGCGCCTGTTCGAGAGCCTGGGCCGCCTGTTCGACGCGCTCGAAGCCACCTGCGCCGAGGTGCAGCTGCCCACGCACGACGAGGTGCTGGCGGTGCACTGCGCGCCCAGCCTGGCGCTCAAATGGCTGGGTCCGCGCCTGCCGGCGTTCGTGGCCCGGCACCCGCTGATCAACATCCGCCTGACCACGGGCGCCGACCCGGTGGACCTGGGCGTGGTGCGCGACATCGACGTGGCGCTCTCGTATGGCGCTGCGCGCCACAGGCCCGGGCTCGAGGTGGTGTCGCTCGGTGACGAACGCATCGCGCCGCTGGTGTCACCCGGCCTGCTGCGGGCCCGGGAACGCCCGGCGCAGGCGATCCTGCGGCTGGCGCTGATCGACTCGCAGCTCAGCCCGGTCGGCTGGCCCGAGTGGTTCGAACTCAACGGTCTGGCCTTGCCGCAGCGGCCCCGCCCCTCGTTCGACCGCGCCGCCATGGCGATTGCGGCCGCGGCCGACGGCATGGGCGTGGCGCTGGAGAGCACGCGCCTGGCCGCGCGCGAGATCGAGCGCGGCGAACTGGTGGTGCTGGGCGAGCGCAGCCTGCACAAGACCCTGCGGCCGGTGCATTTCATGAGCGTGCGCAGCACCGACCGGGCGCGTGCGCCGGTGGCGGCGTTTGTGGAGTGGGTGCGGGCGCAGAGCGAATGAGTGGCCGGGCGCTCTGCGTTCGGGCCGTGCCCGTCGCTGACGGTGCCGATGTCCGGCACCTCGCTGCTGGTGCCGCTTCAGGCCGCCAGGCGCAGCCCGGCCGCCGCCGCCGGCGCACGCAGCGCGCCGAACAGGTTCTTCGGGTCGGCCAGGTCGGGGATCAGCGAGACCGTGGTGCCCATGCCTTGCGCAACGGCCAGGCCGTGCATGAAACGCAGGGCCGAATAGTCTTCGAGGGCAAAGCCCACCGAGTCGAACACCGTGATCTGGCTGGCGTGGGTGCGGCCGGGCTCGCGGCCGGCGAGCACATCGTGCAGCTCGGTCACCGCGAAGTCGGCCGGCATCTGCTGGATGTCGCCCTCCACCCGCGTCTGGGGCGTGTACTCCACGAACACGCTGGCGCGGCGCAGCACCTCGGCGTGCAACTCGGTCTTGCCGGGGCAGTCGCCACCCACGCCGTTGATGTGCATGCCGGGCTCGAGCATGTCGGGCGTGACGATGGTGGCGTTGGTCTTGTCGGCGGTGAGGGTGGTGACGATGTCGGCACCGCGCACGGCGTCTGCCGCGCTGGCGCACACCACGATGTGCAGGCCGCTGCCGGCCAGGTTGGCCACCAGCTTGTCGGTGGCGGCGCGGTCCAGGTCGAACACGCGCAGCGTGCTGATGCCCACCAGGTGCTGGAAAGCCAGTGCCTGGAATTCGCTCTGGGCGCCGTTGCCGATCAGCGCCATCACCCGGCTCCCGGGCCGGGCCAGGGTCTGCGCGGCCAGCGCCGAGGTGGCGGCGGTGCGCAGCGCGGTGGTCAGCGTGAGCTCGGACAGCAGCAGCGGCGTGCCGGTGGCCACGTCGGCGAGCACGCCGAAGGCCATCACCGTGGACAGGCCCAGGCGCGTGTTGTCCGGGTGACCGTTGACGTACTTGAAGCTGTAGAGCCGGTCGTCGGCAATGGGCATGAGCTCGATCACGCCCTGCGCGCTGTGGTTGGCCACCCGGGCCGATTTGTCGAAATCGGCCCAGCGCCCGAAGTCTTCGGCGATGGCATCGCGCATGCCGCGCAGGGTCTGCGCAATGCCGTGGCGCTGGATCAGCTCGGCGGCGGCGGGGGCGCTCAGAAACAGGGTGTGGGCGGGGTTCATGGTGGGGCTCGGCGTCATGAGAGTCAGTGTCCCGCAGGCCCGTGGCAATGTGAATTGGCAAAAACTTGTCAAAAACAGAGGAAACAGAGCGAAACGGCAGCGTAGGCTGCCAGAATGTGCCAATGGACGACATTGACCAGGCTCTGATTGCCCAGCTGCGCCAGAACGCGCGCGCCACCGTGGCCGAGCTCGCACACCGCCTCAAGGTGTCGCGCGGCACGGTGACCAACCGCATCCGCAAGCTCGAAGACCAGCAGCTGATCGTGGGCTACACGGTGCGCCTGCGGCCCGAGGCCGAGCCCGAACGCATCCGCGCCTGGATGGCGGTGCTGGTGGACGGCAACCAGACCCGTGCCGTGATCGCCAGCCTGCTGGGTGAGCCGGGTGTGGCCGCGCTGCACGACACCAACGGCCGCTGGGACCTGCTGGCCGAGCTCAGCGCCGGCTCCATGACCGAACTCTCGCAGGTGCTCGAGCGCATCCGGCTGATCAAGGGCATCCAGAGCACCGAGACCAGCATCCACCTGGCCAGTTACCGCTGAGCCTGCGCGCCGGCGCTAGGGTCGCAATGCCAGCCGGGCCGCCGCGAGGTCCCAGCCGGCCCAGCCGCAGCTCTTGAAGAACACCGGTCCACTGTGCCGGTGCGTGGCCGGTCCGCGCACCAGGTCGGCCAGGCTGGGCAGGGCGGGCACGTCGATGCCGGCCTGCAGCAGGTCGCCCGCTTCATGGTCGGCGTCGCGCGTGTCCACCACCAGCCGGCCCTCGGCGGCCAGCCAGCGGCAGACCTCGGGCGCCCACTCCACCATGCGCGGCGTGAACGCCCCGACCGCCGCCACGAAGGCGTCGCCGCGGGGCCTGGCGCGCAACGCGATCCCTTGCGCCGAGGTGCAGCTCACCACCAGCGGGCAGTCGGCCAGCGCGGCGTCGGCATCCGTCACGCGGCGTGCGCGCAGGCCCAGGTGGCGCGCGTGCTGCACCAGCGCGTCGGCGCTGGCCGCGCTGCGCGAGGCCACCCACACCTCCCGCACCCCCAGGCCTTCACCAAAGGCTTCGAGGTGCGAGCGGCCCTGCACGCCGGCGCCCACGATCAGCAAGGGCCCGTCGGTGCGTGGCGCCAGCCGCCGCGCGGCCAGCAGCGACACCGCCGCCGTGCGCCGCGCCGTCACCGTGGGGCCGTCGAGCAGGGCGGTGCGCTGGCCGGTGACCGCGTCGAACACCACGATGTCGCCCTGGATCGCCGGCAGGCCGCGCGCGGCGTTGTCGGGAATGAAGGTGATGAGCTTGGTGATGGCCACGCGCGCGTCGGCGGCGGGCATCACGAACAGGCTGCCACCCCCGGCGAGCGCCTGCACCGTGCGCGCGGGCACCACCACGCCGGGGTCGCGCAGCAGGGCTTCGATCTCGTCGGCCAGCGCCGGGTAGGGCAGCGCTGCGGCTGTCTGTGCAGGGGTGAGTGACGGGTTCATGCCGCGGGTGTCTTGCGGCCGTTCAGTCCCGCAGGCGGATCACCACGTTGCCCACCGCACTGCCGTTCTCCACCGCTTCGTGTGCGGCGGCGATGTCGTCCAGCGCGAAGCTCTGCGCCACCGTGAGCCGCAAGCGGTTGGTGCGCAGCAGCCCGTCGAGCTCGGCGATGGCGCGTGCCCGATCGGCGGGCAGCAGTTCGTAGACGATGAAGAAGTTCAGCCGCAAGGAGTTGACCAGCAGCGTGCGGAAGTCCACCGCCACCTCGCCGGCCTCGTTGGAGCCGTAGCACACCAGTTGCCCGTGCGGGCGCAGGATGTTGTGCGGCAGCAGCGCGGCGGTGCTGGAGAAATCCATGTCGATCACCACGTCCGCACCGAGTCCGTTCGTGAGCCCGGCCACGCCCTGGGCCACCGACATCTGTTTGTAGTCGATCACATGCGCCGCGCCCGCGTCGCGGGCGTGCTGTTGCCGAGCGGGAGATCCGGCGGTGCCGATCACGCGCGCGCCCTGCAGCACCGCGAGCTGGGTGACGCAGTGCCCCACGGCATTGCCCGCGCCGGTGACCAGCACCGTCTTGCCCTGCAGCGGGCCGGCCAGGTGCACCGCCTGCAAGGCGGTGAGCGCGGGAATGCCCAAGCAGGCGGCCGTGTCGAAGTGGACGTTGTCGGGCAGGGGCACGGCCTGGGCGGCGGGCAGCGCCACCTGTTCGCAGGCGGTGCCCAAGGGCCGCTGCCACTGGGCGTTCCACAGCCAGACCCGCTGGCCGATGCGCTGTTCAGGCACACCCTCGCCCACCGCGTCGATGACACCGGCGCCATCGCTGTGCGGCACGATCAGCCCGGCGTTCAGCGGCCGCCTCAGGCGGGACTTCACGTCCGACGGGTTGACGCCCGAGGTGCTCATCCGAACCCTCACCTCGCCCGCACCGGGCTGTGGCGTGGGCTGTTCGCCCACCTCCAGAACATCCTTTGCCGTGCCATTGCGGCGGTACCAGGCGGCTTTCATGGGGGTCTCCTGCGGGGTGGTCATCGATCGGGTCGCCATTGTCGTCGGCGCGGCCCGCTGCGCCTGACGCCAAGGTTCAGGGCAGAGGGGAACGGCAGACCCGGCTGGCCAGCCGCTCGATGGCGCTGTACAGCTCTTCGCAGGTGTTGGGCTTGGGGATCAGGTCGGCGATGCCGGCGGCGGGTGCCAGGCGCCGCAGCTCCTCGGGGATGAAGCCCGAGGTGATGGCCACCGGGCGCTCCGGGTGCAGCGCGCGCAACTCGTGCGCCAGCTCCAGCCCGGACATGCCGGGCATGGCGAAATCGGTGATCGCCAGGTCGTAGCAGGCGGTGCCCTCGCGCACGTCGATCAGGGCCTGGCGGGGGTCCTGGTACACCAGCGCCTGGAAGCCACTGCGCCGCAGCATGCGCCCGATGAGGTGGTTGATCAGCTCGTCGTCGTCCACGTACAGGATGCGTGTGCCCGCCAGTCCCTCGCCCAGCTGCGCCGGCGCAGGGCGGTGCTGGTCCTCGGGCGGATCGGGCTGAGCGTCCAGCTGCCCGGCCGCACGGAAGTACAGCGAAAAGGTCGTGCCGCGGCCCGGTGCACTGTCCACCTGGATGGCCGCCTGGTGGTCCCGCAGGATGCCGTGCACCACCGCCAGCCCCAAGCCCGTGCCCTCGCCCGGAGGCTTGGTGGTGAAAAAGGGCTCGAACAGCCGCGCCAGCGTCTGCGCATCCATGCCTGCGCCGTTGTCGCTCACCGTCAGGCACACGTTGACCTCGGGCCAGTCGGCGGGGGCATCCGGCGCCGCGCCGGCCAGCCGGGGTTGCGGCGGTGCACCCCGGTGCGGTTTGAGCTCGATCTGCAACCGGCCGCTGGCCAGATCGGGCACGGCCTGCCAGGCGTTGGTGCACAGGTTGAGCAGCACCTGCTGCATCTGCGTCGGGTCGGCCAGCACCGTGGGTGTGCGGGGGTCGCACACCACCTGCAGCTCGAAGGTCCGGGGCAGGGTGGCGCGCAGCAGGCGCACCGACTCGTCCACCACCGCACCGAGCGCGATCACGCGGCGCTGCAGCACCTGGCGCCGGCTGAAGGACAGGATGCGCTGCACCAGGTCGCGCGCACGCGAGCCGGCCTTGAGGATCTCCTGCAGGCTGATGGCCGCCGGGTCGTTGTCCTGCACGTCTTCCAGCGCCAGCCGCGCGTTGCCCAGAATGGCCGCCATGATGTTGTTGAAATCGTGCGCCACACCCCCGGCGAGCGTGCCCAGGGCTTCGAGTTTCTGCGATTCACGCAACTGCATCTCCAGCGCCAGCCGCTGGTCTTCGGCGGCGCGGCGCTCGGTCAGGTCGAAATCCACACAGAAACATTCGGTGCCGCGCTCGGGATGCTCCATGAACACCTCGTTGCAGTGCACCTCCACTGGCGAGCCGTCCTTGCGCTGCAGCCACTGCACCCCCGAGAGCACCGGTGTGCGGGTCTGGATCATGTGCTGCACCGTTGCCTGGAACGCTGCGTGCATGTGGGGCGGCACCACCAGGTCGAGCATGCTGCGCCCCAGCGCTTCCTGCGCGGTGAAGCCGTACAGCCGCTCGGAGCCGGCGTTCCAGTAGGTCACGATCAGGTCGGGCCCGTAGCCCTGCACCGCCAGGCCGGGCACGTGGTCGAAGATCTGGCGGGGGCGTTCGTCTCCGGCGCTCTCCAGCGCGCGGGCGCGCAGGCTCTCGCTGACATCCATGATGAAGGCGGTGCACAGCACGCTGCCGTCTTCCTGCTCGACGGGTTTGGCGGTGCCGCGCAGCCACTTCAAGCGGCCCTGCGCGTCCTTGATGCGCCATTCGTGCCACCAGATCCGGCGCTGGCGCACCGCCTGCAGGAAGGACTCCCGCACCGCGATCTGGTCATCGCGGCATCCGGTGGCCCAGAGCAGGGATTCGTCGGCCAGCGCCGCCTGCGCCGTGACACCCCAGATGTCCATGGCGTAGCGGCTGATGTAGAGCAACTCCGCCCGGTCGTCCCGATGCACGCGGTAGCGCAACAGGGCGCCCGGCACCAGTTCGGTCAGTTCGTCGAGCGGGTGGGGGTTCCCGGCGGGGTCGGGTGGGATCGTCAACAACAGCGGTCTCCAGCGGTCGATCACCTGGTGCCTCGGCTTGCAACAGGCCGGGCGGTCATGCTTTGTAAATGAATATGGCGGTGCGTGCCCGCCGGCCATGGCATTGTTTCCGGGCTATCGGCACCGAACGTGCATTTCTTGACGCGACCGGGGGGCGCCGCCGCCGGGCGGCGGGCCGTTTGAAACCGTTGTGTCACACAAGAACGCTCTACTGGAGCCCGCCGGGCGCAGCCCCTGCCGCTGCGCCTGGTCCTTCCAGCGAGCGCCTCATGCCCACTCCCGCCCCCACCCCCACCACCATCGACCTGGTCTATTTCAATGCCGGCGGCGGCCACCGTGCCTCGGCACTGGCGCTGCAGTCGGCGCTGGCGCGACACCCCCGCGGCTGGCGGGTGCGGCTGGTCAACCTGTTCGAGGTGCTCGACCCGCAGGACCGCTTTCGCAAGATGACCGGCAGCGCGCCGGAGGATTGGTACAACCAGCGCCTGGCGCGGGGCTGGACCATCGGCATGGCGCAGGAACTCAAGCTCCTGCAGGGCCTGATCCGGCTGGGTCACGGCACGCTCATGAAGCCCCTGCAGCAGCACTGGCTGCGCACCGAACCCGACCTGGTGGTGTCGCTCGTGCCCAATTTCAACCGCCTCCTGTTCGAGAGCCTGGCCAGCACGCTGCCCGGCGTGCCCTACGCCACCGTGCTGACCGACCTGGCCGACATCCCGCCGCATTTCTGGATCGAACGCGGCCAGCGCCAGCACTTCATCTGCGGCAGCGCCCGCGCCGTGGCACAGGCGCACAGCCTGGGTCACGGCGCCGCCCGGGTGCACGCCACCTCCGGCATGATCATCCGCCCCGAGTTCTACGACGCACCGGCGCTGGACCGCGCCGCCGAGATGCGCCGCCTCGGGCTGGACCCGCAGCGTCCCACCGCCCTGGTGCTGTTCGGTGGCCACGGCTCCAGGGCCATGCTCGGCATCGCGAAGCGCCTGGGAAGCAGCACCCAGCTGATTCTGGTGTGCGGCCACAACCGGCCACTGGCCGGGCAGCTCAACGCCTTGCCTGCCGGTGCGCCCCGGCTGGTGGTCGGCTTCGCTCCCGACATTCCGCGCTACATGCAGCTGGCCGATTTCTTCATCGGCAAACCCGGGCCGGGCAGCATCAGCGAAGCGGTGCAGCAGGGCCTGCCGGTGATCGTGGTCGACAACGCCTGGACCATGCCGCAGGAGCGTTACAACGCGCAGTGGATCACCGAACACGGGCTGGGCATCGTGCACCGCAGCTTCAAGACCATCGACCGGGCCGTGGACCAATTGCTCGCGCGTCTGGAGGAATTCCGCGCCAACGTGCGGCGCATGGACAACCGCGCGCTGTTCGAGATCCCGGACATCCTGGACGGCATCGTCGGCGTGGCCCGCAGCCCCGGCACCGCCGCGGCTTCAGGCCAGCGGCAGACGCACCTCGAACGCGGAACCCTCGCCCGGCTGTGAGCGAACGGTGATCGTGCCGCCATGGGCTTCGGCGATCTGGCGGCAGATCGCCAGGCCCAGACCGGAGCCTTCGAATTCGCGCCGCAGGTTCAGCCGGACGAACGGCTGGAACAGCTTGTCATGCCCTTCGGGCGCAATGCCGATGCCGTTGTCTTTCACCACGATGGTGGCCATGCCGTCGCTGCATTGCACCGTGATCTCGATGCGGGGCGCACGTTCGGCCGGCATGAACTTGAGTGCGTTGGACACCAGGTTCTGGAACAGCAGCGAGAGCAGACTCGCATGCCCGTTGACCACCGGCAGTTCCCCGATGTGCAGCTGGGCCTGGCTGGCGGTGAGCTGCGCGGCCAGGGCCTCGCACAGCTCGGCCATGAGAGGCTCCAGTGCCACGGGCGAGCGGGGTTCGGTCTCCCCGCGCTGCAGGCGTGCATAGCGCACCACATCGTCGAGCAGCGTGCGCATGCGCTCGCCGGCGCTGTGCACCAGCTTGAGGTAGTGGCGCGCATCGGCCGGCAAGGTGGCGCCGTGGTCTTCTTCCACCAGAGCGATGAACTGCACCACCGTGTTCAGGGGTTCGCGCAGATCGTGCGAGCTGATGCGCACGAACTGCAGCAGGCCTTCGTTGGCGAGCCTGAGTTCTTCGGCCGTCTTTTGCAGCTGGGCATGGCTCTTGCGCAGCTCGGCCAGCGCATCGGCCAGGTTCAGGCGGTCGGTGGCGGCCACCTGCTTGAGGGCGTCGTTGGCCTGCTTGAGCCGCAGCTGTGTGCGCACGCGCGCCTGCACGATGGCCGGGCGGATCGGTTTGGCGATGAAATCGGCGGCGCCCTTTTCCAGTCCGGTCTGCTCGAACTGGGCCTCGGCCTGGCTGGTGACGAAGATCACCGGGATGTCGGCCAGCTGCGGGTCGCGCTTGATGGCATCGAGCACCTCGAAGCCCGACATGCCGGGCATCTGGGCGTCCAGCAGCACCAGGTCGGGGGGTGCCTGGGTCATCAGCCGCAGGGCGTCGAGACCGTGTGTGGCAAAACGCAGTCGGCCCAGCGGCCGGATGACCCGGGCCAGCGTCTGCACCATGCCGGGGTCGTCGTCGACGATCAGGATGTCGGGTGCCGATGCGTCGCCAGGCGGCGAGGCTTCCTCGGGGCTGTGGTTTCCCGGAGGGGTGGGCGTCATGGCTGTGGGTTCCGTGACATGGCCGTCAGGGCGGTGCTGGCGCCCGCAAAGTCGAGGTCGTCCAGCTGCGCACCCACGCGTTCGAGCAGGGTGTCGCCCAAGCGCTCACGCAGGGCCTCGCGGCGGCGTTTCCACCAGCTCAGCGCATCGAGGTCCTGGCGCTGCAACAGCGCCATGAAATGCGCCAGTTCGGCTTCGTCCACCCTGGCCGGGGCGGCTTCGCCCGCGCGGGGCTGCAACGCTGCGCGCAGCAGGGGCCCGCTGTGGCGCTGCAACGCCGCCATGGCGTCCTGCAGTGCCTGCCACCGCTGCGCCAGCATGGGCGCCGGTTCGGGCTGCGTGAGTCCGGCCTCCAGCGCCTGCGCGAGCCGGGCAAGCCCGGTGACGCCCAGTGTGCCGGCGATGCCGCGCAGCTTGTGCAGGCGCGCCGCCAGCACGGTCTGTTCGCGGTCGCTGCCGGGCAGGGCGCTGTCGCTGTTGCCCCACTCGCCGAACTCGGTCAGCAGACGCTGCAGCGACTTCAGGAACAGGTCCAGATCGCCCCCCAGGCGTTGCGCGGCCTCGGTGGTGTCGACCCCCGGGATCTGTGGCCAGGCGTCGGGCAGGGGGTGGTACGCCGACGCGGCTGCCGGCTCGGACGCAGGGGTGGACACGCCGCGGGCCTGGTGAACGCAGTCGTGCACCGTTCGCACCAGCCGCTCGGGGTCCAGCGGTTTGGTGAGGAAGGCATTCATGCCCGCGGCAAACGCCTGCTGGCGCTCCTCGGCCAGTGCGCCGGCGGTCAGTGCGATCACGGGCAGATCGGTCAGCCCCAGTTCCTTGCGCAGGCGCCGCGTCGCCTCCAGTCCATCCATCTCCGGCATCTGCAGGTCCATCAGCACGGCGTCGAACGCCTGCGGTGTGGCGCGCAGCGCCTCGACCGCCTCGCGACCGTTGCGTGCCAGACAGACCCGTGCGCCCTCCCGTTGCAGCAGGCCGGCTGCCACCTCGAGGTTGATCTCGCTGTCGTCGACCAGCAGCAGATTGAGATGTCGCAGCGCCTGATCTCGCACCGCAGGGCGCGCCGCATCGTCGAGCAGCAGCTTGTTGAGTGACACCAGATCGGCTGGCGAAGGTTTGCCCAGCACCAGCTCGAACCAGAACTCGCTGCCTTCGCCCGGCACGCTCTGCAGCCCCACTTCACCGCCCATCATCACGGCCAGCTTGCGCACGATGGACAGGCCCAGGCCGGTGCCGCTGAAGCGGCGGGTGGACGAGGTATCGGCCTGGGTGAAGGGGCTGAACAGCCGGGCCTGGGTTTCGCTGTCGATCCCGACGCCGCTGTCGCGCACCATGCCGCGCAGGCGCACCTGCCGCGGGTCGGCGTCCCGAGGCGGCGCCACGATGTCCAGCGAGACCGCCACGCTGCCGCCATGGGTGAACTTGCAGGCGTTGCCGATCAGGTTGGTGAAGATCTGTCGCACGCGCTGGGCGTCGCCCAGCAGCACCGGCGGCACCTGGCGCGCCACGCTGACGGTGTAGCGGATGCCGCTGGCTTCGGCCTGGGCGCGGAACAGCGCGTCCATCTCGCCGAGCAGGTCCTGCGGGCTGAACGGCTGGACATCCAGGTCGAGACCGCCGGCCTCGATCTTGGCAAGGTCGAGCACGTCGTTGACCAGACCCAGCAGCGAGCGGCTGGCCACCCTGGACTTGGACAGCAGCTGGGCCTGGTAGCTGCTCAGCGGCGTGTCGCCCAGCAGGTGGGTCATGCCGATCATGGCGTTGAGCGGGGTGCGGATCTCGTGGCTCATGTTGGCCAGGAATTCACCCTTGATGCGCGAGGCCTCCTGGGCCTGCTCATGGGCGTGCACCAGGTCGGTGATGTCGATGCGAAAACCCACGGTGTGTCCATCGGGCATGCGGCGTTCAATGATGCGCATCGTGCGGCCGCTGGTCAGCCGCTGCAGCAACTCGGTGTGGCCGCTGCGGTGCGCTGCCATGCGCTCGGCGACCCATTCGTCCACGCGACCGACGGCATCGGGGTAGTCACCGAGTTCGGCACTGGCGCGCACGATGGCTTCGAAGGACACGCCCGGCACCATCAGGTGGGCCACGTTCGGGTAGACCTTGCGGTACCGTTCGTTGCAGAAGACCATTCGGTCGTCCGGGTCGTACAGCACGAAGGCTTCGTCCACCGCGTCGATGGCGCCGCGCAGCAGGGATTCGCTTTGCGCCACGATCTCCTGCGCCCGCTTGGCATCCGAGATGTCCTGGTGCGTGCCGTACATCCATTCCGGCTGGCCGTCGGCGCTCCAGCTGCGCACGCGGCCACGGTCCATCACCCAGACCCAGTGCCCGTCGCGGTGGCGCATGCGGGCTTCGCATTCGTACAGATCGCTCTCTCCCTTGAAGTGCGCCTGCAGACGCTGGCCGGATGCCGCCAGGTCGTCCGGGTGGACGAATCTTGTCCAGGTGTCGATGGAGGTCGGCTGCAGTTCGTCGAGCGTGCAGCCGATGATGCTGGCCCAGCGCTCGTTGAACCGGGTTTCTCCGGTCTGCACGTTCCATTCCCAGGTGCCCGCGTCGGTGCCGCGCAGGATGTTGTCGAGGCGCTCGCGTTCGTCGGCGAGGGCGGCGGTGCGGTCCGCCACCTCCTGCTCCAGCCCCTCCTTGAGTTCCACGACCTTGCGCTGCGCGGCGCGCTCGGCGGTGATGTCGCGCGCGAAGACCGATACCCCGATGGCCTCCCCGTCTTCCCCGTCCACCCGGGACACGGTCATGGCCACCAGCACCGGCTGGCCGTTGCGTGTCTGCCGCCACAGCTCCATCGGGGGAGCGTCGCCCGCACCCGGCAGCTTGTCGAGCGCCAACAGGCCTCCCCCGGGCTGTGCTGGCGGCAGGATCAGCGCGTCGAGCAGGCGGCCCTCGGCTTCCTGTCTCGAGTGACCGAACAGACGCTGCGCGCCCTTGTTCCAGGAGGTCACGCGGCCTTCGTTGTCCAGACCGATGATCGCGTCGGGCGACTGGTCGACGATGGCCGCGATCTTCAGCCGATCGCTGCGGCCCTGCAGCTTGCGCTGCGCCCCGACCCAGTACAGGTAGAGCATGAGTCCGCCGGCCAGGCCGGCGGTCAGCAGCGGTGCCATGCGCTCGCGCGTGCCGGCCATGGCAGCGGCGGTCAGATCGCTCTTCAGGCGCATGGCGGTGTAGTTCAGGACACCGGTGGACGACCCCGGGTTGCCCGTCACGGTGGACTGGGCCGCCATGGCCAGCCCGCCCGGTCCGGTCCACCAGCTGGTCCGGCCGGCGCCAGGGGTCGGCGCCGCAGGCTCGAACTCATCGGTCCATCGGTGCCTTTGCCCGAGGTCAAAACCAAAGGTGCGCCCGGAATCCGGGTGGGCCAGAAAGTCGCCCTGTGCATTGGTCACGAACACCTGCGGCTGCGCCGCCTTGCCGGGAAGCACCCCGAGCCTGCCCGTGAGGTCGACGTTGATCACGATCACGCCGAACACCTGGCCTTCGTCGTTGTGCACCGGCGTGGCGTACCGGATGGTGGGGCGGTGAGGCAGTTCGACCTGGTTGTGTTGCCGGTTGAGATCGACGTCGGACACGAACACCGTGCCTTCGCCGACGCCCAGGGCTTCGCGAAAGTAGACCGAGTCGGCCTTGTCCTGCAGCGTGTGTGCCGGTCTGATGGCTGTCCGCTCACCCTGGCGCTCCACGCTCACCAGTTCCCGCCCGCGGTTGGCCACGCCGATGAACCGCACCTGGTAGACCTCGGGCGTGGCCGCCAGGTAGGCCGAGAAGATCTGCTGCATCCGCAGTTGGTACTGCACTGCGGTGATCCACCCCTGAGGATCCGTGCCGCCGGCTTCGCTCGCGCGCACCAGCCCCTTGATCAGCGGGGTGGTGGCCAGAAACATCAGGCTGCGTCGCCGCTCGAGGTATTTGTTCTCTGCGTTCTGCGCCAGCGAGTCCACCGCGGATTGCAAGGTCCGGGCGGTTTGTTCATGCTGCTGCTGCAATTGCATCCGGTAGTCCAGGCCGAGCAGCAGCAACACCGCCACGGCAAACCCGAGCAAGGCCCGAACGGCCAGCGGGCTGCGCAGGAACGCGAACAGGTGCACCGGCGGATGGCTGGGGTGCCAGCCCGGCGGCAGCTTTGGCCGGGGCGCCAGGCCACGCAATCCGGGCGGAATCTCGGGTCTCATCGAGGGCCGATCAGGTTCACCAGCCCGGCGGCCGTGTCCTTCTTCAGGGGTTTGCGCACGAAGTCGCGCACACAGGCGTGCTGTTCGGCGCGGTTGCGATCGACCGGATCGGACGACGACGAGAGCATCACCACCACCGCGTGGCCCCGGTGCGCCACCGGCAGTGCCTCGAAGGCCGAGAGGAAGCCGAAGCCGTCCATCACCGGCATGTTGATGTCGAGCAGGATCAGGTCGATGCCGTGCCCAGGCTCGCGCTCCAGCATGTCCAGCGCTTCCTGTGCGCGCTCGAAGGCACGCACCTGGTAGTCAACCCCGCTGCGCTCCAGGGCGATGCGGGTGAACAGCAGGTCGTTCTCGTTGTCGTCAACCATCAGCACGCGGCAGCTCATCGGGGCTCCAGTGAAGGCAATCTTTTTGTTCAACCCTGATTGGCTGGCGCGCCGGGCGGGCAGACGGTTCGGCGGTAGCGACCCGGGGTCGCCCGATGAATCATGAGCATGCCAACAACTCGGCCGGGACGATTGGAACCCAGCCAGTGAACGCTGTCACCCCCTGCGGTGCGGCGCAACAACACGGGTTTGTCTGGATATCGGCACCGGATGCGGTTTTCTTGAACCCGGTCCGGCCACCGGGCGGCCAGCGGTATCAGGTCAGGCCGGTCGGCAGCTTCGCTGCGGCGCGCAAGGCCTCGGCTTCTGTCCGGTAGAGGTGCAGCCGCGGTCCCTCGTTCAGGTACCCGGCGCGCTGGAGCACCTGCTCCACCGGCAGCTTGATGCCCACCAGGTGCAGGTCGATGCGCCGGTCGTCGAGTTGCTCGCGCAGGCGGCCGAAGGCTTCGGTGCCGGTGGCGTCGATCCAGTTGATCGGGTGCGCGATCCACATCACGTGGCGCGTTTCGGGGTGGGCGGTGATGTGTTCGCTGATCGCTCGCTCGAATCCGTTGGCGGTGGCGAAGTCGAGCGCGGCGTCCATGCGCAGCGCGTACAGGTCGCTCGCCAGCGGCGGCAGCAGCCACAGGTGGCGATCGCGCAGGCTGCCGTCGGGGTGCAGGCCCACCTCGATGATTCGCGGGTGCAGGCGCAGGTAGAGGAAATGGCTCAAGGCCATCAGCACGCCCGCCAGCACGCCCCAGTACAGCCGAGGCGCGGCCAGCAGCGTCACGGCAAACGTCATGCCGGCGATGGCGGCCTCGACCCGCGAGATCGACCACAGGCGGGCGAACGCACGCGGCTTGATCAGACCCAGGATGGCCACCAGCACGATGGCCGCGAGCACCGCCATCGGCACGTGGTGCAGCAGCGGCGTGAGCACCAGCAGCGCCAGCAGCACCACCACCACCGAGAACACCGTGGCCCAGCCGGTGCGTGCGCCGGCGTACAGGTTGAGCGCGGAGCGCGAGAACGACGAACTGGTGGGAAAGGCGCCGCACAGGCCCGAGGCCAGTTTGGCCAGACCCTGGCCGATCAGGTCCTGGTCCTGGTCCCAGCGCTGGCCGCGCTGACCGCTGTCGACCTTGGCGCTGGACGCGGTTTCCAGAAAACTCACCAGCGTGATCACCAGGGTGGGCAGCACCAGCTGCCCCAGCACGCCCCAGCCCGGCCACTCGGGCACATAAGGCAGAGGCAGGCCTTGCGGCAGCGTGCCGATCACCGTGCCGCCCGCCGCCTCGAAGCCGATCGCGTGGCTGATGCCGCCGCTGGCCACCACCACCGCCAGCACGGTGGGAAAGCCCGGGCGCCAGCGGCGCGCGAGCATGAGTGCGGCCAGGCTGCCCAGCCCGAAGGCCAGCGAGGGCAGGTGCACCTGCGCCGGCCAGGCCAGGCTGTCCCAGGCGCCCAGGCCGAGCAGGGCCGGCAGCTGCGAGGCAATGATCAGCACCGCCGCGGCCTGGGTGAAGGCCATGAGCACCGGCGAGTTCACCAGGTTGAGCAGCCAGCCGAAGCGCACGAAACCCAGCACCACCTGCAGCAGGCCACTGAGCAGGGCCAGCCAGACGGCCAGCGCGATCCACTGCGCGCTGCCCGGTTCGGCCAGGCCGGTGAGCGAGGCGCTGATGAGCAGACAGGTGAGCGCAGTGGGCCCGACCGACAGGCGCACCGACGAACTGAACAGCACCGCCACGAGTGCGGGCAGCAAAGAGGCGTAGATGCCGGTGACCAGCGGCATGCCGGCCAGCGCGGCATAGGCCACGCCTTGCGGAATCACCATCAGGCCCACGGTGAGCCCGGCCATGGCTTCACCGCGCAACAGCTTCGCGTCGGGGCGCGGCCAGTTGAGGAACGGAAGCATGCGTTTCAGACGGGACATGCGCCGATCGTACCGGGGTGAGTTGCAGATGCCGCGGGAGAAGTGCCCCATCCAGAGGCATCGAGGGTCCGGCTCCGCCGGCCCAGGATGCCGCCCCCACGCCCAGCGCCGAAGGCGCGCCAGAGGGGGGAGGCCGCGTCAGCGGCGCAGGGGGGTGTTTCCTACCTTTGGGGCATGTCCTTGACCGAGTAGCCCAGACTCACGCTGGCATCGGCCGGGATCGGCGGCATGCTTGCGTCCCAGGCCAGCCACTGCGAGCGCATGCGCTGCAGGCGTTCGGGCTCGCGCGCGGCGAGGTTGGCGCGCTCGCGCTCGTCCTTCGCAATATTGAACAGGTACTCGTGGCCGTCGACCTGCAGGTACTTCCAGTCGCCCTCGCGCAGCGCGCGCTGCCCGCGGTGGTTCATGCGCCAGTACAACGCCCGCTCGAAGGGCCTGGCCGGCTCGCGCAACACGTCCAGCAGGCTCACCCCGTCCAGCGGCCAGTCGGGGTCGGCCTGGCCGCCACCGGCCTGCAGCAGCGTGGCCGACCAGTCCATGCTCATGCAGTGCTGCGTGCTCACCGTGCCGGCGGGAATGACCGCCGGCCAGTGCGCGATCCATGGCACGCGGATGCCGCCTTCGGTAAGGTCCATCTTGCCGCCCACCAGCGGCCAGCTGTCCGAAAAGCGCTCGCCGCCGTTGTCGCTGGTGAAGACCACCAGCGTGTTGTCTTCCAGAGCGTGCTCGCGCAGCGCCGCCATCAGGCGGCCGATGCCTTCGTCCATGTGGTGGATCATGCGGCGGTAGCTGTGGATGTCGCCGCCGTGCAGGTGGAACAGGTTCTTCGCCACCTCGGGCGCCACGTGCGCGTCGTCGCGTGTTTCCCAGGGCCAGTGCGGCGCGGTGTAGTGCAGGCTCAGCAGGAAGGGCTTGCCCGCCCTGGCGTCGGCGGCCCGCTCGCCCACGAGGTCCACCGCGCGTTGCGAGAGCACGTCGGTGAGGTAGCCCACCTCGTGGTGTTCGTCCTCGTCGATGTAGAGGTCGTGCTCGCCGCTGGACGAGCAGTGGGTGAAGTAGTCGACCCCGCCGGCCATGATGCCGAAGAACTGGTCGTAGCCGGAGCGCAGCGGGCCGAACGAGGGTGGGTAGCCCAGGTGCCACTTGCCGATGAGCGCGGTGTGGTAGCCGGCCTTCTTCAACAGCGAGGGCAGGGTGGGCACCTCGGGCGGCAGGCCCAGCGTGGTGCTGCCCCTGCTGCGGCTGTTGATGGGTTCTTCCATGGCGCCGCGCAGGCGGTACTGGTAGCGCATGGTGATGAGCGCAAACCGCGTGGGCGAACACACCGGTGAGTTGGCATAGCCCTGTGTGAATTTCACGCCGCCGGCGGCGAGCCGGTCGATGTGGGGCGAGACCGGGCCGAAGTCGGCGCTGCGCCCGCCGTAGCAGCCCAGGTCGGCGTAGCCCAGGTCGTCGCAGACGATGTAGATGATGTTGGGGTGCTGCAGGGTCATGGGAAAGATGAACAGGAAGAGGCTCGGGGCAGCCAGCGAAGGCGGGGCCGGTGGGTCTCGCGGGTGACCGGGGGTGTCCCGGCGCTGCTGTGCATGCTATGCAGGGCGCGTCGATTGCAGAAATCAATCATTGCGGGTGTTTACCCTAGGGGTGCGCCGCAGGCAACCCGGGGCTTGCGGCTTTGGGCCCTTGGGCCGCGCCGACATTGGACCCCCGTGGCGCCCGTGCATCGGCGACAATGTGCGACTACTCTGACGGCACGGTCGGCGCCCCTTCCCGGCGCTGGCGGTGCCGGCCCTTGCTGACAGCCCCGCAACGACACGACCCTGGCGGTTGGTGTCCAGGCGCCCCGTGCGGGGTCCTGGCGGGAGCCCTGACACATCGGGCCACCGCCGCCGTCGCCCGCCCCATCCCGTCTCCTGCCCTTGCAGTGGCCACACCTTGCGTGTCCGGCCAGACAGACCCTTTGCGCGCCGCGACGCATACCTGCGCGCACACCATCACTGGAGGACATTTCCCATGCAACTCATCGTCTCGGCCGGGCTCATCCTGGCCATCGTCCTGTGGGGCGTGATCGCCCCCGCCTCGCTGGGCGGGGTGTTCGACACCTTGCTGGCCGTCATCACGCGCGACTTCGGCTGGCTCTACCTGTGGGTGGTGCTGGGCCTGGTGGTGCTGGCCATGGTGCTGGCCTTCAGCCGCTATGGCGACCTGAAGCTCGGTGCCGAAGACGACGAACCCGAGTTCTCCATCGGCTCCTGGTTCGCCATGCTGTTTGCCGCCGGCATGGGCATCGGGCTGGTGTTCTGGGGCGTGGCCGAGCCGATCTCGCATTACGGCGCGCCGCCGCCCGGCATCGCGGCCAACACGCCCGAGGCGGCCAACGCCGCCATGCGCTACAGCTTCTTCCACTGGGGCCTGCACCCCTGGGCGGTCTACAGCATCGTGGCGCTGGCCATCGCCTTCTTCCAGTTCCGCAAGGGCGGCTCGGCGCTGGTGAGCACGGCGGTCGAGTCCCTGCCGTGGGCGCCGCTGAAGAAGCTGGGCCCGGTGGTCAACGTGCTGGCGGTGATCGCCACCGCCTTTGGTGTGGCGGCTTCGCTGGGCATGGGCGCGCTGCAGATCAACAGCGGCCTGAACTCGCTCATGGGCCTGCCGGTGGGCAGCCTCTCGCAGGTCGGCATCATCCTGGTGACCACGGTCCTGTTCCTGGCCTCGGCCGTGACCGGTGTGACCAGGGGCATCAAGTGGCTCTCCAACATCAACCTGGTGCTGGCGGCCCTGCTCACGCTGGCCGTGTTCATGATGGGCCCCACCGTGGCCATCATCGACACCTTCACCAGCACGCTGGGCAGTTACGCGAGCGACTTCGTGCGCATGAGCCTGCGCATGACGCCGTTTCGCGACAGCGGCTGGGTCAGCGGCTGGACGGTTTTCTACTGGGCCTGGTGGGTCAGCTGGTCGCCGTTCGTGGGCCTGTTCATCGCACGCGTCTCGCGCGGCCGCACCATCCGTGAATTCATCATGGGCACCGTGCTGGCGCCCACGCTGGCCGCCTTCGTGTGGTTCTCGGTGTTCGGCGGCACCGCGCTCAACCAGGAAATCATGCAGGGCCTGCCGATGGCAGAAGCGGTGGGTGCGGACGTCTCCACGGCGATGTTTGCCATGTTCGAGTCGATGCCCATGAGCGGACTGCTCTCGGGTGTTGCCACCGTGCTGGTGCTGGTGTTCTTCGTCACCTCGGGCGACTCCGCCACGCTGGTGCTGGGCATGATGAGCACCGGCGGGCAGGCCAACCCGAGTGCCCGCGTGAAGATCGTCTGGGGCGTGCTGGTCTCGGGCATCGCCATCAGCCTGCTGCTGGCCGGTGGTGTGAAGGCGGTGCAGACCGCCACCATCGTGTTCGCCTTGCCGTTCACGCTGGTGATCGTGCTCATGGCGGTGGCGCTGTGGCGCGGCGTGCGCGACGACTGGAACGAAGAGCAGCGACGCGACAAGGCGCTGCGTCGGCGCATGAAGGACATGCTCGAACAGCCACCCGCAGCATGACGCCCGTCACCCGATGACACGGGCCATTCCATGACCGCCGAGTTGCTGCTGGCGGTGGGCAAGAGCTTTCTGTTCGTGTTCGCCGCCATCCTGCCGATCCTGAATCCGGCCGCCACGGCGCCGATCTTTCTGGGGCTGACCGAAGGCGCCTCGCCGAGCACGCGGGCGCTGCTGGCCCGGCGCATCGCGCGCAACATGTTTGCCCTCATGGTGGGCTCGATGCTGGTGGGCTCCTATGTGCTGGAGTTCTTCGGCATCTCGCTGCCCATCGTGCGGGTGGGCGGCGGGCTCATCGTGGCGGCTGCTGCGTGGCGCTTGCTCAATGCCAGCCACGCCAGCGACGACCGGCGCACGGTGCTGGCCGAGTCGTTCACGCCCGAACAGGCGCGCCGCCAGGCGTTCTATCCGCTCACCTTTCCCATCAGCTGCGGGCCCGGCTCCATTGCCGCGGCCATCACCGTGGGGGTGGCGCTGAACGACACCCGCCTGGCGATGTCGCTGGCACGCATGGGCGGCGGGGTGCTGGCGCTGCTGGCCATCGGTGTGCTGCTGTACCTGGCGTTCCGCTACGCCCAGCAGTTGCTCAAGCCGCTGGGCGAGGCCGGCAGCGTGATCTTCCTGCGCCTGTCGGCCTTCATCCTGCTCTGCCTGGGCGTACAGATCGTGTGGGACGGGTTGAGCGAACTGTTGCGGGGTTTGCTGGTCTAGGGTGAATCCGCTGCGCGGGTGTGTGCCCCGCAGGGTATATTTTTGCCAACCCGGCGGCCCGCCGGCCGTTCGCCACTTTTCATGCCCTTCAGCGTTCACCGCGCCATGTCGACCCGCCCAGCGAGCGGGCCCGCTGTGTGAGCGTCCGCGCTCGTCTCATGCCGGTTCTGGTGGCACTGTTCACGGTGCTGGCTGCGGCGTTCCTGTGGTGGCAGTCCGAGCGGTCCCAGGCGATGTTGAGCGAGCAGGTGCTGCTGCAGGCCGAGAAACGCAGCGTGCATCTGGCCGACGCCATGGGCGGGCAGGTCAGCGGCCTGATCACCACGCTCGATCTCCAGCTGCGCGACCTGCGCCGCGAATGGTTGCGCAGCCCCGCGGACTTCGATGAGGTCGCGCAGGGTGTGCTGCAGGCCCTGCCGCCCGGTTTGGTGACCCACATCTCGGTGGCCACGGCCGGGGGTCAGGTGATCTACGACAGCCTGGGCTCGTCCGGCAGGACCTACATCGGCGACCGGGCGCACTTCCAGGCCCAGCGCGAAGGCGCCACCCAGGACGTTCTGGTGATCGGGCAGCCCGTGCGGTCACGCATTGCCGATGGCTGGGTGGTCGTGGTCAACCGCTCGATCCTTCGCAACGGGCGCTTCGACGGCACTGTTCAGATGATGGTCTCCACCACCTTCCTGGCCAGCAAGCTGGCGGCCTTGCAGCTCTCGGACCAGGACGTGGTGGCCTTGCTCGCGCCCGATGGCGCCTTTCTGGCCCGCAGCCGGGACCACGAAGGCGCCATGGGCACCAGCGTGCCGGCGGAGCGGCCGTTCCTCATCGACCGAACCACACGCAGTGGCAGCTTTCACACCCAGGGCCTGGTGGACGGCATTTCGCGCACCTACGGCTGGTTTCGCCTGGACACGCTGGGGCTGGTGATGGCCATCGGCATTGCCGACCAGGCGGTGCTGGCGCCGCTGGCGCCGGCGCTGGAGAGCAACCGCCAGGTGAGCGCTGCACTGATCACGCTGCTGCTGCTCGGCGGTGGTCTGATCGTCGCGCTGCTGGTCTACCTGGGGCGCAAGGCATCGGCGCTGGAGGCCATCAAGGTGCTGCGCCTGCGGCAATTTGAAAGCTCGCCGCTGGGCATGCTGGTGATGGACATCCGGACCAACCGTTTCGTCGATTGCAACGAAGCGGCGTTGCGCCTGTATGGCTATCCGAGCCGCGACGCGATCTTGAGCAAGACGCCGCTGGACATCTCGACCGCGCTGCAACCCGACGGGAGGCCTTCGGGGGAGAAGGGTGTGGCCTACATCGAGCTGGCCAGGCACTCGGGCGTGGTGGTGTTCGAGTGGCGCCACCTGCGCCCCGACGGGACCGAGTGGGACGGGGAGGGCTATCTGATGGCCTTCGAGCTGGACGGACGCCCGCTCGTGCAGTTCACCATGCAGGACATCAGCCTGCGCAAACGCACCGAAGCGGCCTTGCAGGAAAGCGAAACCCGGCTCAAGGAGGCGCAGCGGCTGGCGCGCGTGGGCAGCTGGAAGCGTGAAATTGCCTCTGGCGAATTGGTCTGGTCGGATGAGATTTTCCGCATCTTCGAGGTGAACCCCACGGTCAAACCCACCTACAAGATCTTCATCACCGGCGTGCACCCCGACGACCGCGCCCTGGTGGGCGCCACCTACCAGCACTCGGTCGACACGCGCGAGTCGTACGAACTGGTGCACCGCCTGCTCATGCCGGATGGGCGTGTCAAGCACGTTCGGGTGTCGGGCTTCACCGAGTTCGACGGTGAGCTTGCGCTGCGCAGCGTGGGCACGGTGCAGGACATCACCGAGGTGCACACGGCCGAAGAAGCGCTCCGGCGCCTGAACGAAGAGCTGGAGCTGAGGGTGGCCGAGCGAACGCGCGAGATGTCGGTGCTCAACCGCGAACTGGAGGCCTTCGCCTACAGCGTGTCGCACGACCTGCGCACGCCCCTGCGCAGCATCGAGGGATTTGCCAGCCTGCTCGAAGAAGAGTACGGCACCACCCTCGACCAGGCCGGCCGGGCCTACGTCGACCGCATCCGGACATCATCCCGCCGCATGGGGCGACTCATCTCCGACCTGCTGGCGCTGGCCCACCTGAGCCGCGCCGAGTTGCGCTGCGAGTGGGTGGACCTGAGCCGCTTGGCCCACGCCATCGCGCGCGAACTCGCCAGCGCCGATTCCGGTCGCGAGGTGCAGTGGCGCATCGACGAAGGCATGCGGGTCTGGGCAGACGCGGGTCTCATGAGCGTGGTGGTGCAGAACCTGCTGGGCAACGCCTGGAAATACACCGGCCAGACGCCGCGCGCCGAGATCGCGTTCACCCAGTCCATCCGGCCCGATGGCACGGTGGAGTTCTGCGTGCGCGACAACGGCGCGGGTTTCGACATGGCATATGTCGAACAGCTGTTCGAGCCCTTCAAGCGCCTGCACGCGCACCACGAGTTCGAAGGTTCGGGCGTCGGGCTGGCCACGGTGTACCGGGTGATCGAGCGCCACGGCGGTCGGGTGCGTGGCGAGGGTGCGGTGGGGCGCGGTGCCTCGTTCTGTTTCAGTGTGCCCTGGCTAGACCGGGCGGGCTGAGGCAGGCAGGCCGAAGACTTCGTCGAAGACCCAGTTGAAAACGAAGGTGTAGACCAGGAAAAAGACCACCAGGGCCAGGTCCATGACCAGCGCCTCCCGCAGGCCGATGCCCAGCCACCAGGCGATCAGGGGCACGAGCATCAGCACCAGGCCGGTCTCGAAGGCCACGGCGTGGGCCAGCCGGCGCTTCACGCTGCGGCCCTTCTTCGGCTGGCGCGCTTCCCAGCGTTCGAAGAGGCTGTTGAAGACCAGGTTCCAGGCCACCGCCACGGCCGAGGTGGCCGTGGCCAGCGCGCCGCTGGCCAGCAGGCTTTCGCCCGACATCAGCATCAGGCCCAGCCCGGCGAGTGCGATCGCCAGGATCTCGTAGAGGCTGATGTAGACGACCCGTCGCCAGGCGCCTTGCAGGCTGCGGGCGCTCACTCAGAGCGGATCGTGCAGGGCCTTGGACAGGGCCGCGATGTTGGCCGCGCTGGGCACCTGCGGTTTCATCTCGTCCTCGGCCGCGGTGGCGTTCTCGTGCGCCTGGATGGCGTTGACCATGTCGTACTGGGATTCCCAGACCAGGGTCTTGCCGGGCGGGCAGAGGTCGCGCACGGTGCCGAACCAGTAGTAGCCGTCGTTGCCGCCGAAGAGTTTGTCGATGCCACCGGCGTCACCCGTTTTCAGGCCATGGGCCGACAGGATCTGGTTGAGCTTGTGGTGAGAGACGGAATAGGGCATGAGGCAGCAATCTTCGAGTGGGCCGGCGAGTGTACCGAAACCCGCGTCTCGCTGCAGGCTGCTCAGCCCAGCACCCGCGTTGCAATGGCCACGTACAGCGGAATGCCCACCACGATGTTGAACGGAAAGGTGATGCCCAGCGACATGCCGAAGTACAGCGCCGGCTGCGCTTCGGGGATCGCGTGGCGCAGCACGGCGGGCACGGCGATGTAGGAGGCGCTGGCAGCCAGCACCATCAGCAGCGCGGCATTGCCCGCACCGACACCGGCGGCGGCGGCCAGGCCCAGCGCCAGGGCGGCGTGGGCCAGCGGCGCAAGCACGGCGTAGGCCAGCAGCCACATCGGCTTGCCCCGGAGCTCACCCAGGTTGCGCGCGGCCATCAGGCCCATGTCGAGCAGGAAGAAAGCCAGCATGCCCTTGAACAGGTCGGTGGAGAACGGGGCCATCACGGTCTCGCCGGCCGCGCCGGTGATCATGCCGATGACCATGGCGCCGAGCAGCAGCAGCTGGGCGCCGTCGGTGAACGACTCGTGCAGGATCTTGCCCAGCCGCATCGGCGTGGCCGCGCTCGCGCGCAGGGCGATCGCGCCGCCACCGGCCCCGCCGGCCACCGCCTGGCTGCGCAGGCTGTTGGCAAACAGCACCGCCATGATGATCGCGGGCGACTCCATCAGGGCCATGGCCGCCGCCATGTGGCCGCCGAATTCCGTGCCCTGGTTCTCCAGGTACTGCACGGTGGCGATGAAGGTCACGGCGCTGACCGATCCGTAGGTGGCCGCGATGGCCGCCGCGTCGAACCCGCCCAGGCGGCGTTTCAGCAGCTGGTAGCTGACGGCCGGAACGACGATCGCCAGCAGCACAGCCAGGCCCAGGGTGGTGGCCACCTCGGCGGTGAGCCCCGATTCCGCCAGCGAAAACCCCCCCTTGAGGCCCAGCGCCATCAACAGGTAGAGCGACAGAAAACGCGAGATCTGGGGCGGTATCTCCAGGTTGGACCTCACGGTGCCGGCGAGCAGGCCGAAAACAAAAAACAGGATGGCAGGGTCGAGCAGGTTGAGCATGGCCGCGATCCTAGGGGGACTGCTTGATAATTAAAAATCAATTCTCCTGATGGTTTACATCGATAAAACTCTATGAACTTCACTTTCAGGCAACTCCGGCTGTTTCTGGCGCTCGCCGAGCACAAGAGCATCACGGCGGCGGCGCGGGCCTGCCATGTCACGCAGCCCACGGTGTCGATGCAGCTCAAGGAGCTCGCCGATGCGGTGGGCCTGCCGCTGTACGAGCAGATCGGCAAACGGCTGTTCCTCACCGAGGCCGGCGAGGCCCTGGTGGACACCGCGCGCCTGATGGAAGACGACTGGGCGGCGTTCGAGCAACGCATCGACGCCATGAAAGGGCTCACGCGCGGCCGCCTGCGGCTGGCGGTGGTGAGCACGGCGAAGTACTTCGTGCCGAGCCTGCTGGGCAGCTTCTGCGATGCCCATCCCGGGATCGACATCGCGCTGGAACTGCTCAACCGCGACGGGGTGGTGGAGCGGCTGCGCCACAACCGCGACGACCTCTACATCATGTCCATGCCGCCAGCGGACATCGATCTGGAGAAGCACGCCTTCCTGCCCAACCCGCTGGTGGTGATCGCCGGCGCCGCGCATCGCTGGGCTCAGCGTCCCCGGCTGGCGCTGGAGGATCTGGCGGCCGAGCGTTTCATCATGCGCGAGCGCGGCTCGGGCACGCGCCTGGCCTGCGACGCCCATTTTTCCGCCCAGAACTTCGTGCCCCAGGTGCGGCTGGAGCTGGGCAGCAATGAAGCCATCAAGGAAGCGGTGGCCGCCGGCATGGGGCTGGCGGTGGTGTCCCGCCATGCGCTGACCACACCGCTGGCCGACGCGCGCCTGGTCGAGTTGCCGGTGGCCGGCTTCCCGGTGCAGTCCAACTGGTGGACGCTGTATCCCCGCGGCAAGCGCCTGTCGCCGGTGGCCGGCGTGTTCCTCGAGCACATCGAACACTCGGCACGGCGCCACTACGAAGAGCGCCAGAAGGCCCGCGGCTGACGGCCTGCCCTCAGAAAGAGCCGAAGGCGGTGCCCAGCGCCACCACCACCGCCAGCGCCACCAGCGGAAACACCACGGCGACCACCAGGATGTCGAGGTAGGACTGGCGGTGCGTGAGTCCGCAGATCGACAGCAAGGTGATGACCGCGCCGTTGTGCGGCAGCGCGTCGAGTCCGCCGGTGGCGATGGCGGTGACCCGGTGCAACAGATCGGGCGCAATGCCGGCTGCCTGCCCCATGGCCAGCCAGGTGTCGCCCAGCGTCTGCAGCGCGATGCTCATGCCGCCCGAGGCCGAGCCGGTGATGCCGGCGAGGATGTTGACCGCGATCGACATGGAGACCAGCGGGTTGTCGGGCGCGATGGACAGCACCGCATCGCGGATCAGCGCAAAGCCCGCCAGCGACGCAATGACCGCACCAAAGCCGACCTGCGAGGCGGTGTTCAGCAGTGGCAGTACCGAGCTGCCGGCACCGTGGTCGAGTGTCTTCGCCAGCCCCGTGAGGGCCTGGCGCTGCAGCAGCACCAGCAGCAGGGTGGCGGCGGCGAGTGCCACGATCACCGCCCAGATGCCGCGCACCGCGTCGATGTGGGTGCTGCCGTAGACCGCTTCGGCCAGGTAGCGGGTGTCCAGCGCCGGCAGCAGCCAGGTGGCGAGCAGGTAGTTCAGCGCGATCACCAGCACCACCGGGGCCATGGCGCGGGCAAACAGGGCGCCGCTGAACGCGGGTGCTGTGGTCGGGGCGGGATCGTTGTCGTCGGATTCGCCATAGCCTTCACCACGCGAGCGGGCGCTCGCAGCCCGGCGCGTCAGCCAGAGCACACCGAGCACCAGCATGACGGCGCCACCGATCAAGCCCAGGCCGGGCGCGGCGAACGGTGTGGTGCCGAAGTAGGGCATGGGGATCGCGTTCTGGATCGCCGGCGTGCCCGGCAAGGCCGTCATGGTGAAGGTGAAGGCGCCCAGGGCAATGGTGCCCGGGATCAGCCGCTTGGGCAGATCGGCCTGGCGGAACAGCGCCGCCGCGATGGGGTAGACCGCGAAAGCCACCACGAACAGCGACACACCGCCATAGGTGAGCACCGCGCAGGCCAGCACGATCGCCAGCACCGCGCGCGAGCTGCCCAGCCAGCGCACGATGCCGTGCGCGATCACGCGCGCCGCGCCCGAATCCTCCATGAGCTTGCCGAACACCGCGCCCAGCAGGAACAGCGGAAAGAACGCCACCACGAAGCCGCCCAGCGCCTTCATGAACACCTGTGTGTAGCTGGCCAGCACCGGCGTGTCGGGGCTGAACAGCACGGCCAGCAGGGCCATCAGGGGTGCCAGCAGCAGCACGCTCACACCGCGCCAGGCCAGCGCCATCAACAGCACCAGCGCGAGCACGATGCCGGCGATGCTGGTCATGCCTGCAACACGCTGGAGAGATCGAAGCTGCTGCGCTGGCCCACGTCCTGCCGGTTGGCATGGAGCCAGCGGTCGGCCGCCTCCAGGCCGAGGTCGTGCAGCTTCGACAGGAAGGCCCACCCGGTGTCGGTCTTGCTGTCGGCACCCAGCGGGGCGAGCGATTCACCGCCGTCGATCATGTGCACCCGCAAGTCCTGCACGCGCCGAAACAGCGGCGGCCCGCCCGCGATGCGTTCGGAGCCCACCAGCTGCTGCATCAGGGCCAGTGTGCGCATTTCCTTGAGCAGGCTGGCGTTGAAGGTCACCTCGTTGATCCGGTCCAGGATGTCGCTCGCGCTGCGGGGAACGGTGTCGCGCTGCACCGGGTTGATCTGCACCAGCAGCAGGTCGTCGGCCGGGCTGTCGGTGATCAGCGGCAGCAGCGAGGGGTTGCCCGCATAACCGCCGTCCCAGTAGGCCTCGCCGTCGATCTCCACCGCCTGGAACATCAGCGGCAGGCAGGCCGAGGCCATGACCATGTCGGCGGTGAGCTCGTGCTGGCCGAACACGCGCAATTGCCCGGTGCGAACCTGCGTGGCGGCAATGAACAGCTGTGTCTTGTGGCAGGCGCACACGCGCTGGAAGTCCACCGTCTCCAGCAACACGTCGCGCAGCGGATTGAGATTGAGCGGGTTGAGCTGGTAGGGCGAGAGCTGGCTGCCCAGGGCCGCGTTGAACTGTTTGAACGGTGCCAGCCACGGCGCCAGCAGCGCCTGGGCGGGCGCGAACGCCGCACCCACCGGACTGCTTTGCAGGGAGTGAAAGGGCGAGAGCTCGGCCACGCGCGTCCAGAACTGGCGCAGCACGCGCTGCGCCCCTTCGCGCCCGCCGTCCATGAGGCCGGCGGCCAGCGCCACGGCGTTCATCGCGCCGGCACTGGTGCCGCTGATGGCGGCGATCTCCAGCCACTCTTCCTGCAGCAGGCGGTCGAGCACGCCCCAGGTGAAGGCGCCGTGCGAGCCACCGCCCTGCAGGGCGAGGTCGATCGGCAGCTTGCCGCTGGCGGTGCGGGGGCTGGGCTTGCGTCTGGCGCGGGATTGGCTGGGCATGGGGAACATCCGGACATGAAAACGGTGCATTGCACCATGATCCCGATGCCGCCCCGGGCGTCTGGGACAATCGCGCTTTGCCTTCAGGCCCGCCTGCGCCGCATGTCCACCACCACCCTCGAGACGCCCGTCGAAGACATCCCAGCCCCCGGCGCCGACCTGCCCGCCGGGCCGCTGGCGCGCGAGGCACTGGCGCTGGCCGCGTTCGACCACGTGGTGGCGCATGCCGGCGGCTACCGCGCCCGGTCGGGGCAGCGAGAGATGGCGGCCCACATCGCGCACACGCTCTCGGGCGTGACGCCGGGCGACGACGCGGTGGCCAGCGACGCGGCCCTGCCCGCGCGCGGCATCGCGGTGGTGCAGGCCGGCACCGGGGTGGGCAAGTCGGCGGCCTATGCCGCCACCGTCATCCCGCTGGCACTGGCCCAGCAAAAGCGGGTGATCATTTCCACCGCCACCGTGGCGCTGCAGGAGCAACTGATCGCCAAGGACCTGCCGGCCCTGGCCGCCACGCTGCCGCAGCCCTTCAGCTTTGCGCTGGCCAAGGGACGCGGGCGCTATGTGTGCCGCCTCAAGCTCGACCAGCTCGGCGGCGGCGATGCGGCCAGTGCCGATCTGTTCGACAGCGACGACGCCCCCGCCGACACCAGCGCCTCGGGCGTGGCGGCGCGCGCCGTGGCCTCGGCCTCGGCGGCTGCGAGATGGCAGGAGCGGGGCGCGCAATACACCGCCTGGACCGATGCGCTGGACAGCGGCAGCTGGGACGGCGACCGCGACCGCCTGGACGAGCCGCCCGACGGCAGCCTGTGGTCGCCGGTGGCCGCCGAACGCCACACCTGCACCGCGCGCCACTGCCCGAGCTACAACAGCTGCAGCTACTACCAGGCGCGCGCCAGGCTGGCGCAGGCGCAGGTGATCGTGGTCAACCACGACCTGCTGCTCTCCACGCTCGGCTTGCACGCGCTGCCCGCGCCGCAGGACTGTTATGTGGTGTTCGACGAAGCGCACCACCTGGGCTCGGTGGCTCAGGGCCAGTTCACCGCGTCCATGGACCTCATGCGCAGCCACTGGCTGGACAAGCTGCCGCGCGCGGTGGACGAGGTGGCCGGCGCGCTGGATGCGCGACCCACGTCGGACGTGGCGCAACTCGCCAGGGACCTCAAGACCGCCCAGGGCGAACTGGCGCGCCTGGCGATGCAGCGCATCGGCGCGCTGCCGGCCTGGGCTCAGCTGACCGGGCGAACCCACACCAGCGTTCGCCCCGAACGGAACATGGCCCAGCCCGAACGGTGGGGTGACGCCTCGCCCATCGTCGACCGTTTCGATGGCGGCCTGCTGCCGCCCGGGTGGACCGAGGTGGTGGCACAGATGCACGCCAACGCCAGCGCCCTGCTCAAGGTGTTCGAGGCGCTGGCCACACAACTCAAGGCGAACGCGCGCGAGAACCCGGGCGATGCGGCGCGCTGTGCCAGGCTCTACAGCCGCCTGGGCGTGCTGGCGCCGCGCCTGCAAAGCGCGCAGGAAACCGCCACGCTGTGGATGCAGGCGCCCACCGACGGCCAGCCACCGCTGGCCAAGTGGCTGGAGGCCGGCGTGCAGCACGGGCTGGTCACGCTCACCGCGCACGCCTGTCCGCTGCAGCCCGGCAGCCTGCTGCGCAACCATTTGTGGAACAAGGTGCGCGCGGCGGTGGTCACCTCGGCCTCGCTGACGACCTGCGGCAACTTCGATCATTTTCTGCACGAGTCGGGCCTGGCCTACGACGACGCGGTGGCCACGCGCGAGGTGCAGAGCCCGTTCGACCACGCGCGCCAGGGCCGTCTGGTGGTGGTGCAGACCGTGGCCGACCCCAAGGACGTGGAGGCCTACACGCGCGAAATGCTGGCCTCGCTCATGGAAGACCTGCGCGAGGTGAAGCGCGGCGCGCTGGTGCTGTTCACCTCCCGGGCGCAGATGCGTCAGGCGCAGGGGTTGCTGGAGCGCGGTGAACACGCCGGGCTGCGCGATCGGGTGCTGGTGCAGGGCGACGCTTCGCGCACCGTGCTGTTGCGACGCCACGCCGGGCGCGTGGCCGAAGGAACCCCTTCCATCCTGTTCGGCCTGCAGTCGTTCGGTGAAGGTCTCGACTTGCCCGGTGAGCTGTGCGAGTGGGTCTTCATCACCAAGCTGCCGTTCGCCTCACCGAGCGACCCGGTGGGCCAGGCGCGGGCCGACTGGCTCAAGGCGCAAGGCCGCGACCCGTTCAGCGAACTCGTGGTGCCGGCCACCGGCGCGCGGCTGCTGCAATGGACGGGCCGTGCGCTGCGCAGCGAAACCGACGAGGCGGTGGTGGTCTGCTACGACGCGCGCCTGCTGCGCCAGAGTTACGGCCGGCGCATGCTGCAAGGCCTGCCGCCCTACCGCCTGCAACGCCGCGTGGGCGGCCTGCTGTCCGATGTTTGATTCCCTCAGCTCCCAAGAAAGTGACTTCATGATCTACGCCTCTCTCAAGCTCATCCACGTCCTGTCCATCGTGCTGTGGATCGGCGGCATGTATTTCGCTCACGCCTTCTTGCGCCCGGCCGTTCAATCGCTGGAGCCGCCGGTGCGCATCCGCCTCATGCACGACGTGCTCGGGCGCTTTTTCGGCACCGTGCAGGTGGTCGTCCTGCTGGTGCTGTTTTCGGGTCTGTGGATGATCGGGCGCGTGGCCAAGGAAACGGTGCAGGCCGGCCTGCCGTTCAACATGCCGCTGGGCTGGACCGTCATGGCCGCGCTGGGCATCCTCATGATCGTGGTCTTCGGCCATATCCGCTTCGCGCTGTTCAAGCGCCTGTCGCGGGCGGTGAGTGCCAGCGACTGGCCCGCCGGCGGCGCCGCACTGGCCAGCATCCGCACCTGGGTCGGCGTCAACCTGATCCTGGGCGTGGCCACCATCGGCGCGACCTTCCTGCTGGGCTGACCCGCGTCGCCGCGCCAGAGCCGGTGCGCGCTGCACCGGCCTGCCGGCCACAGGCTCAGGCGCCGGGCGACGGGATGCGTTCACCCCACATGCGTCGCCACAGCCAGTCGAGTGCCGTGCCGATGTCGGGCCGTCGGCCCTCGAGCGTGGGCCGGTGGCCGCCGTTGGCGCGCGCGGCTTCGGTGCCCAGGTCGAAGCGGAAGGTGTAACTGGGTTCCTGGCCCATGCGCAGGTCGGTGACGAACAGGCGCCCCCCGGTTTCCGACACGCTGTAGAAGCCGTGCGTGAAGGCCGCCATGCGCGCCACCGACGGTTCGTCGGCGTGCCGCTCCAGCAGGCCGGCGCCGCGCTCGTGCCGCGTCCAGACGATGCGCCGGTCATCGTCCATCAGCGAGTAGTGGCCTTCCAGGTAGTGCGTGGGCGTGGTGGCCACCAGACGCCAGAGCACCGTGTTGAACGGCGAGGGCGTCACCAGCAGCCCGGTGGCCGCCACCCCGTCCTGTTGCAGCGAGGCGCGCGCCACCTGGGTGGCGTGCTGCTGCGCACCCACGCCCCAGGCGAGGTAGAGCGTGCTGAGCGCCAGCCCGAACGCGTTCCAGCCCAGCCCCCGGGTGTTCTTCAGGCGCAGCGCGGCGATCACGCCCACGATCAGGGGCAGGGTGTAGAGCGGGTCGATGATGAAGATGCTGCCCACGCCATAGGGGTGGTCGGTGAAGGGCTGCAGCAACTGGGTGCCATACACGGTCATGGTGTCGAGCAGCGGGTGCGTGACGAGCACCAGCCACATCGCCAGCCACCAGCGCTTGAACAGCGCCGCCTCACCGTGCACGCGCGAGGCGATCCACGCCAGCACGGGCGCGGCCAGCGTGAGGATGAACAGCGAATGGCTTTCGGCGCGGTGGCGCGTCATGTTGAGGATGGCGTCGCCGTGGTCGACAAAGGCATCGAGGTCGGGCAGGGTGCCGCCGACGGCGCCCCACAGCGCGGCCTTCCACACCGCCGTGCGCCGGCCCATCACGGCCACGCCAATGGCCGACCCGAGGGCAATCTGAGAGAGTGAATCCATGGGCGCGAGCTTAAATGCGGGTGCAGAGCCCCGGGGCCTGCGCGGGCTTTCCAGCGGTGAAGCTAGGCTTGCACGACGATGGGAAACATGGCCCTGACGCCGTCGCTGCTGGATGTGAAGGGCACAGTGAGTGCCGCGCGAGCGTCCCCGTTGAGGCGCCGCCACAGGAAGTCGCGCTCGTTGCCCGGGTCGCCCGCCACGTACAGCTGCGTGGTCAGCAATTCCATGCGGTCCAGCCGCACCTTCACATGGATGTGGGGCGTGCGCCCGCCGTACTGCACCGGCCGGATGGTGCGGAAGCGGTAGCGCCCGTCGCGGCCCACCGCGACCTTGCCGAAACCCTGAAACGCCGGATCGGCGCGGCCACCGTCGCCCGGGTGGTGGTAGTGCCCTGCGTGGTCGCACTGCCAGATCTCGACCACCGCCCCCGACACCGGCACGCCCGCCAGATCGACCACCGTGCCCTCGACCCAGGCGGGCTGGCCCCGGCCGTAGTTCGCGTTGCCGTTCCTGAGCAGGTCGGCGTCGCTGTCGGCTGGCAGGGCCACGGGGTAGAACGGGCCTTCGGTCTGGCTGGGGGTGGGGCGCAGCGTGTTCGCCTGTGCGAGGGCGGACGGCAACCAGGCCGGGGCGGCCAGCGCTGCGGCGCTGGCGAGCAGGATGCGGCGGCGCGTGGGGGTGTGTTTCATGGCGTCGGTGCGGCGGGGGTGGACAGGTCCAGCGCGACGAAACGCGTTTCGCGGTCGCCGGGATCGCCGGGGTTGGGCGTCTCTTGGAAGCCCAGCGAGCGCGCAAGTTCCAGCATGCCGTGGTTGATGCGCAGCACCGTGCCCACCATCCGTCGCGTGCCGCGGGCGCGCAGGTGCTGAATCATCTTGCTCATGAGGCGATGTCCCAGCCCGCTGCCCTTGAGGTCGGACCGCACGATCACGCCGAATTCGGCGGTGTCGTTGTCCGGGTCCACCGCCACGCGCACCGCGCCCAGGGTTTCCTCCGTGCCGCCGGGCTCCGTGCGCGTGGCGATGAAGGCCATCTCGCGGGCATAGTCGATCTGCGTGAGCCGAGCCAGTTCGCTGTGTTCGATGCTGCGGCGGCTGTAGAACACGCGCAGGCGAATGTCTTCCGGGTCGAGTTGCTCCAGAAAGCGCCGGTGTTGCGCTTCGTCCTCGGGGCGGATCGGGCGCAGCGTGACGGGCTCGCCCTGCCAGTCCCACCGTTCCACCAGCTCCTGCGGATAGGGCTGGATGGCGAAATGATGGGCGCCCGCCGGGCGGCTGGCCGACACGCGCACCCGGGCATCGAGGGCCACCGCTCCTTCGTGGTTGGCCAGCAGCGGATTGATGTCGAGCTCGGCGAGCTCGGGCACGTCGGCCAGCAGTTGCGACACGCTCACCAGCACCTGCGCGATGGCGTCGAGGTCGGCAGCGGGCTCGTCGCGGTAGCCGCGCAGCAGGCTGGCCACGCGGGTGCGCGCGATCTGTGCGAGCGCCAGCGTGGTGTTCAGGGGCGGCAAGGCCAGCGCGGTGTCGGCCAGCACCTCCACCGCCACACCCCCCTGGCCGAACAGGATCGTCGGGCCGAAGACCGGGTCGACGCTGGCGCCGACGATGAGCTCGTGGGCGTGCTTCTTGCGCACCATGGTCTGTACCGTGAAGCCTTCCACCGTGGCGTCCGGGCGCTGCTCACGCACCCGCGCCAGCATGGTGGCGCAGGCCTCGTTCACCTCGGCGGCACTGCCCAGGTTCAGGCGCACGCCGCCCACGTCGGACTTGTGGGAAATGTCGAACGACAGGATCTTGAGCGCCACCGGATAGCCCAGCGCATCGGCCGCTGCCTGCGCCTGCTGTGCATCGGGGCCCACCACGCGCGTGGCCACCACCGGCAGCCCGGCGGCTTCGAGCAGGTCCTTGGCTTCGGGCTCGGTGAGCAGCTCGCGCCCGCTGGCGAGCACGCCTTGCACGATGGCGCGGATGCGCGGCAGGTCGACCGCGTGCACCGCGCTGCGGGCCGGCGGGGTCTGCAGCAGCTCCGTCTGGTGCTCGCGGTAGGTGCGCAGCAGTGAAAACGCGCGCACCGCGTCTTCGGGTGTGTTGAAGTCGGGCACCCCCGCGCCACGAAACAGCGCGCGGGCTTGCGCCACCGCGCCGTCCCCCAGCCAGCAGCCCAGCAACCGCTTCGGGTTCGTGCTGGCCATTGGCAGCAGCGCCTGCGCGATCTCCAGGCTGGGCACGATGGCGGTGGGCGCGTGGATGAAGAGCACCGCGCTCTCATGGTCTTGGGCCAAGGCCTGCATCGCCTGCACGTAGCGCGTGGCCGGTGCGTCACCAATGATGTCCACCGGGTTGGCGTGCGACCAGTTGGCCGGCAGCACGGCGTCGAGATCTGCACGCAGAACGTCATCGAGCACGGTCAGCGGCACGCCCTCGGTGGCAGCGGCGTCGGCCGCCATCACGCCGGCACCGCCGCCGTTGGTGAGCACGATCAGGCGCTCTGCGTGGTTGCCGTTGAAGCGCGAGAGTGTTTCGGCGGCGAGGAACAGGTCCTGCAGGGTGCTCACGCGCAACATGCCGGCGCGTGCGATCGCCGCGTCGAACACCGCGTCAGACCCGGCCAGTGCACCGGTGTGCGAGGCCGCAGCCTGCTGCCCGGCGGCCGAGCGCCCGGCCTTGACCACGATCACCGGCTTGTTGCGCGCCGCCGCACGCGCGGCCGACATGAACTTGCGCGGCTCCTCGATGCTCTCGATGTAGAGCAGGATGGCGCGGGTTTTTGCGTCGCTGCCCAGAAAGTCGAGCATGTCGCCGAAGTCGACGTCGGCGCGTTCGCCCAGCGAGACGAAATGCGAGAAGCCGATGCCGCGCGAGCCGGACCAGTCGAGCATGGCCGTGACCAGCGCGCCCGACTGCGACACAAATGCCAGCTCGCCCGGCAGCGCGCCGGTGTGCGCGAAGCTGGCGTTGAGTCCCAGGTGCGGCACCAGCATGCCGATGCAGTTGGGCCCGAGGATGCGCAGGGTGTGCACCCGCGCCGCATCGAGCATGGCCTGCTTTTGTGCGGCGTCGAGCCCGGCGGTCAGCACGATCGCGGCGCGGGTGCCGCGCGCGCCGAGCTCGGTGATCAGCCCCACCACGCTGGCCGCCGGCGTGCACAGCACGGCCAGTTCGGGCGCCTCGGGCAGGTCGGCCACCGAGGCCCAGACCTTCACGCCACCGAGCTCGGCGTGTTTGGGGTTGACCGCGTACAGCGCACCCTTGAATTCGCCATTGTTCAGGTTGCGCCACACCGTGCCGCCCACGCTGGCGGGACGCATCGAGGCGCCGATCACGGCCACCGAGGCCGGCGAAAACAGGGCGTCGAGGTGACGGATGCTCATGGTGCGCCACCGCCGCCGGGGGTCTGTTCACCGTTGCGGCTGGCGGCCATCCAGGCCAGCAGCGACGAGCGCATGGCCTCCTCGACCGACATGTCGATCGGTGTGATCCAGCTGCGCGGCACGAAGACCGTGTAGCCGCCGATCATGTAGCCCATGGGCAGGTAGACGGCGACCTGGTCCAGCTCGGCCAGCGCGGCCGGCAGGCCCTGCATGTTCTGCCGCGTGACCAGCCCGACGATGGACAACTCGTTGCCCGGCATGCGCAGCACCACCACCGCCTGCTGCGGTGTTTCCTTGTGGGGCGAGAAGTAGTCGGCAAAGCTCTTGAGCGACGAGTAGATGCTCTTGACCACCGGCAGGTTGGTGAACGGCAGTTCGATCCAGGAGAGCCAGCGCGCGACATGGGGCTGCGAGATCAGGAAGCCCAGGCCCAGAATGAGCGCTGCGCCCAGCATGATGCCCAGGCCGGGCAGGTAGAAGTCGCCGATGAAAGGCCGGATCAGCCACATCGCGATCGACTCGATCCAGGCCACGGTGAGATAGAGCACGTAGACCGTGATGGCCAACGGCAGGAAGGTGATCAGGCCGCGGAAAAAGTACTGGTAAATCGGTTTCATGGGGGGCCTTGATGGACCTTGCGCAGCCCGTGCGCGCAAGCAGCGGCCAGCATATCAGCGCCAACTGATGCCTGTGTGACGACGGCCGGTGCGGGCCCGGCCTTGCAGGCGGGGACAATGGCCCAAGGTACAGGCCGTTTGGCCCGCAAACCGGTGGGGGCCGGACCGGCGCGCTTGTTGCCCGTGGAACCAACACCGGCCCTCGGGGCTCAGTCTTTCATGAACGGTTTATTCGACTTCTTCGCGCGCCTGCTGCGCGGCATCCTCAAGCTTGCGCTGGGCCTGGCCGCGCTGGTGTTCGTGCTCAGCCTGCTGCTCGCCACGCTGGTGGTGGTGCTGGGCGTTTCCCTGTGGGCGCTGATCACCGGCCGCAAACCTGCCCCCGTGGTGGTGTTCAACCGTTTCCGGCAGACCTCGCAGCGTTACACCCAGGGTGTGTGGCCTGGGCGGGGGCCGGCTGGCCGGCCGATGGGTGATGTGGTCGATGTGCAGGCACACGAGGTGCCCGATGCGCCAGCCCCGCGCGAATCGCCTCCGCGCTCGGGGTCGGACCCCATGTCGCGCGTGATGCGCTGACGCCTCAGTCGTCGGTGCCCAGGCGGCGCGCCAGTGCGGCGTCGTAGAGCGCGTTGCGGGGCTGGCCGGTGATCTCGGCACACAGCTTCACCGCGGTCTTCAGGGGCAGTTCCTTCAACAGCAGGTCCAGCGTGCGCAGCGCTGCCGCATCGATGCCACCCTCGGCCCCGGCCGGCGCGCTCTGCGGGTGAATCAGCAACACGAATTCGCCGCGGGTGCGGTTGGCGTTGGCTTGCAGCCAGGCGGTGAAGTCCTGCGCCTTCAGGTGCGCCACCTCCTCGAACTGTTTGGTCAGCTCGCGCCCCACGGTCAGCATGCGCTCACCCAGCAAGGCCAGGTCTTTGGCCAGGGCCTCGATGCGGTGGGGTGCCTCCAGCAACACGCTGGCCCGCGCATCGGCGCCCATCAGCTGCACCTCGCGTTGGCGCTCGCTCGCCCGGGAAGAAAGAAAGCCCGCGAACACGAAGCGTCCGTCCCAGCCGCCCATTCCGGCCACGGTGCCCGAGACGCTGAGCAAGGCGGTGATGCTGCTGGGGCCCGGAACCGGCACGCAGCGCAGGCCCGCGGCCTGCGCTGCGGCCACGAGCCGCGCGCCCGGGTCGCTCACGCCCGGTGTGCCGGCGTCGCTCACGTAGGCCACGCGCTGGCCGGACTGCAGGCGTTGCACCACCGTCTGCGCGGCGTCGGCTTCGTTGTGCTCGTGCAGCGCCAGCAGCGGTTTGTGCAGTCCGTAGCCCTGCAGCAGTGCCGCGGTGTGGCGTGTGTCCTCACAGGCCACCGTGTCCACCAGCGAAAGCACCTGGAGCGCGCGCAACCCGATGTCGGCCAGATTGCCGATGGGCGTGGCGACCATGTAGAGCGCGCCCTGCGGATAATGCTGGTGCGCCGCTGCGTCGCGAGCGGCCGCCAACAGGGATGGAGAACTTGCAGACAATGTGGAGTTCCAGAAAACAGGGCCCGCCGGTGACGCCGGCGCCGACCACCAAGGCGCGCGGCGATGCTGCCGAAGATGCCGCGCTCGGGCACCTGCAACGGCAGGGCTTGAAGCTCGTTCAGCGCAACTTCAAGACCCCGGGGCGCGGTGGTGGCGAGATCGATTTGATTATGCGTGAGCCCGGTGGCACGCTGGTCTTCGTCGAGGTGCGCCAGCGCGCCAGCCAGCGCCATGGGGGTGCCGGTGCCAGCATCACCCCGGTCAAGCAACGCCGCATCGTGCTGGCCGCGCGGCACTTTCTGCTGCGGCTGGGGTCACAGCCACCGTGCCGTTTCGATGTGGTGCTGATCGACGGCAGCGGCGGCCAGATCGACTGGCTGCGTGCTGCCTTCGACGCCTCCGGCGCATTTTGATACACCCCCCACCGCTATGATCGTCCCATGCTCCTGCAACGCATCCAGCAACAGTTCATCGACAGTGCCGATCTGAAATACCAGTGCGCGCAGTCGCTTGCGCCCGTGGTCGAAGCGGCCACCAATGCCGTTCTGGCCAGCGTCACGGGCGGCGGCAAGGTGCTTTCGTGCGGCAACGGTGCCTCGGCAGCGGCGGCGCAGCATTTTGCTGCGAGCTTTGTCGGCCGTTACGACCGGGAGCGCCCCGAACTCGCCGCCTTCTCCCTTTCGGCCGATGCGGCGGTGCTCACAGGCATCGCCAATGACTTCGATGTGAGTTCGGTCTACGCCCGCCAGGTGCGTGCGCTCGGCCAGGCGGGCGACGTGTTGCTGGCGCTCACCACCTCGGGCAACTCGCCCAATGTGCTTGCAGCGGTGCAAGCCGCGCATGAGCGCGACATGACGGTGGTGGCGCTCACGGGCGCGCGCGGTGGCCAGCTGGCGCTGCTGCTGCGCGACACCGACGTGCACGTGTGTGTGCCGCACGAACTCGCGGCAAGGATTCTGGAAGTGCACCACCTCGTGATGCACTGCATTTGCGACGGCGTGGACGCCCAGCTGCTCGGTCTGCCCGACGTGTCAAACCCCCATATGGAGAGTGCCTCATGAAAGCCGTCAAACCTGTTTCCCTGCAACGCATCGCCGCCTCGGCCCTGGTGCTGGCTGCCCTGGGCGCCACCCTGAGCGCCTGCGCACCGCTGGTGGTCGGGGGCGCCGCCGTGGGTGCCATGGTGGCGGTGGACCGCCGCACCTCGGGCGCCCAGCTCGACGACCAGGGCATCGAACTGCGGGCGTCCAACCGCCTGAAGGACGAGCTCGGCGATGCGCGCGCCCGCGTGGCCGTCACCAGCTACAACCGCCGCGTCCTGCTCACCGGCGAAGCGGCCAGCGAAGCGGTGAAGACACAGATCACCCAGATCGTCTCGGGCGTGGACAACGTTCGCGAGGTCATCAACGAGCTTGGCGTGACCAGCAGCCCTTCCTTCAAGGAGCGCGCGACCGACACGCTGATCACCGGCCGTCTCAAGGCCGCGCTGGTGGATGCCAAAGACCTGTCGGCCAGCGCATTCAAGGTGGTGACCGAGCGCGGCACGGTGTACCTGATGGGTCGTGTGACGCAGCGTGAAGCCGACCGAGCCACCGAGCTCGCGCGCTTCACGCCCGGGGTGACACGCGTGGTGCGCGTGTTCGAGACCATCACCGAGCAGGAACTCGCCAACATGCAGCCTGAGTCTGCCAGGTAACTGTCTCGGGCAAGAACACCGCGGAACTGGCTTTGCCAGGCCGCAGGTGTTGTCCTCTGGAGGGTGACACGCCGAAGGCGTGGCGCGGGGGGAGCTTTACTTCAGGCGCTTGATGAGGCTCGACGTGTCCAGCCGGTTGCCACCCATGGCCTGCACGTCGGCGTAGAACTGGTCGACCAGGGCGGTGACCGGCAGGCGCGCCCCATTGCGCCTGGACTCGTCGAGCACGAGTCCCAGGTCCTTGCGCATCCAGTCCACGGCAAAGCCGAAATCGAACTTGTCGGCCACCATGGTCTTGCCCCGGTTGTCGAGCTGCCAGCTTTGCGCGGCACCCTTGCCGATCACATCGAGCACCTGGTTCATGTCCAGCCCGGCCTTCTGGCCAAAGGCAATCGCTTCGGACAGGCCTTGCACCAGGCCGGCGATGCAGATCTGGTTGACCATCTTGGTGAGCTGGCCGGCGCCGCTGTCGCCCAGCAGCGTGAAGGCGCGCGAGAACGCCATGGCCACGGGCTTCACAGCGTCGAAGGCCGGCGCGTCTCCACCGCACATCACGGTGAGCAGACCATTGACGGCGCCCGCCTGGCCGCCTGACACAGGGGCGTCGACAAACGACAGGCCGATCGTTTTCGCGGCCGAGTACAGCTCGCGCGCGACGTTGGCCGACGCGGTGGTGTGGTCCACGAAAATGGCGCCAGAGCCCATGCCGGCGAATGCGCCGTCCGCGCCCAGGGTGATGGAGCGCAGGTCATCGTCGTTGCCCACGCAGGCAAACACGATGTCGGCACCTTGAGCCGCCTCGCGCGGCGAGGGCTGGTGCGCACCACCAAATTCAGCCACCCAGGCCGCGGCCTTGGCACTCGACCGGTTGTAGACCGTCACTGCATGCCCGGCACGCGCCAGATGCCCTGCCATGGGGTAGCCCATGACACCCAAACCAATGAAGGCAACTTTGCGGGCAGCGGTGGATTCGTAAGTGCGTTCGGCAATGTTGCTCATGAAAAGCTCTCGGAGGTTGGAAGGGATTCAATTCAGGAATGCCGCAGAACCGGCTCCGCCAGGCCGCAGGCATTGCCCCCTCGGGGGTGACGCGCCGCAGGCGCGGCGCGGGGATTACACAATGGTAAGGTGCTCGGTGCCCGCAGCCAGATCCAGGGTTTTGGCGCGCTGGCTGTTGAGCTTGATCTGAAGGCGCAGATCGTTGAGCGAATCTGCGTTGCGCAGGGCATCCTCGAAGGTGATGAGGTTGGCCTCGAAGGCATTGAAGAGCGCCTGGTCAAACGTCTGCATGCCCATCTGGTTGCTCTTCTTCATGATCTCCTTGATCTCGGCGACATCGCCCTTGAAGATCAGATCGGAGATCAGTGGCGAGTTCAGCATGATCTCCACCGCTGCGTGGCGACCCTTGTTGTCCTGGCGTGGAATCAGTCGTTGCGACACCAGGGCGCGCAGGTTCAGCGAGAGGTCCATCAGCAACTGGGCTCTGCGCTCTTCAGGGAAGAAGTTGATGATGCGGTCCAGCGCCTGGTTGGCGCTGTTGGCGTGCAGGGTGGCCAGGCACAGGTGACCTGTCTCGCTGAACTGGATCGCATGCTCCATGGTTTCGCGGTCCCGGATCTCGCCCATCAGGATGACATCGGGGGCCTGCCTCAGCGTGTTCTTCAGCGCGGCTTCCCAGCTCTCGGTGTCCAGCCCCACTTCGCGTTGCGTCACCACGCAGTTCTTGTGCGGGTGCACGAACTCCACCGGGTCCTCGATGGTGATGATGTGGCCGTGCGTGTTTTCGTTGCGCCAGTCGACCATGGCCGCCAGCGAAGTGGACTTGCCGGAGCCGGTGGCACCCACCAGGATGCACAGGCCACGCTTGGACAGGACCACATCCTTGAGCACCTGGGGCAGGCCCAGTTTGTCGATGGTGGGCAGCACGGCGGGAATGGTCCGCATCACCATGCCGACCTTGCCTTGCTGGATGAATGCGCTCACGCGGAAGCGGCCAATGGCCGGTGGCGAAATGGCGAAGTTGCACTCCTTGGTGCGCTCGAACTCGGCGGCCTGCTTGTCGTTCATGATGGCGCGCGCCAGCGCCAGGGTGTGCGAGGCGTTGAGCGGTTGCGGCGACACCTTGACCACCGAGCCGTCGACCTTGATGGCGGGCGGAAACTCGGCGGTGAGGAAAAGGTCGCTGCCACCGCGGCTGAGCATCAGGCGCAGCAGGTCGTTGACGAATTTGGATGCCTGGTCGCGTTCCATGAAAAGTCCTTTAGATCAGCAGCAGCGACCCGCGCAGCGGTGGAGCGTTGGGGCAGAGGCGATTCGCCGCCGGGCCGTCCCAAGGCGAATCAGCCCCCTCGGGGGGCAGCGACCCGCGCAGCGGTGGAGCGTGGGGGCCCTCATGCTCAGCCGGGGAAGTTTTCCGGGATCTTCGCCTTGCCGCGTGCTTCGGCCGGGCTGATCACGTTGCGCTTGACGAGCTCCGAGAGGTTCTGGTCCAGCGTCTGCATGCCCACGTTGCTGCCGGTCTGGATCGCCGAGTACATCTGCGCGACCTTGGCCTCGCGGATCAGGTTGCGGATCGCACTGGTGCCCAGCATGATCTCGTGCGCCGCCACCCGGCCCGAGCCGTCCTTGGTCTTGCACAGGGTCTGGGAGATGACGGCCACCAGCGATTCGGACAGCATGGCGCGGACCATGTCTTTCTCTTCGGCCGGAAACACGTCGATGATGCGGTCGATGGTCTTGGCCGCGCTCGAGGTGTGCAGCGTGCCGAACACCAGGTGGCCGGTTTCGGCCGCGGTCATGGCCAGGCGGATGGTTTCCAGGTCGCGCATTTCGCCCACGAGGATCGCGTCAGGGTCTTCGCGCAGGGCCGAGCGCAGCGCGTTGGCAAAACTCAGCGTGTGCGGACCCACCTCACGCTGGTTCACAAGGCACTTCTTGGATTCGTGCACGAACTCGACCGGGTCCTCCACGGTGAGGATGTGGCCGTACTCGGTTTCGTTGAGGTGGTTGACCATGCCGGCCAGCGTGGTGGACTTGCCCGAGCCGGTCGGACCGGTCACCAGCACCAGGCCGCGCGGTCGAAGGGCGAGGTCGCCGAAGATCTTGGGCGCGTTGAGCTGTTCCAGCGTGAGGATCTTGCTCGGGATGGTTCGAAACACGGCGCCGGCGCCGCGGTTGTGGTTGAAGGCGTTGACGCGAAAGCGCGCGAGCCCCTCGATTTCAAACGAGAAATCACACTCCAGGAACTCTTCATACTGTTTGCGCTGGCTGTCGTTCATGATGTCGTACACCATGCCGTGGACCTGCTTGTGGTCCAGCGGTTCGACGTTGATGCGTCTCACATCTCCATGCACCCGTATCATGGGTGGAAGACCGGCCGAGAGGTGAAGATCGGATGCTTTGTTCTTGACGCTGAAGGCGAGCAATTGGGTGATATCCATCCCGGGGTCCCGTGCGGTGTTGAGGTATGACGGCAGATTATGACGACGATTGAAGGCAATCTCCAACAGGTAAAAGCGCGCTTGAAGCAGGCCTGCGACCTTGCGCGGCGCGATGTGGGCAGCGTGAGCTTGCTCGCTGTTTCAAAGACGTTTGACGCAGATGCCGTCTGTCTGGCGCTCGATGCCGGCCAGCATGCTTTTGGCGAGAACTATGTGCAGGAAGGCACGGAAAAGATCGCCCTCTTGCGCCAGCGTCGTCCCGATGCCGCGTTGCAATGGCACTGCATCGGACCGTTGCAAAGCAACAAAACGCGGCCGGTGGCCGAGCATTTTGATTGGGTTCAATCGGTCGATCGCCTCAAGGTTGCGCAGCGATTGAGCGAACAGCGTCCCCCGGAGCTTCCAGCGCTGCAGGTTTGCCTGCAGGTCAATGTGGATGGCGGTGCGAACAAGTCGGGTGTGGCGCCTGACGAACTGGCCGGGTTGGCCCGCGCGGTCGCCCGCCTGCCCCGCCTGCGCCTGCGCGGGCTCATGTGCATTCCGGAGCCGGCGCCGGAGTTCGACAGCCAGCGAGCGCTGTTTCTGCGCGCCAAGGTTTTGTTCGACGAACTCAACGCCCAGGGCATGGGCCTGGACACCTTGTCCATGGGCATGAGCGACGACATGGAAGCCGCCGTGGCCGCCGGCTCGACGATGGTGCGGGTGGGCCGGGCCGTGTTCGGCAGCCGACCCGCCAAGGTCACTTCACCGGTTTGACGGTTCCGCAAGAAGCCGACAGCCACCTGCCCTGGCCGTCCAGCGTCGTGCTCACCGGCTTGCCCTGGTGTGTGGTCTTCATCAGCATCTTCATGGTGTAGGCGGTGTCGCCGCTGAAGGTGTAGGTGCCCTCTCCCGAAGACGGCGGGTTCTTGCAGACGACGTTCATCTTGAGGGTGTTGGCGCTGCGCGAGGTGATCGTGGTGGTGCACTCGCCTTCGGTCTGAACCGGCATGTCCTGCTTCGCCGCCATCTCGGGCGTGATGCAGACCTTCATCACCATGCCGCCACCGGCACCCGGCGTGGGCAAGGTCACTCCCTGCCTGGCCATCATGTCCTGCATCATTTTTTTCTCTGCCGCCGACAGGCCGGCCATCTGCTGCTGCATCTGCGCCATGGCCTGATCCATCTCCGCATTGCCACCCACCTTCTGGTTGATTTCCCACAGGCCGGGCCTGGTGCTCTGCGCATGGGCCATGGAGGCGAGGACAAGGGCGCCGAGCAGCAGGGTGAGGGTGCGTGGCATGGTGACTCCAGGTGGGGGGTTGAGCCATTGTGCGAAGGCCTGTGCGCCTGTCAACACATGCGCCACTCGATCACATAAAACAGCTTCTGCGTATTTCTGTACCTCCCCCAGTGTCCATGGTGGGGTTCCTTGATTCGATACTGCCGAGCGCCGGCTGTTCAACGCCACCCGTGTTGAAGCCAGGCGAACCATCGATTCAGGGAGGAGACACCATGAAAGAAGTGAAGGGAATCCGTGTGTGCGGGTTGGCGCTCGCTTTTGCCGTGACGGCCTGTGGTGGCGGAGGCAAGGCCGCAGACGCGGGGCCGGTGCTCACTCCGCAAGAACAGGTTGCCCGGCTCGAAGCCAGCGGCGTGCTGCCTACGCTGGAGCGCGGCGACAGCATCGCGGGGATCGATGCGAATGCGAACGGCGTGCGGGACGACATCGAGCAGCACATCGAGAAGAAGTACACCGTGGTTGCGGAGAGGGCGGCGGCGATGCAGACGGCGCGGGCGTACCAGCGGATGCTGCTGGTGGACAAGAGCGATGCAGTGGCATTGGATGCAGCTTCTGAAGCGGGCTCGCTGGCGATTGTTTGCGCCAGATCGGCCTTCGTTGCTGTCGACGGTTTGTTGGATCGGTCGCGGATGAGTGCAGAGCTTGAGTCCATGACCACCAACACCAAAGCGCGCCTCCTTGCTTACCTTGAATACAACAAGGCACGAAGCGGAACGGTTTCCACGATGCCAAAGGGAGGCAGCTGTGAATGAACACATGCGCACCGCGCCCGCTGCCGCAATGAGAAGGCTGGCCTTGGCCTTGGTCCTGGCGCTGCTTCCGATCTGCGCTGCAGCTGAAGAAAGCTGCTTCGCAGGAGTGGTGTTTGGATTCTTCAACGGTGTGAAAACCACAGAGCAACAAGCCAAGCAAACGGCCTTCGATCATCTGGAAATTCTCTACGGCCCCACCACCCCCGCCGGCGAACCCATCACCTACGAACTCTTCTACAACGACACCCAGGGTTTCACGGATTTTGTGGAGACCTTCGAGCAGCGGCTGCAGGAGCAGAACGGTCTGCTGGCTGGCCGGTTCGAGTTGTTTTTTTCGGCCACGCAGGGTGTGAAGGTTGCACGCGACCATCGACGGAGTTGAGGGCGCCTGTCGACAGCCAGACCGATCGGCGAGCATGGGTCCCCATCCCGATCTGGTCTTTGCAAAAAAGATGCGATTTCTGTACCTCCCCCAGTGTCCATGGTGGGGTTCTTTGATTCGATACTGCCGAGCGCCGGCTGTTCAACGCCACCCGTGTTGAAGCCAGGCGAACCATCGATTCAGGGAGGAGACACCATGAAAGAAGTGAAGGGAATCCGTGTGTGCGGGTTGGCGCTCGCTTTTGCCGTGACGGCCTGTGGTGGCGGAGGCAAGGCCGCAGACGCGGGGCCGGTGCTCACTCCGCAAGAACAGGTTGCCCGGCTCGAAGCCAGCGGCGTGCTGCCTACGCTGGAGCGCGGCGACAGCATCGCGGGGACCGATGCGAATGCGAACGGCGTTCGGGACGACATCGAGCAGCACATCGAGAGGAAGTACACCGTGCCGGCGGAGAGAGCGGCGGCGATGCAGATGGCGCGGGCGTACCAACAGATGCTGTTGGTGGACAAGCGGGATTCACTTGCAGTGGAAGAGGTGGTTCGTATCAGTTCCAAGGCAGTTGACTGCATTTTTGACACCTTCGTGGATATCGATGCATTCGCGCGCGGATCTCAAATGTCTCGAGAGTTGGAAGCCATAACCACGAACAGCAGAAGACGCCTAACGAGCTACCTAGAATTTAACCGTGCAGCCAGCGGATCGGTTTCTGGTTCATTCAAGGGGAATGGCTGTGATTGAAAAGGTGCTCCTCCTTTGCAATCCAGTGAGCATGATCTTGTCCGTCACACTGCTGCTGCCCATCCCCGCCTTGGGGCAGGAGCAGTGTGAAGGCAGCGGTGCTGTATTCGGATTCTTTAACGGTGTTCGAACGACAGTGTCGCAAGCGAACGAAGCCAGGCGCAAGCTGGAGGACCTCTACGGCCCCACCACCCCCGCCGGCGAACCCATCACCTACGAACTCTTCTACAACGACACCCAGGGTTTCACGGATTTTGTGGAGACCTTCGAGCAGCGGCTGCAGGAGCAGAACGGTCTGCTGGCTGGCCGGTTCGAGTTGTTTTTTTCGGCCACGCAGGGTGAAGGCGGATGGTGGAATGCGCTGACTTCTGCCATCCCGTCGTTGGCGGCCTTGCTCGGGTCTTTCTTCGACGCGTACACCACGGCCGCCGTCAAGGGGCTGATATCGGGTGTGGGTGAGCCCGGCATGGCCAGCGTGTCGGCCAGGCACAAGGAACAGATCGACCGCTGGGCCGGTTTGAATCGCAAGATGCTGTTCCTGGCGCACTCCCAGGGCAACCTGTTTGTGAACCAGGCCCGCACGCACGCTGTGGGCCGCACCGGCAACGAGCATGTGCGGGTGGTCCATGTGGCGCCGGCTTCCCCCACCCTGTCGGGCCGGCACACCCTGGCGGACAAGGACAGTGTCATCAATGCACTGAGGCTGACCGGCACCGTGGCCGCCATCACAGACCTGATTCCGGGCTATGTGCACCGCCCCGCCGGGCTCAACGGTTCGCGCGATCTGATCGGGCACGGGCTGCTCGAGATCTATCTCAATCCGGCGCTGTCGACGGCCGGGAGGATTCGCGATGATGTGGTGGCCGCCTTGCACGAACTCGACGCCGCACCCCGCAAGCCGATGCCGCCGTACCCGGATCTCATCTCAAACCCCTGGTTGGGAGGGTTCAGGCCTATGGAGAGGCTTGGACCGAGTGTCGCCTCACACCGCGTTGACAAGGTCGTATATGAAACCACCGTTCCCCAAGTCTTTGTCAAAACCACGTCTGGATGGTTCAAGGAACCTGTTCAATACCCGCAAAAGTACTCGGAAACCTGGCGCATTCTGGGCCCGGGGATGGGTGGCTATCAGACGTGTGAATGGGACGACCACCCTTACCCGGAGAGTCCTGGGACGTTGCATCAAAAGGAGTGCACTTATGAAAGGATGTTCATGGGCGCTGTTTTACTTGCAGGGTCATCTCAACCGGACGAATTGGGTCTTTTCCGTGATGCGCCCGTCGGCACTGTGGTGAGTTTGACAACCCTCAACTTCTCGTCACACAACATATCTTTCGCTTTCCGCCCTGTCATCTCGTTTTATTCCGGCATTGACGGTCTTTGGAATCAATATGAAAGGCATCACTGGCGCGAGCCTTATCAGTGGATAGGCCTCGGGCCCGTGTTGAACACGCCCGAAATCCTCGCATGGGATGCCGCCCACGAGGCATATCGACGAGAGGAAAATCGCCGGTACGAAAGCCACGCGGTGAAAAGGGATGAGTACGAAGAGAAGCGCCGACGCTGCATGTCGCCTTCCGCTTGACACGGAGCCCCGGTGCGATTGAAGACCATCACAGCGGCAGCCGCGAACTGTTTTTCACCTCTTCCATCACCGCATAGGTGCGCGTTTCCCGCACGCCCGGCAGTTGCCAGAGCACGCTGCCGGCGAAGTCGCGGTAGGCCGCCATGTCGGCCATGCGGGTCTTGAGCAGGTAGTCGAAGCCACCGGCCACCATGTGGCATTCCATGATCTCGTCGCGCACCTGCACCGCGGCCTTGAACTCGTTAAACACATTGGGCGTGGTGCGGTCGAGCAAAACCTCGACGAACACCAGCATGGCGCGACCGAGCTTGAGCGGGTTCAGCCGCGCTTCATAGCCGAGGATGAATCCGTCGCGCTGCAGCCGCTGGGTGCGCGCAAGCACGGCGGTGGGCGAGAGCGCCACCGCATCGGCCAGCTTGAGGTTGGTGGTGCGGCCGTCGGCCTGCAACAGCTTGAGGATCTTGAGGTCGATGCGGTCGAGAGCGCCGGGGCTGGGTTCCATGGCAAACAATTATCCGGTCAAGCAGCAAGTTTTGGTGAAAAGTGCGGTTTCAAAGCCGGGAACATACGCAGATTGTCCAATTCCCGTCCGTTCTGGAGCTTTCGATGTCCCGCACCGCAGACCGCCTTCCGTTTCCCTATCGCCCCGAAGCCGGCGTACTGGCCCACCGCCTGGCCGCCCTGCAGGGCGCGCTCGACTGGTCGGCCGTTGCCGATGCCGCCGCACCCTGGGTGCGCGAGGTGCGAGAGAACCCACCGCCGTTCTGGGCCATGGAGAGCCTGCTGAAGGAGTACCCGATTTCCAGTGCCGAAGGCCTGGCCCTGATGCGTCTGGCCGAGGCGCTGCTGCGTGTGCCCGATGCCGAAACCGCGATCGCGCTCACGGCCGACCAGCTCGGCCGGGCGGATTTTGATGGCGCGGCCCAGCCGGTCGGCGGGCTGACCCGGGAGCGGTTGAACCCTCTCGGGGGGTCTGTTGAAGCCAGGGCTGGCGGCCAGTCCTCGACGTTGGCGCGCCTGTCGTCCACCGCCATCGCGATGTCGAAGAAGTTCCTGCCTGAAGCCGGCAACGAGACGGGACTCATGAGCAGGCTGGGTGCCAAGGCGGTGGTGGCCGCCACGCTGCGCGCGGTGCAGTTGCTGGGTCGCCAGTTCGTGCTGGGGCAGACGATCGAGGAGGGCATGAAGGAGGCCGCGTCGACGCGCCGGCGCCAGGCGGGGCTGAGTTTCAGCTTCGACATGCTGGGCGAGGGCGCCCGCACCCACGATGACGCACTGCGTTACCTCGCCAGCTACCACAACGCCATCTCCGCGATCGCGAGCACCGCCGATCCGAAGCGCCCGCCGAGCGAGAACGACGGCATCTCGATCAAGCTCAGCGCGCTGCACCCGCGCTACGAAGACGCCCAGCACGAGCGCGTGATGCGGGAGCTGGTGCCCCGCGTCTGGCTGCTGTGCGAGAGCGCTGCTGCGGCCAACCTCAATCTCACCATCGATGCAGAAGAGGTGGACCGGCTCGAACTCTCGCTCGACGTGTTCGAGGCGCTCGCCAGGCTGGTGGCCCAACATTGCCCCCAGTGGCAGGGTTTTGGCCTGGCGCTTCAGGCCTATCAGACGCGTGCTGTCGATCTGGTCGAACACGTGGCGGCGCTGGCGCGGCAGTACCGCCTGAAGTTCATGTGCCGCTTGGTCAAGGGGGCTTACTGGGACGCAGAAATCAAGCGTGCGCAGGAGCTGGGCCTGCCCGGCTACCCGGTGTTCACCCAGAAGTCGCACACCGACGTGAGCTACCTGGCTTGCGCGCGGGCGCTGCTCGATGCCCCCGATGCGATCTTCCCGCAGTTCGCCACGCACAACGCCGCAACCATTGCGGCCATCCTCGAGATGGCCGCGGTCACGGAGTCCCACGCTGCGCCGCTGCGCGGATCGCAGCCCAGGTTTGAACTGCAGCGCCTGCACGGCATGGGTGAGGGCATCTACCGCGAGGTGCTGAAGAAGCCGGGCGTCTCCTGCCGGGTCTACGCACCGGTGGGCGCGCACCGCGACCTGCTGGCCTACCTGGTGCGCCGTCTGCTGGAGAACGGTGCCAACTCGTCGTTCGTGCACCAGCTCGCCGACGAATCGGTGGGCTTGGACGAGCTGCTGATCTCGCCGCTGGAACAGTCGCAAACACAGGCCTCGACACCGGCGCTGCCATTGCCAACGGTTCTGTACGGACCGACACGACCGAACAGCGAGGGCCTGGACCTGGCTGTGACCGCCCACCGCGCCCCGCTGCTGGTGGCGCACACCGCGCTGGTGCTGCCCACTGTGCCCGAGGCCACGCCCGCCGACGCGCAGGCAGGCGTCGAGAGGGCGGCAGCGGCCTTTGCCGGCTGGAACCACACCCCGGTGGCCGAGCGCGCCGCCACGCTGCGACGTGCTGCCGATGCCATGCAGCAGCAGTTGCCGCACCTGTGCGCCATGCTCGTGAAAGAGGCGCACAAGGGCTGGGGCGACGCGGTGTCCGAGGTGCGCGAGGCGATCGACTTCCTGCGCTATTACGCCAATGAAGCCGAGCGCGTGATGGCTCCCCTGACCCTTCCCGGGCCCACCGGCGAGAGCAATACCTTGCGCCTTGAAGGCCGGGGCTCCTGGGTCTGCATCAGCCCCTGGAACTTCCCGCTGGCCATCTTCACGGGGCAGGTGGCTGCCGCGCTGGCCACCGGCAACACGGTGCTCGCCAAACCGGCCGAGCAGACGCCGGCGATCGCATTCGAAGCGGTGAAGCTGCTGCACGCCGCCGGCGTGCCCGCCGACGCCCTGCAACTGTTGCACGGCCCGGGCGAAACCGTGGGAGCGTCGCTGGTGGCCCAGGAGGGCATCGCCGGGGTGGTGTTCACCGGCTCCACCCAGGTCGCCCGGATCATCCATCGCGCGCTCGCCGCCGGCGACGGGCCCATCGTTCCGCTGATTGCCGAGACCGGCGGCATCAATGCCATGCTGGTGGACAGCACCGCCCTGCCCGAGCAGGTGGCCGACGCCGTGGTGCAAAGCGCGTTTCGCAGCGCCGGCCAGCGCTGCTCGGCCTTGCGCCTGCTGTGCGTGCACGAGGCCATTGCCGATGGCGTGATCGACATGATCGCCGGCGCGATGAAGGAGCTGGTCACCGGCAACCCGGCCGATCTGGCGACCGATCTCGGGCCGGTGATCGACGCCGAGGCGTTCGATGGAATCACGCGCCATCTGCAGCGACTGCACACCGACGCCAAGCCGTTGCCGGGCGGCCGCCGTGCGATGCCGGCCCTGCCTCGCGGGATCGCGCCGCAGATGTTCGAGGTGGCGTCGATCGCCGAGGTGACGCAGGAGATCTTCGGCCCGGTGCTGCAGGTCGTGCGCTGGGGGGGCGACCCGATGGCGGTGGTGCAGCAGATCAACGCGCTCGGCTACGGGCTCACGCTGGGCATCCAGACCCGCATCGACAGCCGTGCCCTGGCCCTGGCGGGCGCGGCGCGCGTGGGCAATGTCTATGTCAACCGCAACATGATCGGTGCCGTGGTGGGCGTTCAGCCGTTCGGCGGTGAGGGCCTCAGCGGCACCGGACCCAAGGCGGGCGGGCCCCACTACCTGCTGCGCTTCTGTGCCGAGCAGACGCTGACGATCAACACCACCGCGGCCGGTGGCAACGTGGCGCTGTTCACCGCTTGAGAAGCGGCCCGGGTGCAGGGAGGGCGCGGGCTTACAGTGGCGCCACCGTTTCAACACTTTCACGCCCATGGCCGACATCACCGACCCCTCCGACGCCCAACGCATCCAGCAGTGGCTGGACGAGCACCGCATCACCGAAGTCGAGTGCCTGATCCCCGACATGGCGGGGCAGGCGCGCGGCAAGATCGTGCCGCGCCACAAGTACAACCCGGCCGTGGGCCTGCGCCTGCCCGAGGCGGTGCTGGCCATGACGGTGACCGGCGACTACCCCGAGAAAGACTTCACCTCGGTGGCCGACCCGGACATGCTCCTGAAGCCCGACCCGAACACCTTGCGCCCGGTGCCCTGGGCCAAGGAGCCCACCGCGCAGATCATCCACGACTGCTTTGCGTTCGACGGCACGCCGTTTGCGCTGTCGCCGCGCAACGTGCTGCGCCGCGTGCTCAAGCTCTACGCCGACGAGGGCTGGAAGCCGGTCGTCGCGCCCGAGATGGAGTTCTACCTGGTGCAGATCGAACCCGACGAGGACATTCCGCTGAAGCCTCCGGTGGGGCGCACGAAGCGCACCGAAGCCGGCATGCAGAGCTTTTCGATGGATGCCATCAACGAGTACGACGACATCTTCGATGTGATGTACGACTGGTGCGAGGCCGAGGGCATCCAGCTCGACACGTTGATCCACGAAATGGGCACGGCGCAGATGGAGATCAACATCGACCACGGCGACCCGCTGCCGCTGGCCGATCAGGTGTTCCTGTTCAAGCGCACCATCCGCGAGGTGGCGATCCGCCACCAGATGTACGCCACCTTCATGGCCAAGCCCATGCAGGGGCAGCCCGGCAGCGCCATGCACATCCACCAGAGCGTGGTGGCCATCGACGGTGGGCAGAACATCTTCAGCAAGGCCGATGGCGAACCCTCGGATGCGTTCTTCCACTACATCGGCGGACTGCAGACCTACCTGCCGGCGGCCACCGCATTTTTTGCGCCCTATGTCAATTCCTACCGCCGGCTGTCGCGCTTCACCTCGGCGCCGATCAACCTGAGCTGGGGCTATGACAACCGCACCTGCGGACTGCGTGTGCCGCACTCGGGACCCCAGGACCGCCGCGTCGAGAACCGACTGGCCGGCGTGGACGTGAATCCTTACCTGGCCATTGCGGCCAGCCTGGCTTGCGGCTACCTGGGCATGAAGCAAGGGCTGAAGCCGAACGATCCTCTCAAGGGCAGCGCTTACGAGCAGCCCCACCAGTTACCGCGCCACCTCGACGACGCGATCGAAAAACTCATGGGCTGCGCCCCCCTGGTGGACTTGTTCGGTGAACACTTCATCCAGACCTACAGCGCGATCAAGGAAACCGAATACCGCGAGTTCTTCGACGTGATCAGCCCGTGGGAGCGGCGCTTCCTGTTGCTCCACGTTTAGCAACAAGCCCCCACGCTCCCCCGCCGCGCGAGGTCCGCTGCCCCCCGAGGGGGCTGGGCCCGCCTTGGGAGCGGCCCGGCGGCGTGCCCGTCGCGGCTACGACATCACGAGCATCCCTGAGGTCGGGTTCTGCAACAGGGAGTCGAGTGCTTCGATGGGCAGGGGTTTGGAGAACAGGTGGCCCTGGAACTGGTCGCAGCCCTGATACGCCAGGAAGTCGCGCTGCTCCTGCGTCTCCACACCTTCGGCCACCACCTGAAGGCTCAGGCTTTGAGCCAGCGCGATGATGGCCCGCGAGATGGCGGCGTCGTTCGGGTCGGTCAGCACGTCGGCCACAAAACCCTTGTCGATCTTGAGCTGGTCCAGCGGCAGGCGCTTGAGGACCGAGAGCGATGAGTAACCGACACCGAAGTCGTCCAGCGACAGCGTGACACCCAGCGCCTTGAGCATGCCCATCTTGTCGATGGTGATTTCCATGCGGTCGGCCAGCAGGCTCTCGGTGAGCTCCAGCTTGAGCCGGTGCGGCCGGATGCCGGTGCGCTGGATGGCGGCCATCACCATGTCCACAAAATCGGGGTGGCGGAACTGCCGCACGCTCACGTTCACCGCGATGCTCAGGCTGGCGGTCTGCGGGCGGGTGGCCCAGGCGGCGAGCTGCTCGCAGGCGGTCTCCAGCACCCACTGGCCCAGCGGCAGGATGAGGCCGGTGTCCTCGGCCACCGGAATGAAGTCGGCCGGATACACCAGGCCTCGTTCCGGGTGCTGCCAGCGCACCAGCGCCTCCACGCCCGTGATCACACCCACCCGGTCCACCTGCGGCTGGTAGTGCACCACCAGCTGGGTCTCGCGCAGGGCGACCCGCAGGTCCGAGCTCACGGTGGCGTTGGCGCTCACCGTCGCCTGCATGCCGGGGTCGAAGAAGCACACGGTGTTGCGCCCGAGCGACTTGGCCTGGTACATCGCCAGATCGGCCTGCTTGAGCAGCTCACCGACGTCGCTCTGGTCGCCATTGAAGGAGGTCACGCCGATGCTGGGGGTGGCGAAGTGTTGGTGGCCATTGAGCTGGAAGGGCTCGCGCAGCGTGTTGAGGACTTTTTCCGCCAGGGCCCGGGCCTTGTAGGCGGCGGCGTCGGGGTCGGTGCTCAGGTCGTCGACCATCACCACGAACTCGTCGCCGCCCAGGCGCGCCACCATGTCGCTCTTGCGCACACTGCGGGTCAGGCGGGAGGCCACTTTCTGCAGCAACTGGTCGCCCATGTGGTGACCCAGCGTGTCGTTGAGGATCTTGAAGTTGTCCAGGTCGATGAACATCAGGGCGCCGTGCTGGCCCGACCGCGCGCTGGCCGCCAGCGCCTGTTGCAGGCGATCGAGCAGCAGCTGGCGGTTGGGCAGATCGGTCAGCGCGTCGTAGAAGGCCAGGTGGCGGATCATGTCCTCGGCGGTCTTGCGCTGGGTGATGTCGCGTCCCACCGCCACCCAGTGGGTCACTTCCTCGGCATTGGCCTGCACCGACACCACTTCCAGTTCGACCCAGAACAAGGCGCCGTTCTTGCGCCGCACCATCAACTCGGTGCGGGCTTGCTGGTTCTGTTGCAGGCCGGCGGCCAGCCCCTGCAGCTTGGCGATGGACGGATCGAGCTCGAGCAGCATGCGCGGTGTCTGGCCCAGCACCTCGGCGCGGCTGTAGCCCGTGTGCTGTTCGAAGGCGTCGTTGACGAACACGATGCGCGGCTCCTGGGCGCTGGCGCCGGTCTCGGCGATGGCCACGATGTCGTTGAGCCGGGACACGCTGGTCTCCAGCAGCATCAGCTGCTCCTGCGAGCGCCGGCGTTCGGTCACGTCGCGGAAATACACCGCCAGGCCTTCGGCGAACGGGTAGGCGCGAACTTCCAGCCACTTGCCCAGCGTGGGGAAAAAATCTTCCAGCTCGATGCGCCGGTTGGTGTGCAGGGAGCGGGTGAGCTTCTCCTTGAGCCGTTCGGCCAGCCCACCGGTGAAGTCCTTCCACACCTCTTCGCCCAGCAGGTCGGCAGTGGTTTTCTGCAGCAGCCGCTCGCTCTCCTGATTCAGGTAGGTGAAGCAGCACTGGCGGTCCAGCGTCACGAACGCCTCGGTGATGCTGGCCAGCGTCGTGGTCAGGCGCATGGCCAGCCGCAAGGTGTCCTGCTGGGCCTGCTTCTGCGCCGAGATGTCCTGGATCGCACCCTGGATGCGCAGGATGTCTCCGTCCATGTTGCGCACCGCGGTGCCCACGGTGCGCACCCATTTCGGCGTTCCGCCCTCCACCATGATCTGGATTTCCTCGTCGAAACCCTCGCCGCTGGTCCTGCACCGCTCCAGCCGCTGGCGGATGCCGCTGCGCCACTCCGGGTTGTAGCGCTGCACCATGGAATCGATCGAGACCACATGGCTGTGGTCCGGCAGGCCCAGGATGGTGGCGAACTCGTCCGAGTGCGCGACCAGACCGGTGGACACCTGCATTGACCAGCTGCCCGCACCGGCGGTGTGCTCGGTGAGGTTGAGCCGGCTCTCGCTCTCGCGCAGCACGTTGAGGTTGTACTGCTCGCTGACTTCACAGCGGCGCCACAGCGCCAGCACATCGCCCGCGTGGGCCGTCAACAGGCTCAGCGTGCTGTCGGCCAGGGACCTGTCCTGGCGGACCGTTTTGTGCAGCAGCAGCAGGGCCAGGCCCGGTGGGCCGCCGGATGGCGCAACGGGCAACCAGTGCGCCTGCTGGATCGCTCGCCAATCGGGGCTCCAGTCATCGTCGGGCAGCTGGGCAGATGCGCCGGGACCGCCACGATGGTCCACCCAGGTTTCTCCGCTGCGCTGCGAGAAGGCCTGCCCGCTGTAGCGGGCCGCCTCCTCGGCGGTGTCGCCGGCAAGGCCGTGCACGCCGAGCACCTGGGGCGGCCACTGCGCGGTGTCCAGCACCACGGCAGCCTCGCATTCCCCCAGCCTGGCAGCCAGTTGCGCCAGCCGATGAAAGCCCGTGAAGTCCCTGGCACTCGACCAGGCGCCAGCGACTTCGAAGTCGGTCTCTTTGATCAGCGCACCGTCTGGCGTGGAGGATCCGTTTCGCATGGAGGTCAGGCCCGCAGGGTTGGGAGTTCGGGAAGACGGGGTGTTGTCACGATGCGATCACACCGTTTGTTCATGCTTCACGCAGAGATCGTGAACAAGATCACAAGAGCAGCAGCCAGTCCGGCAATTTGTAACATTTCACTGATTTTTCGTTACTTCTGTTCTACCATGGCGATCCATCCAAGGATGCCATGTCCGCAGCAGGGCGTGGATGCGACGACAGAAACGAACTTCGGGAGTCCATTGTGAGCACACTTGCAGAACTCAGGCAACACAGCGATGTGCCGAGCTTGAAGTCCGCGCTGCACCAGCTCTGCAGCGAGTTCGGCCGCATCACGCGCCTTGACATCCTCACCGCCATGCACGAGGGCACCAAGCAGGCCATCTGCTTCCTGCGCATGGAGCGGCCCGAACAGGAGCAGCAGCTCATGAAGAGCCTGGGCGTGGGCCGGTTCGGCGGTGAAGTGGTCTTTGTCCTGAACCTCAACACGCCCGTGACAGCCGACGATTTCGGTCCTTCGTCGCAGTGGGCCGACTCCGACATCTACTGACGCCCTCGCGCGCTCCTTGCAAACAGGCCCTTTTGAGGGCCTGTTTGCATGGTGGCCGCGCTGTCGCGCCGTCGACCGCTGCGGCGCGGCCGGCGGCGCAGAATTCCGCCATGAAAACCGTGCGCGCTCCCTTGCAGGCCCAGATCGTCCAATGGCTCGTCGAGCCGGGTGACGCCGTGCGACGTGGTGACCTGCTGGTCGTGCTGGAGGCCATGAAGATGGAGCACGAGTTGCGTGCCGACGCAGACGGGCGGGTGGTCGAACGGCTGTTCGAGGCGGGGGAGCCGGTCCGATCGGGCGACGTCCTGCTGCACCTCGAGTCCCTGGCCGTCATCCCGACCGTCGACGCCGGGCCCGCCGGACCCCCGATGCGCGCCAGCCATGAGCCACGGCCCGACCTGCAGGCCATGCTGACGCGTGACACCCTGACCCGTGACGCCGCCCGCCCCGAGGCGGTGGCGCGCCGTCATGCACTGGGTTTGCGCACCGCCCGCGAGAACATCGCGGACCTGTGCGACGACGGCAGCTTCATCGAGTACGGAGCGCTGGCGGTGGCCGCACAACGGACCCGGCGCAGCGCCGAGGATCTGGTGGCCAACACGCCGGCCGACGGCATGGTCACCGGCATCGGATCGGTCAATGCGACGCAGGTCGGCCCCGGGCAGGCGCGCACCGTGGTGCTGGCCTATGACGCCACCGTGCTGGCCGGCACGCAAGGCATGCGCAACCACCAGAAGACCGATCGCCTGCTGGACATCGCGCTGGCGCAGAAACTGCCCGTGGTTCTGTTCGCCGAGGGCGGCGGTGGCCGGCCGGGTGACACCGACATGCCCATCGTGGCAGGACTGCATGTGACCACGTTTGCGGCCTTTGCCCGACTCAGCGGCGAGGTGCCGGTGCTGGGCGTCGTGAGCGGGCGGTGCTTCGCCGGCAACGCCGCGCTGCTGGGCTGCAGCGACGTGATCATCGCCACGCGCGGCAGCAACATCGGCATGGGCGGGCCCGCGATGGTCGAGGGCGGGGGACTGGGGATTTACCGCCCCGAGGAGATCGGACCGAGCGATGTGCAGCACGCCAACGGGGTGATCGACGTGCTGGTGGACAACGAGGCACAGGCTGTCGCGGCCGCACGGCACTGCCTGTCGTTCTTTCAGGGTCGTCTGGCGGCCTGGACCGCGCCCGACCCGCTGGCGCTGCGCGATGCCGTGCCCGAGAACCGGTTGCGCGCCTACGACACCCGCGGCGTGATGCGCGGGCTGGTCGATGCGGGCAGCCTGCTGGACCTGCGCACCGGTTTCGGATCGGGCATCCACACCGCGCTGGCGCGCATCGAGGGCCATGCCGTGGGCCTGATGGCCAACAACCCGCTGCACCTGGGCGGCGCCATCGACGCCGACGCAGCCGACAAGGCCGCGCGTTTCATGCAACTGTGCAATGCGCACGGTCTGCCCGTCGTGAGCCTGGTTGACACGCCGGGTTTCATGGTGGGACCGGCGGCGGAAGCGCAGGCCCAGGTGCGCCATGTGAGCCGCCTGTTCGTGGTGGCCGCGAAACTGCGGGTGCCGTTCTTCAGCGTGGTGTTGCGCAAGGCTTATGGCCTGGGCGCCATGGGGATGACGGCCGGCGGCTTTCACCGGCCGGTGTTCACGGTGGCCTGGCCCACCGGCGAATTCGGCGCCATGGGCCTGGAAGGCGCGGTGCGCCTGGGCTATCGCAAGGAACTGCAGGCCGTGCCCGACGGCCCCGAACGCGAGGCCTTGTACCAGCGGCTGGTGGCCGAGCAATACGCCAGGGGTTCGGCCGAACAGATGGCCACAACCCTCGAGATCGATGCGGTGATCGATCCGGCGCTGACGCGCCACTGGCTGGTGCAGGGTCTTGCGGGAGCGAAGGTGGCCGACGCGTCGGGCGCCCGCTTCATCGACACCTGGTGAGGCACCTCAGATGAGGTCGCCAAAGCCCGTGTTGCGCACCGCGGCATTGACGGTTTGCGGCGCCGTCTGGTTGATGTTGATCCAGAACTCGCACACGTGTTTCATCGCGCTGAGAAACTGCGAGAACTCGGTCGGCTTGGCGATGTAGGCGTTGGTGCCTGCGTCGTAGGCGCGCAGCAGGTCGCTGGGTTCGGTGGATGAGGTCAGCACCACCACCGGGATGTTGTGCAACAGGTCGCTGCCCTTGATTTCCTTGAGCACACCGATCCCGTCGAGCAGTGGCATCTTGAGGTCGAGCAGCACCAGAACAGGGTTGCTGCCGGAGCGGTTGCTGAAGCCGTTGCGCCGGTGCAGGTAGTCCAGTGCCTGCATGCCGTCCGAAACATGGGTGACCCGGCCGTCAAGGCCATGCCGGGAGAGCGCCAGTTTGGTCAGCTCTGCATCGTCGGGGTTGTCTTCGACCAGAAGGATCGCGTCGGCGTTTTTGCTCATGATTCCAGGGGGGCAGGCATCGAGTCCAGGGTGGAGTCCGAAAATCCGGGGCCCTCAAAAGGTAGGGAGAAGTAAAAAACGCTGCCAACACCGAGTTCGCTTTCGGCCCATATGCTGCCGCTGTGCCGCTCGATGATGCGCCTTGTGAGCGCCAGACCGATGCCCGTGCCCTCGAATTCGGACGCCCGGTGCAATCGTTGGAACACGCCGAACAGCTTCTGTGCGTATTTTGTGTCGAAACCCACACCATTGTCACGGACAAAGAAGGTGTAACCCACCACCGGGTCGACGCTCCAGCCCACCTCGATGCGCGTTCGTTCACGCGGCCGGCTGTATTTGTAGGCGTTGCCCAACAGATTGGCCCACACTTCGCGCAGCAGCAGGGCGTCGCCCTGCACCACCGGCAGATCGGTGGCCACCACCCAGTCCACCACCCGGCCCTCGGTGTCGTGGCCGATCTGGCCCACCACCGCCTCGACCAGCAACTGGAAGTCCACCGGCGTCACACTGACCGCCGCGCGGCCCAGGCGGGAAAACGCCAGCAGGCCATCGATGAGCTGGCTCATGTGGCGGGCCGAGTTGCCGATGGTGCCGAGGTAACGCGCACTCACCTCGTCGCACTGGCTGCCCATGTGCTCTTCGAGCAGGCTGACGAAGCTGGAGATGTGGCGCAGCGGCGAGCGCAGGTCGTGCGACACCGAGTACGAGAAGGACTCCAGGTCCTTGTTGGCCGCCAGCAGCTGTTCGGTGCGCTCGACCACCCGGTTCTCCAGCTCGTCGTTGATGTTGCGCATCAGGTCGTCGAGCCGCTTGGCGTCGGTCATGTCCCGGTTGATCTTGGCGAAGCCGCGCAGCTCGCCCGTGTCGTCGCGCAGGGCAATCAGCACCGAGTGCGACCAGTACTGGGTGCCGTCCTTGCGCGTGTGCCAGTTGTGCAGCTCGTGTTGACCGCGCGATGCTGCCAGGCGCAGCATCTGGTCGGCCCGGACCCGGCCGTGCTCCGGGTTGGCCGGGTCGAACAGCACGCCATAGTGCCGACCCAGCATCTGGGTGGGCGAGTAGCCGTCCATGCGCTGGGCGCTGTCGGTCCAGTCGGTGATCAGGCCGTCTGCATCCATGAAGAAGATGCAGTAGTCGCGCAGGTTGTCCACCATCAGGCGGAACCGCTGCTCGGCCTCCAGCAACTCCGCCGAGCGTTCACGGATGCGCTGTTCGAGCTCCTCGTTGAGGTTGCTCACCCGCTCTTCGATCAGCTTGCTCGCAGTGATGTCGATGATCTGTACGAACAGGCCCATCACCTTGCCGTTCTGCACATCGGGCAGGTAGCGGGCACTGACATAGATGTGCTTGCCGTCGATGGTTGGCCGCCAGGTCGTGAAGTGCTGTGCCTCGCCGCCCAGCGCGGCCAGCATGCGGGGCTGGATGTCGGCCCAGACCTCGGGCTTGACGCACTGGCTGATGTGCTGGCCCATGATGCGCACCGGGTCCATGCCGTAGACGCGCAGGTGCTCGGCATTGGCGAAGCGGAAACGCAAGCCGGCGTCCAGGTAGGCGATCAGGCCGGGGACATGGTCGGTGATGGTCTGCAGGAAACGCTGGTTGTCACGCAACGAGGTCTCGGCCGCCTTGCGGCGCGTGATGTCCACCACGGTGGTGTTGCTGCGCAGGAAGAACCCGTCCTTGTCGCGCACCGCGGACGAGGACAGCAAGGCGTGGAAGGTGCTGCCATCGCGCCGCTGCATGCGGTATTCCACACCCTCGAGCGCATCGCCCTTGAGGATCTTGCGCATGCGGGCTTCGAGCAGCGGCACGTCGGCGAGCGGGATCACGTCGTGAAACCGCATCTTGCCCACCACTTCTTCACGGCTGAGGCCCAGCCACTCCAGCTCGGTGTCGTTGATCGATACGAAGGTCCCGTTGATGTCGAGCGAGTGGTAGCCGCAAGGAGCCTGGTTGTAGAGCGCCTGGGCCTGGCTCAGCGCCTGGTTGAGCTGGCAGTTCGCGTGGCTGACCAGGTCTTCCGATGCCTTGCGCTCGGTGATGTCGAGCATCTGGATGAACAGCCCGGCGACCTCGTCGTCGTGCACGTAGGGGGTGTAGTCGATGCTGGCGTAGAAGGCTTTGCCGTCGGGGAAGGCCCGCTCACCCTCGAAACGCTGGGCCACACCGGCCAACGCACCTTCCAGACGCGGGCGCGCCGTTTCAAAATCCTGGGGGCGGGCGATCTGGCTCAGGTGGAGGCCGACCAGCTGGTCGGGCGTGCCATTGAGCCACCGTGCATAGCTCGCATTGGCGAAACGGCAGATCAGGTCACGGTCGAAGAACGCCAGTTGCACCGGCACGCTGCTGGTGATGGTATGCAGGAAATTGCGCTGCGCGGCCAGGGCCAGCTCGGCCGCCTTGCGGTCGGTGATGTCGACCAGCGTGTTGTTCGTGCGCAGAAAACGACCCTGGCTGTCGAGGACCGCGGTGGTGCTGAGCAGCGCCACGAATCCGGTTCCGTCGCGCCGCAGCATGCCGATCTCGGCGGCCTCCAGCGTCTCGCCGCGCAGCAATCGCTGGAGACGCTCGATCACCGCTTCGAGGTAGGCGGGCTGGACATGGTCGCGGAAGTGTTTCTTGCCCACCACCTCGCTGCGGTTGTCGTAGCCCAACCAGTCGAGCTCGGTCTGGTTGATCAGCACATACAGGCCGGTGGCGTCGACCGAGTGGTAACCGCAGGGCGCCTGGTTGTAGGCAATCTGGGCTTCACGCAGTGCGCTCTGGATGCGGTTCTTGGCCTCGGCCAGTTCCTCGGTGCGCTGCTGAACAGCGTTCTCGAGCTCGGCGTTGAAGCGCTGGATGCTTTCCTGCTGCAGATGCTGCTCGGTGATGTCGCGCGAAACCGCAAGCAACAAGACCGGCTGACCCTGGGCGTCGCAGATCGGCGTGACCATGGTGTCCCACCACTTGGGTGTGCCCTTGAACGTGGGCCCATAGGCCACGAAGCGCGCGCTCTCGCCAAGGCGGGCGGAATCGATCGATTCCTGCGCCAGCTGCAAGCCATCGTCGGGCCACCAGTCGACCCAGGGGCCCATGCGCACCTGTTCGAAATCGTCCACCTCCACCAGGCGACAGCCTTGCGCCGTCATCTGGACCACCCGTCCCTCGAGGTCGAGCACCTTGGTGCAGTCCGGGCTGCTGGCGATGATCTGGCGGTTGAGCTCGTCCTTGATGCGGGCGTCGGCCTCGAGTTCACGCATGGGCGTGATGTCCTGCATGAAGCCGAGCTGGCTGGTCACGTTGCCTTGCGCGTCCCGCAACGGGGAGTTGCGCGTCAGCACATGCACCACCTCGTTGCCCGGCCGGATCACGCGGAACTCGATGCTCAGGCTCTCGCCGGTGGAGATCGCGCGCACCCAGTGCTCCTGCACGCGTTGCAGATCGTCGGGGTGCACCCGGTCGAGCCAGCCGAAATTGGGGAAGTCCTGTTTGCCCAGCGCGAAAATCTGCTGCAGCCGGGCGTCGACATGCGTCAGCAGGCCCGCCTGGTCGGTGCGGAAAATGCCGATCGGAAAGGCGCTGCCCAGCGCGGCGAAGAGCGCCTCGTATTCGAGTTGCGCTGCGGCCAGCGGCGAGTCCTGGTCGGCGTCGAGCGCCAGTTCAAGCGACAGCGGCAGATCCGCAGCGGCGCCAGGACGGGTGGCGGAACCCTCGTTCAGGCTGCCGCCCAGCTTTTGTGCATAGCTGCGACGCAGGTGCAGGTTCTCGGCTTTGAGGGTCTCGATCTCCAGCAGCAGCGCCCGCTCGCGCGCCGAGGTCATTGCCTCGGGTCGGTTCAGGTCCAGACGGCTGTCTTTCGGAGGGAAGAGAGCACTCATCGATCAACTGTACCGCAGGGGGCGGTGTGTTGAACGTGATATTTGACCCTCAGAAGCGGGGCAGTTCCGGGTGCGCGAGGCGCCCGCCACGCACCAGCATTTTTCCGTACTCAGCACAACGTTGCAGCGTGGGAATGACCTTGCCGGGATTCAGTAGCGATTTGGTATCAAACGCCCGCTTCACGCTGAACATCTGTTCGTTTTCCTCGGGTGAGAACTGCACGCACATGCTGTTGAGTTTCTCCACGCCCACGCCATGCTCGCCGGTCACGGTGCCGCCCATGGCCACGCTGGTCTCGAGGATCTCGGCGCCGAAGAGCTCGCAGCGGTGCAGCTGGTCGGCATCGTTGGCATCGAACAGGATCAGCGGATGCAGGTTGCCGTCGCCCGCGTGGAACACGTTGGCGCAGCGCAGCTGGTACTTTTTCTCCATTTCCGCGATCGCCAGCAGGATGTCGGCCAGGCGCTTGCGCGGAATGGTCGAGTCCATGCACATGTAGTCGGGGCTGATGCGCCCGCTCGCTGGAAAGGCGTTCTTGCGACCGCTCCAGAAACGCAGGCGTTCGGCCTCGTTCTGGCTGACGGCGATGGCGGTGGCGCCGCAGCGGCGCAACACCTCGCTCATGCGCCCGATTTCTTCTTCCACCTCTTCGGGCGTGCCGTCGCTCTCGCACAAGAGGATCGCCTCGGCGTTCAGGTCGTAGCCGGCGTGCACGAAGTCCTCGACCGCGGCCGTCATGGGTTTGTCCATCATCTCCAGCCCGGCCGGGATGATGCCGGCGGCGATGACCGACGCCACCGCATCACCGGCCTTGCGGATGTCGTCGAAGCTGGCCATGATGCAGCGCGCCAGCAGCGGCTTGGGAACCAGCTTCACGGTCACTTCGGTGGTCACGGCCAGCATGCCTTCGCTGCCGATGATCAGGGAGAGCAGGTCGAAGCCGGGCACGTCCAGGGACTCGCCGCCGAAGGTGACCGGCTCACCTTCAACCGTGTAGCCGCGCACCTGCAGCACGTTGTGCACCGTCAAGCCGTACTTCAGGCAGTGCACGCCACCGGAGTTCTCCGCCACGTTGCCGCCGATGGTGCAGGCGATCTGGCTGCTCGGGTCGGGGGCGTAATAGAGGCCGTGGGGCGCTGCGGCCTCCGAAATGGCGAGGTTGCGAACGCCTGCCTGCACCACTGCCGTGCGCGAGCGCGGGTCGATCTGGAGGATGCGGTTGAACTTGGCCAGCGACATCGTGACCCCCATGGCGTGCGGCATCGCTCCACCCGACAAGCCGGTGCCCGCGCCGCGCGCCACCACCGGCACGTCCAGCGCATGGCAGGCCTTGAGCACCGCAGCGACCTGGCTTTCGGTTTCGGGCAGCACCACCACCAGCGGGCGTTCGCGGTAGGCCGTGAGGCCGTCGCATTCGTAGGGCACGGTGTCTTCGGCCTGCCAGAGCAGGGCATGACCCGGCAACACCGCCTGCAGGGCGCGCACCACATCGGCCTGGCGGGCGGCGCGCTGGATCTGGGTGGTCTGGGCGGGGGAGGCGGGAGCGTTCATGGGCGAGCCTGTGGGGTCTGCAAGTTGGCCGACCCAGTTTAGGACAAAGCCCCGCGTGCGGTTTGAGGAAAACTGCAGCCCTCTTGAAATTTCCGGCCAGCAGCATCAATTGTGAGCCACCGAAAACCGCCTCCGGGCGGCGCCGTTCAACCCCTTTTCAGGAGCATTTGCCATGAACCGTCTGATTGCCCGCAGCAACCTGTTCGACGACTTCTTCAAGGACGTCGCCCCCGGCTTTTACGTCAAACCCCTGCACGGGGAGGGATTGCCCGCCCAGATCCGGATCGACGTCAGGGAAACGCCCGACGCCTACGCCGTGGAAGCCGAGGTGCCCGGCGTGTCGCGCGAGGACATCCACGTCACGATCGACGGACCGGTGGTCACGCTGCGCGCCGAGATCCGGCAGCAGGACAGCCAGTCGGAGGGCGAGAAACTGTTGCGCAGCGAGCGCTACCACGGCGCCGTGTCGCGCAGCTTCCAGCTGCCGCAGGACATCGACAACGCGACGGCGAAGGCCAGGTACGAAAACGGTGTGCTTCAACTCACTTTGCCCAAAAAGCTGCCGGTGACCGGGCAACGCCTCACGATCGAGTGAGGGGGGAGCCCCCACGCTCCCCCGCTGCGCGAGGGTCGCTGCCCCCCGAGGGGGCTGGGCCCGCCTTGGGGCGGCCCTGCGGCTGGCCCGGGGCCTTTTGCCCCCACGCTCCCCCGCTGCGCCGGGGCTGAGTTGGTTACTGGCTGGTGGCCTTCTTGAGCCACTCGGCAAACGCCGCGCATTCCCACCGGTCCATGGTCCCGGTGCGCCAGCACAGGTAGTGCGCGTGCGGGCTGGGCACGTGGCGGCTGTACAGCGGCACCAGCGTGCCATGTTCGAGCCAGGGGGCCGCGAGCTTGAGGCGGACCAGTGCCACGCCCATGCCGGCGGCGGCGCCGTCGCACATCAGGCCGATGTCGTTGAACTGCGAGCCCTCGGCGGGCTCCGGCCAGTCCAGGTCGTGTGCGGCGAACCAGGTGCGCCAGGGCTCCAGCGGGCTGCGCAGCAGTGGCACGCTGTCCAGATCCTGGGCCGTTTCGAATGGACCGTGTTCGCGCACGAACGCGGGTGAGGCCAGCGGCGTCACCTCGTCCTTCATGAGGCAGACGTGTTCCACGTCGGCATAACGCCCGGTGCCGAATCGCACGGTGAGGTCGGCGTCCTCGGCCACCACGTCCAGCAGCGGGATGCTCACCTGCAAGGTGAGGTCGATCTCGGGGTAGGCGTCGCTGAACTGTTTGAGGCGCGGCAGCAGCACCGAGCGCGCAAACGTGGGCGTGACAGCCACCCGCAGTTTGCGCCGTCCGGGCGCTGCGGCATGGCTCGGAAATTTCTGCAGCGTGGCCAGGCCGTCGCGAACATGGGCCAGGTATTCGCTGCCCTCGGTGGTGAGGGAAAAGTCGGACCGCCCGAACAGTTTCGTGCCCAGGATCTGCTCCAGCTGCTTGATCCGGTGGCTCACCGCGCTGGGCGTCACGTTGAGCTCGTCCGCCGTCTGCGTGACGCTGCGCAGGCGCGCGAGCGCCTCGAAAGTGAGCAGGCACTGGATGGGCGGGATCCGGATCGTCATCTGCGTCAGCGCCCCGATTGCAGGGATGACCGGGCCGCGCAGCGGCGCAGTTTGGCCACAGTCACTTGAACACCACCGTCTTGTGCCCGTTGAGCAGCACGCGGTGCTCGCTGTGCCACTTGACGGCCCGCGCCAGCACCTGGCTTTCGGTGTCGCGTCCCCGGGCGGTGAGGTCTTCCACCGTGTCGGTGTGGTCCACGCGGGCCACGTCCTGTTCGATGATGGGTCCCTCGTCGAGGTCGGCCGTGACGTAGTGGGCGGTGGCTCCGATCAGCTTCACGCCGCGGTCGTGCGCCTGGTAGTACGGCTTGGCGCCCTTGAAGCTGGGCAGGAAGCTGTGGTGGATGTTGATCGCCTTGCCCGCCAGTTCCCGGCACAGGTCGTTGCTCAGCACCTGCATGTAGCGCGCCAGCACCACGAGTTCGGCGCCTTCGCTGCGGATGATGTCGAGCTGTTTCGCTTCGGCCTGCGCTTTGGTGGCTGCGCTCACCGCGATGTGGTGGAAGGGGACGTTGTAGCTCGCGGCGAGCTGGTAGAAGTCGCGGTGGTTGCTGACGATGGCACGGATGTCCAGCGCGAGCAGGCCGCTTTTCCAGCGGAACAACAGGTCGTTGAGGCAGTGGCCTTCCTTGCTCACGAAGATCACGGCGCGCACCGGCTCGGCCAGGGCATGCAGGCTCCAGCGCATGCCGAAGGGCTCGGCAAACAGCTTCAGGCGCAGGCGAAGGTCTTCCGGCGTGAGCTGGGCACAGGCGAACTGCACCCGCATGAAGAACAGGCCGGTGGCCGGGTCGTTGTACTGGGCGGCTTCTTCGATGTTGCCGCCGTGCTCGTAGAGAAAACCCGAGACGGCGTGCACGATGCCGGGGCGGTCCTGGCAGGACAGGGTGAGGACGTGGGTGTGGTTCATGGCCGGGCGATTGTCGCAGCAAGGCCCGTGACCGGGCGCCCGGTGGGTCTGAACCGGACCGCGGCAGTGGAGCCCCCGGCCGCAGCCACCGGTGCCACAATGCCGGCTTCCTTCTTGTGCCGGAGACGCCGCCATGGCCTACAACGACCTTCGCATGGACAACCAGTGGTTGCCCTTCACGCCCAACCGCAGCTTTGCCAAGGACCCGCGCATCTTCGTGGCGGCCGACGGCATGCACTTCACCACGCACGACGGCCGCCAGGTCATCGACGGCATCTCCAGCCTGTGGTGTGTGGGCGCGGGCCACAACCGCAAGCCCATCAACGAAGCGATCAAGAAGCAGCTCGACACGCTGGACTACGCCACGGCCTTCAGCGTGAGCAACGACAAGGCGTTTCGCGCGGCCGAAATGATCGCCGCGATGGCGCCCGGCGACCTCAACAAGGTGCTGTTCTGCAACTCCGGGTCAGAGGCGGCCGACACGTCGATGAAAGTCGCGCTGGCCTACCACCGCGCGCGCGGCGAAGGCCACCGCAACATCTTCATCGGGCGTGAGCGCGGCTACCACGGTGTCGGTTTCGGCGGCATGAGCGTGGGCGGCATTCCGGCCAACCGCAAGGTCTATGGCACCAGCCTGCTGCCGCGCGTGGACCACCTGCGTTTCATCCACGATCCGGTGAACCACGCCTACATCCACAACGCCGAACCGGTCTGGAACGAAGACCTGCTGCTCGAACTGGAGAACCGCATCCTGCCGCTGCACGATGCGGGCAACATTGCCGCCGTGATCGTCGAGCCGGTGGCCGGCAGCGCGGGCTGGTACGTGCCGCCCCAGGGCTATCTGAAGCGGCTGCGCGAGATCTGCGACAAGCACGGCATCCTGTTGATCTTCGACGAGGTCATCACCGGTTTCGGTCGCCTGGGCACCGCCTTCGCGTCGGACTACTACGGCGTGCAACCCGACATGCTGAACTTCGCCAAGGCCGTGACCAACGGCGTGTTCCCGCTGGGCGGCGTGGTCTGCACCGACCGCATCTACGAGGCCATGATGGGCGCGCACGGCAACGCGCCGGAGCACGCCATCGAATTCTTCCACGGCTACACCTACTCGGGTCACCCGGTGGCCTGTGCGGCTGCCATCGCCACGCTCGACCTGTTCCGCGAAGAAGACCTGTTCCAACGCGCTGGCGACATGGGTCCGGTGCTGGGCGATGCGATGCATGCCGCGCTCATGGGCCTGCCCAATGTGGTCGGCATCCGCAGCCTGGGGCTGGCCGCGGCGGTTGAACTCGCGCCCATCGCCGGCCTGCCGGGCAAGCGCGCCTTCGATGTGTTCATGGACTGCTACCACCATGGCGTGCTGGTGCGCAACGCGGGCGAGAACCTGGTTTTTGCGCCGCCCTACATCGTTGAAAAGTCACAGATCGAGACCATGGTCGGCACCCTGGCCGACGCCATCAAGCGGGCCTGACCCGCTGCACCGCGCTCAGCGCTTGAGCTGCTGACGCAGTTCGGCGCAGTGGTCGCGCACCGGCAGTGCCGGCGTGCGCCACACGGCGTCTGCCGGCGGGGCCGTTTCAGGTCCGCCCGCCTGAGCCATCACCACCCGGTGCGCCAGCGCCTGCGGCAGATACAGCGGCACACCCAGGTCGCGCCGCACGTGGCCGTTGCCGGCCACCAGCACCACCGTCTTGCCCGCACCGGCCTGCTGCACGGCCGCTGCTGCGGTCCGCGCCATGGCGTCGTCGCGTGCCAGCTGGATGCGTGTCATGGGTCCGATCTGGCCTTCGGGCAGCAGGTCGCAATGCCCGCTGCGGATGCCCTCGCGCTGCTCTTGCAGCGCCGCCTTGTCGATGCGACCCTCCAGTGCCGGGTCGTTCATGGCCGCGCGCATCTGGCCGCGCGGCAGGTTGCCGCCCAGCACCGGCGCGCCGGCCCGAACCGCGGCCATGACCACCGGGCCGTAGGTGGCCCAGGGCCAGCCCGGATTGGCGTTGTCGCTCCAGTTGAGTGCCTCGCGCACCTGCGCCTCGCTTGCGTTGGCGCCCAGGCCGGTGGTCTGGCGGCCCTGTTCGGCCATTTCCATCACCAGCGCACCCAGCTGGCCGCGGGCGCCGAGCGCCTGCACCACGTCGCGCTGCAGCGCCTGGTGCTCGGGTGCATCGTGTTGCTCGCCGAGCATGAGCAAGGGCGTGGGCAGCACGCGTTCCAGCAAGGCAGGCACGGTGGTGGGTGGCCGGTGCGCGCAGGCGCCCAGCAAGGCAAGGCCCAGAGCCAGGGCGACAGCGGATCGACAGGTCATGGGCGGATACTACGGGGCCCGCCACGACTGCCGGGCGCTTCACACCAGTACCCGAGTGCCCTCCTTGCCCGCCTTCGGCCCGACTTCCTGGCCGCGCGTCTTTCTCACCCTGTTGCTTGCCCTGGCCGCAGCCTTGCTCTGCGAATGGCTGCGCACGCCCATTCCCTGGATGATCGGCCCGCTGCTGGCGACCTCGATGGTCTCGGTGCTGGGCGCACGCACGGAGAGCTGGGCGCCGCTGCGCAACACGGGACAGTGGGTGATCGGCACCGCGCTGGGCTTGTATTTCACGCCGGCGGTGGGGTCTCTGGTGGCCAGCCTGTGGTGGGCGATCGCGCTGGGCATCGCCTGGGCGCTGCTGCTGGGCCTGGGCTTCGGCGCCTGGTTGCGCCGCCTGCACGCGGGGCACCTGGCGCACCTCACGGCGGCGCAGCTGCGCAGCACGACTTATTTCGCCGGTGCCATCGGCGGCGCGTCCGAGATGACGCTGATCGCCGAGCGCCAGGGCGCGCGCACCGACCTGGTGGCCGCTGCGCACAGCCTGCGGGTGCTGCTGGTCACGCTCACCATTCCGTTCGCGCTGCAGTTCTGGGGCGTGACGGGCCTGGACACGCTCCCTCCCGCCCTGCGCGAGGTGCAGCCTGCAGGCCTGCTGTCGCTGGCCGGCATCACGCTGGTCGGGGCGCTGTTCATGCAATGGCTGGGTCGGGCCAACCCGTGGTTCATGGGCGCCCTGGTGGTGACCATGGCGGTCACGCTCGCGGGCGTCAACCTGTCCGCCATCCCGCAACCACTCTCGGATGTTGCGCAACTGCTCATCGGCGTGAGCCTGGGCGTGCGTTTCACGCCTGCCTTTGTCCACACGGCACCTCGCTGGCTCGCCTCGGTGGCCTTCGCGAGCTTTTTCATGATGGGCATCTGCGCGCTGTTCGGCTGGGTCTTGTCAAAAGCCACCGGCCTGCATCCCGCCACGCTGCTGCTGGGCACCGCGCCCGGCGGCATTGCCGAAATGGCCATCACCGCGAAGGTGCTGCAACTTGGCGTGCCTGTTGTCACCGCCTTCCAGGTGTGCCGTCTGGTGGCGGTGCTGGTGCTGGTCGAGCCGGTGTACCGCCTGTGGGTGGCACGGCGCGAGACCTGACCCGCGCCGCCCGGCCTTCAGTGGCGGAACTTGCCTTCGCGGGTGACGATGGACAGGTCGACCAGTGTCATGCCCGCGTGCTCACCGTCGCGGTAGCTGATGCGGATGCCCTCGATGTCCAGGTCGGCATTGCGCAGGCCGGCCAGAAAGCTCGCTCTCGTGGGCGTCGGGCCTGCGCGCCGCAGGGCCTCCGTCAGGGCCCGGCCGGTGAGGTATCCCTCGAGACTTCCGTAGGAAAAGGCCCGCCCGGGCTTGAAGCGGGAAAAGGCTTCCTGGTAGGCACGCGTGATGCCGGTCTTGCGCTCCCAGGGACTGGGCAGGACCTGCGCGAACACCATGCCCTGACCCAGTGGGCCGAGGTGATCGGCGAGCTGGGTCGAGCCTGAATTGACGCCGTAGAAGCGCGCCTTGACACCGATCGAATGGGCCTGGCGGATGAGCTTTTCGTAGACACCGATACCCCCATGGTTGAACACCATCTGGGCGCGGGTGCTGGCGAGCTGGCGCGCCAGCGCGTCGATGCCGGCGGCGTCGATGTCCGACTTGAACGGCAGGTCGGCCACCAGTTCCATGCCCAGGGCCAGGGCGATGCGCCGCGCGTTCTCAAGGTGAAGTTCGCCGGTCGATGAGTCTGACCGGACAAAGGCCAGGCGTTGCATGCCCAGGCTGCGCGCCTGCGCCATCAGGGCGCGGAATTCTTCCTTGTGTTCTGCGCGCACGGGAAACACCAGCGGCTGGTGGGGCGTGCGCAGGGTGGGCGAGCCTGCCATGGGCCCGAACAGGGGCACGTTCTGTTCCACCGCGACCTTCATCACTGCGGTGGAGGGGCCGCCTTCGATGGGACCGAACAGCAGGAAGACCTTGTCCTGCGTCACCAGCCGGCGGGCATTGGTTTCGGCCAGTGCGGCCTTGTTGTCGTCGTCCAGAACATTCAGCACGACCTGGCGGCCCAGCACGCCACCGGCCCGGTTGACCTGGTCCAGCGCCGCCGAAACACCCTCGCTGACGGCCACGCCGTAGTCATTGGTGCCGCTTTGCAAGGTGAGCGTCTGTCCGATCAGGATCTGCTTCGGCGTCACGCCGTCTTCGGCCTGCACCGCCAGCGACAGCGGAAGAAAGACCCACATCAAGGCCATCGTCAGGCCCGCCTTCAGTTTTCCAGTGCCGTGCATGTTGCGCATGTGTGATCCAGTGGTGCGTCCCGCCCACAGTGTCTCTCGCCCAGCTTGGCGCGGGCTGACAACCGGGTGGCGACAAAAAAGGCCGGCGCTGGGAGCGACGGCCTCGGGATCGTTCAGGGGAAGCGCTGCAGCACGCTTCGCTTGTTCAGTGCATGACGACCGGCATTTGTGCCAGCTCGGCATAGCCTTCCAGGGTGTCTTCCACTTCTTCCTGGGAGGGGGTGCTCTGCTGCCAGGCCGTGATCTGGATCTGGAACATCTCGGCCCAGGAGCCGTCGAGATAGACCTCCTTGCCGGAGCGCTTGTCCACGATCTCGAAGCCGTGGCGCGGGATCTGGGGACCGAGTGCGGAAGTGTCCTCACCTTCGGTCGGTGCGTTGGCCAGGATGTGGACCACAGCGAAGGCATCCGAGTCGTAGAGCATGTTCATGACTGAAATTCCTTGTGTTGGAAAAACCGGCTTCCGACCTTGCTTATATCGGCAAAGCAGAGCGGTCTTGAGGTTCGGAGTGCTCTTTACATGGCATCGTTCCTGCCCATTGCAAGATGCGTGTGTTTTTCGGCACAAACGGGCCGCTACGGCATCCGGCTGATCTGCTGATCGGCCACGTCGCCGTTGGCCTGGGTCACACGCAGGCGCACCGGCAGGTGCTGCAGCGCTGGCGCCAGCCACATCTCCACCGTGCTGTCGAACTCCTTGCGCGGCAGGCGCCTGAGTTGACGGGCCCGCACCTCGCCAGCGGGCAATGCGAGCGTCACCTCGTCGCCCACCTCGAAGCGCCACACGGCTGCATCGCCCGCACCGGCCACCTGCATGTCGATCACCTGCCCGCTTGTGTAGGCCTCGGGCCTGGCCTGCAACAGGCCGGCGATCTGCAGAAACAGGCTCAGGCGGTCCTGTGCACCGGGTTGCAGCGCTGCATCGGGGGCGTTGTTGCTGAATCGGATGCGGTTCTCTTCGTGGTCGAAATGGGCCGCTTTCTCGCTGCGGCTGCGGTCGGCAAAACGCTCGGGAATCAGCCCGCCGGGACCTGTCCGGCCGATGCTGGTCTGCACCCGGCTGCCCAGCAGGAAGACGCGCATTTCCATGCGGGCGCTGTAGCGGCCGTCGGCGAGTGTCCAGTCGAGCCGGCCGTCGGCGGTGTAGGCCAGGCCCTTGATGCGGCCGGTCACGGCGTAGTCGAGCCGCGTGCTGGCCGGGGGTTGCGCCGGTGGCAGGGCTTGGGTCGGCGTCGCGGTCGCCGGGGCGGGTGAAGCGCGCTTTGGCGTGGCCGCGGCGGCCAGCAAGGTGTCGTCGGTGGACGGCGGGGACGTGGCGACCGGGTCCTCCGGCGGCGGCTGAGCGGGCGCAGCGAGCTCGGTGGGTTCGGCCGCTTCGGCGGGCACCGGGTCCGTTGCCAGGGTTGCCATCGCGGGCGGCTGCGGTGGGCTCCGGGGAGTGGCTTGCACGGAGGCGGTCTGGACCGGGGTGGCGGGCCGCGGCACCCGTGCCTGTGCCGCGCGCGGCACCGGGGATGCGGCCAACGGGGTGGCGGGCGTATCCACTGCGGGTGCCGGGACGATCCAGCGCACGGTGCTCACGCGGGCCACGGCCACGGCAGCCGCAGGCTGCGCACCCGCTGCGTCGCGGCGCTCGACGGGCCGGGAACGTGCGGGCGGGGTGGAGGCAGCGGTCGGGTCCGCCACGTCCGGCGTCCCGGCCAGCGGGCCCAGCAACAGGGCCAGGTGTGCGCCCGCCACAGCAGCGATGAGCAGGAGCAGGGTTGACCGGCGCGGTGCTGCTGGCGGCGTGAGCGCAGCGGTCATGGCGTGGGGGCCGGCGGCCGGTGGCCGAGGTCGGCGCTGAGCTGGCGGGCGCTGTCGAGCACGGCCCGCGCGGGCGCGCCCGACCACTCGGTGTCCAGCGTGGCGACCGAGCCCAGCACCACCAGGCCCAGCGCCAGGCGGCCCTGGGCGTCGAACACCGGCGCACAGAACCCCCCCACACCGGGCAGCAGGCTGTGCACCACGCGGGCCAGGCCGCGCTGGCGTGTTTCTTCCAGCAGGGCCTGCACGTCCTGCAGGCTGTGCGGGACGTCGACCAGCGGCAAACCGCTGCGCGGCAGCTTCTTCAAACGGGCCAGTTCGTCGCGCACCATCGGGCCGATACGCTGGGCGTCGCGCCCCTCGCGGCCCATGAAGGCGGCGAAGCAGCGGCCGGTCGCCGAGGTGAGCAGGGGCATCACATCGCCCAGTCGCAGCGTCACCGGCACGGTTTGCGGCGCTTCGATCCAGTGCACCATGGTCGGGCCCTGGTTGCCCCACACCGCGATGGCCAGGGTGTGGCCGGTCTCGTTGATCAGCGCATCCAGGCGTTCCCGCGCCAGCTTCACCGCGTCGATGCGTGCCAGGCTGGCCAGGCCCAGGCGCAGCGCGGCCGGGCCGAGGTCGTAGCGCGTGCTCACCGGATCCTGCACCACCAGGCCCATGCGCTGAAAGCTCACCAGGTACCGGTGCGCCTTGGCCGCGCTCATGCCGGCGGCGCAGGCGAGGTCGCGCAGCATCAGCGCTCCCGGGGCTTGCGACAAGGCGTTGAGCAACTCGAAACCCACCTCCACCGACTGGATGCCGGCGCGCTGCGGCCCGTCGTCCTGCGCAGGCACGGCGTCGGTGTGGGGGGAGACGGGGCGGGTGGCGGTGGACATGGGCGGCGTTGAACGGTGGGACGGTCGGCAGGCTGACAGGTTCAACACAAAGTGCGGGCAGCTGCCCGCTTGCACAGGCCATCGCCTAGAATCCTGTCTTTACGAATAGGTTAATCGATTTCACTAAACGTAACCAGCAGGAGGCACCATGAAACTCGCCACATACAAGGACGGTTCGCGCGACGGGCAACTCGTCGTGGTCTCGCGCGATCTGGGCACGGCGCATTATGCGACCGGCATTGCCCACCGGTTGCAACAGGCCCTGGACGACTGGAACTTCATCAGCCCGCAGCTGCACGACCTGTACGTCACCCTCAACCAGGGCAAGGCGCGCCACGCGTTTCCATTCGATCCGGCGATGTGCATGGCGCCGCTGCCACGCGCCTACCAGTGGGCCGACGGCTCGGCCTACCTCAACCATGTGGAGCTGGTGCGCGCGGCGCGCAGCAGCGAGGTGCCGGCCTCGTTCTATGCCGATCCGTTGATGTACCAGGGCGGCAGCGACGACTTCATCGGTCCCACCGACGACGTGGTGGTGCCGAGCGAAGACTTCGGCATCGACTTCGAGGCCGAGATCGCCGTGGTGACCGGCGACGTGCCGATGGGCGCCACGCCCGAGCAGGCGCTGGACGGCATCCGGCTGCTGATGCTGGTCAACGATGTGTCGTTGCGCAACCTGATTCCGGCCGAACTGGCCAAGGGCTTCGGTTTCTTCCAGAGCAAACCGGCCACCGCGTTCAGCCCGGTGGCGATCACGCCCGACGAACTCGGTGATGCCTGGCAGGGCGGGCGCGTGCACCTCACGCTGCAGAGCACCTGGAACGGTCGCAAGGTCGGCATGTGCGAGGCCGGCCCCGAGATGACCTTCCACTTCGGCCAGCTGATCGCCCACATCGCCAGAACGCGCAATGTGCGTGCCGGCTCCATCGTGGGCAGCGGCACCGTGAGCAACAAGAGCGTGGAGGTGGACGGCCGCCAGGAATGGCCCAAGGGCTACAGCTGCATCGCCGAAAAACGCGCGATCGAGACCATCCTTGACGGGCAACCGTCGACCGCCTTCATGAAGTTCGGTGACACCATCCGCATCGAGATGAAGGGCAAGGACGGGCAAAGTCTCTTCGGCGCCATCGAGCAGACCATCTCGCCGCTGGCCTGAGCCGGACCTGAGGCGCGGGCGGCCTGACAGCCGCGCGTCCGGCTCAGCGCACCGATGGGTCGGCTGCGGCCTGATCGAACTTCAGGAAGTAGGTGCGTGCCATGGCGACCAGCTGGGCATCGCTGGGATGGTCGCTGTTGACCATGTCGACCACGGCCTTGTCCACCGCATGCGCGTGGTGCTTGCAGTGCTCGCGAAACTCCAGCTTGGCGTTGGCCGGGCCGGTCAGCAGCACCTCGCTCACGCCGTCGAGCGCCAGCACGATCTCGTTGAAAAAGTCCTTGTCCGCCGTGGGATTGCCGTGTTTGGGTGTGTGCTGGCTGCGCGCCTTGATGCGCTGCGCCTCGACGTGTTCGCGGTCGAACATCAGCACGTGGGCTTCCTTGTGGTCGATCCAGACGATGGCGTGAAAAGTGGTCATTCAGGGGTGCGGTGAAGTGAAGGGCAAACAGGACGGGAGGGGTCAGAGCCGGGCGGCGTCGGCCTTCTCCAGCCGGGACTGGCAATCGATGCAGCGCATGGCAACGGGGTTGGCGTGCAGGCGCGCGGCCGGGATGGACACACCGCAGTCGACGCACAGGCCGAAGCTGCCGTCGGTGATGCGCTTGAGCGCCGCGTCGATCTCGATCAGCTCGGCCGACTCGCGCTCTTCCAGGGCGAAAGCCAGCTCGCGTTCGGTGTTGGCCTGTGCCTGGTCGTCGCTGGCGTTGCCCAGTGCCTCGGCCGCCGATTCGGCCCGGCTCAAGGCACCGCCGCTCTGGGCGCGAAGCTGCGCCAGGACATCGGTGCGCATCTCCTGAAGTTGGGTGGCGAAGGTATCGGAAATGGGGGCTGTCATGGAGGTCTCCTCGGAAAAAGTGCGGGTCATCCTGCAACCCGGGTGTGCCCCTGCATGGTGCGCCCTTCGAGGCCGATGTGTCTTGATGCAGGTCAATCACAATCACAGCGCCGACCAGTGCACGCTGCGTGTCGCTGATTCATAAACCGATTTCCCGAGGAGACCCTGATGACCACCGTGGATTACAGCCGTTACCAGACCCTGGACATCACCCGCCGCGGCCCCGCGGTTGGCGGTGTGCCCTCGGTGCTCGACATCCGCATGCGGGCCGATGGCCCCGGAGGCAACGGCAAGCTGCCCACCGCCGGCCACGAAGGCCATTGGGAGCTGAGCGAGATCTGGCGCGACGTGGGGCGCGACGACAGCGTGCGCTGCGCCGTGCTGCGCGGCAGCGGCCTGGGGTTTTCGGGAGGCGGGGACCTGGCGCTGGTGCAGGACATGGCAACCGACTTCGAGGTGCGCGCGCGGGTCTGGAAAGAAGCGCGCGACCTGGTCTACAACGTCATCAATTGCGACAAACCCATCGTGAGCGCCATGCACGGCCCCGCGGTGGGTGCGGGCCTGGTGGCCGGCCTGCTGGCCGACATCTCGATCGCGGCCAGGAGCGCGAAGATCGTCGATGGCCACACGCGCCTGGGCGTGGCCGCCGGTGACCACGCGGCCATCGTCTGGCCGCTGTTGTGTGGCCTGGCCAAGGCCAAGTACTACCTGATGTTGTGCGACCCCATCAGTGGCGAGGAGGCCGAGCGCATCGGTCTGGTGTCGCTGGCGGTGGACGAAGACCAGTTGCTCGACAAGGCATACGAAGTGGCCGATCGGCTGGCCAGCGGGAGCCAGACCGCGATCCGCTGGACCAAGTACTCGCTCAACAACTGGTTGCGCCAGGCGGGCCCCGCGTTCGACACCTCGCTGGCGCTCGAATTCATGGGTTTTGCCGGTCCCGACGTGCGCGAAGGTGTGGCATCCTTGCGTGAACGCCGCGCCCCCCGCTACGGCGTGGACGGCTGAACACCGCCAGCGCGGCAGTCGCCCCGACCCCATCACAGGAGACACCCATGAGCGACGCGCCCAGCAGCGGTTTCGGCAAGTTCGTGCCCGGTTTCGAGTTCCTGCAAAACCTCGCTGGCCAGGCCGCCGGGGGTGTGGTGCAGGGCATCGGTCAGAACATCCCGCAGATGCCCAACCTCGGGCACTGGGTGGCGCCCACCTTCAATGTCGAAGACCTCGAGAAGCGCATCGAGGAACTCAAGGCGGTGCATTTCTGGCTGGACCAGAACTCCAAGGCCCTGGGTGCCACCATCCAGGCGCTGGAGGTGCAGAAAATGACGCTGTCCACCCTCAAGAGCATGAACTTCAGCATGGGCGACGTGGCCAATGCGCTCAAGATCAAGGCGGCCGACACGCTGGCCGGTTTCACCGGCACCGCATCACCTGCGCCGGCCCCGCAGTTTGCCGGGCTCGAGATTCCCGCCCGCACCTACGGCAGCATGCCCGAGCCCGAGCCTGATCCCGAAGAGGAAGAAGCGTCCGACGACATGCCCGAGGAGGCTGCACAGCCGGTGCGCAGACGCACGCCGCGCAAGGCGGGTGCAGCATCGCCGGCGGCAGCGGGCGGTGTGGTCGACCCCATGCAATGGTGGGGCGCGATCTCGCAGCAGTTCCAGCAGATCGCCAGCAATGCCATGAAGGACGTGGCCAAACAGACCGCTCTCGACACCACACGCCAGGTGGCGACCGGCCTCACCGACCAGGCCATGAAGACCGCCACCGGCATGGCCGGCAAGGCGGCGCGCAGCATCGGCGGCTCGGTGGCCCGCAACGTGGGCACGGCCGCCGGCATGGGCCGCGCAGCGGCGCGGGCGGTGACGGCGCCCCGCCGGAAAGCCGCGCCTGGGCCCGCCGCAAAAAAGGCGCCGACCCGCGCCGCCAGCACCCGATCGAGTGACCGTGCGCCGGCGGCCCAGCCCATGGCGGCCGGTGACTGGACCCTGCCCACGGCTTTCTTCCCGGGCTTTGCCGCGCTGCAGCCCGGGGCACAACCCGCGCCGGGCACATCGGCGGCGAAGAAAACCAGCGCTGGCAAGGCCGGCGCGAAGAAGGCCGCGGTGAAAAAAACCGCAGCGAAGAAAGCCACACCCCGCAAACCCGCTGCCCGCAAGTCTGCCGCCGCTTCGCCGCGCAGGCGTTGAACCCTCGCGCCGCTGGCGGGTCGACCTCCGATGAAACTCTTTCCCTACGCTCACGCCACCCATCCGCAATGGCGCATGGCCGCCGCGCTGGTGCTGGCGCAATTGCGCGGCCAGATGGCCTTGCCCGACCACGCCAGGGCGCCCTCGCTGGCGCTGCTCTACATCACCGACCACTACGCCGCCGAAGCCCAGGCCATCCTGGAACACCTCAGCGCTGAACTGCCCGAGGTGACCGACTGGGCCGGCACCGTGGGAGTGGGGGTGTCGGCCAACAACGTGGAGTATTTCGACGAACCCGCTCTGTGCGTGATGCTGTGCGACCTCAGCCCCGACCAGTACCGCGTGTTCAGCGGGGTGGCGCCGCTGTCGGCCAGCGGCCGTGCCGGCACCAGCGGCTTCGTGGCCCATACCGCGCTGGTGCATGCCGATGGCGGCACGCCGGAGCTCAACGAGCTGATCGCCGAAGTGGCCGAGCGCACCGTCAGTGGCTACGTGTTCGGCGGCCTGGCGGGCAGCCGTGGCCAGAGCGTCCAGTTCTCGCTTGGCAGCGCGGGCAACCTGCGTGGGCAGGGCGCGGCCGGCGGCGTGTTCCATGGCGGCCTCAGTGGCGTGGCTTTCGGGCCCGATGTGGGAATCGTCTCGCGGGTCACGCAGGGAGCCCAGCCGGTCGACCGCGAGCGCACCGTCACCGCGTCCGATGGCAACCTGGTGCTCGAACTCGACGGTGAACCCGCACTCGACGTGCTGCTGCGCGAGCTCGACATTTCGCTGGAGCAGCCCGATCTGGCCATGCCGCGTCTGCGCGCCACGCTGGTGGGCCTGACGCTGCCGCATCCCGACGTCGATGTCGAGCTGCCGGCCAGCGGGCCGCACCTGCGCGGGCAGTTCGGCGCCGAGGTGATGGTGCGTCACCTGATCGGCCTGGACCCGGGCCGCCGCGGTGTGGCCATTGGCGACCTCGCGCCCGAGGGCACACGCATGGCGTTTTGCGAGCGCAACGTGCAGGCCGCGCGGGCCGACCTGATCCGCGTGTGCTCCGAGGTGCGGGAGGAGCTCGAGCCCGAAGAGCTCAACTTCGCGATGGCCAGCGCCCTGACCGCCGCCGAGGCAGACGCCGCGCCCCACCCGGCGCGGCGCATCGCAGGCGCCATTTACGTGAGTTGCGCCGGTCGCGGCGGCCCGCACTTCGGCAGCCCGAGTGCCGAACTGCAGCTGGTGCGCAGAGCGCTCGGCGATGTGCCTCTGGTGGGTTTTTTCGCGGGCGGCGAGATTGCCCACCACCGGCTCTACGGCTACACCGGCGTGCTCACCGTCTTCACGATGCCGGCGGCCTGAAGCTGCCGACCGAACTCAGGCGGGCTTGACCGCGCGCGAACGCGCCCGCTCCAGCGTGCGGTTCGCATCCGCCACGCCCATGCCGTACATGTCGGCGAACGCCTCGACCGTCTTGCCGCTGGCTTCGAACGCGCGCAGCAGCGCCGCGTCCCTGGCGGCCCGGCTCACCACCGCGTCCAGTGCCTCCTGGGTCAAGGTGTTCAAGGCCTCGTCGCGCGTCTGGACCAGCGCGGCGTAGGCCTCGGCGCCCAGGCCGGAGGCTTCGAACGCCTGCTCGATGCGTTGGCGCAGCTTGGGTCGCAGGTCTTGCGGCGCGCGGCCCTGGCGGCGGCGAAACACCTCCACCAGCGCGTGGTGCACGTGCTCGGGCGCGAGATCTTCCACCGGTTGACCGCTCAGGTCGCAGCGGGGCTGGCCACTGGCCACCGCAGTGAGGTAGCGGGTCGATCGCGTGTGCAGCGCCAGCGCGGTTTTCAGGCCGTCCTTGTCGAACACTTCGGGTTGCGCCTCGAGCAGGTCCTGGAAGATGCCGCGCTTCAGAGGCCGGAACACCTCGCCGAACAAGGCCGGATAGGACTGCGCGAGCTGGTCGAGCATGGGGTGGTGCCGCTGGGGCGGTGTCCCCGCGCCCGGGTTGGCACCGTTGTGCGGCGCGCGCTGTGGCGCGGGGCCGCGACGGTTGCGCCCGCTGCGTGCCGGTGGCGGGTTTCCGGTGCCGGATTCGGTGGGTGCCGTGGCTGCAGCGTCGGTGGGTTCGGGGGCGTTCGGGTTCATGGTTTCCTGCATTCGGGCGGTCGAGCAAAGCCCGACATCATGCCAGCCGGGCCGAGGCGGTGTCGGTGGGCGGAGAGCAGCGAGGGACGCGGATGCTGAACATGGAGCCGCGGCCCGGGGTGGAGCGCAGGTTGAGGGTGGCGTGCAGCAGCAGGGCGGAGCGTTTGACGATGGACAGGCCCAGGCCCAGGCCGTGGGACTCGTGGCGCGCAGCGGTGGTCTGGCCGATCTGGAAGAACTCCTCGAAGATGGCCTCGCGCTGCGCGGTGGGGATGCCGATGCCGCTGTCCCAGACCTGGAACTCGACCTCGTGGCCGCGCGGGCGACAGCCGATGAGCACGCGCCCGCGGGAGGTGTAGCGCACGGCGTTGGAGACCAGGTTGGTGAGTATGCGGCGCAGCACGGTGGGGTCGGTGTCGACCCACAGGCGGGAGCTGGCCACGTGCAGCTGCAGGCCCTTGTCGCCGGCGATCTGGTGGAAGTCCTGATCGAGCTCTTCGAGCAGGCGCTGCGCGCTGGTGGGCGCTGGCTCGACCTGCACGGCGTTGGCGTCCAGGCGGGAGACGTCCAGCAGCATGTTGAGCAACTGGCCCAGGCCGTCCAGGGAGGCCTGCATGCGCTGGCACAGTTCGGCGAGGTCGGCGCTGCGCAAGCGGGGGGCCTGGGACATGGAGCGCAGGGCGGTGAGGAAGAGGCTGAGGGCGTGGATGGGTTGGCGCAGGTCGTGGCTGGCGGCGGCCAGGAAGACGGACTTGGCGCGGTCGGCGGCCTCGGCCCTGTCTTTCTCGGAGCGCAGGCCCTCGATGAGTTCGTGGATGCGGGCCTGGGCTTCGCGGCGGTCGCGGATGTCGCGCACGACGGCCATGCGCAGGCGCTCGCCGTTGCGCATCATGGAGCGCCCGATGATCTCCACCGGAATGCGCTGGCCGTGGCGGTTGAAGATCTCGCTCTCGTGGGAGGCGTCCGCGCCCGAGGCCATGGCGTGCGAGGCACGGGCACGGAACTCCGGCGCAATCAGCTCCAGCACCGGGCGCCCCAGCAACTTGTCCATGGCACCGTCGTACAGGTGGCAGGCCGCCGGGTTGGCGTCGGTGATCACCCCGTCGACATGGAAGATCACGCCCTCCGCACTCGCCTGCATGAACGCCGCCAGGCGGTTTTCCGATTCGCGCGAAGCGATCTCTGCGCGCCGCCGTTGCGTGATGAACTGGTTCAGGATGGCCCCGCCCGGCGTGCTGCCGCTGTCGTCAAAAAAGGGCACCACGGTGACCTCGAGCCATTGGAGCCCGCTTTTCGGATCGACCAACGACTGTTCATACGTCACCAGGCTGCGCTCCGGGAGCGCCAGCTCCCGCGTCGGCATCCTGTCGTCGGGGTCGATCCGGGGCAATTCGCCCACGGTCAGCCCCAGGATGGATTGCTCGTTGTGCCCATACAGGGCCGCATAGTGCCGGTTGGCGTACTCGCAGCGAAACGGATGGCTGTAGTGCGCCACCATGACCGGGATGGCATTGCAGAAGTTGCGCAGAAACGCGGCCCTGGCGCCGGTCTCCTCCCGCGCCCGCGCGCAGGCGGTGATGTCGACCCACAGGCAGAGGTACTGCCTCGCATCGGCCTGCCATCTGGCCGAACACGAAAACCACCGGACCGGCGTTTCCGATCGGCGCGTGGACCATTGCAGTTCCAGCTGGAAGTCGGCGCGGCGGCTGAGCCGGTCGTGCAGTGCCTGGCCCGATCCGGGTGTGAGGGCCGTGATGCAGTCGCCGTCCAGGGCATGGGCTTCGTGCAACGACGTGAGTGCCGGGCTGGCGTAGAGCGGCCGCCCTTGCTCGGTGATCACAAGCACCAGACCCGGCAGGTGCTGCCACCACGGCTGTGCCGGTTCGGGCTTGGGGTGGTTCGGGCCGGGAGCGTGTTCCATGCCGTTTTTCACTGCTCCAGGATGGAGCGCAGGGCGCGCGCGTCGATGGGTTTGTGCAGCAGCGGGAAGCCGAGTTCGGCGGCTTCGTGGATGCGCTGGGGGGAGGTGTCACCGGTGAAGATGTAGGTGGGGACGGGACAGGGCAGGCAGGCGTGCACGGCGTGGATGGTGTCGATGGCGGTGACGTTGCCGCCCAGTCGGTAGTCGGAGATGAGCAGGTCGATGTCGTTGGCGTGGCTGATGGCCATGACGACGGCCTCGTCGGGGGAGGTGGCGCAGAAGACCCGGTGCCCCCAGACGCCGAGCACGCTGCGCATGGCGGCGAGCACCTGCTGGTCGTCGTCGATCACCAGCACACCGAGGCGGGCGGCAGACCGTGCGAACGCGGGCTCCTTCGCGGTTGCGGCGCTGTGTGGTGGCGGAGGGCAGCGAGGGACGCGGATGCTGAACATGGAGCCGCGGCCCGGGGTGGAGCGCAGGTTGAGGGTGGCGTGCAGCAGCAGGGCGGAGCGTTTGACGATGGACAGGCCCAGGCCCAGGCCGTGGGACTCGTGGCGCGCAGCGGTGGTCTGGCCGATCTGGAAGAACTCCTCGAAGATGGCCTCGCGCTGCGCGGTGGGGATGCCGATGCCGCTGTCCCAGACCTGGAACTCGACCTCGTGGCCGCGCGGGCGACAGCCGATGAGCACGCGCCCGCGGGAGGTGTAGCGCACGGCGTTGGAGACCAGGTTGGTGAGTATGCGGCGCAGCACGGTGGGGTCGGTGTCGACCCACAGGCGGGAGCTGGCCACGTGCAGCTGCAGGCCCTTGTCGCCGGCGATCTGGTGGAAGTCCTGATCGAGCTCTTCGAGCAGGCGCTGCGCGCTGGTGGGCGCTGGCTCGACCTGCACGGCGTTGGCGTCCAGGCGGGAGACGTCCAGCAGCATGTTGAGCAACTGGCCCAGGCCGTCCAGGGAGGCCTGCATGCGCTGGCACAGTTCGGCGAGGTCGGCGCTGCGCAAGCGGGGGGCCTGGGACATGGAGCGCAGGGCGGTGAGGAAGAGGCTGAGGGCGTGGATGGGTTGGCGCAGGTCGTGGCTGGCGGCGGCCAGGAAGACGGACTTGGCGCGGTCGGCGGCCTCGGCCCTGTCTTTCTCGGAGCGCAGGCCCTCGATGAGTTCGTGGATGCGGGCCTGGGCTTCGCGGCGGTCGCGGATGTCGCGCACGACGGCCATGCGCAGGCGCTCGCCGTTGCGCATCATGGAGCGCCCGATGATCTCCACCGGAATGCGCTGGCCGTGGCGGTTGAAGATCTCGCTCTCGTGGGAGGCGTCCGCGCCCGAGGCCATGGCGTGCGAGGCACGGGCACGGAACTCCGGCGCAATCAGCTCCAGCACCGGGCGCCCCAGCAACTCGTGCAGGGGTGTTTCAAGCAGCAGGCTCGCAGCCGGGTTCGCATCGGTGATCAGGCCATCGCGGTGAAACAGCACGCCCTCTTCACTGGCATTCATGAAGCGTGACAAGCGGTCTTCCGACTCCCGCCGCGCGAGCTCTGCCTTGTGCCGTTCGGTGATGTCGGTGATCAGGAAGGAAAACCCCTGGCCGTCATCGGCCGCCGCCGAACTCTGCCAGGGGATGACCGTCACTTCAAGCTGGACCCGGTGTCCTTTCGCGGAGTGGAGTCCGAAGGGGAATGTCACGGGTGCGCGTTGCATGAGCGCCTCGCGCAGGAACGGCGCCAGGGTGCCTCGCGCGCCCTCGAAGATGCGATCGAGGGAAGGCACGCCGATGATCGATTGCTCGCTGTGCCCGAACAGCTCGGCAAACGGCTGGTTGGCGAACTCACAGAGGCCATGCGGTGGCGGGCCGAAGTGGGCGACCATGACCGGCAGGTGTTTGAAGATCAGACGGATGCGTTCGATCAGCGTTTGCGCGTCGACGCGAGCCTGTTCGATGGACGTGGCGTCGGCGAAGTGGCAGAAGTGACAAGCCGTGTCCGGCATCCAGTGACCATCGCACGCCAACCACAGGGGAGGCAGCGCCGAATCCGGGCCTGTGTTCTCGCCCAGCTGCAGCGTGATCTGAAAGTTCTCGTGGCGGCCGAGTTGGTCGAGCAACTCGCGACGTGACGACTCGGTCAACCAGGCGCACCAGTGTTCCGGTTCGCCCCTTCTGCGAAGGACTTCCAGCAGGTCGTTCGAGACACCCAGCAATGCAGCGCCCGTTCCCAACGCCGCCGACAGACCCGGGAGTTGATCCCAGGGAATCGAGTCCGGGTTTCGCATGGGATTCAGGCGTCTTCCTTGGATGGCGGAGCTGGCGTCGGCCATCGTAGCCCCGTGCTTCGAAAAAATCCATGAGGCTTCCGTGACGTCGGCGACACCCTGCCTCCAAAATACTGCGCGAGCGTTATTGAGACGCCAATCCACCCCCGGGAGACTGCTGGCCACAGCATTCAAACGGGAGGAACCGGACATGACGGAGCGCGATGCGCCGGCCAGGCAACCTGGCCCCGGGGGCCCACGGTTGCAAACGCAGCCGCAGGCTGCATCGGCCCACCAGCCCATGCCACTGGCCGCGGTTCTGCGCCATCTTCTGACCCTTGATGGCGAGATCGGCAGCGCAGGGTTGCACGGCGCACTCATGGCGAACGACCCGCCGACCCAGCGGCGCATCAACGACCACCTCGCTGCCGCACTGGACACCTGCCTCCAGCTCGATACCGCGCGACTCCAGCTGCAGAACGCTTTCTGCACACAGCGTGAGTTGCAGACTGTGCTCGAGATGCTGGTTGCGCGCGCAGACGCAGGGCAGGCCGGCTCTCTGGAAGTGCTTCGGGTTTCGGCGCTGTTGGCCGCCGGGGACGACAAGGTGTTTGAGGCCATGACCGAATGGAGACAAGTCGGCCAGCGGTTCACCCGCCAGACCCGTTTGTTGCCCGCACAACTCGAGCCCTTGGTCGATGCACCGGGCCCGATTGCCGAAGACGAAATGGACCGGCTGGCCAAGGCCTGCCTGTGGGTGCACGCTGGCCCGCATCCCGGTCTTCAGCGGGCGGGCGACCGGAGCGAGCAGCGCACCGGTGCCTCGCAGGTGTGTGGCCAGGCCCTTGACGCCATGGTGCAGGCCCGAATCCAGGCCGTCGCGGACTTTTCGGCGGCCCGGGAGGCGTATCTGCAAACGGTGCTCGATCTGGATCGGCAGCACGCCCGGTACGTGCGGGCCCGCTCCTTGCGGCGCACCGCAGAGGCGGCATTCCGTTTTGGCTCCCGATGTGCCATCGACCTCAGCGAGGCGATTGTTGAGGAACGCCAGTGCCTGCATGTCGTGCTGGAGCGGCAGGCGCGCAGAATGGCGGCCACCCATTGGCTCTATGCCCTCGCGGGGTGCTTGCCCCGGCGTTTCGGATGGGTCCAGCCCCCGGCCTGGCACTGAGTGCAACGAGCGAGGCGCGCGGCCCCTTGGTGAACCCATGAAGCAGGGCCTTGTCGCCGCGCGACAAGGCCCTGGTCGTTTCTTTTGCCTTGGGTGGCGGGCGCCGAAATGGAAGCTTGAGCGCCAGAGCTGCGGGTGGGCGGCTGACCGCCCACAGCTCAGTGCACCGTGGCGACGGCTCGGTTGACACCGGCCGGTGAACGAAACCACAGACCCGCAAAGGCGCTGTAGCGCAGCATGGAGCTCTGCCGCACGCGCCGATCGATCTTCTTTTCGATCACCGGCATGTTGCTGAGCATCTCCACGACGCGAACGTCCCAGTGAATCACCTTGATGAAGGCGGCGTAGATTTCCAGGCCGCCTGGCGTCCAACCGACCGACCGCACCACGATGCGGATCTGACCTGCGTCCAGGCCCAGGGCCTGAAAGCATTCCGTGACCAGCACCTGGTAGTCGTCCGAAATCGACGCCGGCGAGATTCTGGAATCGACGTCTTCATCGTGTTGCATCTTCTCCTCGCTTTTGCGGCTCAGGTGCTTGAAGACACCCAGCGCCAGTGCGTTCATTCCCATGGTCTGCCCCGTTTCTCTGGTGTTGGCCAGGTGACCGAAGATGCGTTCACCATGGGACGAAGTATCCCGTCCGGATACCCCTACCCCCAATAATGCATGAGCACTATTTTGAGAAACAACGCGGGTTTCGCAACCCCTACCGGTACCTGAGCAGGGCGCAGGCGGCTTCGCCGGCCGGCGAGTTGCTCTACAGGTTGCTGTCGATGTCGGGGGCTTCGGCCAGCCCCGACTGGATGGCGTAAGCGGCGATCTCCGCGCCGTTGTGGAGGTCCAGTTTGAGCATCACGTTCTGCCGGTGCTTGCGCGCGGTGAGCACGCTGATGTGCAAGGCGTCTGCGATCTCCTGGTTGCTGCCGCCCTTGGCAATCATGCGAACGATTTGCTGCTCTCGCTGGGTCAATGTCTGTGACATGCCGTGGTTGGCAACGCGAGCGTTGGACGAGTTGTCCAGGCCCTTGGCCACCTGCGGACTCACATAGCGGCGGCCCGCCAGCACCGCCTGGATGGCGTCCAGCAGTTCGGAGCCCTGTTCGTGCTTGAGCACAAAGCCGTCTGCGCCGGCAGCGAAGGCATTGGCCACCGAGCCCGGATACACGTTGCCGGTGACGATCAGCACCTTGGTGGCGGGGGCGATCTTCTTCACCTTCCGGGCCACTTCAATGCCCGAGCTGTCGCTCAGGGCCAGGTCGAGCAGCAGCAGATCGGGTTTGTGGAACCCGACAAGGATGTCGACCTCGCTGCCCAGCGCGGTTTCGGCGACCAGTTCGAAGCCGCCCGTGGTCGACAGCAGCATGCTGATGCCCTGGCGGACCAGCGCGTGGTCTTCTGCAACAACAACTTTGAACATGGTTGGCACCCGGTTGATGGGGGAAACAACTTGCGAGCGACCCGCGCGGCGGGTTCGCCTTGCTTCAGAACGGAATGTCGTCGTCCATGTCGTCGAAGCCGCTGGACTGGCGCGCCGGTGCCGCCGCCGCAGGGGCCGGGGCCGGGCGTTGCGCGGGCGCTGCGGAGCGAGGTGCCGCCGCCGGGCGCGAGTAGCCACCACCGGCGCCACCGTCTTCCGCCCCGCCCATGCCTTCGCGGCCGCCGAGCAATTGCAGTTCGGTGGCAACGATGTCGACCGTGTTCTTCTCGATGCCGGCCTGGTCGGTGTACTTGCCGTATTTCAGGCGACCTTCCACGTAGATCGGGCGACCCTTCTTGACGTATTCCCCGGCGATCTCAGCCAGGCGGTCGTAGAAGGTGACCCGGTGCCATTGGGTGTCTTCGATCATCTCGCCGCTGTTTTTGTCCTTGCGGCGGCTGGAAGTGGCCACGCTGACGTTGGCCACGGCCTGACCCGATGGCAAGTAGCGGATCTCGGGGTCGCGCCCGCAGTTGCCGACGAGGATGACTTTGTTGACAGATGCCATGGTGATGTCCTGTAGAGAGAGGGCCGCCAGCACTGGCTGGCCTGAAAAACGGTCAGTCATTGTGCCGCAACTGACCGCGGGCGGGCCGTTGGCCACGGCTGGAAAAAGGGCCGATACCCCAGGGTCTACACTGGCCACCCATGAAAGGTGAACCGGACTTCCTGCAGAACCTGCGCGCCGAAATGGGCGGCGGCAGGCAATGGCTGGACCGGGCGGTGGTGATTGCCTACGCCGTGCTCGCCGGGCTTGCCGTGGTGGGCTTCACCCTGCTGGCAGATGCCGCCATCGACCTGTACAGCCGCATGCGCACGGGCTGGTGGTGGACCCCGCTGGTCTGGACGCCGGCCTTGACCGCCCTGATCGTGTGGACCATCCGGCGCTGGGCGCCCGGCGCGGTCGGTTCGGGCGTGCCGCAGGTGCTCACCGCGCTGGCACCCGAAACGCCGCTGAGTGAGCGCTCACGGTTCGTGTCGTTGAAGCTGAGCGTGGCCAAGGTGCTGGGCGTGTCCGGCGGATTGCTCGCCGGCCTGTCCGTCGGCAGGCAGGGCCCTTCGGTGCAGGTCGCCGCCGGTGTGATGCTGCACGCGCGGCGCTGGTTGTCGCCCGCCTCCGGGATCAGCGACCGGGAGTTGCTCGTGGCCGGCGGGGCCGCCGGCATCGCCGCGGCCTTCAACACGCCCCTGGGCGGCATCGTGTTTGCCATTGAAGAACTCTCGCGCCGTCTGCAGGACCGCAGCAGCGGGCTGATGCTGGCGGCGATCGTGGTGGCCGGCCTGGTGGCGGTGTCGGCGTTCGGCAACCTGTCCTACTTCGGCCGGGTTCGGGCCGACGCCGTTTCCTGGTGGAACCTGCTCGCGCCGGGCGCTTTGGTGGCGCTGGCGTGCGGACTGTTGGGGGGGCTGCTCTCGCGCTTGATGCTGGCATCGTTCACCGGCCTGCCCGACCGGTTTTGTGCCTACCGGCGCAAGCGGCCGGTCACGTTTGCGGCGATGTGCGGTTTTGTGGTGGCGGTGATCGCGGTGGTCAGCGACGGCGCGGCCGTCGGCGTGGGCCACGAACACACCCGGGACCTGCTCGATCAGGCTGCCGATGCGTCGGCTGCGCACCAGCCGCTGGTGTTCACCGGGCTCAAGTTCGTGGCGTCGTGGCTGTCGGCCTGGGCGGGCGTGCCTGGCGGCATCTTCGGCCCCAGCCTCTCGCTGGGTGCCGGTGTGGGTGCCGATGTGGCCTGGCTGCTGAATTCGCCCCACGGCGCGGCCTTGATTGCGCTGGGCATGTGCGGTTTTCTGGCGGCGGTCACGCAAACGCCCATCACCGCCATGATCATCGTGATGGAAATGACCGATGGCCACAGCATGGTGCTCAGCCTCATGGCCTGCGCGCTGCTCGCCAGTCTCGTGTCGCGCATGATCAGCCGCCCGCTCTACAGCACCATGTCGCTGTTGATGATGCGCTCGCTGCGCGACCGGACCGACGCTGCACCGCCTGCGGAGCCGGTCGGGCGCTAGGCTGGCCGCCAGGCACACCCGCAGGGCTTCAGCTTCGGCTCGCTGCCCGCATGGGCCAGGCCAGGGCCATCCAGAGCAGCATCAGCCCGGCGCTGACGAAGAAAATGCCGCTGCTGCCCCAGACCTTGATGACCACACCGCCCAGGCTGCCGCCGGCGAAGATGCCCAGCGACATCAGTGTGTTGTAGACGCCCAGGGCAGCCCCGCGCTGGCGCGGCTCGGCCAGGCGCGACACCAGGCTGGGCTGGCTGGCCTCCTGGGTGTTGAAGCCGATGAAATACACACACAACAGCAGGCCCACCGCCCACAGCGAGGGCGCCTGCAGGTTGAACCAGAAACCGAGCTGGGCCAGCACGATCAACGCGATGGAGCCCAGGTAGACCTGCCGGAAGTAGCCCTTGCGCTCCAGGCGAAACAGCAAGCCACCCATGACCAGCAACGACGCCAGCACCGCCGGCAGATACACCTTCCAGTGCGCGGCGGTTGCCAGGCCGGCCTCCTGCAGCAGGGCGGGCACCGACATCCACATGGCGATCTGTACCGCGTGCAGCACGAACACGCCCAGATCCACGCGCAGCAACTCCACATCGGCCAGCACTTCGCGCAGCCCGCCGCGGGTCTGCAGGTGCTGCACCGGCGGTTCGGGCGGCACCACCCAGGCCACCACCGCCATGCCGATGGCGGCCAGCAGCGCGGTGAGGGCAAACAGGCCGGAGAGGCCGATCAGGGGCACCAGCAAGGGCGCCAGCACCAGCGACAGCGCGAACATGAGCGCGATGCTGATGCCCACCAGCGCCATCGATTTGGTGCGCACCTCGTCGCGGGTGAGGTCGGCGAGCAGGGCGGTGACCGCGGCAGAGATGGCGCCGGAGCCCTGCAGCGCGCGTCCGATCACCAGCCAGAGCATGTTGGGCGCCCAGGCGGCGATCAGGCTGCCGATCACGAACAGCGCCAGTCCGGCCTGGATCACGGGTTTGCGGCCGAACCGGTCGGACGCGATGCCGAAGGGCATCTGCAACAGCGCCTGCGTCAGCCCGTAGATGCCCATGGCCAGACCCACCAGCGCCGGATCGTCGCCACCCGGGTAGGTGTGGGCCTGCAGCACGAACACCGGCAGCACCAGGAACAGACCCAGCATGCGCAGGGCATAAATCGACGCCAGCGCGCCGCTGGTGCGCCGCTCGGTCGGGGTCATGCGGGCGCCGCCCGCCGGTGGGGCGGGGGTGTCGGACGGGGCTGAGCTGAGGGTGGACAAGTCGAGGCTGGGCAAAGCCGTTATTGTGCTTGATGCGTTTGCGCGCGAAGGGAGGACGGGCGGGAAAACCCGGGGCGGCTTATCATGCCGGGTTGCCTTGAACACACCCACCGCGCCTTGAACCAGAACCTGCCCCCGGACCTGAATCTGCCGAGTCTGACCGGCGCCGACGCGCCGGTGGAGCCCGACGAACAAACGTTGTTGAACCGCGTCAGCGCGGCCCACCTGCGCCACGCCAGCCCCTTTCTGTCGGTGCGGGGTGCGCGCACGCACAACCTCAAGAACATCGACCTCGACATCCCCAAGCATTCGCTGGTGGTGATCACCGGCTTGTCGGGCTCGGGCAAGTCCAGCCTGGCGTTCGACACGCTGTACGCCGAAGGCCAGCGCCGCTACGTGGAGAGCCTCTCGGCCTACGCGCGGCAGTTCCTGCAACTCATGGACAAGCCCGACGTGGACCTGATCGAGGGCCTCTCGCCGGCCATCGCCATCGAACAGAAGGCCACCAGCCACAACCCGCGCTCCACCGTGGGCACGGTCACCGAGATCCACGACTACCTGCGCCTGCTGTTCGCGCGCGCCGGCACGCCGCACTGCCCCGAGCACGATCTGCCGCTGGCCGCGCAGAGCGTGGCGCAGATGGTGGACGCGGTGCTCTCCCTGCCCGAAGGCACCCGACTGATGATCCTGACGCCGGTGGCGCGCGAGAAGAAGGGCGAGTTCACCGAGCTGTTTGCCGACATGCAGGCACAAGGCTATGTGCGCTTTCGCATCAACCAGACCGTGCTCGACTTCGATGCTTTGCCGGCCTTGAAGAAAACCGAGAAGCACAACATCGACGTGGTGATCGACCGCATCAAGGTGCGTACCGATGGTGAAGATGAGGGTGTGAACCCGCTTCGCCAAAGGTTGGCCGAGAGCTTCGAGGCCGCCTTGCGGCTGGCCGATGGCCGGGCGCTGGCGGTCGACATGGACACCGGCGAAGAAACCACCTTCTCCGCCAAGTTCGCCTGCCCCCTGTGCAGCTACACCGTGGGCGAACTCGAGCCGCGGTTGTTTTCGTTCAACTCTCCCATGGGCGCCTGCCCCACCTGCGACGGCCTGGGTCACACCGAGTTCTTCGACCCGGCGCGCGTGGTGGCCTTTCCCACGCTGAGCATGGCCAGCGGCGCCATCAAGGGCTGGGACCGTCGCAACGGCTATTACTTCGCCATGATCGAAAGCCTGGCCGCGCATTACCGGTTCGACGCCGAAGCGCCCTGGGATTCGCTCGGCGAAGCGGTGCAGCAGGCCTTGCTCTATGGCTCGGGCGAGGAAGAAATCAAATTCAGCTACGCGCTCGAATCGGGTGAACGCGCGGGCAGGAAGATCAGCAAGAAGCACCCCTTCGAAGGCATCGTCCGCAACTTCGAGCGCCGCTACCGCGAGACCGACAGCGCGGCGGTGCGCGAGGAGCTGGCCCGCTACCGTGCGGTCCAGCCCTGCCCCGACTGTGGCGGTGCGCGCCTGCGCCGCGAGGCGCGCCACGTCTTCGTGGGCGAGGGCGAGCACAGGCAGCCCATCTACAAGATCAGCCATGTCACGCTCGGCGATGCCCTGGCCTACTTCCAGCAGCTCGAGCTGCGCGGCACCAAGGGCGACATTGCTGCGCGTGTGATCAATGAAATTCGCCAGCGCCTGAAGTTCTTGAACGACGTGGGCCTGAACTACCTCAGCCTGGACCGCAGCGCCGACACCCTCTCGGGCGGTGAAGCCCAGCGCATCCGGCTGGCCAGCCAGATCGGCAGCGGACTGACCGGCGTCATGTACGTGCTCGACGAGCCCAGCATCGGCCTGCACCAGCGCGACAACGACCGCCTGATCGCCACGCTGCAGCACCTGCGCGACCTGGGCAACACCGTGCTGGTGGTCGAGCACGACGAGGACATGATCCGCACCGCCGACCATGTGATCGACATGGGTCCGGGCGCCGGCGTGCACGGCGGGCGCGTGATGGCGCAGGGCAGCTGCGCTGCCGTGATGGCCACACCGGGCTCACTCACCGGCCAGTACCTCAGCGGCGCGCGCCGCATCGAGGTGCCGGCGCGGCGCACGCCCTGGTTGCCGGTGGTCAGGCACGCCGGGGCGGCCAGGGCCGCGGCGTTCAAGCCCCGCTTCGCTCCCAGCCCCGCGGCCGAACGCAGGGCTGCGCGCGAAGCCGCGCACCAGGCCACGCTCGGCGACTTGCAGGAGATCCGGGTCGTCAATGCCACCGGCCACAACCTTCGCGGCGTGAGCGTGGCCTTCCCGGTGGGTCTGCTCACCTGCGTCACCGGTGTGAGTGGCTCGGGCAAGTCCACGCTGGTCAATGACACGCTCTACGCCGCCGTGGCGCGCACGCTCTACCGTTCGCACGACGAGCCGGCGGAGCACGAGGCCATCGAAGGCATCGAGCATTTCGACAAGGTCATCAACGTCGACCAGTCACCGATCGGCCGCACGCCGCGCAGCAACCCGGCCACCTACACCGGCCTGTTCACCGGCATCCGCGAGCTGATGGCCGAAGTGCCCATGGCGCGCGAACGCGGCTATGGTCCGGGTCGCTTCAGCTTCAACGTGGCCGGTGGCCGCTGCGAGGCCTGCCAGGGCGACGGCGTGGTGAAGGTCGAGATGCACTTTCTGCCCGATGTGTACGTGCCCTGCGAGGTGTGCAGTGGCCAGCGCTACAACCGCGAGACGCTGGACGTCCAGTACAAGGGCCGCAACATCGCGCAGATCCTGGACATGACGGTGGAGCAGGCGCACGCCTTCTTCATCGCCGTGCCCACGCTGCACCGCAAGCTGCAGACCCTGATGGATGTCGGTCTGACCTACATCCAGCTCGGCCAGAGCGCGACCACGCTCTCGGGTGGCGAGGCGCAACGCGTCAAGCTCGCGCTGGAGCTCAGCAAGCGCGACACCGGCCGCACGCTCTACATCCTGGACGAGCCCACCACCGGCCTGCACTTCGCCGACATCGAACTGCTGCTGCAGGTGCTGCACCAGTTGCGCGACGCGGGCAACACCATCGTGGTGATCGAGCACAACCTGGATGTCATCAAGACCGCCGACTGGGTGATCGACATGGGCCCCGAGGGCGGCTCGGGCGGCGGCATGGTGGTCGCACAGGGCACGCCCGAGACCATTGCGGCTCAGGCGGGCAGCCACACCGGGCACTACCTGAAGCGCCTGCTCACGCTGCCTGAGCCGGCCTGAGGCCTCAGTCGTTGCGGTAGGCCAGGCCCAGGGTGGCCCCGAAGGTGGTGCTGCGCGTGACCAGCGGGCTGCGTGCCACGGCGCCCTGCAGCTGGTAGGCGCTCAGTCCACCGTAGGCCACCCAGCGCCGGTTCAGCGCCGAGGTGATGCGCCAGCCCAGCGAGAGACCGTCAAAACCCGAGCCCAGTCCGTAGGCCTGCAGTCCGGTGGCAGCGGCTGCGGCAGGGGCGATGCCGTAGTGGGTTTGATGGTAGGTGCCGTTGGCCCAGCCCAGGCCCAGTGACAGGTCCCAGTGCGTTTGCGCAGACACCGGGTGGCGGTAGTTCAGGCCCGAGTCGATGCGCAGGCCACCCTCGCGCCCGAGCAGGTCCTGCGAGGCGCGCAGCGAGCCGCTCCAGCGCGGGCCGAGCGTGAGGCCTGCGGTGACGCGCCCGCGTACCGTGTCGCGCACGCGGGGCAGGCCGGCATACACCGGGTCGTCCCGCCATGAACGCCCTTCGTCGATGGAGAGGGAGGTGCTCAGCGAGACGCGGTCGCTGCGGGTGAGCACCGTGCTCACGCCACTGTCGACCGATTCGCGACCCTGCGCGAGCAAGGCACTGGCGCCCGAGGTGGCAAAACGCAAACGCCCGAGCTGAAACGCCCAGATCGGGCGCAGTCGCAGCCGCTGTTCACTGGTTCCCAGGGGGTCCCGACCGCTGGACAGGGTGGCCCCGAGCAGGTAGTCGCGACTGGCCTCCAGCGCCACCGGTTCGGCCGGCTGCGCTTGCGCGGCAAGGGCCCACGAGGCGGCGAGCAACACAAGGGCAGGCGCGTTCAGCCGTGTCATGGCTCGGCCTTCAGAGGCGGCTCAGGTCTTCGATGGCATCGACCACCATGCTGGTGCCCACGGCGATCAGCAGGATGTCGGCGGCCACGCGCACGTATTTGTGACCCGACGGGGGCACACCGAGGCGGATCGAAATCTCGTTGGGCACCGGGTAGAACACCACGTCGGACGGCAGCCGGTAGCCTTTGCGCCACTTTTTGGCCTGCCCCGGCGGCATGCAGCCGTTGTTCTTTTTGGCCAGACCCGGCGGGCAGTTGCCGGCGCGAAAACGCGGCTCGTAGTACTCGCGCACGGCCAGGCGCTGGTTGTCCTGGAAGTAGCCGCCGATGTTGATCTGCACGGCAACATTCGAGCGGTCACCGGAGCCCGACGGGCTGTGCTGGCGCGGGTCGTCGCGGTCTTGTCTGCCGCCCTTGTTTCCCTTGTCGCCGTGGTCCGGCTTCTCCCATTTTTCGGACTTGCCGCCGCCCGCATGGGCGGGTTTTTCGGCCATGGCCGGGGCCATGCCCAGGCCCAGGAACAAGCCGCATGCCGCTGCGTGGGCGCTCAGTTTCAACAGGATCTTCATGGTGTGGGGTGCGGAGTATTCGGTGCTCTTGCGAAATGCGAAGGAGGCTGCAGGGAATTGTGCCGCCCGCCTCTCCGGCAAAGGTTACAGCCTGTGTGCAAAGGGGCCCGGTGTTGCGCACAGGCTTCAAGGGCTGTCAGACTCTGCATTCCGTCGCCCAGTCCATACCGTCTGCCGCCTGCCATGTCGCAAGAAACCGAACTCAAGCTCGAAGTCCACCCGAACGACCTGGCTGCCCTGCTGAAGCATCCCCTGCTGAGGCAGCCCGCGCGGCGCGAGCGTCTGTTCAACACCTATTTCGACACGTCCACGCTGGCCCTGCGCGCCCAGCGCATGGCCGTGCGCGAGCGCCGCGTGGGTCGCCGCACCCTGCTCACGGTGAAGACCGCCGGGCAGTCGGTGGGCGGCTTGTCGCGGCGCGGCGAATGGGAAGCGCCGAGTCGACCGGGCGCCTTTGACTTCGCCACGCTGGTGACCGACCCGGCCCTGGCCTCGCAGCTTGCCAGCGTGGCCTGGCAACTGGTGCCGGTGTTCCGCACCGATTTCACACGGCGCAGCTGGGTGCTGCAACACGGGCCGGCCCGGGTGGAGGTGGCCCTGGACCAGGGCTTCATCGGGACCGGCAATGCCCAGGGCAACCACCGCCAGCCCATTCTCGAGCTGGAGCTGGAGCTGCTCGAGGGCCCGGTGGACGCCTTGCTGGACCTGGCCCACACCCTCGCGCTGGGTCCGCACGGCCAGGCCGCCACCGGGCTGCGGCTGTTGCCCGCCAACCGCAGCAAGGCCGAGCGGGGCTATGCCTTGTTCATGGGTGAAAAGCTGCAGCCGGTGAAGGCGGTGCCGCTGCAGCTTCACGCCGGCATGCACCCGGTGCAGGCGTTTCGCGCGGCGGCGCTGAGCTGCCTCACCCACTTGCAGGCCAACGAGGCCGGCGTGCTGCATCCCGGCGCCGAGGCCAGCTTGCCCGATCCCGAGTTCGTGCACCAGGCACGGGTGGCGCTGCGGCGGCTGCGCACCGGCCTGCGCATCTTTCGGGCCCACCTGCCGGCGCGTTTTGCCGCGCACTGGTCGGCCGAGTGGCGGTCGCTCACCAACCAGCTCGGCGACGCGCGCAACTGGGACGTGTTCGCCACCGAATGGATGCCCGAACTGGCCGCCGCAGACGCGCCGTCGCCCGGCGCCTTCGATGCATCGGCCGATGCGCTCGAGACCTGGGTCGGGCAGCAGCGGCGAGCCGCCTGGCAACGCGCGGCCGATGCCCTGGGTGGTCACGAGCACGCCTTGCGCCTGCTGGCTTTCACCCGTGCTGTGCTGTGCCTGCGGCCGGCAGACCCGGCGGATGCCTCAACGGGCGGTGATGCTCTCGCGGTCTGGGCCCGGGAGATCTTGCGCGAACGCCATGCCGGGCTTCGCCGGCAAGCCCGCGAAGCCCGGCGCATGGGCCCGGACGGCCGCCATGCGCTGCGACTGTCACTCAAGAAGCTGCGTTATGCGCAGGAGTTTCTGGCCAGCGTGCTGCCGCCCAAACGCGTGGCACGCAGCACCGCGGTGCTGGCCGATGCACAGGAACTGCTGGGCCGCCTGAACGACCTGAGCACCGCGCACACCCTGCTGGGCACCATGGCGGCGGGTCCCGCCTCGGCCCAGGTGGTGCACTGGCAGCAATCGCTGCAGGCCCGGCTGCAGGCCGGCCTGCAGGAGCTGCCCGCCATGGAGCGCGCGCTGGAAAAGGCGCCGGCGCCCTGGGGCTGACGGGTGCTGGCCCGACGGGTGCTCAGGCCTGTGCGCTGGGTCGGGCGGCCACCTTGTCGCGCCAGGCCTGCAGCGCATGCAGACCCGCGTCGGCGGGCTTGAAGCGCGCCAGTCGGGCGAACTCCACGGTGCAGAACGCGGTGATGTCGGCGATGGTGAAGCGCTCACCGGCCACCCAGGGCTGGCGCTGCAGCTCACCGTCGAGCCAGGCAGCCGTTTCCAGCGCCTTGCTCAATTGCGATTGACCGTAATCGGGGAACTGCGGCTGCTCCAGCGGAGCCAGGCCCGGGTGTGTGTGCCGGATCGCATTGGCCAGCGGCAGCATCAGGTACCACTCCATGCGCCGGTCGGCCATTTCGATGAACGCGCGCTCTTCTGCCGTTTCGCCCATCAGGTTGGGCTGGCTTTGCCAACCCTCCAGCCAGGTGCAGATCGCGCGGGTCTCGCACAGCGTGCGACCGTCGTCGAGTTCCAGCACCGGAATGCGCGCCAGCGGGCTCTTGGTGAGAAAGCCGGGCGCGCGATGTTCCTGCGCGTTCAGGTCCACCATGACCTGCTCGATGCCCTCGATGCCTTTTTCGGCCATGAACATCTGCACCCGCCGCGGGTTGGGTGCGCGTTGCGACACATACAGCTTCATGGCGTGTTGCCTTTCAGGCTCTGGCCCATCTCGACCATGGTGCGGGCCTCTTCGGCAAACTTCCTGGCGCCTTCATCTCCGTCGCGCGTGAGGTCGACTCTCGACGCCGGCCGCTCGATGCCGCGCTGCACCGCCGCGCGCGAGCGGATCGCGTCGCGCCAGCGCACCAGGTTCGGCAGGTCGTCCACTTCCACGCCCGACCACCGGTGGGTGCGCACCCAGGCCCAGTTCGCGATATCGGCGATCGAATAGTCGCCCGCGAGGAATTCGTGGTCCTTGAGTTGCGCGTCGAGCACACGAAACAGGCGTTTGCTCTCGCCCTGGTAGCGGTCGATCACCGCCGGGATCTTTTCCGGAAAGTAGCGGAAGAACACGTTGGCCTGTCCCATCATCGGGCCAATGCCGCCCATCTGGAACATCAGCCACTGCATCACCAGCGAGCGGCCCCTGGTGTCCGCGGGCATGAGGCGGCCGGTCTTCTCGGCCAGGTACACCAGGCAGGCGCCCGACTCGAACACCGCAAAACCATCGGCCTCGTGATCGACGATGGCCGGGATGCGGCCGTTGGGGTTGATCGCCAGAAACGCCGGCGTCTTCTGCTCGCCCTTCGAGAGGTCGAGCACCTTCAGCGTGTAGGGCAGCCCGAGTTCTTCGAGCGCGATGGACACCTTGTGTCCGTTGGGCGTTGCCGCCGTGTAGAGATCGATCATGCAGTGGCCCTGTGAGGAAGTCAGGGCCATCTTAGAGATTCCACCGGGGCGCGCTGTCAGGTCGGGAACACCGCGGAACCGGCTCTGCCAGGCCGCAGGTGTTGCCCCCTGGGGGGTGACGCGCCGCAGGCGCGGCGCGGGGGGTTACAACATGAAGCCCATGTCGCGCGGGTAATCGACAGAGTTGAAGTTGCCCAGGTTGGGCAGGATGCCGTTCATCTCGGCGCCCTGCACACCGAACCAGGTGGCCAGCGTGCCGGCGTACTGGTCCACCGAGGTGCTGGGCAGCAGCCGTCCCTGGCCCACATGCCACTGGTCGAACGCATCGGTGGTGCTGTTGGTCACGCTCACCGGCGGCGCCTTGCCGTAGAAGGCCCGGCCGCGCACCGCACCGCCCACAATCAGATGGTGGGAGCCCCAGCCATGGTCGGAGCCGTCGCCGTTGCTCTGCAGGGTGCGACCGAAGTCGGAAGCGGTGAAGGCGGTCACCTTGTCGGCCACGCCCAGGCTGACTGTGGCGGCGTGGAACGCGGTGAGTGCGCTGCTCAGTCGCCCCATCAGGGTGGCCTGGTTGTTGATCAGGACGTCGTGCAGATCGAATCCGCCCATGGAGACAAAGAACACCTGGCGCTTGGTGCCCAGCGTGTCGCGCGCGGCGATCAGGCGTGCAACCAGCTTGAGCTGGTCCGCCAGACCGTTCTGCGCCGGGAAGCTGTTGAAGGGCGCATCGGTGGCTGGAAACTGGCTCAGCGCGTTGCTCACCGCGCCTTCGGTGCTGAACGCCCTGGCGGTGACGAGGTTGTATTCCTTTTCCAGCCGGTGACTGCGCTCCTGAAGCGCCAGCTGCAGCATCGCTGCCCGCACCGCCGCAGAGCTGTACACATTGCCGTTGAGTCCATTGATCCTCACGGCGCCGCCGGAACTGACCTGGTAGGACAGCGCCTGATCGCCCGACAGAAACACGGTGTTGCCGGCCACCGAGATGCAGGTCAGCACATTGTTGGAGCCGTTTCCAGGCCGGGCCAGATCGCCGATGTGCCCGCCCCAGCCCTGGGTGGTGCCTTCTGCCCCCGAGGTTTGCCAGACGGACTGCTGGTCGTTGTGCGAGAACAGCTTGGGCGGACGTGGGTACAGCACGCGGTTGGAGCTGTTGTACTGCTGACGCGTGAGGGGAACCACCAGCGGGCCGACGTTGAGTTGCACCGCAGCCCGACCTGTGTTGAACAGGTTTGCCAGCCCCGTCATCATCGGGTGCAAGGCGTATTGCCGACCGTCTGCCAGCGGCGTGGTGGGGTCGAGCAGGGTGGCTGCAAGCTCGGCGCGGGGTATGGCAATGCCGCCGCCGGAAAAGTCGGAGCGTCCACCGCGGATGGTGTTGTAGCGACCGTAGCTGTCGAGGTCGTAGTTGACCACGGTATTGGCGTAGTCGTTGCCGCCAAAGAGGAAGACGCAGACCAGCGCCTTGTAGTCGGTGGCGTCGAAGGCGGCAGCCTCGCCCATGGCCGCGAGGTTGATGGCCGTGGGCAGGGCAGCGCCGGTGAATGCGAGCTGTCCGGCGCGGCGCAGGAAGGCGCGGCGGGTGTGTTTCTGCGGGTCGATGAAGTGCATGTTGGGCTCCGCTTTACTTTTGGACCAGGTACTCGGGGCAACCCATGACCATGAAGATGGCTGCCAGCACACGTCGGCGTCGAACGTCGGCCGTGCTGCTGGCCGTGATCGGGGTGGCCTCGAGTGCGCTCACCATGACCGCGCGGCTGACCGTGGAGATGGAGCCGGCTCCCAGCACCAGGCACACGTGGTCGACCAGTGCCTGTGCGTTCTGCACCAAGGCCAGCTCCCGGGCGTAGTCGGCCGTCACGTCCGCCACACCTCGATCGATGGTGTTCTGCATGAAGTTGAGGTAGCCGCCCACCGAGGTTTCGTTGACGATCTGGAACTCCGGCGCCGTGGCTCCTGCGGTGGCCAGACTGGTCGAGGGCGGCACATAGCCCGGTCGGAAAAAGTTGAACACGGACGGTGAGCGCAACGGGCTTTGCCCGAGCTGGTTCGAGGCACCGCTGAGGTCTCCGATCTTCCAGGTGTTGGCCGCTGACCGCACCCCGAAGCTTCGTCCCCACTGGATGAACCGCAGCATGGGCTCGCGCAGCTTGCCAAAGGTGGGATCGGTGCGTCCGTCGGGGCGGCGGGCTTCGTCGTCCAGCAGGATGGCCGTCCACACCGCCTGCAGGTCACCGCGCACGCCAGCACCGTTGTCGTTGAAGCGCGAGGCCACCCGAGCCACATAGGCCGGGCTTGGATGGCTGGTCACCAGGCGCTGGATCATCTGACGGGCGAAGAAAGGGCCCACGTTGGGATGGTTGAACAAGGTGTCCATCGCGATGCGAAGCGCCTCCGCACCCGAGGCGTTTTCCGGCACCCTTGCCCCCAGAAAACGCGCTTCCAGGGTTGAATGGTTGCTGGCCGTGAGCGACATGGGCTTGCGTGCGAACGCGTGGGACTCGATGGTGCTGGTGCTGTTGGGTCGGGTCAGGCGCACACCGTCCGAACGGTCAAAGTCGTAGCCGGTGAACACCCGCGCCAGGTTGGTCACGTCATCCTGGGTATAGCTCTCGGTGCCGCGGCTGCTGCCGTCCAGGTTGAGGTTCACCAGTCCGATGGTGAACAGCTGCATCACCTCTCGCGAGTAGTTTTCGTCCGGCACACGTCCTGTGCGTGTGTCTTCCTTGCGGTTGCCCTTGGTGTTGAGGAAGTACCCCATGGCGGGATGCAGCGTCACGTCTTCCAGCAACTGGCGGTAGTTGCCGAAGGCGTTGCGAACCAGCATGTCCCACCAGGAGGCATAGGCATGGCTGCGCCAGGTGAATTCGGCTGACGTCATCGAGCTCACGAAGAACTCGGAGAGCGCCAGCGCCATGCGTTTTCGCATGGCGTCCGGACCGCTGAGGAGCTGGTTCCACAGCATGTGGTCGGCCGGGCGCGTGCTGAAGTAGTACTCGTTGGTGTCCACTGCGCCGTAGCCCTGGGACTCCAGCCAGTCCCACCCATTGGAGCGCAGCGGCGTCTGGTACTGGCGCGCCAGCCACATCGGAAAGTTGTCGCTGCGCACAGCCGCGATTTCCTCGCGGGTCGACGAGAACTGCGCCTGTTGCAGGAAGCGGGCGCCTTCCTCGTCGTTGGTCGCACTTGCAAACCGGAAGCCGCTGATTTGCTCGGCAGGCAACGGCACCACCACCAGCGGCGCCGGTTCGCTGCTCTCCGAGCCTCCGCCGCAGGCAGCAAGCAAGGCCGTGGCTGCAGCCGCCGAAGCCAGCAGCGCAGCGGGCCTGGCGGGGTTGTCATCGGGTGCCGCCGCGGCAGCAGTTCCGGGGTTCAGCGCCGGCGGCGCGGACAGATCTGGCGTTTCAACGTTCGTCATCGGGACTTCTCCTCCAGTGGACGAGCGCGAGTCTAGGCAGCCGGATTCGGCTGCCCGGTCCGGGTTTCAAACGGTTACAGCTGGCTGTGGCGCGCCTGCGGCACCCGCCGGACGGCTATACCGTTCGGGGGTATCCGCTGCGCCACCGGTCGAAATTCAGATGCGGGCTGCGTGCAGTTCGTCACGCGTTTTGAGGGCGGCGTGGCGGGCGGCCGCCGCGAAGTCATCGCCGTCGGACGCATACAGGATGGCGCGCGACGAGTTCACGATGATGGGCCCGGTGGTGGTGTCGCCCTGCGTGCGAAGGCCGGCGCGCACCGTGGCCACCGCGTCGCCGCCCTGTGCGCCCACGCCGGGAATGAGCAGCGGCAAGGTGGGCGCGATGGCGCGCACCCTCTCTATCTCTGCCGGGTAGGTGGCGCCCACCACCAGACCGAGTTGGCCGTTCAGGTTCCAGGGGCCTTGCGCGAGCCGCGCCACATGTTCGTACAGCAGCGGCTGCCCTTCAACCGAACCCAGGCGCTGGCTTTGCAGGTCGTCGCCGCCGGGGTTGGAGGTGCGGCACAGCAGGAACGCGCCCTTGCCGTGGTATTCAAGATAGGGCTGCACGGAGTCGAAGCCCATGAACGGCGAGAGCGTCACGGCGTCGGCGCCGTAGCGCTCGAACGCTTCGATGGCGTATTGCTGTGCGGTGCTGCCGATGTCACCACGCTTGGCGTCCAGGATCGTGGGCACCTGCGGCGCCGTGCGGCGCATGTGTTCCATCAGCCGTTCCAGCTGGGCCTCGGCACGGTGCGCAGCGAAGTAGGCGATCTGGGGCTTGAAGGCGATGGCGGTGTCGGCGGTGGCATCGACGATGGCCGCGCAGAAATCGAAAATGCGGCTGGCGTCGCCCTTGAGCTTCGACGGAAAACGCGCCGGGTCCGGATCGAGGCCCACGCAGAGCAGGGAGCGGTTCTGGCGCTCGGCGCCGCGCAGCATGTCGAGAAAAGTCATGCCGGGATTTTAGGTGGCGGGCAAGGGCGCCCGTCGTCGGGCACGCGGCAGCAGGGTTCCCTCTAAGATCGCCACCCATGCAAGCCCTGTCGCGCCAACAACTCATCCTCCTGGTTCTGCTCACCCTGGTGTGGGGCATCAACTGGCCGATCATGAAATTGGGCGTGACCGGTTTCCCGGCACTCACCTTCCGCAGCATCAGCATGTGGATCGGTCTGCCGGTGCTGGCGCTGGTGCTGGTGTGGCGGCGCGTGCCGTTTCGCATCGGACGCGAACACTGGCGCGAACTGTTCGTGCTCACCGTCTTCAACATGCTGGTCTGGCACACGCTGGCGGTGCTGGCCATCCAGACCCTGTCGAGCGGGCGGGCGGCCATTCTGGGCTACACCATGCCGGTGTTCTCGGCCATGGTCGGTGCCTGGTGGTTCGGGCAGAAACTGAGCGCGCGCGCCTGGGGTGGGGTGGCTGCGGCGGCCCTGGGGGTGATGCTGCTGCTGTGGCACGAAGTCACACAACTCACCGGCAAGCCGCTGGGCGTGGTCATGATGCTCACCGCCGCGCTCGCCTGGGCGCTGGGCACGCAGATGCTCCGTCGCACGAAGCTGCCCCAGCCCACCCTGGCCATTTCGTTCTGGATGACGGTGTTCACCGCGCTGTGGATGACCACCGCGGCCGTGCTGTTCGAGAGGTCGGCCTGGGTGGCGCCCACCCCGGTGGTCTGGGGCGCCATCGTCTACAACGCGCTGGGCGTGTTTGCCTTTGCGCAGGTGGCCTGGCTCATGATGGCGCGCGACCTGCCACCGGTGGCCTCCACCCTGTCGGTGATGTTCATTCCGGTGCTCGGCGTGTTCAGCGGTGCCTGGTGGCTGAACGAGGTGCTGCACTGGCAGGACTGGGCAGCGGTGGCGCTGGTGATGGTGGCGATTGCGAGTGTGTTGTGGCCCCCACGCTCCGCCCATTGAGTGCGCGTGCGCACCCAATCCATGAGAAACCTCGACAAGCGTCTTCACCTATCTGTTGTGTGAGCCTCACAGATGCTTGATTGCTATGGTTTTTGAGGGACGAGGCGGGTCAAAGCTTCCCATACTTTCTAAAATGGAATCGCTTTGTTTCAATCACCCCGTCACCGGATGCCAGGCACCGTGACCACCCCCCAGGAGGATTCCGTTTTGAAAAAATCTCTTATGGCTCTGGCCGTTCTCGGTTCGGTTTCGGGCTTCGCCCAGGCGCAGTCCAGCGTGCAGCTCTACGGCATCGTCGACGCCTATGTCGGCAGCGTGAAAAGCGGAGTGGGCTCATCGGCCGTGAGCGTGCTGGACTCCGGTGGTTTGAGCACCAGCCGTTGGGGCGTGCGTGGTTCGGAAGACCTCGGTGGTGGCTTGAAGGCCAACTTCAACCTGGAAGCAGCGATCAATGCCGACGTCGGCACCATGCCTGCTGGCTTCTCCCGCGCATCGTGGGTGGGTCTCTCCGGTGGCTTCGGTGAATTCCAGTGGGGCTACAACACCACCTCGCTGGAAGACATGAGCGGCCTGGCCTTCGCCTCGTTCGACTCTGTTCTGTCCGCTGAATACCAAGTGTTCCGCAGCGTCGGCTACACCGCTCGCCGCAGCAACACGTTCAAGTACTTGTCGCCTTCTTTCGGTGGCTTCAGCGGTTCGGCTTCCTACTCGCTGGACGAGAGCAATGCCGTGAAAGCCGACACGGCGGCCATCGCTGTCCAGTACGCCAGTGGCCCCTTGTATGTCGGCCTGGGCTACCAGGACGACGGCGCCATCGGCCCGGATCCCAAGTACACCCGCCTGGGCGCTTCATACGACTTCGGCGCATTCAAGCTGCTGTCCAGCTACGGTCAAACCAAGTTGTTCGGCACGCCCAAGACCAACGACTTCAGCGTTGGTGCCGACTTTCCTCTGAGCGCGGCACTGACGCTGTCCGGGGGCTACGCTCACTCCAAGGACGATGGAGCGGCCAAGCGCGATGGCTTCAGCCTGTCCGCCCTGTACGCAGTGTCCAAGCGCACGGCCCTGTACGGTGGTGTGATGACCGCCCAGGAAAAAGACGGCGCTGGCGCGAAGATCGACGAAGACCGCATCTACGCCGTCGGCGTGCGCCACGCCTTCTGATGTCGCTCTCGGCCTCACGCCGCGGCCCATGAAAAAACCCGCTTCGGCGGGTTTTTTCATGTCCACACCGAAAGCGGTGATCCGTCAGAAGATGGTCTGCTTGTCCAGACCGCTTTTCACAATCTGGTCCACCACGGGCTGCTCTCGTTTGTTGGCGCGCTGGCAGTGGTTCTTCTGAAACCAGTCGGTGATGCGGATGACGGTGCGTGCCCATCGTTTGCGGTCGCGCTCGCGCCAGGCGTGGGACGAAATCGATTCCCATGCGTAGCCATTGAACACAGTGGCGTTGACGAAGTGGTCCAGCGCGCGCACACCTGCGCGGCCGCGGGCGTTGGGGCCGAAGATGCCGATCCACACCAGCATGAGGTAGCCCACCACGGCCAGCGGCACCACCAGACACATCAGCGCAAAGCCGGCCAGCCGCTCTCTCATGCGGTTGCCTCCCTGCGGTGCAGTTGCAGCCGAACGCCATTGGCCGATCGAATGGTCAACCGGCCCACCGGCCGGGGCTCGTGGCCGGGCACCGCCGTGAGCCGGTAGCGCCGCAGCAGACACGCCAGGATGAGCGTGGCCTCCTGCAAGGCAAAGGCCGCGCCCAGGCACACGCGCGGCCCCATGCCGAACGGCAGGTAGGCCTGGCGCAGCGATTCGCGCGAAGCGTCTTCGGCGTAGCGGTCCGGATTGAAGGCGTCGGGTTCTGTCCACAGGTCGCGGTGCCGCTGGATCAGCCACGGTGCCACCACCACCGTCGCGCCTTCGCGCACCGGCTTCTTGCGCATGGTGCAGGCGCTGGCGGACTGGCGTGCAAAAAACCCCACCGGCGGAAACAGCCGCAGCGTTTCACGAAACACGTTGCGCACCAGGTCGAGTGCCTTCATGTCGCCCGCCTGCGCCTCGCGCCACCCGATCTGCGTCATCACCTCGGCGTGTGCGCGCTCCTGCACCCCGCTGTCGTTGGCCAGCAAATGGCAGGCCCAGGTGAGGGCACTGGCCGATGTTTCATGACCGGCCAGAAACAGCATGGCCACCTGGTCCACCAGTTCCTCGAAGCCGAACGCCATGCCGTTGGCCGGGTCGCGCGCTTCCATGAAGGCCTGCAGGATGTCGGTGCCCGCCGCCGGCTGACCCTCGCGGTGCGCGTCGAAGCGCGGACGGATCAGGCTGGCCAGCAGGCCCCGTATCTCGCGCGCCGCACGCCGGCTCTGCCAGGCGTCCCAGGGCCACACCAGCCAGCGCATGCCGAAGAGCGAAGGCAGCATCAAGCGCGGCGCAATGGCCTGGAAACGCGCGAACGCCTCGAACATGCGCCGCGCGTCGCTGCCCTCCATGGGCACCGAGAAGATGGTGCGAAAGATGATGTCGGCCGTCACGTGCGTCATCTCTTCCTCCAGGTCGTGCTCCGTGCCATCGGGCAGGCCTTCCAGGCGTTCCATCATGTCCTGCGTGGCCGCGCGCATCACCGGAAAGGCCACATTCAGCCGCGCCTGCGCAAAGGCCGGGTCCATCATGTCGCGCTGGCGTTTCCATTGCGCGCCGTTGGTGGTGAAGATGCTGTCGCCCAGCAGCGGCTGCAGCGCCTCGCCCATCAGCGGGCTCTTGGGGAACGCATCGGCCTCTTCGCTCAGCACCCGTTTGACCAGCGCGGGCTCGTTGACCATGTACATGTCCATGCCCGGCAGATGCACCTCGCCCATCTGCATGCGGTAGCTGCGTTCGTAGAGCGCGTCCAGCCATGAGCGGCGCGCGCTGAAGAACATCAGCAGGGCCGAGGCCTTGTTTTTGCGCGGTTTGGGATAGGCGGGGCAGAAGTGCATGCGTTCAGCGTCGGGGTGCTGGAAGGTGAGGGTGGAGCGCACGCGCCAGCCAGCGCGCGTAGGTCTTGCGATCGTAGTGGTGGTCGGCGCGGTCGGTGCGTTGCCAGGAAGCCTTGACCTTGCCGTCGGCGCCCAGGCTGTCAGCGCGGTCGTCGAGGTGCGGCACCCCGAGTTCGGCGCAGGCTGCCGCTACCGATGCGTTGAACGCCAGTGTGAGTTCGGTGCGTTTGGTCTGGCTGTGGATCACGCTCTTGCGTGTGCTGCCCACGTCATCGCCGGGCACAAAGTCGTCGGGCAGCGTGGGCAGCGGCGCGCCCACCACCACCACGCGGTGCTGCCGGGCCACCTCGGTGATGAAGGCCGCGTAGCGCTGCACCGCCTGCGCCATGGCCGCGCGCGGGTCGCTGCCGTTGCGTTCGGCCCGCGCCCAGATGGTGTAGCCGGTGTCCACCTCGCCCAGGTTGATCACCACCAGGTCGGACGGCGGGCCGGCCAGGGCTTCGTCGAAGCGGGTGCGCGCGCGCGTGGCCGACTGCGGGTTGGGCAGCCCGGTGGCGGTGCCGCCGGCCACGTACACGATGTGCCAGCGCACGCGCGGCAGCGCCCACAGAAACCACCAGTGCTCGAACACGCGAACATGCGAGTCGCCCAGCACCAGCACCCGGGTGTGGGCTCGAGCCTCGTTGCGCGTGCGCCAGCGGCGCACCAGCGCCATGCGCCAGTCAGTCATGCGCCGCCCCGGCGTGCAGGGCTTCCAGTTGCACACGAATGCCGTCGGCCGAACGCACCGTGAGCCGGCCCACCACCCGGGGCGCCGGCCCGGGCGCCGGCCGCAGGCAGTGGTGTTGCAGCAAGGTGCTCAAGATCAGTGCCGCCTCCTGCATGGCAAAGCCGGCGCCGATGCAGGCGCGTGCACCCATGCCAAACGGCAGGTAGGTTCCCTTGGGTGGGTCGGCCGAGCCCTGGGAGTCAAAACGCCCCGGTTCGAAGGCGTCGGGTTCGACCCAGAAGCGGCGATGGCGGTGCAGCAGCCAGGGGAACACCAGCAGCGCATCTCCACGTCGCACCTGGCTGCCGCGAATGACCTGGTCGGCCACCGCCTCGCGCGGGAAGTAGCCCACCGGCGGGTACAGCCGCAGCACCTCGCGAAACAGTGCATGCAGTTGCACCAGCTTGCGCACATCGCCCGCCTGCAGGGGCTCGCCCTGGGTGGTGGCGGCCACTTCGTCGCGCAGCGTCTGCTGCAGACCGGAGCTCTCGGCCAGCAGATAGAGGCACCAGCTCAGCGCGCTCGCCGAGGTTTCGTGCCCGGCCAGAAACAGCATGCAGATCTGGTCGAGCACCTCGGTCTCGCTCAGGCGGGAGCCGTCTTGCGGGTCCACCGCCGAGCGCAGCCCGGCCAGGATGTCGGCGCCCTGCGCTTCGTCGTCGGTGCTTCGGCTGGCGAAACGCTCGCGCACCCGGGCCGCCAGAAAGCCACGAATGATGGCCGCCTGCCGCTGCTTTGAGCGGTTCAACCACAAAGGGGGCAGGCGCAACAGCTTCAGAAACACCGCGCGCTGCGCCAGTTGCTGGTAACGCGTGAAGGCGCCAAACAGCGTGTCGGCCTCTTGCGCCAGCAGGGGGAGCGAGAAGATCGTGCGGTGAACAATGTCGGCCGTGACATGGGTCATGGCGCCGTCCACGTCGAGCGTGCCGGCCTGCAAGCGCGCCTGCATGTCGTTGCACGCTTGCTGCATCAACCCGAACACCCGGCCCAGCCGCGCATGGCCGAAGGCCTGGTCGAGCATGCGGCGCTGGCGCTGCCACAGCGGCCCGTTGGTGGTGAACGGGCTCGAGCCCAGCAGTGGCTCCAGTGCCTCGTGCATCAGGCGGTGCTTGGGGTAGTTGTGCGGCTCTGCGATCAACATGCGCTCGACCCATGCCGGGTCGTTGACCACAAACACCCGCATGCCCGGCAGCCGGAACTGGCCCAGCAGCATGTGGTAACTCTTGACGGTCAGCGCGTCCAGCCACGAGTGCGCCACACGGGCGAACCACAGCAGGCCCAGGCGCGGCTGCGCCAGCGGCTCGGGGCGCGGCGGTATCAAGCCGCCCCCTGCTCTGGCAGGCCCTTGGCCGCCATGTGTTGCTGCAGCCCGCGCGGCCCGTAAAGCACGTCGCACAGGTGAAAGTTGCCCGGCTTGTCGGGTGTCATGAGGTAGAGAAAGTGCGTCTGCAGTTTGTCGGCGCGAATGCGCGCCCAGCGCGCAGGCTCGTACATCTGGAAGAACTTCGCGTTGTGCAGCACCGGCAGAGGCAGCCCCTCGTGTGGCGTGCCGCTGCGCGCCAGCGGATGCGTGTTGTAGAAGCACAGCGGGTCGATGCGGGCCGACACGTCCCACCACAACAGCCCGGGCGCACGGCAGAGCCGCTGCAGCGCCTCGCGAAACGCGCCAGCGCGCGGCACCATGGCCACGAACGGATAACACTGGCCCAGCGTCACCATGCCGGTGGTGCGGCCCTGCTGCAGCGCTTGCCAGCGCGGGTCGCGCATGAGCTGGTCCACCGCGTCCACCATCACCAGCGTGCCCACGCTGTGGCCCACCAGCAGCACCTCGTCCACCGGGTCTTGCTGCTGGCGCTGCACGATGTCGTTCACCCACTCGGTGGTGCGCGCCTGCAGGCCCGGCAGCGGCCCGCGCCCCATGCGAATGATGAAAGTGAAGATGCGCAGCAGCCAGAACAAACCCTTGTGCGCGCCATACACCCACAGCCCTGCCACCACCGCCGGCGTGGCCAGCCAGCCCCAGGCGCCCATGCCCAGGCTCAGTGCCAGGCCGACCAACACCCCCAACAGCAGCGTGCCCAGCAGGTACACCGCCGGCAGGATGCCGGTGAGGTAGGCGTTGTCGTACATCTGCTTCACGCGGGCCGGCCCCACATCGCGCACGATGGCCGCATAAGTCTGCACGAACTCGCGCAGCAGCGCCCAGGGGCCGCGGCTCCAGTGCGCGCGGATCACATCGTCCCAGCTCATGAACACGTGCTCGGTCTGCACGCTCTCGGGCGCCTCGGCGCTGGCCTGCCAGCTCACCTGCCAGCGGCTGAACAGGCGCGACTGCTTCTCTCGCCGGCCCACCTGCACCACGCCGCCCTGTGGCTGCGGCTTGGCTGCCTCGTCGCGGCACAGGCGGTGGTAATGCGCCGGGCCACGCGCGTCGAAGCCGCTGAAGTAGTGCACGCGTCTGCGCTGCACGCCGGTCGACAGTGGGTTCATCACCGCTCCCCGCCCATGCCCAGCAGCCAGTCCGTGGCTGGGCACAGCGTGATGCCATCGGGCACTGCGATCTGACTCGGCACATGCAGCGCGACCAGCTGGCATTGGGCCTGCGGCCACAGTGGCGCTGCCTCTTGCAAGGCGCGCACCTCCCGGGCCAGGGTGTCGGGTTGGCTGATGTCGGCACACACCTGCACCAGCAGTTCTTGTCCGCCGGGGTGCCGGGCGTAAAAATCCACCTCGTAACCGGTGGGTGAGCGCACATAGGCCACATCGGCGCCCGCCGCCTGAAGGCTGTGCAGCACCACAGTTTCAAGGGCATGGCCCGTGTTGGCCTTGCCCGAGAGGGCAAACATTCCCATGAGTCCCGTGTCCACCGGGTACACCTTGCGCGGATTCACCTGCCTTTGGCGCGGTGAGCTGGTGGCAATGCCCACGCTGCAGAGCAAAAACGCGTCTTCGAGGTTGGCCAGCATGTCGTGCAAGGTGTCTTTGCCCACCGGCACGCCCCTGGACTTGAGGTCCGCATGAAACTTGTTGATGCTGAACGCGCCGGCCGCATTGCCCAGCAACTGCTGCACCATCCAACGCAACACCTGCGGCTGCGTCAGGTTGTGCCGCTCAATGACGTCGCGCAACAAAACCACATCCACGTAATTGCGCATGAGGGCCTGATGGTCCCTGATGCCCAGGCCCTGTGCCTCCGCAAACCCACCAACCGTCAAGTAGCTGAGCAAATGGTGGTCGAGCTGCGAGCGCTCGGCTTTGGTGAGCCGTTGTGTGCTTTTGGCGGGTTCGTGCCCCGCGTGTCGCAAGGCTTCGCGAAAGCTGAAAGGGCTCACCACCGCCTCAAGCGCGCGGCCGCGCATGCTGGTGGCCACCTCGCGCGAGAGCATGCGGGCCGACGAACCCGAGAGAAACAGTTCGATGTTCTCGCTGTCCAGCAGGCGGCGGGCAAAACCTTCCCAGCCTGGAATGAGTTGAACCTCGTCCAGAAAAAAGCTGGCCCGGCGCTGGTCGCGCCACTCGGGGTTCAGGCGGTAGTAGGTCTCGACGAGCTGTTCAAGGTCTTGCAGGCGCAGGCCCGCGAGCCGCTCGTCTTCGAAGCTGAAATAGAGCAAACCTTCTCGGGGTGTACCGGCGGCATGCCGTTCGGCCATCAGCTGCCACAGAAAGCTGGTTTTGCCCGCCCGCCGCATGCCGATGACGGCGGTGGCCTTTTTCGGCTGAACCGCCGGCAGCCAGACATCGCGCCGGGTCAGCTTGGGCAGCGCAGTGGCTTGTGAATCCACCACTTTCTGCGAGATCACTGCCGTATATGAATGGTCCATAGGGTCGTATGCTACCAAAAGTGTCCTTTTGGGAAGGACAAATTTGTTATATTAAGTGTTTATTTCAAGGACGAATCCACGCCTCAAACAGCGTGCGCGCCTTACGGCCCTGGCGGCGCAGCCAGCCGGTGCGCAGCGGGTCGAGCCCGCCGCTGGCCACCAAGGCGTCGCGCGTGCTGGCCAGCTGGCGCAGCACCGCCATGCAGGTGGTGTAGCCGCGCAGTTGCCAGTCCCAGTAGACGGGATAGCGCAGCAGCGTGCCCGCCACCAGTTCGTCCAGCGACAGGCGCCGCTGCCGCCTGGCCCAGGCCACGCCATCGGTGGCACGGTCAGCCGTGAGGCCCCAGCCTGCGTAAAACGGCTGGCCGTGCGTGACCACGCGTTTGCCACGCAGCAGCGCATCAAACCCCGCCAGCGAGGTGAGCGTGTGCACCTCGTCGCAGGCTTCAATGCAGCTCACCACGCTCAGCGTGGGCTCCACATGGTCGGCCCAGCGCTTGGCCTCGGCCAGGCTCAGGCGGCCCAGCCGGTTGCCGCTGGCCACGTCGGGGTGGGGCTTGTAAACAATGAATGCGTCCGGGCAGGCCGCGCGCGCCGCCCGCAGCAGGCCGGCGTTGGTGTTCACCCCGGTGCAGCCCAGGCGAATGGAGGCGTCGTCTTCCACCTGCCCCGGTACCAGCACCACCCGCCGCCCGGCGCTGGGCCACTGCGCTGCGCCACGCGGCTCGTGGTTGTATTTGGTGAGGCCGTGCGCCACGATGAACGCCCGCACCCGCGCCGCCTCGGCCAGCTCGTCGGCGCCGAAGGTGGCGGTGTTGAGCAGGCTCTCCAGTGCGCTGGGCTGGGTCGGGTCGAAGTAGATGCCCTGCGTGTCGAGCACCAGCGAAAGCGGGCGAATCAAGTCTGAACCCAGTCCCACCGAGCGCACAAACCCGTCTTCCACCCGCACCAGCCGGGCACCGCTGCGCTGGGCCAGCGCGGCCACACCGGGCGGTGGCGTGGCGCCCCAGAACACCAGCGCGTCAGCGGCCGTGGGCAACAAGGCGGCCGCCGCCGCTTCGTCGGCCACAAACACCACGCGCCCTGGCTGCAGCGAGAGCAGCGGCCGCAGATGCGCCTGCTTCCAGCGCCGAAACCCCACGCCAATGAGGCGCTGGCCCAGCCAGGCGGGGGCGGCCATGTCAGCCATGCGGCGCATCCAGCAAACCCGCCATGCGGCGCTGGCGCACCAGCCAGGCGATCACATCAAAAATGCTGCCGCGCTCATGCGTTTCGGGGTTGAGGTAGCGGGCGTAGCGCAGGTAGGCGGCGGCAAACAGCTCGTCCACTGTGCGGCGGCGTGTGGGGCGCTCGCAGCGCTGCGCGTCCACCGTGGCGCCCCAGCCCGCGTACCACGGCAGGCCAAAGCAGTGCACCGGCTTGCCGGCGAGCACAGCTTCAAACCCCAGCGTGGAGCTGACCACATACACACGGTCCATCTCGCGCAGCAGGCTCAGCGGCTCGATGGCCTGGCGCAGCAGCACCACACGCTCGCTCCCGGCCAGCGCAGCAAAGTGCCCATCCTTGCGGCCCGAAGCGGTTTCGGGGTGCGTCTTCACATACACCGTGGCGCGCGGGTGGTTGGCCAGCGCAGCGGCCAGCATGTCGGCAAAGGTCTGCGCGCTCGCTCCCCCCAGCGCAATGCTCATGTCGCCCGCCGTCTGGTCAACCACCAGCACACGCTCGGCATCGGTGGCGCGCAGCAACGGGCGCCCCAGCGCCGCCTGCACCTGCGCCAGCGGCGGCGCGTGGTTGTATTTGCTCAGGCCGTGTTCTGCCATCAAGGCACGGGCCCGCGCCACGTCATCGGCCGCGCCGTTGGCCAGCAGGTCTTCGTTGCTTTCGAGCAGGCGTTCGATGGCGCTGGGACGGGTGCTGTCGTAGTAGATGCCGGTGTCGTCGAGCACCAGGGAAAGCGGGGGAGAGCGGTCGCCTGTGCTGAAGGAGCGGAGGAAGCCGTCTTCAAGGCGCAGCAGGGGCAGCCGCAGATCGGCGGCGCGCCATGCAGCGCGCAAGGCGCTGGGCTTGCGCCCCCAGGCCAGCACACCGGCCAGCCGTGCGTCGCGCTGGGCCAGGCGGCCATCGCACGACACGGGCCCGCCCACCAAGGCAGCGAGCGTAGGTATTCGCGCCACCGCACTGGAATGGGCCAGCCAGTGGGGGCGGTGCGCCGGAGCGTCCATGAACCCGGGCACGCCATGCGCCTTCATGCTTTCGGCAATGAACGGCGCATGCACCTTTATCTCTTCGGGTGCGTCGAACATGCGGTGTGTTGCCGCCAACACAGGGTTGGGCGGGAGCCAGGGACGCGAGCCCCGCGCCTTCGCCGCCGCGTGCCACTGGTTCCACGCATCCCAATAGGCCTGGCGCGAGCTGGACCGACCTTCCGCCGAATAGCCTGTGTCTTCAGCCGTCATCAACGACCCAGGGCGATGACTGCCCAAGGCCAACGGCTGGCTGATGCGCAGCACCGCTTTTGGCCCGAACACCGCCTTGATCCGCGCAAGAAACTCGCTGTCGGCCCCGGTGCGCACAAGGTCCCAGGCACCCGCGCGTTGCAACACCAGCTCACGCCGGAACAGTGGGGAAGACGGGTTGAGCCGCATGTACGGCGGGCCCAGGCGCGAATAGAACTCACCTTCGTCGGTGATGCGGATCCAGCAGGAAACGGTGCAGACCAGATCCGGGTTGTCGATCAATGGGCGAACCTGCCGCTCGATCTTCTGCGGGTGGGACCAATCGTCGGAGTCGTGGCAGGTGACGAATTCGCCGGTTGCCAACTGCAAGCCCAAATGCTTGGCAGCATAGGTGCCGATGTTTTGCTCAAGAAAAACTGAGCGGACTCTAGAGTCATGCTTGGCTAGCTCTTTAACCCGAGCACAGGAGTTGTCGGTACTGCCATCATCAATGATGATAATTTCAATTGATTGCCAAGACTGCTTTTGCAGTGATTCAACCGCTGCACATATGCGTTCAGCGCTGTTGAAAGAAGTTATCAGAACCGATACAAGCGGACCATTGATCACTGGCTGCACAGGTGAAAATGCCTGCACATTTAATGTATTGAACGGGCCTGCCTCATCTCGAAAACTTAACCGCTGCAATTTGAGAGCAGCCAAAAACCCGTTGAAACAAGAGAGTTTCCCTATTCGATCAGAAGAACACAGCAGTGGATCGGATAGAAAAACCTGAAAATTCTGTAAAGCTCGAAGATTTTGTGAGTCATCGCGATACTCCGATTGAAGTGTATCGAGAACCCTTGAATTCAAGGCGCCTTCTTCGACCTGTGCCAATAGAATCGCGCTCATTGAATCGGAATTAGGACCTATGCCCACTTACTTGCTGGAAAAGTTTCCGAACTCGTCAATAAATGTGATATCCGTCTTAATGCTTTTAAAAGGATCTCTGTGAGCAATGCCAGGCATGGTGATAAAGACGACTGTTTCGTAGAACACCGGCATTTGAAACCTTAATCCAGTAACTTTTGGTGGATGGATACTTTTGTCGAAGTGGTGTTGATCGGTTGGAGCGAATGCCGATTGAACATGATCGTCATCAGAAGATAGAATAGCTTTTTTGCCATGAATTGAGAAGTGCTGGAAAACCCCTTCATTCTGAAGTTGCGACAGAATCCGATAAAAAGAAAGAGTGCTCATCGGATTTGGATGGCCGGTCCAATCAGACCAAAACATCTTTAAACCTTTCTGAAACAAGTATCCGTCAGCGTCAAAGTAAGGCTGCTTGATGAATACAAAGTCAGTTGAGACTTGGCACGCCCTTCTGATAAACGTCTTGACATCCTCTACGCTTGGAACATGCTCCAAAAAGTGATTCATTATCGTAAAGCGAACTAATTTTTCCTTTGGAATATCTTTAATGTCAAATAGCTTTGCATCAAGACCTGCTAGATGTGCAGAGGCAATCTTCCTGCTGTCAATATCAATTCCTAGGGATGGTGTTCAAAACCGGCGCAGCGAAGCCTGCTGAGCGCATGAATTTC